>NZ_MVFY01000030.1 GCF_002042885.1 Citrobacter portucalensis
GTCCTGAAGGAACGTTAAAGACGATGACGTTGATAGGTCGGGTGTGTAAGTGTAGCGATACATTGAGCTAACCGATACTAATGAACCGTGAGGCTTAACCTTACAACGCCGAAGATGTTTTGGCGAAAGACAGACACAAGATTCAGTTTGATTACAGATTACATCGACATGCCCGGGAGGTGTGTTGATAAACAGAATTTGCCTGGCGGCTGTAGCGCGGTGGTCCCACCTGACCCCATGCCGAACTCAGAAGTGAAACGCCGTAGCGCCGATGGTAGTGTGGGGTCTCCCCATGCGAGAGTAGGGAACTGCCAGGCATTAATTTAGTGAAGAAGCCCATCCTGCCGGATGGGCTTTTTTGCGTCTGTGCGGAATGAAAACCGCCGGATGCGGCGTGCCGCCTTATCCGGCCTACAGAGGCCGGGCTGAACGTATTTTGTAGGCCTGATAAGCGCAGCGCATCAGGCACATCGCAGTACCATCGGGTGCAAAGCAATATCCAAAACCTCCATAACACAAGCCTTCCTGCGGTATATGCGGTAAACCCCCAATCTGAATTTTCTGTATTACCTCCCGAAAATATCAGGATCGCCTGCGATAGTTACGTGTACCTTTATCTATAAGTAAGGGTCTATCCGGAGAATAAAGTGTTCGGAAAAATGGTATTAAACTACATGCCGGGGCTAAAAAATTTATTAGCGTACGATAAAAGCTGGCTAAAACATGATGTTAAAGCCGGGTTATCCGTTGCTGCCGTAGCACTACCGGTTGCGATTGCTTACGCTGAGTTGGCGGGAGTCGGGGCTATCGTCGGGTTATATTCCTGCGTTTTGCCAATGCTAGCTTATGCGCTGTTTGGTTCTTCCCGCCAATTGATTGTTGGCCCTGATGCCACGACCTGCGCGGTAATTGCAGCCGTTGTAGTTCCTCTTTCTGCCGGAAACCCAGAACTTCACTGGCAGTTGACAATTGTCATGACTGTGATGATGGGGGGATGGTGCCTGCTTGCCAGTAAATTTCGCCTGGGCGCGCTTGCTGACTTGCTTTCGCATCCCATTCTAACGGGTCTGCTTAACGGGGTTGCCGTGACGATTATTGTCGGGCAACTCGGTAAGGTATTGGGGATTACGCTTGATGAAGAGCAAGTGATTGAGAAGATCATTGCCCTGCCTGGCCGACTCTCAGAAATTCATTTATTAACTTTAGGTATCTCCATCCTAACGTTAGCGATTTTAATAGCTATCAAAACGTTTCGTAGCCAATGGCCAGCACCGTTGATTGCTATTGTGATAACAACGGCACTGGTATGGATCACATCTGCGCAGCAGTATGGGATTGCCACTATTGGGGGATCGGGCTTTCAGTCTGGTTTGCCCGTCGTTCACTGGGGCTCGTTTCAGCCTGGTCTGGCGCGTGATTTATTGATCCCTGCGCTGAACCTGGCGTTAGTCAGTTTTGTTAGCCTGATGCTAACCGCTCGCAGTTTTGCCGCAAAAAACGGATACGAAATAAATGCTGATGCTGAGTTCAGGGCTTTGGGTGTCGCGAATCTAATGTCTGGCTTATCTCAGGGGTTTGCGATTAGCGGAGCCGATTCCCGGACTGCGGTAAATGATTCCTCTGGAGGGAAAAGCCAGCTTGTTTCCGTTGTTGCTGCCTTAATCATCGGAATCGTCGTGGTATTTTTCACGCAGCCATTACAATTTATTCCGGTATCTGCATTAGGCATTGTTCTAATTTATGCATCGTGGTCATTAATTGATTTACGCGGACTCTGGAACCTGAGGCGAAGAAATAAACCCGCATTTCGCCTGGCGTTCTTCACCTTTGGCTGTGTTCTGATTATTGGTGTTATTCAGGGGATTGGCCTTGCGGTATTGTTGGGTCTGTTGCAGTTCCTGCGCACAGTTTTCCGTCCTACTGAACACTTATTGGGAATTGACGAAAATGGGATGATTCACTCATTAGGTAATACAACCGATGTGAAAATGATCCCTGGTGTGTTGATGTACCGGTTTAACTCACCGCTGACCTATTTTAATGTGGCCTATTTTAAGCGCCGTGTTTTGAATTTAGTCGATGGTGCAGTACTACAACCTAAATGGGTGGTCATTGACGCCGTTTCTTGCTTTACCTATTCAGATATCAGCGTTCTGGCAACCATTAATGAGTTAAAACGGGACCTGAAGGGGCGGCAGATTAAGTTAATTCTTGCGGGCCGAAAAACGGAGTTAACACGCTGGTTTAAGGAGAGTCGACCGACAATGAAAGATGACGACATGATTCTGGCACCAGACCTTTATTTGGCGCTCCGGTTCATTCAAAGCAAAGAAAGCATGAGTGAGGGTGAATCTGGCGTTGTTGAATAATGCAGATTTAGGTAAGTGATCAGGCTGGATGGAAGGTCTGGGGGCGGATTTTTCGTCCAGCAGGACCTGACATTGACCGGAATCCACAAAGCAAGGAAATCAGCCCGTAAACTGATTTTGCCGAATCAACATAACGCCGGGCCCGAGGTGCCTGTGGCGATGAACATGCCCTGGCACCCATTTTGCTAAAGGGCGATCAGCATCCGCGCGGGGACGGTGAGATCCCCGGCAGAGTATTGATACCGACATGCTACCTGAAATATAAGCAGTGTGACTGTTGTTAACCTTACGCTATGAATGCGACAAATCGCTTAAATGCTTTCCTTCCCATTGCTGGCTTCGAGCTCCCGAATCAGGCGCTTGTTGATCTTACCGACGCTGGTTTTGGGAATTTCTGGGACTATCCTTATCTGTCGCGGGATCGCCCATTTAGTGATGTGGCCGCGGTCGACGAATCCTTGTAGATGTGCCGCTATGGCCTGCGGCTCCAGGTCTTCTCCTTCCTTGCAAACCACCAGAGCCAGGGGGCGTTCGCCCCACTGTTCATCAGGTATCCCGACGACGGCTACCGACCTGACCGCCGCGTGTGAGCTGATGAGGCTCTCCAGCTCCAGCGTGCTTATCCACTCACCGCCCGTCTTGATTACGTCTTTGATGCGATCCTTTATTTCCACTATCCCATGGGGATCGATAGAGGCAATGTCGCCGGTATGCAGCCAACTGCCATTCCATAGCTCAGCTCCTTTCTCGGGTTCCTTCAGGTAGCCCTGAGTCAGCCAAGGGGCTCGCACCACTATTTCACCCAGGGCTTCGCCGTCGTGCACTACCTCCCGACCTTCGCCATCGACGATACGCAGATCCACCAACGGAACAGGCAGGCCGGTCCGAATCCGCAGGGGTAGCTGCTCATCCATGGGAAGGGCCAGCTCGGCATCGCTTAAGTGGGTCATACAGAGCAGGGGACAGGTTTCAGACATACCATAGCCAGCGTGAATGCGTATGCCCTTATGATGGGCCTGTGTCGCCAGTCCAAGGGACAGTGAACTGCCACCCAGCAACATCTTCCATCCTGACAGATCGGTCCGTGTGGCTTCGTCGCACTCGAGGATCATTTGCAAGATGGTTGGCACACAGTGCGAGAAGGTTACACCCTCATCGTGATAGAACCGCACCAGCTTGTTGGGTTCGTAACGACCGGGGTAGACCTGCTTCACACCCAGCATTGTTGCGACATAGGGAGCGCCCCAGGCGTGCACGTGAAACATAGGAGTGATCGGCATATAGACATCGTTCGATCGTAGCAGCGACTGTCCCTCGTGGGCTGCCAGGAGGCCCAGCTCATTGAGCGTGTGCAGGACCAGCTGACGATGGCTGAAGTAGACCCCCTTGGGATTGCCCGTGGTTCCAGTGGTGTAGAACAAGGTCGCTACCGAGTTTTCATCGAAGTCGGGGAAGTCAAAGCGATTTCCCGCGGCGGCCAGAAGGGTCTCATATTCCCCCAGCACCGGCAGGCTGGTTGCCTTCGATTCTTCGTCGCTAAGCTGGATGTATCCCCGGACAGTGGTCAGTGTCTCTGCCAGTGACTCGACAACCGGCAAGAAGTCGTCGTGCACCAGTACCAGGTTGTCCTCGGCATGATTCATGGTGTAAGCGATTTGGTCCGCCGAGAAGCGGACGTTCACCGTGTGTAGCACGGCACCAATCATAGGCACCGCGAAGAAGCACTCGAGGGCGCGATGGCTGTCCCAATCTAGCAGGGCGACGGTGTCTCCAGGCATGACACCGGCCGCTGTCAGCATGTTTGCCAGGCGATGGATGCGCTGTTTGAGGGTGCGATAGTCGTAACGCAGCTTGTCGGCGTAGACGATTTCTCGCTCGGGATGAGAACGCCCACCCGACAGCAGCAAGCTCTTGATCAGCAGCGGATAGGCATGGGCTCCCTGCGCTGACTGTATGACTCTTGTTTTCACCATCCAGGTTCCTCGTTGACTCATTATTTGCTCGGTATGATGGCAATTGTAGATGAAGGTTGGTATTTACTCCCTGGCGTTTGCTTCAGATGTCGAGGCGGCGCACCAACTCCAGCCCCTGGGGATGAATGTGCGTACCCTACAACGCCATCTGGAAGAGGGGGGTGACCTTCAGCGAGCTTATCAATGAAGTGCGGCGCGACCTGGCGCTCCCGCAACAGTATTGTGCCCAAGGTTGTTCAGATAAATTACTCAAATCTGGCCTATGGATAAGCACGCCAGACAAAGAGGTGTGCCTGATACCGCTATATTTTTTGCAGTACCATCGTGGTTCCAGTGAAAGGTTTAAGTGTCGTGATGAGGTGGGGTAGGAGTCGCTGTTGGCAGAACGATAAGAAATCTCGCGGAGCCCAGAAAGCAAAAAACCCGCCATAGGCGGGTTCTTCTAAATAGTGGTGCCCGGACTCGGAATCGAACCAAGGACACGGGGATTTTCAATCCCTGATTTAAACACGCATAGAACGTTTGTTACCTGTAAATCGTACACAGGTGACTTATATGCATGTAATTTCAGTAATTTCTACCAAAGGCGGTGAAGGTAAATCCACTCACTCTGCCAACCTGGCTGGCTTCTGTGCCGATGCTGGTCTGAAAACCCTCCTGATTGACGGCGACTACGCCCAACCGACAGCCTCCAGTTACTACTCCTTACGCTATGAAGCGCCATGCGGTCTTTACGAGATGCTGATGCAGACCGTAGGTCTTAACCATCCCGGACAACTGATTTCCAGGACCTGTATCGATAACCTTGATCTGATTATCTCGAACGATCCCCATGAACAGCTCAAGACGGCCATGATGCACGCGCCGGATGGACGTATTCGTCTGCGTAATTTACTCCAGCATCCACTGTTTGCTGCTTACGATGTGATTATCATCGATTCACAGGGCGCACGTTCCATCATGCTGGAACTGGTGCTGCTGGCAACATCGCATACGGCAGTAGCGATGGTGAAGCCCGTCGTGCCGGATGTTCGAGAGTTCCTGCGGGGAACGGTAACCCTGATGGAGGAACTTCTTCCCTATCGTGGGTTTGGCCTCACGCTGCCGCCAATGAGAGTCCTGGTAAACTGCATGGATTACACTCTGCTGGCTGAAGAAGCGCTGAGTGCGTTAACCACGATTATTGCTGACGGAACGTATAGCAAAGCGGATATTCCTCCTGTCACTCTGCTCGAAACCCAAATCTACGACCTTGAAGTCTACAAACTGGGTCATACGCGGGGACAACCCGCTCACCGCCTTGAATACCATACCGACCGTAAGAGCCTGCCAGCTGCGCAAACCATGCACGATCTGGCCTGTGAATTGTTCCCTGAATGGCGCGACCGTTTTGATGCGGTACTGCAAAACCAGCCGAAGGGGGATAAATAATGAAACTCTATCGCGCAACGTACAGCCTTCAGGAGCTGGATGGGCATGTAAAAGTTGATGAGCAATGGGTCTTTTTTGAGGCGGAAGATCGTTCTGACGCTTTGGAAAAAATCCCAGACCTGCTGAAGGCTATGTGGGAATGTAGTGGGTCTCAGCTTGAAGTTTGGAATCTCTATGATGAAAGCGATCTGGTGATACTCAGTATTGATATGGACATTGATTCACTTCGCGATTGGCGTTTCTTTGAGGTCGGTTATTCCGCTGGTTCTGCCGTTTATCTTAATGTTGAACGTGATGGCTGGCCGCTGTTTCTTGTCTCCCCGTCCTGGCTGGCCCGTTTGAACAAAGCTCTGGTTGAATGTCGTAGCGCCGGAGGCCAGCATGAATAACACCGAACAGATATTGCCGCCGCATTCAATCAGCGCCGAGCAGGCCGTACTTGGCGGTTTGATGCTTGATAACGATCGCTGGGATGATATTGCGACGATTGTCTCTGCTGACCGTTTTTATTCACGACCGCATGGCATGATTTTTTCTGCGATGCAGACGTTGTTACTTCAGAACAAGCCTATAGATCTGATCACGCTTGCGGAATCAATGGAGCAGCAGGGCACATTAGAACAGTGCGGCGGTTTTGCCTATCTCGCCGAACTTTCCAAAAATACGCCCAGTGCAGCGAATATTGTGGCTTATGCGGAGTATGTTGCCAGCTACGGCCAGAAACGTCAGTTACTGGCGCTGGGGTACGATCTTGTCGGGCAGGCCAGTGATGCCAGAAGTGACCTGATGGTATTAGTGGATGAAGCTGAGCGTCGCATCTTTGCTATTGCCGAACAGCAATCTCCGGATGGTGATGTTGATTTACCGGCATCATTAGAAACTTTTCTGGAAAGACTGGAGCAACGCTGTGGTAGTGAAGATCTGATCACCGGCACGCCTACCGGTTTTGCTCAACTGAATGATATGACCAGTGGATTTCAGTCCAGTGATTTGATTTTGCTGGCTGGTCGTCCGTCGATGGGGAAAACGGCGCTGGGGCTGGCGTTCTGCGAAGGTGCATTGAACGAGCGCCCGGATATGGCGGTACAGGTCTACAGCCTAGAAATGCCAACTGAGCAACTGTTGATGCGCTTTACCGCCATGTTGGGGCGCGTCCCTTTGCAGCACTTGCGCAACGGCGATATGCAGGATGAGGACTGGGCGCGAACAGGAGCCGCGATGAAAGTCCTGCTTGAGGACTGGAAAGGCAGGCTGGTGATTGATGATTCCAGCTATATGACACCGGCGCTCATGCGTTCCCGGGTGAGAAAAAATATCCGTAAATACGGCTATCCCTCCCTGATCCTGCTGGACTATCTGCAACTGATGCGCTGCCCGGGGCAGGAGAATCGGACGCAGGAGATCGCGGAAATATCCCGCTCGCTCAAGGCGCTGGCGAAAGAAATTGGCTGTCCGGTGGTGGCGTTGTCACAGCTTAACCGATCGCTGGAAAGTCGGGCAGATAAACGCCCGAACAATGGTGATCTGCGTGATTCCGGGGCGCTGGAGCAGGATGCCGATCTGATTATGTTCGTTTACCGGGATGAAGTATATGACGCCAATACGCATGAACCCGGTGTGGCCGAAATTATTCTCGGCAAGCAGCGTAACGGCCCGATTGGCACCGTAAAAGTGCAGTATCAGGCAGAGATCACCCGTTTCGAGGATTTCACCGGAGGTCGCTATGACTTCTAAGAAACCCAGCCAACTGGGCGAAAAGCTGCTCCAGCGTGGTCGTACCCCAAACATTGAAAGCACCGCCGTAGTGCTGCCGGTGAATGAAATGCCGATGGTTCTGACGCTGGAGCAGCTACGCCCCAATCCGGATAACCCCCGTACCTCCCGCAATCCAAAGTATGAAGATATCAAAGCGTCGATCCGCGCCCGGGGACTGGATTCGGTGCCAAAAGTCACCAGAGATCCGGAAAGCCCCGAAGATGTTTATATCTTCAGCGACGGCGGCAACACTCGCTATTCCATTTTAACGGAACTGTACGCAGAAACAGGCGATGAGCGTTTTCGCCGCGTTCAGTGCATTGTGAAACCGTGGCCGGGGCGTTTGCAGTGCGTTATCGGCCATCTGGCCGAGAATGATGTGCGTGGTGAGCTGTCATTTATTGAGAAAGCTTTTGGCATCGAGAAGGCGCGAGCTATCTACGAGGAACAACTGGGGCGAGAAGTGAGTCAGCGCGAGCTGGCCGATCTGCTGAAAGAGGCCGGTTATCCGGTTCACCATTCGAATATCAGTCGTATGGTGGCGACAATCGAACACCTTTGGCCGTGGATGCCCAACCTGCTTAATTCGGGGATGGGACGGCCTCAGATAACCCAGCTTATCGCGCTACGAACTGCGGCGGAAAAAGCCTGGCAGACTTTCAGCCAGAGCGTCGAGTTACCTCCGGAACAGGAATTTAATGATGTATTTGGCGGTATCTGCCGCGCTTTTGACGATCCGGAACACTATTCAGCCGATGTTTTTAAAGATGAGCTGATTGCGGCCCTGTTGAAGGCAATGCCCGATCCGCAACTGACTTACGATAGCTGGTTGATTGAACTCGATCCGCAGGAACAGAACCGGCGCAAACTGTTTGGCGAGCCGGAGCCGCTTCCCCAGCATGTTCTGGACGCGGACAAACCCCATAATGAGCCTTCACCACCACCGGCTGCTGAGCCGCCCTCCGTTACCATCGATTCCAGATCAACGGGAAAAAAGCCTGCCACTACTGGAGGTAATTCCTCCGCTCATATTGATCAGCCGCCCGATGAAGAGCAGTTGGATCTTTATGATGGGAATATACCTGGAGATTCGACATCTGAATTACCCGACGTTCCTCCGGACGTTGATCAAGAGCCTGGTGATTGTACTGGCGGCCAGCGTCAGGAGCCGCCAGTAAACCCCATTACTTTTGCTGCTAACGGGCTGGAGCCGGTAACTGACATCTGGCATATCCCGGCGTTACAGGATGATGTTGAACATCTACAGGATATAGCGTTTCGCCTGGCGTTCGAGCTGGCGGAGGTGTTGGGGATTGAAGATATTATTCAGGAAGATAAATCTCTCCTGGGCGCAGGCTATTCTCTCCCGCCAAATGCGAACGGTGAGCTGCTGGCCGCGTTGTGCGGTGGCGGATCTTATACCCCGTTATCGACGTTCACCGGATTTCTTCTCGGTGCGTCCAGCCCCTTTGATGAACCCTTGCTCAATGATGTGTATGCGGTGAAATTTCTGCGTTTAATCAGGGTAGTGCGTCGGTTACGCGAGCTGCAACGTCAGGCATTTGGGGAGGGCGCAGCATGAAAGCGGACTGGGTTGATGAGGCACAGGAGGTGACCCAACTGATGGTCGATAGCCAGGTTGAGCGTATTCGTTCTTCGTTGATATCACCGGCGATATCGTTCGCTGAATGCGAACTCTGCGGACATGAGATCCCGGAGGCCCGTCGCAGAGCGGTTCCGGGCGTCAGGCTGTGCGTTGAATGCCAGACTATTGCTGAGTTTCGGCGGCGTGTTGGATATGGAGGATACGATGAAAGCTGAAGCCACATCATGGATCGTTATTCTGCTTTGTTTTCTGGCATGGGCTGTTGATATTGCGATTATTTATGGAGGGAGTGCGCGATGAATGCACTGTTAACGCAGATAGTTATGGAGCTGAAATCGGGCAATATCCGCCGTTGTGAGGCAATGGGATTAACGCTGGAAGAGATCCAGGAACTAAACAGCCTGACCGTTGAGGATCTGCATTATCTGGTGAATACACAGGTATCGCTTCTGACCTTCCGTATCAACCATACCAACCTGAACACCATGCTGGCGCAGGCCCGTCGTGAGCAGACCCGGATACAGCGTATCGACAGAGCGCTAACCCTGGGCGGCTCTATCGAGCTGATGCAGTGTTTTTTCGGCCTGACGGCGTCGGAAGTCAGTTCCCGGCGACGCCTGGTCGGTGTTGTAACCCGGCAGGGGCGCAGCCAGATCCCCACAGAAGAACAGGAGCTGGCGGTGTGGCAGCAGTGGAAGGCATCGAACGTTGACAACCTGGAATCGCTGGATGCGCTGGAGGCCATGATGCTAATCGCTGAGCAGCAGGATATTTCGTTAACCGCAGTCTGGACGTTAACCAAAGGATGGAGTGCCGCCTGATGGCTGTTGTTCCCGTCGATGATGTTATTCAGCGTACGCTGGCGAAGATGCAAAACCGGATTGAGCAAAAAACGCAGTCCGGCGAGCAGAGTAATGAGCAGAGCGGATTGCTCTTTCTGGGGAACGTGCATGACGCCGTTCCCCGGCGTTTATTTCTGGATAGCCGGTTATCGCCGCTGGATAAAATGGCGTGGGTGATGATCCGACTGTACGCCCAGCAGAATGAGGGCGCTGTTTTTCCTACCTACGACGAATTACAGTGCCAGCTGGCGTTACCTCATTCGGATAAAGCCTCCCGGGAGACAGTCAGTCGGGCGCTATTAATGCTGCGCCTCACCGGGTGGCTGAGCCTTTGCAAGCGTGTCAGGGATAAATCCGGACGCATTCGCGGCAATATCTATGCCCAGCACGATGAGCCACTGGGACTGTTTGACGCGGAATACTTCGATCCCGGCTGGCTTGATGCCGTTGCTGGCGCCTGCCGACACACTAATAAAACGATACGCTTGACTGCGCTGGCCGTTTTGCAGGATATCAAATCCGATACCCGTATGCGCCACCGGCACTCACGCGTTGCGCTGATAGAAGCCCGGTTATCAGGTCCACAAACTCCGCAGGAAATGGTGTTATCACGGCAGAAGAAAATCCTCAGTTCTGAAACCGAACCAGGTCAAAAATCACAGCGTTCGGAATCCGAACTTAGCTGTCTAAAGGGGGATATTTTACCGGGTTCGGATTCCGAACTAAGCCGGAAATCAAGGGATAGCGGCTTAGTTCGAAAATCGAACCGTTACGTACGTAGTTTTACACAGAGTGTAAAAGATACGTACGTAGGGGGCGAAAGTCGGTTGTCATGGCCGACGGCAGTGATCGAGCGGTTGAACACTTCTGACAGGGATATGCTGGAGCAGCAACTTAACGCGCTGCCTGGCGAACTCGGGCAGCGAATTCTGGACGATCTGGCTGGTCGCATGAAAACGGCAGAGGTCAGGAATGTCACGGCTTACCTGCTGGCGAACCTGAAGCGGGCAAGGGAAGGGCAGTTCAACACTGGTGACGCGGGGACGGTGCATCCGCCTGTAAAGCCAAAATCGGTTGCAGCGCCACCATCTGGCGGGAAAAAAGAGGTCAAACGTGCTCGCAGAGAGTTTGTGTCTGGTGTGATGGCTGAGATCCGAGGGAATTATTTTAGGTCATAAAGTGAGCAGTGTTGACAGTGTCAACACTGCTGCATCACATTGATATATTAAAAAATCGTGATAATCAATTTGTAGGAATGGCTCTGGTTGAAAATTGGTCGATCCAAGTGATTAACCTATCTAAATCATTTTCGATGTCCGAGAGTTCAGGAAGTGTGTCAGGAAGCTCATTGGGTTGGGAATGTTCATAGACAGAATAACGACCCATTAAATCTTCAATTAGTTGGCAATCATTTGGCGTTATTTTGACTAGCTTCATGAGCTTATTTCCTGTCATCACACTTCGGCGGAACCTTAATACTACTTCATCTAAAAGAATGGTTTCTACACAGCGCTCAACGATAATACGAAAATTACTACACAGGTTTTTAGCTTCACGATCATAAGCAACTTGATCCCCATCTTGATAAGCTTTTTTAAGTAAACTAAGAGGTCCATTTTTTAAGGTGTTTAGTGCCTTTTTAGGTTGCTGATTGCGTATGTTTCCAGGGACTGTTTGACCAACTCTTCCTGCAAAATTTTGGAGAGTGATCACTTCTAAAGATACTGGTTTACCCAAGTTTCCAGATTTTCTGTTTTTCGCTTCAGCTTCGACTAAAGCAACTAAGGAAAGGCGATGGGTGAAAATAATAACTTGCCTTGTTTCAGATAAATCTATTAATCTACTAACTACTCGTTCTTCGTAGTCTTGATCTAGAGATGATATTGGATCATCGAAAACAAATGGAGTTGATTGCTGTTCACCGGTCATGTCAGCAATAAATGCAGACAGTGCTACAATTCTTGCTTCACCCTCACTTAAAATAACTGCTGGTGAAACTTTCTGCGTTGAGCCATCTAATTCTAACTCAAAGGAGATGTTTCCTTTTCCTTGTTTTATGTCTTTCGGTTTAACTCTGATACGTCTGTTTCCTAATTTTTTTAGCTCGGAGGCAAATCTATCACGATAACCATTACTTATTAGTTCTTTTGCAAGGTCATTACTCATGATTGAAAGTTGATTTGTTTTGGCAAGAGATTGTGCCTTATTTATTTCAGCTATTTTATTCAGTCTTTTTACTTCATCAATTAAAGATTGCTTGTTTTGAGATAGCCATTGAGTTGTTTTTAAAAAGGTTAGTCTTGCGAGTAGTGCGAGTCTTCCGCCATCTTTTTGTAGTGCTTGAAGTAATTTTTCTTCAGTTTCTAATTGATTGAATGAATTATCATGCGCCTCATTAATTGGTTTCCAGTCAATTGTAGGTAGTTGTTCTATTGACGTGGCTGTATTCAATAATAATTTACGATTTGATGTATCATCTAATATTTTTTTGGATAATTGCTCATCCATTTTTAAAATATTCAATCGAGAGTTCCAATCTACTAGATCTGGGAGTTTACCGTATTTTTCTTGTTTGCTTTTATAAGTGACCTCCGCCTGCTTTGCCTCTTTTTCTAAACCATTCTTAACAAATGTTTCGAATGTGTCCATTCTTTGTTTTGCATCAGGCAATAGCTCTTGTTGACATAATACACAGCGGGCTGAATCTGTTGTATGAGGGAAGTGATTATCTGGATATGCATGTAAGGTTGAAAAATTCCTGGCTTGCTCCCACATTGCTAACCATGTGGATTGTCCAATACCTTCCAGAGGTGAATTCTTAAATGTTAGCTGAGCTGCTTCGTTGGCATTCTTTCTTTTAGATAAAGCATCATTATGAGCGTCGATTAATTCTTTAACTGATTCGTTACTGTAAAGGGAACTTAATTCTGTAATGAATTTTTTTATTTGTTGAAGGGCTTTTTTCTCAACCTCAATCTGTTTTAATCTACCGGGTATATCTTTTTGCAATAAAGTTGACTCTGCTTGAATCCTTTCTTCATCCATCTCTTTCGTGTAATTGCAGTTTTTTTCAATGTCGCTAATTGAGGTTTTTACGTTTAATTTTTGATACCAAGAGAAAAGTGGACTTCCAGTGAGTTCTGTAGGGAATTGTGGGCGTAGGTCTACTAGTTGAGCATTTTTAGCCTTTAGTCGTGTATTAATTTCATCGCATGTTGAAATTAGAACTTTAATAAACTTAATTCTTCCTGGTTCGTATGTCGCTGGTTTTTTGTCTTTGATATAAATGCTAGCGGCATGAGTATCAAATATTTGTACATTTCTTAACGCGTTGCTTGGTCCATTTTGGGGACTCCAAGTGGCCTGGCAAACAGATTGGCCATCATGATAGTGGGCTGTAGCACTAATTGAATTTGTCTGAACATCAAAAACATTACCGTGTATATCTTCTTTATATTGTGAACCACAAATTTGTTTGAGGAGCCTTGAATAGCCGGATTTTCCGGCACCATTTGGGCCGTATATGACGGTTAATTGTGTATCACCAAAATCAATACTAGCAGGCGGAGTGAGAGCATTTACACCAATGACATCAGTTAGTTTTAGTAGACGTAAAGGAAGCCTTTGTGATGCTTGGGTAAGTGAGCCAGCCACGTATGGCTCGAAAGCCATATCTTTAGATGAAGTAGCTTCGCCTAGACAAAGCTCAGCTAGTACGTCGAGTTCTTGGGGAGTCAGACGCCGCTTGTTATTAATTATTTGATTTGCTGCTGTTTGTAGCCACTTAGGGCGCTCAGATAACCATTTTTCGAAGGAATCACCGATTGTTTTTGCCGGAATAGTGGACATAACTTTATTTTTCCATTGTTGTTTTATCTCTATGTAATAGTAAGCTTTTTTTTTGAAGGAGAATCAAATGTTGATCCGGGTTTGGCTAAATTTATGGTTCTGAATAAACAGTTTCATATTGTCCCCGTTGACAGTCATCCATGACCATTTCCATCACGTTAAACGTTAACTTTCAACGGATGGATTCCCATGTCAGACAAGACAGAAAAGAAAGCCGGTGCGCTGCATTCTGAGCTGCGCATCGAGCTACATACCCAATACGCCATTAACACCTGGAACGGGCGGCCAGCCTCAGATGGCAAGCCTTCGCTCATCGGGATGCCGCTATTTTTTAGGCTCATTTCCCGGATTAATCGCGATTCACTGGCCGATAATCCGTGGGCGGATGCGGTCCTGGTGGACGTTGAAACGTTACTGGAAACGGCCAGCCAACAATTCCAGAAATGGCTGAACGATATCGATGCCCTGATGGCGATGCTGCCTGCTAACGCTTCTGTTTCTGGGGTCACCTCCACCGCGCCGCTGAATATTGGCGTTCACAGCCATACCCCTCTGGGATACCGCTGCGTTTACCTCCTTGTTGGATTTGATCAGCTTATTCTGCGTGTTTTCCAGGCTCACCATTATGGTCTAATGTCGCTGAAAGAGCGCAAAGCTTGGCTACATCGTGGTAGCCATCAAATTCGCCGTATCTTCTCGATGGCCCTGCTTTACCGTTCTCATCCCGTTACCCGCCAGGATATAGCTTCAAACAATGATGTTGCCCGGCAGGCTATTGAACAATTTGGAGAACTGGACAGAGCGATCCTGCTGGGAACCCGCCGTTCCCGTTTTTCTCCGCCAGTCAGCGACGAAAGTATTAAGGCGCTGAAAGCCACCTTCAAACGTCAGTCACGCAAAGAGAACGCGGCAAAACAGGAGGTGCAGGATGGTCAGCAATAAAATTGCTTTTACTGGATTGTTCATCCTGAGTTCCTGTCTGAGTGGTTGTACGAGTGTTGACAGTGTCAACAGTGCGATAAACCAGATTAGCGGAGGGATCTTCTCAGTCGATTCCGCTCCGGCAGACAGTGGTCCGGTGGTGTTGTCGAAAGGTGTACCGCAGGCCAGCCACAAAATCGCGCTGGAATACCGTGTTCCCGTTGATGTTGATACGGCAGCGGCGCGGGTAAAACGCTACTACCGCTTTATCTCGGCTGAAGAAGTAGCGCAGCTACGCAATAACGGTACGCAAAGTGGAGGGTGGACTGCCGCTTCAGTAGCCGATGGGGCATGGGTATGGGATGGGCAACCCGGTAGCTACTACAAAATGGGGCGCGACTGGGGAAGCGAGAATACCAACGACAGCATTCAGGTTGAACTGGAGAAAAGTGGTTCCGGTAGTCGTCTGTATATCACCTTTCGTTCCGGGCTGGCCTCTCATACCACGGCGGCTTATACCAGCAAGCTGTTTGAGAATATGAAGAGCGTGGCGGAAGGGACGATGAGATGAAGCTCTTTCTCTGTGAAAAGCCCAGTCAGGGTCGCGATATTGCCGCCGTGCTGGGCGCAACAAAGAAAATGCCGGGTTATCAAACCGGAAACGGCGTGTGCGTCACCTGGGGTTTTGGTCACCTGCTGGAGCAGGCCAGCCCGGATGCCTACGGTGAACAGTTCGGTGTTCCCTGGCGTACTGATGTGCTGCCGGTATTACCGACAACGTGGCAAATGCAGGTTAAACCGGATGCGGCGGCTCAGTTTTCCGTCATCCAGAAACTGCTGAAACAGGCCGATACGGTAGTGATTGCCACCGATGCGGATCGCGAAGGAGAGGTGATTGCCCGGGAAATCCTCGACTACTGCCACTATCAGGGAAAGGTAGAGCGGTTGTGGCTCTCGGCGCTGGATGAGGCCAGCGTTCGCGCCGCGCTGGCGGCGATAAAGCCGGGGAGTGCAACTTTACCCTACTATTTGGCCGGTCTTGGCCGCGCCCGGGCTGACTGGCAGATCGGCATGAATATGACGCGGTTATATTCGGTCAAGGCCCGGGAGAACGGCTACGGTAGCGTGTTATCCGTGGGACGGGTGCAGACGCCGACGCTTAACCTGATCGTGGAACGCGATCGTGATATTGCACAGTTTGTCCCGAAGCCTTACTGGAATGTCGTGGCGCAGCTGACTGCGGGAGGGATCGCATTTCAGGCGCAGTGGGTGCCAGCAGCAGCGTATTGTGATGAGGAAAAACGCTGTATTAACCCGACAGCGGCGCAGCAGGTGGTTCAGCTTTGTCAGAGAACCGGACAGGCGACGGTGGCGGAGGTTGAGACCAAAAGGGAAACAGAAGCCGTTCCGCTGGCATTTGATCTTGGTACGTTACAACAAGCCTGTTCCCGCTGTTTCGGCTATGGCGCTCAGCAGGTGCTGGATATTGCTCAGGCTTTATATGAAACCCACAAAGCGACGACGTACCCTCGTACTGACTGCGGCTATCTGCCGACATCAATGCGTGCCGAGATTGGGCAGGTTATAGCAGCGATACAGCAAAGCGATCCTGCTTTATCTGCGATCATCCCACGGCTTGATGTGCAGCATGTTTCGCGCATCTGGAATGACAAAAAGATCACCGCGCACCATGGCATTATCCCCACAAAGCAACCCTGTGATTTGGCGAAAATGAGTGAGCAGGAGCGCAACGTTTACCAGCTTATCCGGCTGCATTATCTGGCCCAGTTCCTGCCGAACCATGAAGTGGATGCCACGCGGGTTTCGCTGCATTGCGGTGGGCAGTTATTTAAGGCCAGCGGTAAGGTTGTGGTCGTTGCTGGCTGGAAGAGCCTGTTTGGTAAGGACGCTGAAGAGGATACAGAAGCTGCTGGTGATAAGGCCCGGTTACCGGCAATGGCTAAAGGGAGTGTGTGCCAGATCACCGGCGCGGAAGCAAAATCGCAACAGACAAAACCACCGGAGCATTACACCGAAGGTACGTTGATTGCGGCGATGAAGAATGCGGCGCAGTTCGTTACCGATCCGCGCCTTAAAAAGATCCTCAAAGAGAACGCAGGGCTGGGAACGGAAGCGACCCGGGCTGGTGTGATTGAAACGTTGCTGAAGCGCGGTTTTGTGGTGAAGAAAGGCAAGTATCTGCTGGCGACACCTATCGCCGCTGACCTGATGGCTGTGTTACCGGCACAGCTCAAAGATCCGGGTATGACGGCGCTCTGGGAGCAGTCGCTGGATGATATTGCTGAAGGCCGGATGTCGCTTGATGACTTTATGGCGAAACAGTCCGCCTGGACAACGCAACTGGTGGCAAAAGGGCAGCAGCAGACCGTTAAGATCACGTTACCACCTTCTCCGCCGTGTCCGATCTGCGGTGGGACAACGCGGCAGCGCACGGGCAAATCAGGCACATTCTGGGGATGCGTCAACTATCCTGACTGCAACGGGATTGTGAATGTCGGGGCGAAGAAACCCGCTCGTCGGCGGAAAAGTCCGGCAAAGAAAAGTGTCTGACTGGCTTTATGTTTTTGGTTGGAAGCGTGGCGTGAATTTGCTATTTTGCTGATGGCTTTGAAGTACCCCGCGACTGCGGTAATCCGATTTTTCGCTCCTGGAGACGAATGATTGGACAGTATGGCAACCCATTTTGTTACCTGGATGAGGTTGTAAGGCGTGACCCTCCGTGAAATTACACGTCGGCCAAAAAAGGCTCTGGCCCGGAGAAGTGACATTGACGATGAACCCGTGGTACAGGTTCAGAGGCTCGATACCAGGATGGGATCGGGCCTTTTTTGTTTGAGGAAGCGATAAAGTGGATAGAAAGAAATTAACATCTTATTTTTCCCTGATTGAAAGCATCCCTTGGTTGTGCCCAACCTGTAAGTCTGGAACGTTGGAGATAATTGAATCCTCTCTGTACAAAGAGATAACCCAAGAATCTCATGCGATTTTGGCTAGGTATGAACAGTGGATACCAGAAGAGATTATGTACAGATATTCTTGCATGTTTCGATGCCGTGATCATAGTTGTAATGAGATTATCGCGAGCAGTGGCATTGGATTTATAGGCATTATCGGGTACAAACCTGATGATGACGGCGGTTATCCAGACCCTATTTATGATGACCACTTTATTCCCAAATATTTTGAGCCAGCTTTAAAGTTAATTTCTGTACCGGAAAGTTGCCCTGATTCTGTAAGCGAATCATTGAATGACTCATTCAAATTATTTTTCTCAAGCCCAAGTTCTGCAGCAAATAACATTCGTATTGCGGTTGAGCGATTACTGACAGAACTTGGTGTGCCTGATAAAACTGCGCAGGGGGGATTTATTAAACTGCATAACAGAATAGAGCAAATCCCTTCTGATTATAAAATTTTTAAGGACGCATTGCTGGCAATAAAATGGAATGGTAATGCAGGTAGTCACCAAGGAGGAACCCAACTTAGTGTTGATGATGTCATTGATATTTATGAAATAATAGAGGATGTATTAAAGAGAATTTATGATTCTGACCAGGGCAGAATTGCAGAAATAATTGCTAGGATTAATAAGAATAAAGGTCCTGGAGAATAAATTTTTAAGTGACAAAAGGTCAATTGACAGTTGACCTTTTTGCCTAATAGAGATGAGAACTCTCCAAGAAGTGAGCAATATTGCTAATTTACAGGGTATGTGAGTATCATAGCAGTACGAACAGCATCGGTGAATTTGCTCAGAAGGTCTGGATCATCTTTTATTTTGTCGCGAAGTGACTTTGTTAGTTCAAGCTGCATCCCTTGTCGGCTAGTACCTCTATTGCAAATGTTTTTTGGAGAGTTGCCTGTGAACTTAGGATTAATTTCAACTAAAAACCCGAGAGATTGTAACGTCTCCTTCAAATGAGTTTCAAATGCTACACGAAGGTTTCCACCTACCCAGACTCTTTCTTTTGGGGTGTCTTTTGGGTCTTTTGCTCCGTGAATTGCCAAAATCGTTTTTGTATTTTCTAGTAATTCTAAACATTTTGGCTCATCGAAATTAGTGCTTGTAATATGCGGGTCAATATCTGGTTTGCTTTTGGAAATTACTTTGAAAATATAAAATGAGAGGTCATCACCAGCGATGGATTTCGCTATTCCAGCCGTTCCTGGTTCTATCATGCCGCCATGCGGGGCTATAATTGCATATGTTCTGCTACGGTTTTCCATTTCGCAGGTAATATGAAAACTTTTTTCACCTTCAGCCTTTTTAAAGTCGGCGAAGCAAGAATATGTATCGTTACTCATAGATCCTCTTTTTATCTCATGTGGATAGGCACAGTTTGCATCTCATTGTTAGAAAAATCTAAGCTCATAGAGTCATCTATTTTCATGTTGCGTTTTGCCTACCAATTCAAAACAATGCCTACTCTTACCCCGTTGTCTCCGACAACAGCCAATGTCCCGGTAATCTGAGAGGGACGCCTTCGGGTGATTGCCAGCCAAAATCGTCATGACCTGAGAGACGATGCCTTCGGGCGGTAACCCTGCTTAACCTTTGAAAGCAGGGATCGCAACGGCGATAAAGGTACACTTCAACCACAGACCGTCAGCATCGCTTTGATGCCTGACACCCCAGCGGGAAAACACCCGGCTGGGATGTTTCTCCGTTTATCGAATTTTTCCAGGAGAAACACCATGTCTACAGCATCTAAAACCGCCACTGCTAAACCTAAAAAAGATAGCGCCCGTAAGCAAGCCCCGGCTCCAGTTCCTGCTGAATCAGTAACTCCGGTTCCGTCAGCAGCTCCGGCACAACCGAAACCACAATCCAGCTACTTTAATCTGCATATCGATGGGCTGGGTTATCTGAGCAATATTCGCGAAATTAACACCGCTACGGGGTCATTCCTGAGCTGTACGATTAACGCGTTACATGGCTCAACTGAAAAACCTGAATACACGCGTTTTGATGTCACGGTATCCGGTCAACAAACCAGTTCTTTAATCAGACGCTGCCAGAATGCGGTGAATGAAGAGAAAAAGGTCCTTATCGGTTTTAAGCTCAGTAATCTGACTGCCGATGTGTTTACTTTAACCAAAGGCGATCATGCGGGGGAATCAAGAGCGTCACTGAAAGCGAGACTGATAAAAATCAGTTTTATCAAAGTGGGGCAAAATATGGTTTATAAAGCTGAAAAGCCCGAGTCATCCGACTCATCATACTGATAATAGAAAGAGATCTAATCTCCACGTCATACCCTCCTTGTTAGTTGTATTAGCGTCAGATTTTTCTGGCGTTTTTTTTGCGCGGCAAAAACAGTTGTTCATTGAGGACATACCGCTGGTTTCGCAAAGTTGGGCCTCTTTTGTCTGACTAAGGAACCTGCATGAATCTTCATATTCCAATGGCTGTCTGCCTGACGGCCAGCATCCTGGCCGGTTGTACGCAAAAACTCCAGCAACCTGATACGCAACCTCATCTGACGGCACTAAACGGCAACGTCCAGCCAGCCCGACTGGATGTTTATGCCGCCTCTCCCGAAGTTGTTCGCTATGACCGCTATCTGCTGGTTGATACTTCTCCGAGCGCTGCGCAACGTGCTCCGCTGGAGCAAACCATAGATATCCGTATCCCTGCGTCATTATCGCCGACCGTGGCGGATGCCATGCGCTATGCCCTGCGCCAGTCAGGGTACTCGCTATGCAGTACGACACCGGCGAACCGGGTGCTGTACAACCAGATGTTGCCTGCTGTGCATTATCAACTGGGGCCAATGCGTCTGAGTCAGGCATTACAAATCCTGGCCGGATCGGCCTGGCATTTTGAGGTTGATTCTGTGCAACGGATCGTCTGCCATTCATTACGCGATGGCTATCGTTTGCCGCCGGAAGCGGTGAAAACATCGGTCACTTCCCTCTCTGTGCCGCTACCCGCTCAACCCGTCAATATCACCACTCCGGCTCCACAGAGGATGCTGAAATGAACGAGTCTGCGAGTTTCATGGAGATACCTGAAATGAAAGAGTCTGTCAGACCAGCACGCAACAAACTCTGGGCGGTAGTCCGTTACGGATTTGGTGGGCTGGTTTTGTTTGCATTAGGCGGAACCACATTTATCAATCTTAAGTCCGTCCAGGTACTTTCCACCGAAGTCAGCCAGCTTAAAACTGCATTGCAAGGTAGCCCGGATATCTCGCCACTCCGGGCACAGCTGACAACGCTGCAACAGCAGTTTGAATCGTCACGAATGCAACTGGGAGGGATGGCTGACAAACCGGCGCTTGCGGCTTTACAGCAGAAGGTTGAGGTGCTGGATAAGCAACAGAGTGAGCAGGCTGCTTCGGTTGCGGCCCTTAAAGCTGGGCTGTCTTCTCTTCAGGAGCAGGTTCGTTCTTTGAATCAGCGTCCGGTCAGCGTCGCTGCCGTTGTTCCTGCCGTAACGTCTGGCGCGGTGGTGGTAAAGAAAAAGCCCACGCCGAAAACGCAGCGGCCAGCTACCGCACCCTTCGTCCTTACCGGTATCGAACGGCGGGGAGGGATAGCCTTTGCCGCGATAGCGCCACAATCGGCAACGCAACTGACAGAAATAACGCTAATGGAAACAGGGGAAACCCGTCAGGGCTGGATGTTGCTGGCGATTACAGGTCAGCAGGCTCAGTTTCGCGTGGCGGGGAAAAACCAGACGTTGACGGTGCGATAAGGAGGTCTGGATGAAAAAGCTCAAAGTTGTGTTGTTGTCAGGCGTGTTGACAGTGTCAACAGTCGCACTCGCTGCACCTTCAGTGAATCAGGAAAACAGCCTGACGGTGAATACGTCGTTACAGATGCTGGAACAGCAACAAATGACGCGGAGCGCACAGGGGTGGGGGCTGACAGCGGAAGAGTGGCAGCGTTATGAAACGCTGAAAAAAGGACGGCGCGGCGTGCTGTCTCCGGGGTTAGATCCGCTGACGATGCTGGGCATCGAGGCGCGTAGTGATGAAGAGCGCCGTCATTTTGCCGAGCTGACGGTGAAGCAGGAGTTTCAGCGGGTTGAAGCTGAGCTGGCATTTCAGCGGGAAGTGAATAGTGCGTGGATGCGAGTCTATCCCGGTGTTCTGCCCGTTCAGGATCTGCGCAGTGAAGTCAGTAACACCCGTCAGGCGCTGTTTGTGAAAGATGGCTGTTCGGCCTGCGAGCGCAAGCTGGCCCAGATGATGAAGTCAAACCGGCCGCTGGATATCTATCTGGTCGGTAGCGGCGGTAAGGATGAGGCGGTCAGAGCCTGGGCGAAGAAACACAATATCCCTGCTGAAAAGGTGAAATCCCGTCAGGTAACGCTGAATCACGACAATGGCATGTGGCTGAAATATGGCAACGGGATGATGCCGGTTGTATTGCAACAGGGGGCGCAGGGATGGCAGCGCGTAAACTGATTTGGCTGGCAATGTTCATCGCACTGCCGGAGTGTCTGGCGGCGCAATCTGTTCCGGAAGGATATTACCGGGTCGCGCAGGCGGAAAACGTTCCTGCCGAAGCGCTGTATAGCCTGGCGCTGACGGAATCCTCCCGCAAGCTGGTGCATGGCGTACGCCCGTGGCCGTGGACAATTAATGTTGCCGGGAAGGGATATCGCTACGCCTCCCGGAACGAGGCATATCAGGCGCTGCTAGGTTTTATGCGACGCTATCCGCTTAAGCGTATCGATGTCGGTATTGCGCAGGTCAATCTGGGCTGGAACGGCCATCATTTCACATCCACCTGGGAATCATTTGATCCCTATATCAATCTGCACGCTGCGGCGCGTATTTTGCGAGCCTGTTACGAGCGCAGACCCGGGAGCTGGATATCGGCTGCGGGGTGCTATCACCATCCGGCAGGCGGCAAACCTGCACAAACCTATAAGGCCATCGTGTCACGTCACCTCGGCACGTTGCAGCCGTCCGTACAGACGCTGGTATTCAATCAGGGAGGAACACAATGATGATGCGTTTTCCGCTGGTTCTCGCACTGCTGTATCCGGGCATAAGTCAGGCAGAGCTGACTGTTGTCGCCGATCTGGGCGGACAGTCGACGGCTGAATACTTTGCCGGTATTAACAATCAGGAGGAAGCTCCATCCACCTCGCAAGTGTTGACACTGTCAACACCTGACAAAGCATCGGTATTACCCATTCATACCCCGGAGCTTTCGCCCGGGCCGCTGGAAGCGCGTTCTCTCTCTATGCCCGGAATGCGGTCGATTTTCCTGATTGGTGATGACGATCTTTCCCGGCGCTGGCTGTCTCTGCGGCGCGATCAACTTTTTCAGCTTAATGCTGTGGGCTATGTGGTGAATGTCGCCAGCAAAGCGGCATGGGATGATTTGCAGCACCAGGCGAACGGGCTGGAGTTGCTTCCGGTTTCGGGTAGCGATCTGGCCGTCCGGCTGGGGATTTCTCACTACCCGGTACTGATTAGCGAGAAGGGGCTGGAGCAATGAGGGCAGGATTACCGCTGGATGACATCAGTCTTTTGATTGGTCTGGTCGCGGTGAATTTACTGATTTGGTTAATTTTTCTTGCTGGTCATGACGGGAGGAAAAAATGAGCGACCGCTATGTTATTGAAGCCATGCTGCGGCCTGCGGTTGAGCTGAACACCGCCGTTGTTGCCGCCTGCGCCAGCTATATCTGCGTGACGGCACCGTGGGCAGTGGCGCTGGCACCTTCAGTCAGCTATGTCACGGCGGCGGGGTTTGCTGTGCTGGCTGTGCGGCGGACGCAGCAGGGATTACAGGTATTACGCTACCGCCGCAATATCCGATGTCTGCCGCGTTATGTTGTGACAAGTAGCGAAGTGCCGGTGAGCAATCAGCGGTTATTTCTAGGGAAGGGGTTTATGTGGGAGCAAAAGCATACCCAGCGTCTGCTTGATACCCTGCGCCCGGAAGTGGCGGGGTATGTGAATCCCCCAGCGTTATATCAGGCTGCACGCCGTTTTGAGCAGCACTATGAGCATCGCTTTCCTGCATTCTGCAAGCTGCTGGCCAGTGATTCGGCGTTGAATCCCGTTCGGCCATTGCCGCCAGTTGGCGGTCATCCTGCACTTCACGGCATCGAGCCGGATGAGGTCAATGTCTCGATGAGTCTGGGAGAGCGCGTCGGGCATATGCTGGTTTTGGGCACCACGCGCGTCGGTAAAACTCGTCTTGCCGAGCTGCTGATCACTCAGGATATTCGTCGCGGCAATGTCACCATAGTTTTCGACCCGAAAGGCGATGCCGATTTGCTGAAGCGCATGTATGCCGAATCACATCGCGCAGGCCGCGCCGGTGAATTTCATGTTTTCCATCTGGGATGGCCGGATATCAGTGCCCGTTATAACGCGGTGGGGCGCTTTGGTCGTATCTCTGAAGTGGCTTCGCGTGTCGCCGGACAGCTCAGTAGTGAAGGCAACAGCGCCGCATTTAAAGAGTTCGCCTGGCGCTTCGTCAATATTATTGCCCGGGCGCTGGTTGCGCTGGGGCAGCGCCCGGACTTTGGCCTCATCCAGCGTTACGTGAACAATATCGGCGATCTGTTTGAGACCTATGCGGAAACCTGGATGGTGAAGCACACTCCGGCACTGTGGCAACAGGTGGAGAATCTGGCGCAAATTCTGGATGAGCGCGATATCCCCCGGCATATGGAAGGCCGTTCGCTACGGGTGGTGGCGATTGAACAGGTGCTGAACAGCGATGAAGGGAAGAAAGTTTATGATCCGGTGCTCGATGGCCTGCGTTCATCGGTACGTTATGACCAGAAGTATTACGACAAAATTGTGGCGTCGCTTCTGCCGTTACTGGAGAAATTGACCTCCGGTAAGACGGCGCAACTGATCTCACCGAACTACACCGATATGTCCGATCCCCGTCCTATATTTGACTGGCAGCAGGTGATCCGTAAAAAGGGCGTGGTGTATATCGGCCTTGATGCGTTGACCGATCCGGAAGTCGCTGCAGCGGTGGGCAATTCGATGTTTGCCGATTTGGTCTCCGTGGCGGGGCATATCTACAAATTTGGCGTAAATGATGGCCTGCCTGGTGACGAGGGCAACAAGACGCCAATCAGCCTGCACTGTGACGAGTTTAACGAGCTGATGGGGGATGAATTTATTCCGCTAATCAACAAAGGCGGTGGGGCGGGTATCGAGGTGACAGCCTATACCCAGACACTGCCGGATATCGAAGCACGGTTAGGGAATGCCGCGAAAGCGGCGCAGGTGGTGGGTAACTTTAACAGCCTGGTGATGCTGCGGGTACGGCATACGGAAACGGCAGAACTGATGACGAAGCAGTTACCGGAAGTGGAGGTCTATACCAAAACACTGGTCTCCGGTGTCACCGATATCTCGAATCCGGAAATGGGTAGCGATTTTACTTCGAACACGCAGGACAGGGTCAGTACGGTACGTACGCCATTGATCACTGCCGCAAACGTGATCAATCTGCCGAAAGGACAGGCATTTGCCTTGCTCGAAGGAGGGCGATTGTGGAAGATCCGGATGCCGTTACCTTCAGCCGGTGCGGATGCTCTGATGCCGGACAGTATCGGGCAGATCGCAGACTATATGCAGCGAAATTACCGGACCAGCGATGCCTGGTGGTCGGGCAGTGCGTTACCGGGAGATTACGATGCAGCCACTTTTTGAAAAGGAAATCATGATGAAACAACGTTATCGGGTTGAAGCGGTTATGGCGTCTTCAAAGCAAAATAAGCTGGAAGTCCCGCGTGATGTGATGGATGTCTTGTGTGAGCAGGATTGCTCGTCACTTCAGATCCCGGAAATTATTGAGCGTCTGACTTCGCTGGGTTATCGCCCGAGATATGAAGCCACCGCTGATACGCTCCCTGATATCACCACCTTGTGGATTTGGGTGGGTCAGGAAGAGATGTTGCTGAACTGCCAGATGGAGTCGCTGGCGGTGCATTAAGGGGATGCTATGTCGCAGATGAACACGTCTTCAGCTCCGGTACAATCCACCACACCTCCAAAGCCGCATGGTTTTTTTACCGTGCTGCTATGGGATACGCCGTGGCGCATTATCGGGATGTTACTGGTCTCGCTGCTGTTTAGCCTGATTGTGGAATATATCGGTATCGCGTTCTTCTGGCCGGATCAGGGAGCGGAACATAGTCGTGCCGTTATGCAGACGGAAAGCGGTTATTTTGCTGAAGGATTTACGCAAAGTTTGCTGCTGTCATCGCCGGTAGTGACGGTACAGAGCTGGATCGCGCTGGGTTATCAGTGGTTGTTTGTGAACAGCGGATTTATGGGCTGGTTGCAGTCAATTCAGACGCCGACTGCCGGAAGCGGTAATGGCGTGACGGATGAGCTAAATGCCTGGAGTGCCTGGGCGGTACAAGTCGCATATGAATACCTGATGGCGACAATGTATGTGTCACTGGTCTTTCTGATGCGGGTCACCATTCTGGTGCTGTCGGTGCCGTTATTTGTGCTGGTCGCCATTGTGGGGATAGCGGACGGGATGGTGCGACGCGATCTGCGCCGCTACGGTGCGGCGTATGAATCGAGTTTTCTTTATCATCACGCCAAACGTGTGGTGAAGCCAGCGGCATATATACCGTGCGTGCTGTATTTATCAGCGCCGTTCGCGGTATATCCAAACTTGTTGCTGTTACCGGCGGCATTGCTGATGGGGCTGGCAATTTCGGTGACGATGGGGAGCTTTAAGAAGTATTTGTAGTAAAAAATTAGTGGGATGACTTTTGCAAATATTTAATTATATTATATTCAATATTTTTTTGGTTGGGATGAATGGGATTAAATA
>NZ_MVFY01000031.1 GCF_002042885.1 Citrobacter portucalensis
TTTTTTTGGTTGGGATGAATGGGATTAAATATGGAATACTTAGAGCAGAGAGCTTCATTGTTATATTTCAAACTTACTAAACATTCTTATTACCTTGGTGTATTAAGCTGGGTGCATGTTCAAGATAGAATGTTTTCCTTAATTCAAATGTGCGAACCAGAAGATCCGACCTATAAGGCTGCAAATCGGCTGCTTTCATTAGAGGGTTATGATGGTGAGGGTGAAAGTTGGGGAGAGCCGGAAAGAAATAATAAACCCGGCTCTCTTGCTGAAGAAAGAAGCCCTAAAGGAAGAATACAACGTGATGACGATGGTTTTTATCATTTTCTATCACGGCATTCTAAGACCAAAGATTGGGAATTTCATCAAGCTGATGCTGATTTTTTCCCATCAGTTCCGCATGGACATTACAAAGGAAGAAAACAACCAAAGCTCGATGCATATCTCGGTTGGATCTACAAAGGTTCAACTCAAGATGGCCGTTTAAGTCGAGATGCAATCGTTGAACTATGGAATGATGAAGCTTTTAGAATGTTTGCAAAAACTTCGATCTCTTGGTTTATGGAGCAGAATCCGAATTTTAATTGGCGAGTCACAGACCCAATGTTGTTACCAAAAATGAGAAGGTACTAATAATTCTGTTTATTTCTCAGCTCCTTCCCGAACCAGAATAGCAAACATGTGCGTCTTTCTGGTTCGAGAAGGAGCCTTGCCGGGAGCGCAAGCTTTCTTGCGCCGGGGTGGCAAAGAACCCCGATGGCGCATTATGCGCCACGCTTTACCCCTTCCATAATTTTCTAAATTCCACTTCTGTTTTCTTACTGCCCCCCAGGACGCTTTTCGCCACTCTTCCTCCGTACATGCAATCGCATTGAAGGAGGTTTATATGCGCATGACACAACCCCGGGCATGGTGCCTGTTGGGTTTTTTGCTGATTTCGGGCGTTCAGGCCGCCGAGTCTGACGAGCTGGCGCTGGTAATGAATCAGTTGGATCAAGTGCAGCTCGCGCTAGAACGCGCCCGTGTTGTCGCCGTTCAGGATGGACAGAACGGGCGCTTCTATTTCGATTATCTGAGGGCAACGCAGGACATCAAGGCGATTCGCCAGGGGATCGGTATCTACCTGGAACCTTCCCGTGCTCAGCCCGTGCCTTCGGCCTCTCTCACCGGTCAGTACCGGATGGAGCGTCGCCCGTGAATGATGCCCAGACCAACGCATTTAAGGCGGCAAGTGGCAACGCCGATCCCGCACTGCTGAGCAAAGTGTTTATTGGTGCGCTGATTGCCCTGCTGATTTTGTGGGTGGGATGGGGTTTTCTGCATGTTTATCGGGGGTACGCGACAGGTCATATCAAAGAGCAGGCACTGGTGCGTTTTGCCATCCGCTCAGTCCTTCTCATCATCATCGCTATCTATCTCTTTGCCAGCTAAGCCTGGCTTCTCTTATAAGGAAATAACCATGTTTTGCTCTGCATTATCTTCTCTGCGTTTTTCTTTTCGTCTCTGGTGGGCGCGGGTTCTGACCGTTGCTCTGACCGGAATTTCTTCTGCCCACGCGGGGTTACCCACTGTTGAAGGTCCGAAAAGCAGCACCGACAGCTCTTTCTACGGTCAGATCTCCGGATACCTCAATGACGGTATCGTGCTGGGTGGGTTAATTCTTGCGGCAGTTGCCATGCTGGCCGTCGGTAACGCCATTATTGCCACCTTTGCCGAAGTTCGTGACGGAAAATCAACCTGGGCGAAATTCGGGATGCTTTGCGTTGTGGGGGTGATCCTGATCGTCGTGGTTATCTGGCTGGCGTCTAAGGCCGCAACGGTTCTGCTCTGAGGACAGCGTATGGCGACTATCGAATTTATGCCTGACAGGCTGAATGCTGAGCCGGTGGTGTTTCGTGGATTCACCACGCCGGAACTGGGATTTACCGCGCTGTTCAGCGTACTGGGCGGCCTCGTGGTCGCCATACCGGTTCTGCCATTTCTCGGCTGGATAGCCTTTCCGACCGTGGCGCTGTTAATGCCACTGGTTACGATTATTTTTGGCGGCAGGTTAATGGCGCGTTTTAAGCGCGGCAAGCCAGAAAACTACCTCTATCGCAGGCTGGATATGCTGTTAAGCCACTTTGGTCTGGGAACAAAAGGGTTGGTGCAAAACAGCCGGGTACTGGCATTGCGCCGTCTGCGTCCTGTGGTTCGCCGTCAGGAGGCCGTTCATGAGTAAGTTTAAAAATGCCCTGAATGCCCGTGACAATCATATCCGGACGCTCCGCGCTGCATGTGGGATTATGTTGGTGCTGTTAGTGTTGTCCATGCTTGGCTGGATGATGTCTCCGCGCAATCTGACCATTCACAATCCTCCCGATCTTCGCTCCGGCAGCTCCCGTCCGTGGTGGGAGATCCCTCCCTCAACGGTATATGCCTTCAGCTTTTATATCTTCCAGCAACTGAACAGTTGGCCGAAGGATGGTGACGTTGATTATCCCTATCGTATTGAGACGTTGTCGGCCTACCTGACACCGACCTGTCAGGAACTGCTGCATAAGGATGCGAAGCAGCGTAAGGACCTGGGCGAATCGCGGGATCGCGTGCGCGGTGTGTCGGAAATCCCTGAACGGGGCTACCGGGATGACAGCGTCACCATTATTGACCGCGATAACTGGCAGGTTCGTCTGGATTTGGTTACCGACGAATATGTTAACTCCGAGCCGGTTAAACGCTCGCTGGTGCGCTATCCGCTGAAAGTGGTGCGCTGGGATAAAAATCCGGAGGCTAACCCGTTTGGTCTGGCGCTGGATTGTCTCTCGGAAGCGCCGCAGCGTCTGGAAGCGGCCCCTGTGGTTAAGGAAGAGAAAAAGGGAGTGTTTAACTGATGAGTTTACGACGATTTTTACTGTCGCTGGCCTGTCTTGCCGCCTTACCGGCGCAGGCGGTTGAGCTGGTGAAGTGGGAGCGTATTCCGCTGCCGGTATCCCTGCATGTCGGGCAGGAGCGCATTGTGTTTGTGAACCGCAATGTGCGAGTGGGATTTCCGCCTGAACTAAAGGGGAAATTGCGCGTACAAAGTACCGGCGGCGCGGTGTACCTGCAACCCGGGGAGCAGTTTGCCCGTACCCGACTGGTCCTTCAGGATGTGGAGAACGGCGAGATGATCCTGTTGGATATCAGCGCCGAAGAGGGGAAAAACGTTCTGGAGCCAGTAAGCCTGGTGTATCAGGGGGAGGTCTCCAGCTCGACGGGGAACGGTGATGTTGCGGTGACCGACAATAAAACCGCAACAACTGGCGAACGACAGTCCACATCGAAACCGAAAGAGGAAAAATCCACCACGCCGCTGCCGGTGGCTTTAACCCGCTATGCCGCGCAAAGTCTGTACGCACCGTCACGAACGATTGAGCCGTTGCCCGGCGTGCATTCTATTTCGCTGGCGCTGCCGGACAAACTGACCTCATTGCTGCCGTCAGAATCCGTTGAAATTAAACCGCTGGCCGCATGGGAATTGCAGGGTTACAGCGTGGTGGCGCTGACCCTGCGTAATCAGCGTGCGGAGAAAGTGGTTCTCGATCCACGTCGTCTTCAGGGTAATTTTTACAGTGCGACATTCCAGCATCGCTGGCTGGGCGCGAGTGGCACGCCGGAAGACACCACGACGGTGTATCTGGTGACCAGAGGGCGTCCTGATGCCGCGTTTCTTCCTGAGCCAGTGAAGGCGAAAACAGGCAAAGGAGGGAAGGGCGATGCAGATTAAATCGAATACCCTGCTGAAGGTCATTGTGCCGGTGGTGTTGCTGTCGGCGGTGGTGATCGGCGTGAAATCCTGTGGCGGTTCGAAACAGACGCAGGACTCGGCGGATAACGCTACGGTGGCTGACCTGACCCAAGAAGAACTACGCATTCTCGGCATCGAGGGCGATACACCGCAGGATACGTTGCGTACGCTGGTTGGACGAATTAAAACGATCCAGAGCAGTCAGGAGAATCTGGAGAAACAGAATGCTGCGCTGGCCGAGGAAAACGCCCGCTTGCAAAATAAAGGCAGTAATGTGGACGGGCGCATCAATGACGCGGTTAATGCCGTTAAACAGGAAAGTACCCAGGCACAGCAAAAACTTCAGGCTGAACAGCAGCGGCTGGCTGGCCTGCTGGAATCATTAAAAAATACGGTTCCCGGCCCGGGAGCGGGTAGCAATACTCCCGCAGGTAGTGATTTACCTGTCGGGCTGGGGCTGGAAGATGCAGGGCAAGCCGAAACGGTGGCGCAAGGCACTGTCTGGATAGAACCGCAGGATGGTGTGCAACTGGATCGCAACGGTAAGCCGGTGACCGGTGCAGCAGCTGCGACCAATGGCACCGGCACATTCCAGTTTCCGACAGCGTTTGGTGGGCTGAATGACAATGAGATCACCCGTCAGAAAGCTGAGCTTGATCGTGTCGCGAAAAACCAGCAAGCCATTGAGGAAACCGATCTACCTGTTTACACCTTGCCGGAGAACTCCACGCTGGTCGGGAGCCAGGCGATGACCGCCCTGCTGGGGCGCGTGCCGATTGATGGCAAAGTGACCGACCCCTATCCCTTCAAGGTTCTTATCGGTAAAGAGAACCTGACCGCCAACGGTATCGAGCTGCCGGACGTTGAAGGTGCGATTGTGTCCGGTACGGCCACCGGTGACTGGGTGCTGTCCTGCGTACGCGGTGAAGTCCACTCTATTACGTTTGTCTTCACTGACGGTACGGTACGCACGGTGCCGCAGTCGGCAAAATCCAGCGATGGCAGCAACGGGAAATCCAATGGCGGCAGTATTGGCTGGCTGTCCGATGAGCACGGTATTCCGTGTCTGTCCGGCGACCGTAAAAGCAATGCCTCAACTTACCTCCCCACGTTATTTGCGCTGTCTGCTGCCGGTGCGGCCTCTGATGCAATGTCCGAAAGCCAGACCACAACAACCACTGACGGGACGTCCATCACCAGTACGCTTACCGGCAGCGCCGGACAGGCAGCGCTGGGCAAGGCGTTATCCGGCGGCACAAACGAGCTGGCGGAATGGGTGAAAGCGCGATACGGCCAGATGTTTGATGCGATTTACGTTCCTCCCGGCGCGAATGTTGCTGTGCATATTACCCGCCAGATCCCGATTGATTACGAAGAGAAGGGCCGCAAGGTCAAATACGATTTTGATGTCAGCCAGCAACACGAGCTGGATTAAGGAGACGCCATGAAAGGATACGGTTTATTCATGCTGGTCGCGTTGTTGCTGAGCGGTTGCAGTACCTCTAAAGATGAAATGCTGCCGCCCGGCGACAGCACCATGCTTGATATGTGGCAGAACAAAGCCAGCAGCGCCCGGACCACGACGGAGGCCCGGAGCGTGCTGCGCCGGGGGCTGAACGATGCGGATCTGGCAACCCGTCAGTCGCTGGAAGAGAGCTATACCCGCGATGCTCACAATGAGATCCAGCAGCTTTTTCCGCGCCTGCCCAATCCGGATATGGTGATTTATATCTATCCACATATGGCGGGAAATGAGCCAGCGCCGGTGCCGGGATACAGCTCGGTGTTCTCATTTTACAGCCGGGTGCAGTATGCGTTACCGGGCGAACGGCTGGAGGCACTCTGATGTTTAGTTTGTTCACAAAAAAACAGCCGCAGCCGGTGGAGGATGAATCGGTGCTGCCGTCACAGAAAAAGAGTGGCAGGCTGACGCAGGACGGTGTGCGCTCGCTGTACCCCAATAACACCTCGTTTATCGACTTCCTGCCGTGGGTGGAATACCTGCCGGAAAGCCAGAGCCTGCTGCTCGATGACGGTATTTCGGTGGGCGCCGTATTTGAAGTGGTGCCGGTGGGAACTGAAGGGCGCACCGGCGAACGGCTGGATGAGATCCGCGATATTGTTGAAGATGCGCTCCAGGACAGCTTTGACGAGCGGGACAGTCATCCGTGGGTCATCCAGTTCTTCTGTCAGGATGAAACCGATGTGACGGAATACATCGATAAGCTGCGCGGCTATGTCAAACCGTGGGCACAGGGAACGGCATTCACTGCTGCGTACCTGCATGAGATGGAACGCCATATGCGCGGCATCGCCGTACCAAAAGGTTTGTTTATCGACAAGGCCATTACTGGCGCACCGTGGCGCGGCCAGCAACGTCGTACCCGGATGGTGATTTATCGCTATGTCAATCCGGGTGTCTCTGAGCCATATTCCCCGCAAGAGCAGCTGAATCAGGTCTGCGAGCGGTTATCTTCGGCGCTGGCCGGGGCGGGGATTGTGACTGTCAGACAGAACGGCGAGCAGATCCATGCCTGGCTGTTGCGCTGGTTTAATCCCGAGCCTGACTGGGTGGATAAAGAGACGCTGTACAGCACGGCGGCGCATGTTGACACCCGCAACGGTGAGCTGCCGGTGCTTAACGATTTCAGCGAAACCCTGATGTTTACGCCGCCGCGCTCTGATGTGGAGAATGGCGTGTGGTGGTTCGACGAACGGCCGCATAAAGCCGTCAGTATTGATCGCATCCGCCGTGCGCCCTCGGTCGGCCACCTCACCGGCGAAACCCGTAAAGGGGAGAACATCAACGCGCTGATGGATTTGCTGCCGGAAGGAACGGTGATTTCTCTGACGCTGGTCGTGCAGCCGCAGGATGTGCTGGAAGAGCGCTTCAACCATCTGGCGAAAAACGCCATTGGCGAGAATACCGAGTCCGAACGTGTCCGGGCCGATGCCGATACGGCCAAAAGCTATCTGGGTGAACGGCATAAACTGTACCGCGCCAGCATGACCTTCTTTCTCTCCGGAGAGTCACTGAAAATCCTCAACAGCCGCCAGCGCGATCTGACGGCCATCCTGCTTAACGCCGGGTTGCAACCGGTGAAGCCGGAATACGATGTGGCACCGCTGAACGGCTACCTTCGGGCGCTACCGATGTGCTTTAACCCGACGCTGGATAAGAAGAACTGGTACACCCGCCTGACATTTGTTCAGCATATGGCAAATATGCTGCCGGTGTTTGGCCGTGACACCGGCACTGGTCATCCGGGATTTACCTTCTTTAACCGGGGCGGTGCGCCGCTGACGTTCGATCCGCTTAACAGCGCCGACCGTTCCAAAAACGCGCATCTGGTCCTGTTTGGCCCGACCGGCTCGGGTAAGTCGGCGACGCTCAACAGCCTGTTTGCCCAACTAATGGCGATTCACCGGCCACGCCTGTTTATTGCGGAAGCGGGTAACTCATTTGGCCTGTTTGCCGATTATTGCGCGGAGCTGGAGCTGTCGGTGAACAAGGTCAGCATCAAACCGGGTTGCGGCATTTCGCTGGCCCCGTTTGCTGATGCGTACAAGCTGATTGAAGCGCCGGTGAAAGCCGTTGATGAGAGTGAGCTGAGTGAACGTATCGAGGTGGAGGAAATGGACGACGGCGATGCGGAGGAAGAGCGCGATATTCTGGGCGAGCTGGAGATTGTGGCGCGTCTGATGGTCACCGGTGGGGAAGCCAAAGAAGAGGCGCGGCTGGAGCGTGCCGATCGGGGCATGATGCGCGAGGCGATTCTGGCCGGGGCGCGTAAAGCGTGGGATGAAGACAGACAGATGATCACCGGTGATCTTCAGGATGCCTTTTACGCCTTCGCGCAGGATGAGTCCCGCCCGGAAGTTCGCCGCGCCCGGGCGCAGAACATGGGTGAATCGCTAGGCGTGTTTATGCAGGGCTTCCTGGGCGAGCTGTTTAACCGCCCGGGGCAGAACTGGCCGGAAGCGGATGTCACGCTGATTGACCTGGGCACGCTGGCGCGTGAAGGCTATGAAGCGCCGCTGGCGGTGGCCTATACCTCGCTGGTCAATACCATCAACAATATCGCCGAACGTGACCAGTTTCTGGACCGGGAGATCGTCTTCCCGACCGATGAGGCGCATATGATTACCACCAACCCGCTGCTGGCCCCGTATGTGGTTAAGGTGGTGAAGATGTGGCGTAAGCTCGGCGCGTGGCTGTGGCTGGCAACGCAGAACCTGGAAGACTTCCCGGCCACGGCCAAGAAGATGCTCAATATGATCGAATGGTGGCTGTGTCTGGTGATGCCGCCTGAAGAGGTGGAAGAGATCGCCCGGTTTAAAAAACTTACCGCTGAGCAAAAAGCGATGTTGCTTTCTGCGACCAAAACGCCGCGCTGCTACACCGAAGGCGTGGTGCTGGCAAGCCGTATCGAGGCGCTATTCCGGGCTGTGCCGCCGAGCCTGTATCTGGCGTTGGGCATGACCGAGAAGGATGAGAAAGCGGCACGTCGGGCGTTGATGGTTGAACACGGTATTAGCGAGCTGGACGCAGCGAAGCGGATTGCGCACCAACTCGATATCGCCCGTGGGATTGCCACGGAGGAGGCGGCATGATGCGGTTCAGAACCAGGGTGTTAGACGTTGTGGAAGGTAATATTTCGAATACCGGCGTGTTGTTTGATGCGCCGCCACAGGGTAATCCGCGAATTAGCCAGCGCCATCATGCGCAACTGGCGGAATTATGTCGCCAGATCCGTCAGCGGGTAGGGGAGAAGGCGATATTTACTTATTCGCCCCATCGTGTGGCCGGGCATAACTGCCTGGCCGCTCAGGTAGAGGGGAAGACGGGAACGGTTAACCTGCTGCTGACAGTTACTGGCAGTCTGCGCTGGCCTGCTATGGATGATTACGTACATGGGGTGCGCTGGTATATCAATGTGCCTGATGCGGTGGATGTGGTTTATTTTTTATTCGAGTTGGCGAGGCGTTTGTCCTAATTTGAAGGGGCATTTTAATTTGCCCCTGTACCTTCAAGTATATAATACCGAACTATCTCCAACTCATTCTACCTGATTCGGCTGCTAGTTCTTTTAAAAACAACTCCAAGATTTGTTGGTCATTATTGGCAAATCCTTGTTCTAAGAATGCCATATTCTTTTTAGGGTTTTTTAATTCTTCAGTAATGGTTCTGAATGACGAACTGTTCCATCCTACTCTTCCTACCGGAATGTTGATGAAGTTCTCTCTTATTGCACCTGATTTGATAAGCTCTTGTAAATTATCCATGCCTTTTGTTTCATCATCAAAATAGGCTAAGGATGCCAAGGTTTCAAATTTATCAAAAACTAATTCGAAGTTTGCTGAAACTCCCGAAAAACTGGTTTTCCATTCAGATATAATATCTAGAAGATGGTCACTGAGCGCTGTTTTTCTTCTCTCTAACCCCTCTAAATGTTTCCATGTATCTCTGCCACCATCCCATTTCCATAGAAATAAAGATGAAACTATTGAACTGTCGTTGTCATATCTATTAGGAAGAGATGTGAGAAATAATGAATGAAGATCAGCCCATCTTTTGGCGAGCGTGAGTCCGGTTGCGTAAGCTGTCATTATTAATACGGCAGGATATGCTCTTAGATCTATCCATACAGATAATCCACCGTTATGGTTTTGTGCGTTATGCATAACAGTGCGTATGATTTCAGTAACCAGTAAAACATCATTTTCGTTTCCCCAACGCCCTAAAACTCCGACTATTCGGCCTAAAGCCTCTGTTGCTGATTCATACAAGGCTACCCGTTGCTGAAATTCTTCTGGACTCCATTGGCCTTGGGTTGTGAACTTTTCGTTGCTGATATTTTCCAGTAATCTCTCAACTTCTCCAGCGATTAACTCATCTAATTGGATGCGGTGTTCGGGCTTTGAAAGATATTTTTTTGTGCTGTTTGTCAATAGTTCGATACTTAATGGGTTTTGCCGTTGGCTTTGTTCGAGAATACTGACTCGTTGTTGTAGAGTATGAAAAAAATCATCTGCACCATTAATTGAAATGATCTTGGCTTGACGATGATTTGCCAGATCGTTGGCTCTTTCTCCCAATCCGCCTCGTGCCGCCCAGAACATGGGATAACGCCTGCTAGGTGAGCGTGTAAATGCAGCTCGTAACGCATGGTCCCATTCCCCGGACCATCCACAAATGATCATGCCATGCTCATCAATGATTCTGTCTAATATTGTATTGAATTCAACAGGGTAGTGTTCTAATTCACTATCAGTATTAAGTATTCTGGCATCTTTATAGTCACCATGAATTTTGAGGATGTAACATTGGCTATGGATTAACGGCTCTGCACCTTGTAAAGAGTCCAGTGTAGAAACTACGGTTGGCTCAATTCCTTCATCACGTAATGCATTTTCCATCAATCGGTCAAAATTAGTGGTGATAATGACTCGAATATGACCGGTGCTGACCAATTTAGCTATAGCCCGGTGAGCTTGAGTTGGCGTTTTTTTTCCTTCTGCTCTATCTTCTTCGTTTGGCTCAATATAGCTGTGTAAAATCGATCGACGTTCATCTGGGGAAATTGCAATGTCTTCCAGAAGGGATGAATAATTAGGCTCAGTTCCTGTTGTTTCTCTATACCATTTAGCCCAGTCAGATTGTTCCTTTTCACCCTGTGCTAAAGCGACGCGTCTAACGAGATCAATAGTGATTTCCCAGCCTGTGGGAATCTCTGCTGATCGAGACAATCCAGAACCCAGGAGAATTGCAAAGACCCCCTTGTTCTCATGAATTGAAAAAGCTAACTGTGTCAAAGGATCATTTTTTAATAGGGTCATTTTTTTCTCTATGTAGTTGATCATGTTCTATAAAGTATTAAGTTACTCCTATCGGAATAATTTTCAAAATCTCATTTCCGTTTGTTTGCTGTGTCCTTCAATAACTCCGCGCATTCTGTGATTTTCCCCATCACAGGAGTGCATTATGAGATCTTCAAAGTTCATGATCCCGCTGCTGACCGTTGCTGTTCAGGCACCGGCAGCGACCGTTGTTTACACAGATAGTCATCATCCCCCATCGAACGCTTCCAGCGACCAGGTGGTTTACCTCGATGCCCCGGATACCGTTCAGCGCCAGCTGTTTGGTGAGTTGCCTGCTGACCCGGTACAGGCGGAGCAGGTTGCGAAAACCATTATCCAGTCACCGGACTGGCAGCAAAAACAGCAACAAATCGGACAGGCGTACCAGGGCGTGCTACAGGCATACAGCCTGAAACTGGCGAAGTATCCCGCCGTGGTGTTTGACGACCGCTACGTGGTTTACGGCACGGCAGATGTTGCGGTAGCTGAAGCTCGTCTTGCTGAATTTCAGGGGGCGCGATGATGAAACAGCTTCGACGGCACCGGCTGGCGATTGCATTAGCGTTTGGTTGTGCTGCTCAGCCCTTTGCGGCCGGAGCGATTAACTCCGCGCAGATCATCGCCAGTGCGTTGTCCCCCCAGTGCCTGGAATACAAAATCGTTGGTATTTGCTACTGGCTGCTTTGTACGCCCGTGGGCTGCGTTGTAAAGACCTCCACCAAAGTACGCCATTACATCCCTAACGTGGTTGTTTCCAGCTACAACCAGACGGGCAGTAATCCCTGGACGGAAATGTCGTTTCTGGGAACGGGCCTTTCCGGTATTGCTGAAGGTGGCGGTGCGAATGAGCAGAAACGCACCGAGCGGAAAGATAACCTGCAATTCAAAAATGCGGATGTTATTGGTCATCCGGCGCTGGCCGCGCCCGTTTTCAATAAGTTTATGGGACAAATGGGGTATACCTGTTCCGGTCCGGCCACGGCGATGATGCCGTATCTTCTCAGTACCCTTGATGCGGTGATGTGGCGATCTGGCTTGCCGGAGTCGTTTTATCCGGAAGCGATGACGCCCGGACTGCGTGAAGTGGGTTCTACAATGGGCGCGAATATGTGGGGGAACGTTTATCCCCGTAGCGGTTTTGTCACTCAGGTTGATGACTATAAAGCGGCAGCGGTCGTTGCACAGCGTGCGGCAGATGTTGTCACCCGTACTGGGCAAATTCACGTCTATCAACCGATGACGGCCAGAGCCAGCCCGGGCTACTGGCCTCCTTCGCCGGTCACGGAAAACACCGGCACCCGTAATCATAAATGGCAGCAGCTCACGCCGTCGCTGTCCACATCCTGTGCTGTCTTTCCGGACAGCCCCAATCCCATTGCAACCGATGGCAATTACGCCTGGGCACTATGGCAACCCTACAGCTGCTGTAAGCGCCGTGGTCAGACGTTCCTCTACAGCATCGATTATCAATAACAAGGAGAGTGAGTATGACAAATAAACGCATAGTTCTTGCAGGTGCTCTGATGGGATGCCTTGCGCTGAGCCTTCCGGCCCGGGCGGTTTTCGACCTGGATAATGATGTGATTAACACCGATTCCAGTAAGGGGTTGAAAGGTGCAGTAAACGATAACCTCTTTTACACCATCGGTGGTGGGACGGTGATATCGCAGCCGCCCAGCAACAACAATATGGAAAAACTGGGCATGGGGATCAGCTGGAACAGTGACCTGATGTGCGGCAATTTTGATATCAATACTACCGTTAAAAACCAGCTCAATGGCGCGACCAGCGGCTTTAAAGACATGATGAGCAACGTGATCAGCAGCGCCACCGGCGCGGTAGCAAGTTTGCCTGCGATGATCATCCAGCGGGCAAACCCAGGCTTGTATGAACTGCTGACCAACGGCGTGCTTCAGGCCAATGTCTCGTTTGATAAAGCCCAGCTTAATTGCCAGAACATGTCGAAGAAAATGGCGGATTACACCACGTCCAGCCAGTGGACGCAGGCGGCAATAGGGGAAGAGTTTAAGAATATTGTCTCCACCACACCGGATGCGGTGGCTGCGGATAACCAGCTAAAAACCTCCACCGGCAAAGAGGGGGTGAAGTGGATTGGTGGGCAAAAACGCGGCGGTAGCGGTCAGCCTGCAATTAAACCCACGCATGACCTGGCGAAAGCGGGCTTCAATATTCTGAATAAGCAGTCTGTAACCAGTAGCGGCGGCGTCAGCGGATCGGCCTGCAATGGCTCTTTGTGCAAGAAGTATAAGACCAGCGAAGAAGCGGCGGAAGCCGTTGTTAAAGTGCTTGGCGACAGGGCAATTCGTACCTGTTCCGAGGCCAGCGATTGCAGCAGCGGCGGCGTGGAAAACGAACCTGGCGCATCAACTGCCGGTGTCGGTTTCTCACCGATGCTGGAAGAGACCACGCAGGAGAATCTGGAAATCCTTGTGAAGCTGGTTAACGGAAACCTGACGCCCAACTCGACCAATCTGGCTACGCTGAAAACGGGTGATCTGGCTGTATCGCGCGGAGTTATTCAGGCGCTGAAGGATGACCCGGATAACGCTGCGCTGGTACAGCGTCTTGCCAGCGAACTGGCGATGTCAGAGACCATTTCTACCGCGCTGGGTATGCGCCGGATGCTGATGGCCGGTCAGTCGGAACCGAACGCGGCGGATCAGACAATGGCGCTTGATGAGTCCGACCGTCGCCTAGAGTTCCTCGACCGTGAGGTGCTGGCGCTGAAGAACGAAATGGAGATCCGCAAAGCGATCAGCAACAACTCCATTCTTGTCACGCTGACGCGCCAGGAAAGCCGTGAGGCCGATCATGGTCTGCGTCAGCCGGTGCAGCAGAATGATGACGCCATGCAGAACTTGAATCAGAAGGTGGAGGAATAAGATGGACGTTATTCGTAAACCACTCTGGCAGCGAGTGTTGCGGGTCTCACTATTCTGTATTGTCGCCATACTGGCTCTCGGGGGGGTTAGCTTCACGCTGTTGCATTTCGCGGGTAGCGAAACGGAACTAAGGACGTGGTTGCTTCAGATAAAAACGCCGCTCCTGTTCTGGCGACTGGCGCTGTACACGGTTATCACGTTTTTCTGGCTGCACCGTGTCCGGGGCTATTTCCTGCGTCACTGTACCCGGCGCTTTCAGGTTTACCGGCTGGAAATAATGACGGTTTGCCTGTTCGTGATGATTGAAATCACCAGTTCGCGTTGGGGGATGTGATGACGGCTGACAGCTATCTGGAAATGGTGCTGGTCTTTATGGGCTGGCTCATCAATAACGCACTGTGGATGATTATTACCACCACAGGGATTTTTGCCATTCCGCTGGCGTTCAAAATCGCCGGTGTCTGGCTGAAGGTTCGGGAAGAAGGAGATGACGAAGGCAACAAAGGGGCGCTAGCGCTGCCGCGAATGGAACACGTTCTGTATGTCGCGTTTGTGGTGATCATGTTCTGTGCTATGCCGATGCAGGATATCGATATCACAACGATGAAGTTTGATCGCACCCGTTCAGCTCAATGTGGTGTGAATGTGCCTAAACCGGATGAATCCGGCTATGGGCCTTTGATTGCGGAGTTTAATGGTCAGACGGCGAAAATCCCTGCGTGGTGGTATCTGGTGCATTCGCTGTCCAAAGGGGTGACCCATGCGGCCATCGCCTCAATCCCCTGCGGGAATGACTTCCGGTTGTTACGCTTTGAGGTTCAGCACACCAAGTTGATCGATCCTATCATCCGGGAGGAAGTTCAGGAGTTTGCCAGCCAGTGCTATGCGAAGTCGTATTATAAGCTGAAGAACAGTAATCCGAAACTGACCGCCGCCACGATTGATTCAGTTGGCTGGATTGGTTCCGATTATTTTCTCAATACTTCAGGGTATTACGACTATTACACCTCAACGTCACCGCGAGCTGCGTGGCCGTATAGCGAAAGCCGGGACAGTGGGTATCCCAATGTTGGCCGTGGCGGCTACCCAACCTGTAAAGACTGGTGGAGCGCATCGAGTAAAGGGCTGAAAAGCCGCCTGCTGGAAAGCTTTGATACCCGCACGGTCAATATGATGAAGGCAAAGTCCCCCGCGAACTGGGAGGAAAGTCTGCTGCGCTGGCTGGTGAGTCCGCAAAACACGCAATTGTCTGGTGGTGGCGATACTTACATGATGGGTAACCAGCAAGGGCAGGGAACGGGCATCGATACCGGTATTAAGCAGGCGCTGAGCGGTCTTGGTGCGCTTTCTGCTCAGGTGACGCAGCTCCCGGCGTTTGATGCTCTGCGGCAGGCGCTGCCGATGGTTCATGCTGTTTTGTTGATGGCTATTGTGGTGTGTATCCCACTGGTTATGTTGTTCGGTGCGTACGACCCGAAGGTGGTGGTCACCATTACTTTTGCGATGTTTGCGCTGATATTCGTTCCGTTCTGGTGGGAGCTTGGCGGCTGGCTGGATGACAAGCTCATCGAGCTGATGTACGCCAGCTACAAGGGGTATACGAACAGCTTCAATAACTGGCTTGCCAGTACCGGTTCGGATGGCTGGATCATGAATCTGGTGCTGGGAGCGATGTATGTAATGTTGCCCATGTTCTGGTTTGGGGCGGTGAGCTGGAGCGGTGTTCAGATCGGTGGCGCTTTATCTTCAGTGGTGGATAAGGCTTCACAAGGGGCGAAGGATGCTGGTGCTAAAGGGCCTGGAGTCGCTGGAGAGGTAGTCAAAACGGTAGCAACAAAAGGCGCATCCAAAGGAAAAGGTTAGTTTAAAAAATAGGCTGTGAATACAATGCGTCACAGCCATTTTAACGTTAGGCTGCTGTGCCTTCTCTGAACAATTTTACACAGTGTTCAATTAGCCCTCATCCTGAATAGGAAGGTTTCATCCTGTGTATAGATGCATTTTTTATCTCTTCTCTTTGTTAATATATTCGAAAAAACAAATATGAGTTTGACTTCTGGTATCTGTAGAGAGAGACTGCTAAACAACAGCTGGAGACAACTATTATGTCGCGATTCTCACCCCTACAACTCTTCAAAAATCTTTCTGATGAAACCCGTCTGGGCATCGTGCTGCTGCTCAGGGAAATGGGAGAGTTATGCGTCTGTGATCTTTGCGCGGCGCTGGATCAGTCGCAGCCTAAGATCTCCCGTCATCTGGCAATGCTCCGGGAAAGTGGTCTATTACTGGATCGCAAACAGGGCAAGTGGGTTCACTACCGCTTATCCCCGCATATTCCTTCCTGGGCCGCTCAGGTGATTGAGCAGGCCTGGTTAAGCCAACAGGACGACGTACAGGCCATCGCCCGTAAGCTGGCATCGGCAAACTGCTCTGGTAGCGGTAAGGCTGTTTGCATCTAAAAAATTTGCCTGAACATATATGTTTTTTCAAATGTGAGGTATTCAGAATGAAGACGTTAACGGTGTTTGACCCGGCAATGTGCTGCAGTACCGGCGTATGTGGCTCAGATGTCGATCAGGTTCTGGTTGATTTTTCTGCTGATGTGCAGTGGCTGAAAGGACGTGGCGTACAGGTTGAACGTTACAACCTGGCGCAGCAGCCCATGAGCTTTGTTCACAATGAGAAAGCGAAAGCATTCCTCGAAGCATCTGGAGCAGAAGGGCTTCCGCTACTGTTGTTGGACGGTGAAACGGTGATGGCTGGGCGATACCCAAAACGCGCTGAGCTGGCTCGCTGGTTCGGTATTCCGCTGGAGAAGGTAGGGTTAGCTCCCACCAGTTGCTGTGGTGGTAATACTTCCTGTTGCTGAATATGTCAGGAGGACATATGAAATTCTTACAGAATATCCCGCCTTACCTGTTTTTTACTGGCAAGGGAGGTGTAGGAAAAACTTCCATTTCCTGCGCGACAGCTATCCGCCTTGCCGAACAGGGTAAGCGGGTTTTGCTGGTCAGTACCGACCCGGCCTCCAATGTCGGTCAGGTATTCGATCAGGCTATCGGTAACACGATTCGCCCTGTGACAGCAGTTCCTGGACTTTCCGCACTGGAGATTGATCCGCAGGAAGCCGCCCAGCAATATCGGGCCAGAATCGTTGATCCTATCAAAGGTCTTCTGCCTGATGACGTTGTTAACAGTATCAGCGAGCAGCTTTCAGGAGCCTGTACCACTGAGATTGCGGCGTTTGATGAGTTCACCGGCTTATTGACAGACGCTTCCCTGCTGACCCGTTTCGATCACATCATTTTTGATACAGCGCCGACGGGTCACACGATTCGCCTTCTCCAGCTTCCTGGTGCCTGGAGTAGCTTTATTGAAAGCAATCCAGATGGTGCTTCTTGTCTTGGCCCAATGGCCGGGCTGGAAAAGCAGCGTGAGCAGTATGCTCATGCGGTAGAGGCGTTATCCGATCCTGAAAGTACCCGCCTGGTTCTGGTTGCACGACTGCAAAAATCTACGCTGCAGGAAGTCGCCCGCACCCATGAAGAACTCGCCGCAATTGGCCTGAAAAACCAGTACCTGGTGATTAATGGTGTGCTGCCTAAAGCCGAAGCTGAACATGACGCCCTGGCCGCTGCGATATGGCAACGTGAGCAGGAGGCGCTGGCAAATCTTCCTGCCGGTTTATCTGAGCTACCGACAGATACCCTATTACTACAGCCAGTCAATATGGTTGGTGTTTCAGCATTGAAGGGACTGCTGAATACCCGTTCTGAGGCATTACCGCCCCCGGTAACGAACATCCGGTACACGCCTGAAAACTTATCACTCTCTGGCCTGGTCAATGATATCGCTCGCAGTGAACACGGCCTGATTATGCTGATGGGCAAAGGTGGTGTAGGGAAAACCACGATGGCTGCTGCCATCGCCGTCAGGCTGGCGGATATGGGATTTGATGTCCATCTCACCACCTCAGATCCCGCTGCACATCTCAGTTCAACGCTCAATGGAAGTCTCAAAAATCTGCAGGTCAGCCGAATCAACCCTCACGATGAAACTGAACGCTATCGCCAGCATGTTCTTGAGACGAAAGGCAGGGATCTGGATGAGGCAGGGAAACGGCTGCTCGAAGAGGATTTACGTTCTCCTTGCACGGAAGAGATTGCGGTGTTCCAGGCGTTCTCACGCGTAATCCGTGAAGCAGGCAAACGGTTTGTGGTCATGGATACGGCACCCACCGGGCATACGCTATTACTGCTTGATGCTACCGGGGCTTATCACCGTGAGATTGCCAGGAAGATGGGGGATAAAGGTCATTTTACCACTCCGATGATGCAGCTTCAGGACCCGGAACGTACCAAAGTCCTGCTGGTCACTCTGCCTGAAACCACACCTGTACTGGAAGCTGCAAACCTGCAGTCCGATCTTGAGCGTGCGGGAATTCATCCTTGGGGCTGGATTATCAATAACAGCCTTTCCATTGCGGATACGAGTTCTCGGTTGCTTTGCCAGCGCGCCCAGCAGGAACTGCCTCAGATTGAGGCTGTTAAGAATCAGCACGCTGACCGTATAGCGCTTGTTCCGGTATTGGCGTCAGAACCCGCCGGTATTGAAAAGCTCAGAGAGTTGATGAGTTAATTTTTTTGCATATACAGGGCGGCAAAGTCGCCCTGTCAGGAGGTTTTATGTTACTGGCAGGCGCTATTTTTGTCCTGACCATTGTTTTGGTTATCTGGCAGCCGAAGGGGTTAGGCATCGGCTGGAGCGCGACGCTGGGTGCGGTACTGGCTCTGATATCTGGCGTTGTGCATGTTGGCGATATTCCGGTGGTGTGGAATATCGTCTGGAACGCGACGGCGACCTTTATTGCCGTAATTATTATCAGCCTGCTGCTTGATGAGTCCGGTTTTTTCGAATGGGCAGCGCTGCATGTTTCCCGCTGGGGTAACGGTCGTGGACGTTTGCTCTTTACGTATATCGTTCTGCTCGGCGCAGCGGTGGCGGCACTGTTTGCCAACGATGGTGCGGCACTTATTCTGACGCCGATAGTCATCGCCATGCTGCTGGCATTAGGGTTCAGCAAAGGCACTACACTGGCATTTGTCATGGCTGCCGGGTTTATTGCCGATACGGCCAGCCTGCCGCTTATCGTGTCGAACCTGGTGAATATCGTCTCGGCGGACTTCTTTGGTCTGGGATTCACCGAATATGCGTCGGTAATGGTGCCGGTGGATATTGCAGCCATTGTTGCCACGCTGGTTATGCTGCATCTTTTCTTCCGCAAAGATATTCCGCCGACTTACGACCTGGCTCTCCTGAAAGCACCGGCAAAAGCGATTAAAGATCTGGCAACCTTCAGAACCGGTTGGATCGTGTTGATCCTTCTTCTGGTTGGCTTTTTCGTCCTTGAGCCGTTGGGTATCCCGGTCAGCGCGATTGCTGCTGTAGGGGCTTCCATTCTGTTTGCGGTGGCGAAACGAGGTCATGCCATTAACACCGGCAAAGTGCTGCGTGGCGCACCCTGGCAGATCGTCATCTTCTCATTGGGGATGTACCTGGTGGTCTACGGCCTGCGCAACGCCGGGCTAACCGAATACCTTTCCAGTGTGCTAAACGTGCTGGCAGACAAAGGTCTTTGGGCCGCGACGTTTGGTACTGGCTTCCTGACGGCTTTCCTGTCTTCCATCATGAACAACATGCCTACCGTGCTGGTTGGCGCTCTCTCTATTGATGGCAGCACCGCAACAGGCGTTATCAAAGAGGCGATGATCTATGCCAACGTGATTGGCTGCGATCTGGGGCCGAAAATCACACCGATTGGTAGCCTGGCAACGCTGCTTTGGCTGCATGTCCTTTCACAGAAGAATATGACCATCACCTGGGGATACTATTTCCGCACCGGGATCGTCATGACTCTGCCTGTGCTGTTTGTAACGCTGGCAGCGCTGGCGCTACGTCTCTCTTTCACTTTGTAATGAGATACTGATATGAGCAACATCACCATTTATCACAACCCAGCCTGCGGCACGTCGCGTAATACGCTGGAGATGATCCGCAACAGCGGTATCGAGCCGACCGTTATTCTTTACCTTGAGACTCCACCTTCACGCGATGAGCTGGTCAAACTCATTGCGGATATGGGCATTTCCGTCCGTGCTTTGCTGCGTAAGAACGTCGAGCCGTATGAGGAACTGGGTCTTGCAGAAGATAAATTTACTGACGACCAGCTCATCGACTTTATGCTGCAGCATCCGATTCTGATCAACCGTCCTATCGTAGTGACGCCACTGGGAACTAAACTTTGCCGTCCTTCTGAAGTCGTTCTGGATATCCTTCCAGATGCCCAGAAAGCGGCTTTCACCAAGGAAGACGGTGAAAAAGTCGTTGATGATGCAGGTAAAAGACTGAAATAAAGATGAAGGGGGCATTTGCCCCCTCCATTATTACTTCGCCATTTCTTCCAGCAGGTCAATACCAACCGGCTCTTCGCTCTGTAGCGCTGTTAATGCAATACGCTTTGCATACTGCTCTTCCACATCAGAGATGAGAGGCAGCTCGCGGTTCGCCCTGGTCTTCAGGAAGGGTGAAGCTGGTTCAGCTGCCGCCAGGCTGTTATTCACAACCCATGCCCATGGCTCGATGCCAGCGCGACGTAAATCCTGCTGTAGGTTCGCCGCTTCCAGTACTGGTGTCGTTTCGGCAAGCGTCACGATAATCACCTTTGTCTTCTCCGGGTCCTGCAATTGCATCATTGGCGTCATCACATGGTCATGTGTTTGCCCCATCTGACGCACCATTTCCCGGTGATAGGCTCCTGTTGCATCCAGTAGCAGAAGTGTGTGACCCGTTGGCGCTGTGTCCATAATGACAAAATGGTCGTCAGCCTCTTTGATGATCCGCGAGAATGCCTGAAAGACGGCGATCTCTTCAGTACATGGCGAGCGGAGATCTTCCTCCAGCACTGCTAGTCCCTCAGCGTCTAATCCTTTGCCCTGATTTTCCAGCACAAAGCGGCGATAGCGCTCTGTCTCCACCTTCGGGTCGATACGGCTAACCTGAAGATTTGGCAGCGAGCCATCCAGGGTGTAAGACAGATGTGCCGCCGGATCGGATGTGGTCAGGTGGACCTTGTGACCACGCTTAGCCAGCGATACCGCTACCGATGCCGCTACGGTCGTTTTACCCACTCCGCCTTTACCCATCGTCATGACCAGCCCTTTGCCTGTCTGGCTGAGTTCATCTACCAGTGAGGCAAGTTTCGGTAAATCCAAAGTATTCAGCGTGGTAGCAGGGAGCGGCAGCGAGGCTTTGTTCTCCGTAAATAACTGACGCAGGGCTTCCAGACCGACCAGATTAAATGGCTTCAGATACAACTGCGAGCGGGGAAGGTTCGCCAGGTTCTCTGGCATTGCCTGTAATGCTTTTTCTTCCCGAGCCAGAATACTTTGCGCCAGCGGATCATTTTCACCTGCAAACGGCGGCAGCACACCATTAATGGCAAGGTGTTGATGCTGCAAACCAATTGCATACAGCTCATCGTGCGTATGAGAGACTTCTTTCAGTGTTGAAGTCTGGGCGCGGGCAACCAGAACCAGACGTGTGAGTGCAGCATCAGAGAGCGCCTTAACCGCGTCTGAGTACTGGTGCTGTTGTTTCTCCAGCCCCACCAGCGGCCCGAGGTTAGCGGCGGCATCAGGGTTCGCTTCGAGATAACCGCTCCATGCCCCCGGCAACTCAAGCATACGGATGGTATGACCGGTTGGCGCAGTATCAAATACGATATGGTCATACTTTTCCCGCAACTCATGGTTGGTAAGAAGACCAGTAAACTCATCAAATGCCGCGATTTCCGTAGTGCATGAACCGGAGAGCTGTTCTTCAATGCTGCTGACCACATCGGCTGGCATCAGTCCACGAACCGGGTCGAGTACTCGGTCACGATAAGCCTGTGCTGCAGCCATCGGATCAACTTCCATCGCGGCAAGATTTTCTACGGTTCTGATATCTGTGATTCGGTGGCCGATAGTCTGGCTAAAGACTTGGCCGACATTGGAAGCCGGATCGGTACTCACCAGAAGCGTTCTCTTACCCTGATCGGCCAGCCATACCGCAGTAGCACAGGCCAGGGATGTTTTACCCACGCCACCTTTGCCAGTGAAGAAGATGAACGGGGGAATGTCTTTCAAAAATGGCATATTCATCAGTGATTGCTCCTCTGGAATTAAGGCATACGTGGAATGCTGCAGCAGCGTGGTTGCGTGCTGTCTTCACTCCAGTCCTGACTAAGCGGAATACCTGCCCAACGGGCGATATCTTCACGAGTTGGCAGTTTGCCTGCCATCACTAGCTTGCCGTCGAGCAAGGTGACAGGGAGAGACTCCATCCCTGATGTGTTCAGAAACTCTTTAATGACCGGCGAGTTCAGGAACTGCTGCGGATTCTTCGCAAGGCTGTAGCGCTGTATATCAACGCCATTCTTTTTCGCCCATTCGGCGCTGGCGTTCCATTTGACGGTTTCGTCACTGACTACAACGCTGCTGGTTGCACAGCAGCCTGCTGCTTCAAAGATCTCAATTTTTGACATGGACTGTTTACCTCAGTGTTTAGTCATTTGGCTTTACACTGAGGTAAACGAAGGTGGTGGGGAAAAGATGCGCGATTAATTCATTTTTTTGTGGCAGCAGACGGAAGACGTGTCATCCGCCTCGATCTGACAAAGTTCTGTCATAGTCTCTTTCAGGTGTTTTCTGGCCCGAAGTAGTCGGGATTTAAACGCCGTAAGCGTGATTCCCAGTTCATCGGCCAGAGACTGCTGGGGACGCCGGTTAAGGTCGGATTCTTCAATCAACCACCGCTCATCTTCATGTAATGCCTGCAATGTTTCAGGCAGGCAAATATCCAGCGTTGAGATTGCATCAGGGGATGGATCAGTTAATGGGGCATCATCTTCCAGCTCAACGAATTCCCTGATGGTGCGGTACTCATCAATCAGCAGATTCCTCGCCGCCCGATACAGCCAGGCTCGCGGATTCTCCATTTCGCAGAAACTGTCTGAATGAGCGCGGGCACGCAGGAATAGCTCTTGCAGAAGGTCTGCTGCTTTTTCGCTATCACCTGTCTTCGATATCAGAAAGCGAGAGAGTTCGGCTTCATGTTGCCGCCAGAACACGCTCATGCAGTTGTTGAATGCCGTTACATCACTCATACCAGCCCTCAAATTTTGCTCTGATTAACCCGCCGGGAAAGTTCTTCTGCAGACTCTTTTCGTTCGCTGTAGCGATCAACGAGATAGGCTGAGTTACCTCGGGTCAGCAGAGTAAATTTCACCAGTTCTTCCATCACATCCACGATACGGTCGTAGTACGATGACGGCTTCATGCGTCCATCTTCATCAAACTCCTGCCAGGCTTTTGCCACAGAGGACTGATTCGGGATGGTGATCATCCGCATCCAGCGGCCAAGAATTCGCATCTGGTTTACGGCATTGAAAGACTGAGAGCCACCGCAGACCTGCATAACGGCCAGTGTCTTACCCTGCGAAGGGCGAACAGCGCCTTCTGATAACGGTATCCAATCAATCTGGGCTTTCATGATGCCGGTCATCGCACCATGGCGTTCAGGGGAACACCACACCATCCCTTCGGACCAACGAACCAGCTCGCGCAGTTCCATGACTTTAGGATGTGAGTCAGGCGCATCATCAGGAAGAGGCAAGCCTGAGGGATTGAAGATCCGAACCTCTGCGCCCATGGCTGTCAGCAATCTTGCCGCTTCTTCCGTTGCCAATCGGCTGTAAGAGCGTTCACGTACAGAGCCGTATAGCATGAGGATTCGCGGCGGATGAGGAACGGCAGGAACGCCTAATTTGGGCTCAGTGATCGAGGTATCGAATAAGCCTGCATCAATATTCTTCAGATCACCTGTCATTATGCTTCTCCATTATTTTGGGGCGTAGCTAAGCTATCATTACTGCCTAGGCAGCATTCTTCAGTCAGGAAAGTAATGAGCGACTCAAGGTTTTCATAATTGGCATGGCAAAAAAGCGTTCTGCTCTGCCGCTCCTGTCTAACCAGAGATACCGATATCATTGATGACAGGTGGTGGCTCAATGTTGAAGCCGGAATTTCAAGTCGTTTTTGTAGCTCACCGACTGGGAGTCCCTCATGACCAGCCTTGATCAACTCTTTGTAAATACTCAGTCTTGTGTGATGTCCCAGCTCTTTCAAAACTGATACAGCTAAGTCTATGTTCATAAGTATTCTTGTGATTAAATGATTTCATGTTTCTAGAATAATGGAAATATTAATGTTATACAATATCGATTGTGCTTAACACACAAGACATTGTTTATTAGTGTATTTTTTACACTGATATTGTCTTGGAGAGAAGGATCTATCTGGAGTGTATCGAGGTGCATTAACTCATTTCTGAAGAGTTAAGCATCATTATCAAAATGCACATTCTTGTCGTTGTTATGCCGATAACCTGCATGCAAGGTTTTATCTTCTGTCGATGAGTCAGTGGGGGGAGTGGTTTTACTACCAGCACTGACAATTGCCATCATGATGGAGAAGAGCATCTTTATGGCTTCGGCTAACCCACTGAACAATACACTCCAGATATCTGATTGCTTGGATGGAACATTATCCTTTTTCATTTTGCTTACTCATATAATTATCCGTAATGTTTTAAACATACGATAACTATATGTTTAAGGCAATATTTTTGTATTGTTAATATCTACCAAAGAATTAATCCATTTTTATAATCAATAGTTTTGGCTTCTTTTATTATGTCGAACTTATACATTCC
>NZ_MVFY01000032.1 GCF_002042885.1 Citrobacter portucalensis
CGTAGTGGCGAGTCGGGGTGTCATATTCAACGTGAGAAGTGTTGATGGTGATACCACGAGCTTTTTCTTCCGGCGCGTTATCGATCTGGTCGAATGCACGAGCAGCACCGCCGTAGGTTTTAGCCAGAACGGTAGTGATTGCAGCGGTCAGCGTTGTTTTACCATGGTCAACGTGGCCGATAGTACCGACGTTAACGTGCGGTTTAGTACGTTCAAATTTTTCTTTAGACATCGATTGTCCCTCTAAGACACGGATAAATCGGTGATATCACCACATCAACCAGGCAATATACCTGAGCTGTTGAATGCTTTTAAAAGTAAACAGAGAGAAACGGGAAGGAGAAGTGAAGTGGTGCTGATACCCAGAGTCGAACTGGGGACCTCACCCTTACCAAGGGTGCGCTCTACCAACTGAGCCATATCAGCACGTCTGGAGCGGGCAGCGGGAATCGAACCCGCATCATCAGCTTGGAAGGCTGAGGTAATAGCCATTATACGATGCCCGCATCCTGAAACTCGGCTACCCAGTTCTTTCTGCAACAAAAAAGAGATTTCTCTCTTTTCTGTTCGAGCTGATTAATTTTTTAATCAACTCAGGCGGCGATAACGCTGCCAGAAAGTGGTGGTGGGGGAAGGATTCGAACCTTCGAAGTCTGTGACGGCAGATTTACAGTCTGCTCCCTTTGGCCGCTCGGGAACCCCACCGGACTTGATGGTGCCGACTACCGGAATCGAACTGGTGACCTACTGATTACAAGTCAGTTGCTCTACCTACTGAGCTAAGTCGGCATCAAGTAGCGCGCATTTTATGGAGACACGCGCACTCATGCAACTAAAAAATTGCATAAAATGTTCTATCGCTCACATTTTGCACTATACGACCGATAAATAATCTATTTCCTCTTTGGATTGGACAAATTTCCAACGTCACGTGCCTCCTCTGGGAGGAATTTTGCTCCGGCAGGTACGCTTTGATAGAGAGAAAGCACATCTTTATACATCTGGAATACCCGTCACATTGCATTTCAGAGGATGATTTTTTCTTATTATTCCCCCCCATCTGGTGTTACCCTCCTGCCCATTGTCCAAATTAACTGAAATGTGCGTGCCATTGCGTACCGGGATGATTTCGTTTTTTACCGCAGACCTGATATAGCAATGACAGCCAGACCATGCGTATGAGTATAAAAGAGCAAGCGTTAACGTCGCCTTACCTACAGTTTGATCGCAACCAGTGGGCTGCGCTTCGTGATTCCGTGCCGATGACCCTGACCGAGGAAGAGATTGCTCGTCTTAAAGGCATTAACGAAGACTTATCGCTGGAAGAAGTTGCCGAGATTTATTTGCCTCTCTCGCGTTTGCTAAACTTTTACATCAGTTCGAACCTGCGACGTCAGGCCGTGCTGGAGCAATTTTTAGGCACGAATGGCGAGCGTATTCCTTATATTATTAGCATTGCTGGCAGCGTCGCCGTCGGTAAAAGTACGACTGCGCGTGTTTTGCAGGCTTTGCTCAGTCGCTGGCCCGAGCATCGCAAGGTTGAGTTGATTACTACCGATGGCTTTCTCCACCCTAACCAGGTATTGAAAGATCGTGGACTGATGAAGAAGAAAGGCTTCCCCCAGTCCTATGATATGCATCGCTTGGTTAAATTCGTTTCCGATCTGAAATCAGGCGTACCTAACGTCACGGCGCCGGTCTATTCCCATCTCATCTATGATGTGATCCCTGATGGCGACAAAACCGTTGCCCAGCCCGACATATTAATACTCGAAGGGCTAAATGTATTACAAAGCGGGATGGACTATCCTCACGATCCGCATCATGTATTTGTTTCTGACTTTGTCGACTTTTCTATTTATGTTGATGCGCCAGAAGAATTACTCCAGACGTGGTATATCAACCGTTTCCTGAAATTCCGTGAAGGGGCGTTTACCAACCCGGACTCTTATTTCCATAACTATGCAAAATTATCAGAAGATGAGGCTATCAACACCGCCACATCGTTATGGAAAGAGATTAACTGGCTGAATTTAAAACAAAATATATTACCAACGCGTGAGCGAGCAAGCTTAATCATGACGAAAAGTGCCAATCATGCCGTTGAGCAAGTCAGGTTGAGAAAATAAATAAAAAAGGGGAGCAACAGCTCCCCTTCTTATTACTCAGCGCTTCTTAGCGATATTTCTCCACCCATCCAGGGTTTGATCTCGCCATTTTGTTCAAGCAATAATGCACCTTGCGCGTCTATTCCACGAGAGATGCCAAATATTTCTTTATCGCCAATAATAAGTTTGACCGGGCGGTCGATAAAGTTATCCAGTCTCTTCCAGCGAGACAGATACGGAGCTAAACCTTCGTGCTCAAAGAGCACTAACGCAGCACGCAACTCACGTATCAGTCGGGCAGCAAGGGTATTGCGATCAATGTTAATGCCCGCTTCCTGCAAGTTAATCCAGCCTTGATTAACCACATTTTCTTCAACCCGGCGCATGGACATATTAATACCCGCACCGATAACAATCTGCGCGGCATCCCCTGTCTTACCGGTCAGTTCAACCAGGATCCCTGCCAGCTTACGGTCGAGCAAATAGAGGTCGTTGGGCCATTTTACACGTACCTTCTCTGCGCCCAGATCGCGTAAAACCTCAGCCATGACGATACCAATAACCAGACTCAGGCCAATCGCGGCAGCCGGTCCTTGTTCCAACCGCCAGAACATTGAAAGGTACAGGTTGGCACCAAACGGTGAAAACCATTTGCGACCACGGCGACCGCGCCCGGCTTGCTGATATTCAGCGACACAGGCATCCCCTGACTCCAGTTGACCTATTCGGTCCATCAGGTACTGATTGGTTGAGTCGATAACCGGCAGGACTGTGATATTTCCACCATCCAGTTGAGAATGAATAAGTGAGGCATCTAATAGTTGGATAGGCTCCGGTAAGCTGTATCCTTTACCTGGAACAGTAAAGACATCAACCCCCCAGTCGCGTAACGTCTGGACATGCTTATTGATTGCGGCACGGCTCATTCCCAACTTTTCACCGAGCTGCTCACCAGAATGAAATTCGCCATCAGCGAGTAATGAAATAAGCGTCAGAGGGACGGTATTATCCTTCATGCAATGATCTCCACAGCATTCATTTCACCCTGCGGGCCAATAAACCGAACCTCTGGTTCGAGCCAGACATTAAATTTCTCACCGACTTTTTGACGTACATGATGTGCAAGTTGCACCACATCCTGACTCGTCGCATTGTCTGCATTGATCAGCACCAGTGCCTGCTGTTGATGTACCGCTGCGCCACCAATGCGCTTGCCTTTTAGCTGACACTGGTCGATAAGCCAGCCGGCTGCCAGTTTTACAGAACCATCAGCCTGCGGGTAATGAGGTGCTGTTGGGAATTTTGCCAGGAGCTCCTGCGCAATCTCTGCGGTGACAACCGGGTTTTTAAAGAAGCTTCCTGCATTCCCGTTTACTTTCGGATCGGGCAGTTTTGTCGTGCGCATATGGCAGACAGAATCAAAAACCTGCTGAGGCGTCACCGTTGTAGGATCCAGGCGCGTCAGATCGCCATAGGTCAGTACCGGATGCCACTGTTTAGACAAGCGTAAACCAACAGCAATAATTGCGAAGCGATCCTGGTATTCATGTTTGAAGATGCTGTCACGATAACCAAAGCGACATTCTGCTGCACCAACGCGCAGATGTTTGCCAGTCGACAGCTCAACGCAGTCTACGTATTCGCAGACGCGCTGTAGCTCTACTCCATAGGCACCAATATTCTGGATTGGCGATGAACCCACGCAGCCTGGGATAAGCGCCAGATTTTCCAGCCCAGGCATGCCAAGCTGCAACGTATGCTGGACCAGATGATGCCAGTTTTCACCCGCACCTACGTGCAAATGCCACGCATCAGGTTGTTCTGTAATCTCAATACCCTTAATACGATTGACGATCACCGTACCCTGGAAGGTATCAAGAAACAGGACGTTACTCCCTTCGCCCAGGATCAGTACAGGATGATGCGATGCATTGGCTGATTGCCAAGCATTCAGTAATTGTTGTTCATTTTCGGCGCAGACAAGTTCATTCGTTTGCTGATCGATACCGAAGGTGTTCCAGGCTTTAAGGGAGTGATTCATAGACGCTTTCCTGATGCAAAATCGCGCCTAGTTTACCGCATATACCGCTGGATGGCTTGTCTTATGGAGGCTCAGGATATTGCTTTGTACCCGATGGTGCGGTGTTGTGATGTGCCTGATGCGCTGCGCTTATCAGGCCTACAAAATACATTCAGCCCGGCCTCTGTAGGCCGGATAAGGCGGCACGCCGCATCCGGCGGTTTTCATCCCGCACAGACGCAAAGAAGCCCATCCGTCTGGATGGGCTTCTTCACTTTATTTGATGCCTGGCAGTTTATGGCGGGCGTCCTGCCCGCCACCCTCCGGGCCGTTGCTGCGCAACGTTCAAATCCGCTCCCGGCGGATTTGTCCTCCTCAGGAGAGCGCTCACCGACAGACAACAGATAAAA
>NZ_MVFY01000033.1 GCF_002042885.1 Citrobacter portucalensis
GTCAGGGAGAACTCATCTCGGGGCAAGTTTCGTGCTTAGATGCTTTCAGCACTTATCTCTTCCGCATTTAGCTACCGGGCAATGCCATTGGCATGACAACCCGAACACCAGTGATGCGTCCACTCCGGTCCTCTCGTACTAGGAGCAGCCCCCCTCAATTCTCCAGCGCCCACGGCAGATAGGGACCGAACTGTCTCACGACGTTCTAAACCCAGCTCGCGTACCACTTTAAATGGCGAACAGCCATACCCTTGGGACCTACTTCAGCCCCAGGATGTGATGAGCCGACATCGAGGTGCCAAACACCGCCGTCGATATGAACTCTTGGGCGGTATCAGCCTGTTATCCCCGGAGTACCTTTTATCCGTTGAGCGATGGCCCTTCCATTCAGAACCACCGGATCACTAAGACCTGCTTTCGCACCTGCTCGAGCCGTCACTCTCGCAGTCAAGCTAGCTTATGCCTTTGCACTAACCTCCTGATGTCCGACCAGGATTAGCTAACCTTCGTGCTCCTCCGTTACTCTTTAGGAGGAGACCGCCCCAGTCAAACTACCCACCAGACACTGTCCGCAACCCGGATCACGGGTCTACGTTAGAACACCAGCCATTAAAGGGTGGTATTTCAAGGATGGCTCCATGCAGACTGGCGTCCACACTTCAAAGCCTCCCACCTATCCTACACATCAAGGACCAGTGTTCAGTGTCAAGCTATAGTAAAGGTTCACGGGGTCTTTCCGTCTTGCCGCGGGTACACTGCATCTTCACAGCGAGTTCAATTTCACTGAGTCTCGGGTGGAGACAGCCTGGCCATCATTACGCCATTCGTGCAGGTCGGAACTTACCCGACAAGGAATTTCGCTACCTTAGGACCGTTATAGTTACGGCCGCCGTTTACCGGGGCTTCGATCAAGAGCTTCTCCTTACGGATAACCCCATCAATTAACCTTCCGGCACCGGGCAGGCGTCACACCGTATACGTCCACTTTCGTGTTTGCACAGTGCTGTGTTTTTAATAAACAGTTGCAGCCAGCTGGTATCTTCGACTGATTTCAGCTCCATGAGTAAATCACTTCACCTACATATCAGCGTGCCTTCTCCCGAAGTTACGGCACCATTTTGCCTAGTTCCTTCACCCGAGTTCTCTCAAGCGCCTTGGTATTCTCTACCTGACCACCTGTGTCGGTTTGGGGTACGATTTCGTGTTACCTGATGCTTAGAGGCTTTTCCTGGAAGCAGGGCATTTGTTACTTCAGCACCGTAGTGCCTCGTCATCACACCTCAGCGTTAAAAGGTACCGGATTTACCTGGAACCTCCGCCTACATGCTTAAACCGGGACAACCGTCGCCCGGCTAACATAGCCTTCTCCGTCCCCCCTTCGCAGTAACACCAAGTACAGGAATATTAACCTGTTTCCCATCGACTACGCCTTTCGGCCTCGCCTTAGGGGTCGACTCACCCTGCCCCGATTAACGTTGGACAGGAACCCTTGGTCTTCCGGCGTGCGGGTTTTTCACCCGCATTATCGTTACTTATGTCAGCATTCGCACTTCTGATACCTCCAGCATACCTCACGATACACCTTCAACGGCTTACAGAACGCTCCCCTACCCAACAACACATAGTGTCGCTGCCGCAGCTTCGGTGCATGGTTTAGCCCCGTTACATCTTCCGCGCAGGCCGACTCGACCAGTGAGCTATTACGCTTTCTTTAAATGATGGCTGCTTCTAAGCCAACATCCTGGCTGTCTGTGCCTTCCCACATCGTTTCCCACTTAACCATGACTTTGGGACCTTAGCTGGCGGTCTGGGTTGTTTCCCTCTTCACGACGGACGTTAGCACCCGCCGTGTGTCTCCCGTGATAACATTCTTCGGTATTCGCAGTTTGCATCGGGTTGGTAAGTCGGGATGACCCCCTAGCCGAAACAGTGCTCTACCCCCGAAGATGAATTCACGAGGCGCTACCTAAATAGCTTTCGGGGAGAACCAGCTATCTCCCGGTTTGATTGGCCTTTCACCCCCAGCCACAAGTCATCCGCTAATTTTTCAACATTAGTCGGTTCGGTCCTCCAGTTAGTGTTACCCAACCTTCAACCTGCCCATGGCTAGATCACCGGGTTTCGGGTCTATACCCTGCAACTTAACGCCCAGTTAAGACTCGGTTTCCCTTCGGCTCCCCTATTCGGTTAACCTTGCTACAGAATATAAGTCGCTGACCCATTATACAAAAGGTACGCAGTCACACCCCGAAGGGTGCTCCCACTGCTTGTACGTACACGGTTTCAGGTTCTTTTTCACTCCCCTCGCCGGGGTTCTTTTCGCCTTTCCCTCACGGTACTGGTTCACTATCGGTCAGTCAGGAGTATTTAGCCTTGGAGGATGGTCCCCCCATATTCAGACAGGATACCACGTGTCCCGCCCTACTCTTCGAGTTCACAACACATGCACTTTTGTGTACGGGACTTTCACCCTGTATCGTGCGACTTTCCAGACGCTTCCACTAACACACATGCTGATTCAGACTCTGGGCTGCTCCCCGTTCGCTCGCCGCTACTGGGGGAATCTCGGTTGATTTCTTTTCCTCGGGGTACTTAGATGTTTCAGTTCCCCCGGTTCGCTTCATTACGCTATGTATTCACGTAATGATAGTGTGACGAATCACACTGGGTTTCCCCATTCGGAAATCGCCGGTTATAACGGTTCATATCACCTTACCGACGCTTATCGCAGATTAGCACGTCCTTCATCGCCTCTGACTGCCAGGGCATCCACCGTGTACGCTTAGTCGCTTAACCTCACAACCCGAAGATGTTTCTTTCGATTCATCATCGACTTGCAAAAATTTGAGAGACTCGAACACACC
>NZ_MVFY01000034.1 GCF_002042885.1 Citrobacter portucalensis
CCATTTAGCCACTATATTATCAATAGAAAACTTCCGCTGTACTCTATCCCTATTCAGGGTACCAATGTGCAAAAATTCTTCATTATTTAAATTTAAAATTGATTTTATTTTATGCATTAGTAAGTCAGGTCTGGATGGCGGAACTAAAAAATTAGCATCACCAACTACCTCTCCCACCCCACCAACGTTTGTTGCAATAACAATCCTTTCGCATGCCATTGCTTCAGCGAGAACAATTCCAAAACCTTCCCATACAGAACTCAAAACAAACAAATCGCATGCAGATAACCACTCTTCAATATTATCTTGTTTACCTAACCAGAAAATATTATTGTCAACTTTCAGGCTCACCGCTAACTCCTTCAAGCTAGAATTTAGTTCGCCATCACCTATTATTGCAAGATAAGTTGAACTTTTGCACTCAAGCGATGCAAATGCATTGATTAGATTTGGGTAATCCTTTGCCTCTGTTAGTCTCCCAACTGTCATAATCAAGCGAGCATCATCAGGAATATTCAGTAATTCCCTCATTACTCTACGGTTTTTACTACTATAACAAAACTTATGAGTATCCACTCCATTATAGATCGGTATCATTCGTCCAGGCTTAGAAGCTTTCTTAGCAATAAATTCATTGACTGCTTTTTCACTAACATTAGTAGATATCTCAGCCAATGAATCAGTAAGTCTGTATGCCAACATCCTTAAGGAGCCACCTTCATTATTGCTATGAGCAGTAGATATCAACTTTTTAAATGGTAACGTCAGACGAATTAATCGAGCAAAGATATTCGCATGAAACATGTGACTATGCACAACATCAGGGTTGAATTCCTTTATTATTTTACGAACACCCCAGTATGTTTTTATAATTGAAACTATTCCCTTGGTCATCTTCATTTCAATGACGTTTACTTCAGAGGGCATTTTCATTAATTTCTCCCCAGTTAAGGAGATAACTACAACTTCATGTTGATGATTTACTAGTTTTCTTGTAAGGTCACTAACTATTTTTTCAGCACCGCCAATGCCCAGCCCAGTGATAATCTGAATAATTTTCATTTCAACATTCCATAATATTTGCACTGAATATATCTCATGAGCATCTTTCCTTTCTTAAACAAATCACTTTCACGATAGAACTGGTTTCGGTAATACTCAGAAAATCCTTTATGATTATTTTTAAGCTGTTTTTTAAAGTTCATGGTAAGACCATCATCAAGATAGTCATAAAGATAAATAACCTTATTGACATAAAATCGCACACATGCAATATCCGTGATTTGCGTCCAAATCAAGCCTTCTGGTACAAATTTTTCACCCGCATGTAATGGAAATGGAATCTTCAGCATTAAATCTCTTTTAAAACAAAAAGCCATTTCACCTTTTATCAAATTTGAAGCATTCGTCGCATTCAGATATAAGGCATGGTCAAGAGAATGATTATCAAATGTTATCCCCGATAAAGTTCCATTAAATTCGCTCTTTCTGAAGCCAACGCCAGCATACTTAATTCCTTCAGCCTCAGCTTCTTTAATGCCTTTCAACACCCATTCAATAGCATCGTCAGTTAAACAGTCATCACTGTCGACTACAAATATAAACTCTCGGCTTGAAATTCGACATCCATGATTTATGGCACTTGGTTTACCCTGATTAACTTGAAATGCAGAGGATATATCAAATTTTGAATTTTTTTTATATTTTTCAATTTTATCTAAAGTATCATCCGTACTTCCGTCATCAATAATAACCCACTCAAACATCTTACTTGTTTGGCGCTGAAGTGATTTAAACAAGTTATCAAGTGTACCTGCTCTATTATACGCCGGTGTTAATACCGTAATCATTAAATGACACCTCAAAAGTAAATCTAAATTTCTATTTATCTATGCAATGTAGCTGCTGTAGACAAATCCACCATCAAATTGTGTTAAGAAAATATTCAAT
>NZ_MVFY01000036.1 GCF_002042885.1 Citrobacter portucalensis
CTGGCTAAAACCTACGGCGGTGCTGCTCGTGCATTCGACCAGATCGATAACGCGCCGGAAGAAAAAGCTCGTGGTATCACCATCAACACTTCTCACGTTGAATATGACACCCCGACTCGCCACTACGCACACGTAGACTGCCCGGGCCACGCCGACTATGTTAAAAACATGATCACCGGTGCTGCGCAGATGGACGGCGCGATCCTGGTTGTTGCTGCGACTGACGGCCCGATGCCGCAGACTCGTGAGCACATCCTGCTGGGTCGTCAGGTAGGCGTTCCGTACATCATCGTGTTCCTGAACAAATGCGACATGGTTGATGACGAAGAGCTGCTGGAACTGGTAGAAATGGAAGTTCGTGAACTTCTGTCTCAGTACGATTTCCCGGGCGACGACACTCCGATCGTTCGTGGTTCTGCTCTGAAAGCGCTGGAAGGCGAAGCAGAGTGGGAAGCGAAAATCATCGAACTGGCTGGCTTCCTGGATTCTTACATCCCAGAACCAGAGCGTGCGATTGACAAGCCGTTCCTGCTGCCTATCGAAGACGTATTCTCCATCTCCGGTCGTGGTACCGTTGTTACCGGTCGTGTAGAGCGCGGTATCATCAAAGTTGGTGAAGAAGTTGAAATCGTTGGTATCAAAGAGACTGCTAAGTCTACCTGTACTGGCGTTGAAATGTTCCGCAAACTGCTGGACGAAGGCCGTGCTGGTGAGAACGTTGGTGTTCTGCTGCGTGGTATCAAACGTGAAGAAATCGAACGTGGTCAGGTACTGGCTAAGCCGGGCTCTATCAAGCCGCACACCAAGTTCGAATCTGAAGTGTACATTCTGTCCAAAGACGAAGGCGGCCGTCATACTCCGTTCTTCAAAGGCTACCGTCCGCAGTTCTACTTCCGTACTACTGACGTGACTGGTACCATCGAACTGCCGGAAGGCGTAGAGATGGTAATGCCGGGCGACAACATCAAAATGGTTGTTACCCTGATCCACCCAATCGCGATGGA
>NZ_MVFY01000037.1 GCF_002042885.1 Citrobacter portucalensis
ACCACTTTGTGATTCATGACTGGGGTGAAGTCGTAACAAGGTAACCGTAGGGGAACCTGCGGTTGGATCACCTCCTTACCTTAAAGAACCGACCTTTGTAGTGCTCACACAGATTGTCTGATGAAAATTAGCAGTAAGAAAATCTCTGCAGGCTTGTAGCTCAGGTGGTTAGAGCGCACCCCTGATAAGGGTGAGGTCGGTGGTTCAAGTCCACTCAGGCCTACCAAATTCTTTCTGATACCGCGTTGTGAAACGACTCGCATACTTCAGTATGCTTCGCCGCTCCACGCCTTGTCTCAGCAAGAATTAAGGTGAATGAGATAACTACGATGGGGCTATAGCTCAGCTGGGAGAGCGCCTGCCTTGCACGCAGGAGGTCTGCGGTTCGATCCCGCATAGCTCCACCATCCTTACTGCAAAAACACAAGAAAACTTCAGAGTGTACCTGAAAAGGTTCACTGCGAAGTTTTGCTCTTTAAAAATCTGGATCAAGCTGAAAATTGAAACGACACACTGTTTCATTTCTCCGTAATAAGAAATGAAAAATGGTGTGTTCGAGTCTCTCAAATTTTTGCAAGTCGATGATGAATCGAA
>NZ_MVFY01000003.1 GCF_002042885.1 Citrobacter portucalensis
CGTAGTGGCGAGTCGGGGTGTCATATTCAACGTGAGAAGTGTTGATGGTGATACCACGAGCTTTTTCTTCCGGCGCGTTATCGATCTGGTCGAATGCACGAGCAGCACCGCCGTAGGTTTTAGCCAGTACGGTAGTGATTGCAGCGGTCAGGGTAGTTTTACCGTGGTCAACGTGGCCGATGGTGCCGACGTTAACGTGCGGTTTTGTACGTTCAAATTTTTCTTTAGACACGGCTATATTCCTTACTATAGTGCTCTCCCCTATGGAGAGAGCACGGGACTTAGGTTTTAATCCTGTGGATTATTTACCACGGGCTTCAATAACGGCCTGAGCAACGTTGTTCGGCGCATCGTCGTACTTCAGGAACTCCATGGAGTAAGAAGCACGGCCTTTGGTCAGAGAACGCAGCTGGGTTGCATATCCGAACATTTCAGACAGCGGAACTTCAGCATGGATAACAACGCCAGTGACGTTGGATTCCTGACCACGAAGCATACCACGACGGCGGCTCAAGTCACCGATTACGTCACCGGTGTTCTCTTCCGGAGTCTCTACTTCAACCTTCATGATAGGCTCAAGCAGAACTGGTTTCGCTTTCTTAAAGCCATCTTTGAAGGCGATAGAAGCGGCCAGTTTAAACGCCAGCTCAGAGGAGTCAACGTCATGGTAAGAACCGAAGTGCAGACGCACGCCCAGATCAACAACCGGGTAACCAGCCAGCGGGCCAGATTTCAGCTGTTCCTGGATGCCTTTATCAACGGCCGGGATGTATTCGCCAGGAATTACACCACCTTTGATGTCGTTGATGAACTCGTAGCCTTTCGGGTTTGAACCCGGCTCCAGCGGGTACATGTCGATAACAACATGACCGTACTGACCGCGACCACCAGACTGCTTAGCGTGTTTACCTTCGATATCGGTAACTTTCGCGCGAATCGCTTCACGGTAAGCAACCTGAGGTTTACCGACGTTCGCTTCAACGTTGAATTCACGCTTCATACGGTCAACGATGATGTCGAGGTGCAGCTCACCCATACCAGCGATAATGGTCTGGTTAGATTCTTCGTCAGTCCATACGCGGAATGACGGGTCTTCTTTAGCCAGACGGCCCAGAGCCAGACCCATTTTTTCCTGGTCAGCTTTGGTTTTCGGTTCTACCGCGATGGAAATTACCGGCTCAGGGAATTCCATACGTTCCAGAATGATCGGGTGATCCGGGTCACACAGAGTGTCACCAGTGGTCACGTCTTTCAGACCGATTGCAGCAGCGATATCGCCCGCGCGAACTTCTTTGATCTCTTCACGTTTGTTAGCGTGCATCTGTACGATACGGCCGAAACGTTCACGTGCAGTTTTCACGGAGTTCAGGATGGTGTCACCGGAGTTAACCACACCAGAGTACACGCGGAAGAAGGTCAGGTTACCCACGAACGGGTCAGTAGCGATTTTGAATGCCAGAGCAGCAAACGGCTCGTCATCGCTAGCATGACGCTCAGCAGGAGTATCTTTACCGTCGTCCAGAATACCGTTGATCGCAGGTACGTCTACTGGGGATGGCAGGTAATCAATTACCGCATCCAGCATCGCCTGAACACCTTTGTTCTTGAACGCAGAACCACAGGTTACCAGGATGATTTCGTTGTTCAGAACACGCTGACGCAGAGCTTTTTTGATCTCTTCTTCAGTCAGTTCTTCACCACCCAGGTATTTCTCCATCAGCTCTTCTGAAGCTTCTGCAGCGGACTCGATCAGATTCTGGTGCCATTCTTCAGCCAGTTCCTGCATGTCAGCCGGGATATCTTCATAAGTGAAGGTTACGCCTGCATCTTCTTCGTTCCAGTTGATGGCTTTCATTTTCACCAGGTCAACAACACCGGTGAACGCTTCTTCAGCGCCAATTGCCAGCTGCAGCGGAACAGGGTTCGCGCCCAGACGGGTTTTGATCTGACCAACAACTTTCAGGAAGTTCGCACCCATACGGTCCATTTTGTTAACGAACGCAATGCGCGGAACTTTATATTTGTTTGCCTGACGCCATACGGTTTCAGACTGAGGCTGAACACCACCAACTGCGCAGTAAACCATTACTGCACCATCAAGCACACGCATGGAACGTTCTACTTCGATAGTGAAGTCAACGTGCCCCGGGGTGTCGATGATGTTTACGCGATGCGGTTCATACTGCTTAGCCATACCAGACCAGAATGCAGTAGTCGCTGCGGAGGTGATAGTAATACCACGTTCCTGCTCCTGCTCCATCCAGTCCATGGTGGCTGCGCCGTCATGAACTTCACCGATTTTATGGTTTACACCGGTGTAGAACAGAATACGTTCGGTAGTAGTGGTTTTACCGGCGTCGATGTGCGCACTGATACCGATGTTACGGTAGCGCGCGATGGGTGTTGTACGAGCCATTTGATTCCTCGTTTATCTTTTAGGCGTTCAATTTAAGTAGCCCAAAGCGGGCTGCTTACTAGAAGCGCCCGCCTGGTGACTAAAACTCCGAAGGGATTACCAACGGTAGTGTGCGAACGCCTTGTTGGCTTCTGCCATACGGTGAACGTCTTCACGTTTCTTAACTGCAGTACCTTTGTTTTCTGCAGCATCAGAAAGTTCGTTCGCCAGGCGCAGAGCCATGGATTTATCACCGCGTTTACGAGCAGCTTCAACGATCCAACGCATTGCCAGAGCATTACGACGGACCGGACGGACTTCAACTGGTACCTGATAAGTAGAACCACCAACGCGGCGAGACTTAACTTCGACAGTCGGGCGCACGTTTTCGAGAGCTACTTCGAAAGCTTCCAGTTCGTTTTTACCAGAACGCTGAGCCAGGGTCTCCAGCGCGCTGTATACGATAGTTTCGGCAGTAGATTTTTTACCATCTACCATCAGGATATTTACAAATTTAGCCAGCAGTTCTGATCCGAACTTCGGATCCGGCAGAATTTTACGCTGACCAATGACGCGACGACGTGGCATGGAAATACTCCGTTGTTAATTCAGGATTGTCCAAAACTCTAAGAGTTTAGTTTGACATTAATATAAAACGTTTGGCCTTACTTAACGGAGAACCATTAAGCCTTAGGACGTTTCACGCCATACTTGGAGCGTGATTGCTTACGGTCTTTAACGCCGGAGCAGTCAAGCGCACCACGAACGGTGTGGTAACGAACACCCGGGAGGTCTTTTACACGACCGCCACGGATCAGGATCACGGAGTGCTCCTGCAGGTTGTGACCTTCACCACCGATGTAGGAAGTCACTTCAAAACCGTTAGTCAGACGAACACGGCAAACTTTACGCAGTGCGGAGTTCGGTTTTTTAGGAGTGGTAGTATATACACGAGTACATACGCCACGTTTCTGCGGGCATGCTTCCAGCGCAGGCACGTTGCTTTTTGCAACTTTGCGTGCACGTGGTTTGCGTACCAGCTGGTTAACTGTTGCCATTAAATAGCTCCTGGTTTTAGCTTTTGCTTCGTAAACACGTAATAAAACGACCTCATACAATATGAGGACGCAGAATTTTAGGTCGGTGTCGAAAAGGTGTCAAGAAATATACAACGATCCCACAATTACCAGGACATCTGGCTGGGATGCTTCACCGTAAGTCTGACGAAGTCAGTATAGCTAACCCTGACGACACTGTCTGAAATTTGACCACTCAAACCGCGAGCCTTAATGTCTTCTTCCAGTACATAGACCTTAATGGAGGCATTTTGCAGACTTTCAAGGAAACGGCTTCCTTCGATTGCCGCCGTCACGCCATCCTGGAGCAATAAAAGCTCATCGTCTTTATCTACCAGGCGAAGAAGAGAGGAGAAATCGGTAAGCCACGCGGAGCGATGTAGTGTGTGCAGCATGAGAGTCTCAAAACCTTAAAATGACGTCAAAGTTGCCTAACTCACGGCGTAAATCTTCCGGTTCAAGCGCTGTCGCATCGACCACAAAATTAACCCCCTGCTGAAGGCCCCGCTCGCGTAATGAGGCAGCGCAGAGCCAACATTGATCGATATCGTACAACCCTAACAGCTTGAAGGTTGCGATATAGTCTCGCGCCAGCACAGCATCCGGTTGTTGTCCCTGGAGGATTTGAAAGACGCCATCGCCGATAAAAAACACGCCGAGGTCTTCCGTTAATGCAGATGTCGCCAGCAATGCATCTAACCCTTCACGGCCAGATGCGCTGCCATGCGGCACGGTAGAAAAGACAAAAGCAACACGTTTCATCAGAACTGCACCACGCGATCGCAGGTCAGGGATGCCTCAGCCAGCGATCCAAGCCCGCTGAGGTTAAAACCTGATTGTAAATTAGCCCCTGCCAGTCCCAGCCGCTTTGCCTCAGTTTCATCAACAACGCCGCGACGCAACGCCGCCGCCACGCAGATATTCAGCGTTACACCATGCTGTTGGTTCAGCTGTTGCCAGGCCCGCACCAGATCATATTCATCACTGGCGGGTGAAGTCAGTAAGTTGGCGTTATATACACCTTCTCGATAGAAAAAGACGCTGCATAACTCATGCCCTTCTTCGAGAAGCGCATGAGCAAATTGCAACGCGCTGCTCGCCTGCTGCGTGCCATAAGCAGGCCCTGTCACCATGATGGCAAAACGCATTACTTGTCTTGCCCCTGGAAATCGCCGCTTTTGAACTGACGAATATAGAGGTAGACCGTATGTTTGGAGATGTTCAGCCGATCGGCGACCTGATTGATTGCATCTTTAATATCGAAGATGCCTTTCTCATATAAATTCAGGACGATCTGGCGGTTCTTCGCGTTGTTGGAAACATTGCGATCGGCATTCACTTCTTCGATCGTGAATTCCAGCGTCTGGGTAACCAGATCTTCCACCGAAGAAGCGAAGTTGACGGCAGAGCCCACTTCCGGGGTTTCCGGTGGGATAAAGGTATTCATTATCTGCGAGAAAGGAACATCAAGGTTCATGTTGATGCACAGCAGACCAATCACGCGATGCTCACGGTTGCGAATGGCAATCGTCACCGACTTCATCAAGACACCGCTTTTCGCACGTGTGAAGTAACACTTCGACACGCTGCTATCCGCACCCGTCATATCATGCAGCATACGCAACGCAAGGTCAGTAATCGGTGAGCCAATTTTACGGCCCGTGTGTTCACCGTTAGCAATGCGGATGGCCGAGCATTTCAAATCCTGCAAAGAGTGCAATACGATTTCACAATGGGAACCAATGAGCATCGCCAACCCGTCCACTACCGCTTCGTAGGATTTGAGGATATCGAAGTCGGTTTGATCGAAAGGACGTTGATCCAGCAAATCTAGCTCACTGGTTTCGTTGGTTAAAAGCGACCTGGACATGAAAAAAAGCACTCCTTTTCAGGAGCCTGTCGTTATGTTGTCAGGGCAGGCTCATCACTATTATAGGGGCATCTAAAGTAATACAGCGCACAAGGCGCTTTCCAGTATTAATTATATCCTGTCGATAATAAAAAACCGCCGCCCTGTGGGCGGCGGTTTCTGTTAGCTTATTTTTTGCTGCTGTCTGCAGCTTTATCTGCCGGTGCAGCATCTGGCTGCGCGTCAGCTTTCGGTGCCGGTTTGATGTCTAACAGTTCAACATCAAAGACCAGCGTAGAGTTGGCTGGAATACCCGGGACGCCCGTTTTGCCGTAAGCCAGATCCGGTGGGATAACCAGCTGGATTTTGCCGCCTTTCTTGATGTTTTTCAGGCCTTCAGTCCAGCCAGGGATGACACCGTCAAGACGGAAAGACAGCGGCTCACCACGGGTGTAGGAGTTATCAAACTCTTTACCATCGATCAGCGTACCTTTGTAGTTGACTACCACGGTATCGCTGTCTTTCGGTGCAGCGCCAGTACCTTCTTTCTCTACTTTGTAGACCAGGCCAGTAGAAGAGGTTTTAACGCCTTTCTCTTTAGCAAATTTCTCGCGGTAAACTTTACCTTTGGCTTCGTTGTCAGCCGCGTCTTTTTCCATTTTCGCCTGAGCGGAGCTCTTCACGCGCGCTTCAAACGCCTGCAGAGTTTGTTCGATTTCCTGGTCAGACAGTTTGCTCTTGTCTGCAAATGCATCCTGAACACCAGCGATCAGCTGATCTTTATCCAGTTTGATGCCCAGTTTTTCCTGCTCTTTCAGAGAGTTTTCCATATAACGACCCAGGGACGCGCCCAGCGCGTAAGCGGCTTTTTGGTCGTCATTCTTGAATGCTGCTTTGCTGTCAGCAGTAGCGGCTGGTTTCGCAGCATCAGCAGCGAAGGTGATCGGGGCATGCAGAGCAACAGCCATTGTGGTCGCCAGCAGCGTTACTTTAAACAGTGATTTCATCCATATCTCCAGGGCCGGGGCATCTCACCCCAGGGTTAGCTAACATAAAAATGTACTATAAAGCGTTGCAGAACAAATCAACATACAGGCACGCCCTATTATCACCACTTTTCAGACTCTTTTTGTTTAAATTAGTTTCGTTACCGAAGATTGAGTGCTGTGCAAACAAGCAAAGTTAAGTAGAATTCGCCGCAGTCCGCGATCTGCCGGAGAAAAAAGAAAGAGGTGAATCATGCAGGATACAACAATGGAAACTCGCCTGGCTGAACTGGAAAGTCGCCTGGCATTTCAGGAGATCACCATTGAAGAGCTCAACGTGACGGTGACCGCGCATGAACTGGAAATGGCCAAACTGCGCGACCATCTGCGTCTGCTGACGGAAAAGCTCAAAGCAACGCAGCCGTCCCACATTGCATCGCAGTCTGAAGAGACCCCACCGCCACATTATTGAGACGTAAAAAAAGCGGGGATATCCCCGCTTTTTTGTGCCGGATGACGACGTAAACGTCTTATCCAGCCTACGGTAGGCCTGATAAGCGTAGCGCCATCAGGCAATCATACCGATCAGTGGCAACCGCAGCCGCCGCCGTTACCTTTACCGCCACCGCCGCAGCAGCCTTCGCCGCCGTGCTCGTGACCATGGTCGTGACCGTGGCCGTGACCACCGCAGCAACCGTCATGACCGTGGTCATGATCGTGGTCGTGACCGTGCGCACCGTGAACGTGGCCGTGAGCCAGTTCTTCTTCGGTCGCTTCGCGGATAGCAACAACTTCTACGTTGAATTTCAGATTCTGGCCAGCCAGCATGTGGTTACCGTCAACCACAACGTGGTCGTCTTCCACTTCGGTAATTTCTACCGGTACTGGACCCTGGTCAGTTTCAGCCAGGAAACGCATGCCAACCTGCAGTTCGTCAACGCCCATGAAGACGTCTTTAGGAACGCGCTGCACCAGGTTTTCGTCGTACTGACCGTATGCGTCGTTTGCGCCAACAGCAACATCGAATTTGTCGCCAACTTCATGACCGTCCAGCGCTGTTTCCAGGCCAGAAATCAGGGAACCGTGACCATGCAGGTAGTCCAGCGGTGCACTCACCGGAGACTCATCAACCAACACACCGTCTTCTGTACGTACCTGATAGGCCAGGCTGACCACCAGGTCCTTTGCTACTTTCATGATATCTCCTGAGCATGGAAAGAATAGTGGCGCAGATTGTAGCGGAATTCTGCACCCGTGTACCCTCTAGCTTAAAAAAAGCTGCGCCATATCGCTAGTCCGGATGAAAAATCCCGATCACTTGCTCTTCTTTGCGAACGTGCTCGCGCGCCTCTTTATCGGCTTCCCGCATCTGATGACCGCACTTAACACACTCAACAATATCGATATTATTTTCGCGCCACATCGCCAGCGTATCCTGCGACTGGCAGGACGGACATTTTGCACCTGCGATAAAACGTTTACGAATTGCCATGGTTATCCTCTACTCAAATTCATCCCAGCCATCCAGCTGACGTCGCTCTTGCTGCATCTCTCGTTGGAAAATTTCCTCCAGCTCGCGCCGGGCTTCCCTGGCTCGAGAGATTTGTACCGTATCTGTATGCATGGGGATCAGCTCCCGCAGCATGCGCATATCCAGCCGCCGAAAATGCAGCTGAGCACGCTGAGCCTGGTGCGGATGCATTCCCAGTGTAACCAGCGTTTTACGCCCCAACTCCAGCGCACTGGAGAACGTTTCGCGGGAAAACTGCGTCACACCAGCCTGTAATAACTCATGCGCCTCTACACGTCCGCGCGCTCGCGCAAGAATATGCAAATGCGGAAAATACTGTTGGCACAGTTCCACCAGTTTCATGGTGTCTTCAGGCTCATTACAGGTAATAACAATAGATTGCGCCGCCTCTGCCCCTGCGGAGCGCAACAGTTCCACCTGCGTGGCATCACCGTAATAAACCTTATAGCCATATTTACGCATCAGATTCACCGCGCTGATATCCCGCTCCAAAACGGTAATGCGCATTTTATTGGCCATCAACAGGCGACCAATAACCTGACCAAAACGCCCAAACCCCACCACAATCACCTGCGGTTTATCATCTTCCACCCAGGGTTTTTCGTCTTCCTCATCCGTGCCGTTAAACTGGCGGGAGAGCCATTTATCAATCAGCTTCATCACCAGCGGCGTGGTCATCATCGACAGCGTGACGGTCACCAGCAGCAACGCCATTTGGTCGCCCTGAAACAGCCGTTGCGAGGATGCCGTTGAAAACAGCACGAAAGCGAATTCACCACCCTGACTTAAAACCCCGGCAAATTGCATCCGTTCAGAGCTTCTCATGCCGTTAAGACGCGCCAGCACATACAGCACCAGCATTTTTACGACCACCAGCACGATCACGCTCGCTGCCACCCACAGAATATGGGTGTAGAGCACGCCGAGGTTGAGCGACATGCCAACGGAGATAAAAAACAGCCCGAGCAACAGGCCTTTAAACGGATCGATTGCCGTTTCCAGCTCATGTCGATATTCGCTTTCCGCCAGCAGCACGCCCGCAATAAACGTTCCCAGCGCCATTGACAGCCCCAGCGCATCCATAAATAGAGCAGACCCCAGCACCAACAGCAGCGTGGCAGCGGTGAACACTTCCCGCACGCCAGAATCCGCAATAAAGCGGAAAACCGGACGCAGCAAATAGCGACCGCCAATCAGCATGCCGGCAAAGGCCAGCACCTTCATTCCCACTTTGATCCAGTCAAAATGTTCGTCAGCAGAACCCGCCAGCAGCGGAACCAGTGCCAGCGCGGGGATCACCGCCAGATCCTGAAACAGCAGTACCGAAAAACCCAGTTGTCCGGATTCACTGCGGTTCATGCCTTTTTCGCGCATTAACTGTAGCGCCATAGCGGTCGATGACATCGCCAGACCAATGCCGCCAACCACTGCCGCCTGCCAGGAGAACGCAGTGAGCATCAATAATCCGGCCAGCACCACCGCGCTCAGCATCACCTGCGCGGCACCGACGCCAAAAATTGAACGCCGCAGTTGCCACAGTTTGGCGGGATTAAGTTCCAGCCCAATGATGAACATCAGAAAGACTACGCCCAGCTCGGAAAAATGCAGGATTTCATCCACATCGCTGATAAATCCTAATCCCCACGGGCCGATAGCAATACCTGCCAGCAAGTAACCCAGCACCGGACCGATACCCAGCTTTGAGGCCAGGGGAACTGCAGCCACCGCCGCGAAGAGGAACAACACTCCCGCTGTCAATAAATCAGAACCTTCCATCAGCGGCCTCCCACAGGGATCGGATTCGCCAGCCAGTCACCATACGCTTTCGCATGGCTGTCCAGCTCCTGCTTCGTTTGCCGTCTGGCCCAGTAAACGATAATTGGGCTCATCCAGTGCATGCGGCACATACCGGCCGTTAGCTCGAAAGGACGCAGCACATCGCTCATTGGATAACGGTTTAGCGCGTCATAGCGATAGGCACTTTCCGGTTCTCCGGTAGTGATAACGCTACGCCAATACTTTCCCGCCAGTTGATTCCCTCCGGGACCGCTGGCAAATCCGCGGCTCAGTACGCGGTCAAGCCATTCCTTTAACAGCGCCGGACAACTATAGGTATAGAGTGGGTGCTGAAAAACAATCACATCATGCTCACGCAGCAGCGCCTGTTCATGCGGAATATCGATAAAAAAATCAGGATAGTGCGCGTAAAGGTCGTGCACGGTAACATTGCTGAGCTGCATGGCCGGTTTAAGCAGAACACGGTTCGCGACCGAGTCCTGAGATTCCGGATGGGCATACAGCAGCAAGACTTTCGCTGGCTGGAACATCATCCCCCTCCCGGTTTTGTCTTTTGTCTATTTTCGACGTTTTGGGCTACCATTGCGCCTCGGTGCGGCAAACGGCCCGCACATTACATTATCATAATGATAAATTAACATAGTCTGAACATACGGCGCCTTATGATTGTTTTCTCATCGTTACAAATTCGTCGCGGCGTGCGCGTCTTGCTGGACAATGCCACGGCCACCATTAATCCAGGGCAGAAGGTTGGCCTGGTGGGTAAAAATGGCTGCGGTAAATCTACCCTGCTGGCATTGCTGAAAAATGAACTCAGCGCCGACGCTGGAGGATTTACCTATCCGGGAAACTGGCAGCTCGCGTGGGTGAATCAGGAAACGCCTGCGTTGCCACAGCCCGCGCTGGAGTATGTCATTGACGGCGACCGCGAGTATCGTCAACTGGAAGCGCAGTTGAACGACGCCAACGAACGTAACGATGGACATGCCATTGCCACCGTCCATGGCAAGCTGGATGCCATCGACGCCTGGACCGTGCGCTCACGCGCCGCCAGCCTGCTGCATGGCCTCGGCTTCTCCAACGAACAGCTTGAGCGCCCGGTCAGCGACTTCTCCGGTGGCTGGCGTATGCGTCTCAACCTGGCCCAGGCGCTGATTTGCCGTTCAGACCTACTGCTGCTCGATGAACCCACCAACCACCTCGATCTCGACGCGGTGATCTGGCTGGAAAGATGGCTGAAAAGCTATCAGGGCACGCTGATTTTGATCTCCCACGATCGCGACTTTCTCGATCCGGTGGTGGATAAAATTATTCATATCGAACAGCAAACCATGTTCGAGTACACCGGCAACTACAGCGCGTTTGAAATCCAGCGTGCGACCCGCCTCGCACAGCAACAGGCAATGTACGAAAGCCAGCAGGAGCGCGTGGCGCATCTGCAAAGCTATATCGATCGTTTCCGCGCTAAAGCAACGAAAGCGAAGCAGGCACAGAGCCGTATCAAAATGCTGGAACGCATGGAGCTGATTGCCCCAGCGCACGTGGACAACCCGTTCCACTTCAGCTTCCGTGAGCCGGAAAGCCTGCCAAACCCGCTGCTGAAGATGGAAAAGGTTAGCGCTGGCTACGGCGATCGCGTCATTCTCGATTCGATCAAACTGAATCTGGTGCCGGGTTCCCGCATCGGCCTGCTCGGTCGCAACGGCGCGGGTAAATCGACGCTGATTAAGCTGCTGGCCGGCGAACTGGCCCCAATTAGCGGTGAGATTGGCCTGGCGAAAGGCATCAAACTGGGCTACTTCGCGCAGCACCAGCTGGAGTTTTTACGCGCCGATGAATCACCCATTCAGCATCTGGCACGCATGGCGCCGCAGGAACTGGAGCAGAAACTGCGTGACTACCTGGGTGGATTCGGCTTCCAGGGCGACAAAGTCAGCGAAGAGACACGCCGCTTCTCCGGTGGCGAAAAAGCGCGTCTGGTACTGGCATTGATCGTCTGGCAGCGCCCTAACCTGCTGCTGCTCGATGAACCAACCAACCACCTGGACTTGGATATGCGTCAGGCGCTGACCGAGGCGCTGATCGATTTTGAAGGCGCGCTGGTTGTCGTCTCGCACGACCGTCACCTGATCCGCTCCACCACCGACGACCTCTATCTGGTACACGACAAGAAAGTCGAGCCGTTTGATGGCGATCTGGAGGATTATCAGCAGTGGCTGAGCGATGTCCAGAAACAGGAAAACCAGGGCGACGAACCGGCGAAAGAGAGCGTTAACAGCGCCCAGGCGCGTAAAGACCAGAAGCGCCGTGAAGCGGAACTGCGCTCCCTGACGCAGCCGCTGCGTAAAGAGATTACCCGTCTGGAAAAAGAGATGGAGAAACTGCACGCACAGCTGGCGCAGGCGGAAGAAAAACTCGGCGACAGCGAACTGTACGACCAAAGTCGCAAAGCCGAACTTACCGCCTGTTTGCAGCAGCAGGCCAGTGCGAAATCCGGGCTGGAAGAGTGTGAAATGGCCTGGCTGGAGGCTCAGGAACAGCTTGAGCAGATGTTGGCCGAGTAGTCATCATTGCCGGATCCGACGCCAACACGTCTCATCCGGCATTTTTGTTGAATTATCCCTGTGTCGCCAGACGCTGGCGGATTTCTTCGAAATGCTCGCGGTTAAACAGCTTGCCGTTGAGAAAACGAGTTTTCAGCTCCCCTTCCTGCTCTTGCTCCCAGGTCTGTTCGTCATGCAGACGCAGTTCCCCTTGCTCATCACGTGTGACGCGAAGCAGACCACGGGCTGAACGTTTCAGACCATTATCAGTTTTCGGTTCTTTAAAAATCGTCCGGCCTTTGCCGTCGACTTCTCCCCACGTCGCTTTCATCGCAAAACCAAAGGTGTCACGTGTGTTGTATTGATAAGTAAAAGAACCAACGCCAAACACGACGTTTGAACTGGCAAATCCTTTCGCTTCCAGACGACGCAGGATCTCATTCGCTCGCTCAAGGGTGATGGAGTCGCCATAAATCAGTCCGACATGCGGGTCGAGCACCTTGTAACCTTTGGCGTTAATCGTGCCGCCAAAAATCTCCCACAGAACTTCCACGGACCCTTTCTCCTGAGCGGTACGATCGCTGCGGGTATCCTCATCTGCACCAGTACCACACAGGATCTCAACCGGGTTGCCGCTATCCGGACGGAATACCACCCGACCTTCACGCGCCAGAATGATGTTCTTCAGTTCACGGGTATATTCCGTCAGCACCTGCCAGTAGTCCCAGGTATCAGAGACTATCGATACAAATCCTTGCGGGTAGAGATCGGCAATCAGGCGGCGGAAGGTTTCAATCTCATGCTCGCGCTCGCCCATACACATCACGCTGTGTTCAGTAGCCGGAATGCTGGCGCCGATAAAATAGGGCTCGCCGTCGGTGTAGTAATCGCGGGCGTACAGCAGAGATGGAATACTGTCGGTCCCTTTAAAGCTCAACAAATGCCCACTGCCCGCCTGCATGGTGTCCTGTAATCCGGACATACCGCGAAATGAAAAGTCATGGCACTGGAAGTCAAGGTGCGTCAGGTCGCTACAGGTTTGCTCTGCCCGGCGAGCGCAGATTTTGCGGTAGTGGTGAGCTATCGTGGCATTTGTTGACGCCTTCCACAGCTCCGCCGACAGCACGGTCTCCAGGTAATTCACCAGCCAGAAAAACTCGGGTTGGGTGTTGATGATAGTTAAAACCGGTACCGCCATCGGGACTTTGCTGCCTTCATCCAGCGCCTTGATGTGCAGCGGCAGATAGCCCAACTGATGCAGCGCACGAATATGGTCCACCGCCACCGCATCTTTGCCCAGATAGCTGTCCATGACCTGTTTGTATTCGCTGACCACCTCGTCTTCCGGGCGGGCAAAGAACGCCTCATTAAACAGGTCGACTAAAAACCACTGCATAAAACCCTGCAGGCCGAAGAATACCAGTTTGCCATCCGCCAACGGCGAGGAGAAAAAGCGATCGCTGCGCGGGGTAAAGTTGGAATACACGCGATGGGTACCCTGCGGATACTGTACGCGATGAGAAACTTTGTAGCCGTCGATAGCCAGAATCGGGTTCATTTTCATAATCAGTCTCTCCCTCAGGCGCGGTAAATCGCGTCAATGTCGATAAGCTCAAGCTGCGGATGTACCAACGCTGGGGCAGCTAAAGAGGTGGTGGTGTAGATAGCGTCAATACCGTTTGCAAACAGGTGATCAACGCCCTTAGAAAAGATACCGTGGGTGACATACAGGCTGACACTGCGGGCGCCAGCATCACGTAACACCTGTGCAGAGCCAATAAACGTACCGCCTGCGTCACACAGATCGTCAACAATCAGCAGATCCCTACCCCTGACGTCTCCGGCCAATAACGCAAATCCCGTCAGGCTGCCGCTTGCCACATCACGTTTTTTACTCAGGATGGCGTACTGCTCCACACCGGCTACTCTGGCTACAGCATCAATCTTTTTCAGCGATCCCGCATCGGGAGCAACCAGCATCAGCGCGTGGTGCTGAAACAGCCGCGATAATGACGCGCTTTGCATCAGGCAGACCTCCTGGGGGATCGCCACAAAGTTGTCGATTGCAGCAGCCGCCGCATCGCTGTGCGGGTCGAGCACGTTGACCTTGTCAAATTTCAACGTATTGAGCTGACTGGCGAAGACTTTCAACGCAAAGCTGTCACCCGATACCATATGTCTGTCCTGACGCGCCCACGGCAGCCAGGGGAGGTCGAGATGGCTGACCAGTACATCGGTCTGATGACGTACCGCCTCAACCAGTTGCGCCAGCAGCATAAAATCGTTCATATCACGCATAGCCGTGGCACGGATGCGCATCAGGCGAGCAAAGGTTGGCAACGCATCGGTGACTTTTAACCAGACAGCACCATCAGGAAAAACACCGCTGGCAACGGCATAGGTCTGGTCGTCCAAAGTTAGTGTCAATTTTATGTTCATCGCGCTCACCCCTTAATTGTGTCCCTTCGACACAATTAATAATGTCCCTGTGACACATATTAAGCAAGCATAAAATGAATTATTTTTAAGCCGTGAGCTAATCCACTGATAAGCAATGAGAAAAAACGAACCTTGCCCCCCGGTGTCGGGCTGGTACACTTGTCAGCGTTACAAATCATCGTGAGTACCTTATGACCACCGAAGCCGACTACCTGAATCAGTACGATGCCAGCCGCTTCCCTTCACCTCTGGTGACGGTAGATAGCGTGTTATTTACACTGCATCAGCAGGCGCTGTGCGTATTACTGGTCGAGCGGGCAAACCAGCCGCAAAAAGGGCGTTGGGGATTACCCGGCGGCTTTATTGATATCGAAAACGATGATTCAACCCGCGCCACCGCGCTGCGCAAACTCACCGAAAAAACAGGCGTTTCGCCTTCGTGGCTGGAACAACTGGATACCTTTTCCGGCCCTGATCGTGACCCGCGCGGCTGGAGCCTGACGGTCACCTGGTTTGCACTAATCGCCTGGGTAGACTGCGCACCCCATATCGCCAGCGTCAGCAATGCCCGTTGGGTGCCGGTTGATGAACTGAAAAACTATTCACTCGCGTTTGATCACGAGAAAATCATTACCGCGGCGCTACACCGCTTACGGCAAAAAACGATGTACTCGCTCCTGCCCGTATACTGCTTGCCGGAAACATTTACCCATGGGCAACTGCTCGAAGCCACTGAGGTGATCCTCGGCCAGTCGATCCAGCGTAAAAGTCTGATTCGTCGCTTTGAAGCGTCAGGAATGTTTGAAGATACCGGAGAAAGCGTGGCGACAGGGACGCGTAAAGCCCGCCTCTGGCGACGTAAACCCAACGTCGATTTTCATCTTTTCTCGCGTAACCTGCTGACTGACTAGCGACAAAATCACATATTGGCTAACCCGCACGCGCTGTGCGCGGTATAGTTATTCTTTCCGATTATTAATTGCTCCGGTGTTATGGTTGAAATCACGTCCACAGAAATGACCCCACCTACCGACGATTCGCGAGAATTCCGCCCGATGCGCGGTATCAGTAACCGCCATCTGCAGACGATGCTGCCGCGTTTAATTCGCCGCAAGGTGAAGTTCGACGCCCACTGGCAGCGTCTGGAATTGCCCGACGGTGATTTCGTCGATCTGGCGTGGAGTGAAGATCCGCAACAGGCGAAACACAAACCGCGCCTGGTGGTTTTTCACGGTCTGGAAGGCAGTCTGAACAGCCCGTACGCACATGGCCTGATTGAAGCGGCGCAAAAGCGCGGCTGGCTGGGCGTGGTAATGCATTTTCGCGGTTGCAGCGGCGAACCCAATCGTCTGAACCGCATTTATCACTCCGGAGAAACAGAAGATGGCACCTGGTTTTTACACTGGCTGGAGCGTGAGTTCGGTCGCGTACCGACCGCGGCGGTAGGTTATTCACTCGGTGGAAACATGCTGGCTTGCCTGCTGGCAAAAGAAGGCAACGATATTCCGATAGATGCGGCGGTTATCGTTTCTGCACCTTTCGTGCTGGAAGCCTGTAGCTACCATATGGACAAGGGCTTCTCCCGGGTCTACCAGCGCTACCTGCTCAATCTGTTGAAAGCCAATGCCTCACGTAAGCTTGAAGCTTATCCAGGTTCGCTGCCGGTGAGTCTGGCCCAGTTGAAATCTTTGCGCCGCATTCGCGATTTTGACGATCTAATCACCGCCAAAATCCACGGTTTCGCCGATGCTATAGACTATTACCGCCAGTGCAGCGCCATGCCGTTGCTCAATCGGATAGCCAAACCAACGCTAATTATCCATGCGAAAGACGATCCGTTTATGGATCATCATGTGATCCCGAAACCGGAAAATCTGCCCTCACAGGTGGAGTACCAGCTTACTGAACACGGCGGCCACGTCGGATTTATAGGTGGCACGGTGCGCCGTCCTGTGATGTGGCTGGAATCAAGAATCCCGGACTGGCTGACAACGTATCTGGAGGCATCATCATGATTATCCCCTGGCAAGATATCTCCCCGGACGCGCTGGACAATTTGATTGAAAGCTTTGTCTTGCGCGAAGGCACCGATTATGGTGAACATGAACGCTCGCTCGAACAAAAAGTCGCCGACGTCAAACGCCAACTACAATCAGGTGAAGCCGTGCTGGTGTGGTCTGAACTGCATGAAACGGTCAACATTATGCCGAGGAAGCAGATTCACGAGTAATCCGTAGCCGCCGGCCGACTTTACTATAATTACAACCATTTCATGGAGTTGTTATGTCTGCCAAACATCCGGTGATTGCGGTAACAGGATCCAGCGGCGCGGGGACCACTACCACCAGCCTCGCGTTTCGTAAAATTTTCGCGCAGTTAAATCTGCGCGCCGCCGAGGTGGAAGGTGACAGTTTTCATCGCTATACCCGTCCGGAAATGGACATGGCGATTCGCAAAGCGCGCGATGCCGGGCGGCATATCAGCTATTTCGGTCCCGAAGCCAATGACTTTGGTCTGCTGGAACAAACCTTCATCGAATACGGTCAGACGGGCAAAGGCCAGTCGCGAAAATATCTGCACACTTACGATGAGGCCGTACCGTGGAACCAGGTTCCGGGGACATTCACGCCCTGGCAGCCGCTACCTGAACCGACGGATGTACTGTTCTACGAAGGGCTGCACGGCGGTGTCGTCACCCCGCAGCAAAACGTGGCCCGGCATGTCGATCTGCTGGTTGGCGTGGTACCTATCGTAAACCTGGAATGGATCCAGAAGCTGACCCGCGATACCAGCGAGCGTGGACATTCGCGTGAAGCGGTGATGGACTCGGTGGTGCGTTCAATGGACGATTACATCAATTACATCACGCCGCAGTTTTCCCGGACGCATATTAACTTCCAGCGCGTACCGACCGTCGATACCTCCAACCCCTTTGCCGCTAAGAGCATTCCATCACTGGATGAAAGCTTTGTCGTGATTCATTTTCGTAACCTGGAAGGGATCGATTATCCCTGGTTACTGGCCATGCTGCAGGGCTCATTCATTTCCCATATCAATACGTTAGTCGTACCTGGCGGCAAGATGGGTCTGGCGATGGAATTGATTATGCTGCCGCTGGTACAGCGACTGATGGAAGGTAAGAAGATCGAGTGATGTGGTCTTTTGCCGGATGGCGGTTGATGCCTTATCCGGCCTACGCGTTTATATCCTGTAGGCCTGATAAGTGTAACGCCATCAGGCATGGCATCACGCAGCAGCAACCACTTCATAGGAATGGGTAATGTTCACCGCCTTTTCCAGCATCAACGCCACGGAGCAGTATTTTTCCGCGGAAAGATCGACGGCGCGGGAGACAGACGCATCTTTGAGATCGTTACCCGTTACGATGAAATGCAGGTTGATGTGGGTAAACAGGCGCGGCGCTTCATCACGACGCTCTGAAGTCAGCTTCACTTCGCAGTTGGTCACATCCTGACGACCCTTTTGCAGGATCGATACCACATCAATTGCGCTACAACCGCCAGCAGCCATTAATACCATTTCCATCGGGCTCGGCGCTTTATCACCGGAGTTACCGTCCATCAAAATTTGGTGGCCAGAGGCGGACTCACCGAGGAAGGTTAACCCCTCAACCCACTTTACACGCGCTTGCATATTTCGTAACTCCAATGTTTCAATTTTCCTGACAGATTACGCGCACATAACAATTCTCGCAACGGAAGGCGACCTGCGTCATGCTGAAGCGAGACACCAGGAGACACACGGCGAAAGCTATGCTAAAACAGACGGGATGCTACAGTAATACATTGACGTACTGCATGTATGCAGAGGACATCACATTACAGGCTGCAGTATATTTTTGACAGCCCCTTTCCCAGGTAGCGGGAAGCATATTTTTGCAAACCCAGAGGCAGCGTCGTTTTCTGGCTCTGGAGACAGCTTATAACAGAGGATAACCGCGCATGGTGCTTGGCAAACCGCAAACAGACCCGACTCTCGAATGGTTCTTGTCTCATTGCCATATTCATAAGTACCCATCGAAGAGCACGCTGATTCACCAGGGTGAAAAAGCGGAAACGTTGTATTACATCGTTAAAGGCTCCGTGGCAGTGCTGATCAAAGATGAAGAAGGGAAAGAAATGATCCTTTCTTATCTGAATCAGGGCGATTTTATTGGTGAATTAGGCCTCTTCGAAGAAGGTCAGGAACGTAGCGCCTGGGTACGTGCCAAAACCGCATGTGAAGTCGCTGAAATTTCCTACAAAAAATTTCGCCAATTAATCCAGGTCAACCCGGATATTCTGATGCGCCTGTCTTCTCAGATGGCTCGTCGTCTGCAGGTCACGTCTGAAAAAGTGGGCAACCTTGCCTTCCTCGACGTAACCGGTCGTATCGCGCAGACTCTGCTGAATCTGGCGAAACAGCCTGATGCGATGACCCACCCGGACGGCATGCAGATTAAAATCACCCGTCAGGAAATCGGCCAGATCGTTGGCTGCTCCCGTGAGACCGTCGGTCGTATTCTGAAGATGCTGGAAGATCAGAACCTGATCTCCGCACACGGTAAGACCATCGTCGTCTACGGCACGCGTTAACCCCATCGAAGTGGCGCGTTACCCAGTAATGCGCCACTTTTGTTTACTCCGATGTGGCGAAGACTGATATACCACCCAGAGATCAACTACGCACTACGACAAACGCTGGTGCTATGTTTACCTGTGGCTGTTGGTCTGATCATCGGTCAGCTTCATTTGGGGCTTCTCTTTTCCCTCGTCCCTGCCTGCTGCAACATTGCCGGTCTTGATACCCCGCACAAGCGCTTTTTCAAACGCTTAGTCATTGGTGCATCGCTGTTTGCCGGGTGCAGTTTGATCATGCAGCTACTGCTTGCGCAAACTATACCGCTACCATTGATCCTCACCGGCCTGACGCTGATTCTTGGCGTAACCGCCGAGCTAAGCCCTTTGCATGCGCGATTACTGCCAGCCTCGCTTATCGCAGCGATTTTCACGCTCAGCCTGGCCGGGAATATGCCCGTCTGGGAGCCACTGCTGATCTACGCGCTGGGCACGTTATGGTACGGCCTGTTCAACTGGTTCTGGTTCTGGATGTGGCGCGAGCAACCGCTCCGCGAATCGCTCAGCTTGCTGTACCGTGAATTAGCCGATTACTGTGAAGCCAAGTACAGCATGCTGACCCAGCATGCCGACCCAGAAAAAGCGCTGCCTCCCCTGCTGGTTCGCCAACAAAAGGCGGTGGATCTGATTACTCAGTGCTATCAGCAAATGCATATGCTGTCGGCACATCACAACAACGAATACAAACGCCTGCTGCGTGCCTTTCAGGAGGCGCTGGATTTACAGGAGCATATTTCCGTTAGCCTCCACCAGCCAGAAGAAGTGCAAAAACTGGTTGAGCGTAGCCACGCGGAGCAGGTAATTCGCTGGAACGCGCGAACCGTCGCCGAACGCCTTCGGGTACTGGCCGATGATATTTTGTATCACCGCTTGCCGACCCGTTTCTCGATGGAAAAGCAGATTGGCACGCTGGAGAAAATCGCCAGGCAGCATCCGGACAATCCGGTGGGGCAATTTTGCTACTGGCACTTCAGCCGTATTGCCCGCGTGCTACGGACCCAGCGTCCGCTGTATGCCCGTGACTTAATGGCTGACAAGCAGCGTCGATTGCCGCTGATCCCTGCCCTGAAAAACTACCTGTCGTTGAAATCCCCAGCGCTGCGCAATGCCGGACGCATCAGCGTTATGTTGAGTATCGCCAGCCTGATGGGCAGCGCCTTACACCTGCCAAAACCTTACTGGATTTTGATGACAGTCCTGTTTGTTACGCAAAATGGCTACGGGGCGACCCGGGTGCGCATCTTACACCGTTCCGTAGGTACGCTCGTTGGACTGGTTATTGCCGGCGTCACGTTGCACTTTCATATTCCCGAAGGTTTCACGCTGGCGGCCATGCTGCTGATCACCCTGGTGAGCTATCTGATCATCCGTAAAAACTACGGCTGGGCTACCGTCGGTTTTACGGTAACGGCGGTATACACCCTGCAACTGCTGACGCTGAACGGGGAAGAGTTTATCGTGCCGCGGTTTGTCGATACGGTCATTGGCTGCTTAATCGCCTTTGGCGGCACGCTCTGGCTGTGGCCACAGTGGCAGAGCGGTCTGCTGCGTAAAAACGCCCACGATGCGTTAGAAGCCGACCAGGAGGCCATTCGTCTGATCCTCAGCAACGATCCACAGGCCACGCCGCTGGCGTATCAACGCATGCGCGTCAACCAGACGCAAAACACGCTGTTCAACTCGCTGAACCAGGCAATGCAGGAGCCGGGATTTAACTCGCACTACCTTGCAGACATGAAACTGTGGGTTACGCACAGCCAGTTCATCGTTGAACACATCAACGCGATGACCACGCTGGCAAGGGAACATACGATGCTGACGCCGGATTTGGCGCAGCGGTATCTGGAGTCCTGTGAAATTGCACTCCAGCGCTGTCAGCAGCGGCTGGAATATGATGGGCCGGGAAGCTCGGGAGATGTGAATATTCTCGAAGCGCCAGAGATGCTGTCCCATGGTCCGTTAAGCACCCTTGAGCAGCATCTGCAGCGGGTTCTTGGGCATCTGAACACCATGCATACCATTTCGTCGGTAGCATGGCGTCAGCGACCGCACCACGGGATCTGGCTGAGCCGCCGACTACGGGACATGAAGGGTTAAGAGATTTGCCGGATGCGCTACGCTTATCCGGCCAACGAATCACACCTTACCCTGTAAGCCGGATAAGGCGCTCGCGCCGCTATCCGGCAATCAGCCCACCACCTTCGCTACCGCCTGCGCGAAGCGCTGCATCCCTTCATCGATATCCGCCTGCTCTACTACCAGCGACGGCGCGAAACGCATTACGTCCGGCCCGGCGTTCAGCACCATCACCCCTTCGTGCGCGGCGGCATAGAGGAAATCGCGCGCCCGGCCTTTAAACTGCGGCTTCAGCTCAGCGCCAATCAGCAGCCCCATCCCGCGAATATCGCTGAAAATATCGAACTGTTGATCAATCTTGTGCAAATGCTGGACAAACGCCTGACGCCGGGCCTGAATGCCTCCCAGCACGTCCGGCGTGTTGATGATATCAAACGCTGCCCCCGCTACCGCGCAGGCCAGCGGGTTACCGCCGTAGGTGGAGCCGTGCGAACCCACGTGGAACGCGGAGGCAATCTCCTGAGTGGTCAACACCGCGCTTACCGGGAAGCCGCCACCGAGCGCCTTCGCGCTGGTGAGGATATCCGGCGTCACGCCGTAGTGCATATAGGCAAACAAATCGCCGGTACGCCCCATCCCACTCTGCACTTCATCAAATACCAACAGCGCCTGGTGCTGGTCACAAAGTTCACGCAAACCTTGCAGGAATTCCGGCGTAGCCGCAGTGACGCCGCCCTCTCCCTGAATAGGCTCAACGACCACCGCGCAGGTGTGATCGTCCATCACCGCTTTGACCGCATGCAGATCGTTAAACGGGACATGGATGATATCCGCCGGTTTTGGCCCAAAGCCGTCGGAGTATTTCGGCTGCCCACCAACGGATACGGTAAACAGCGAACGGCCGTGAAACGCATTATGGAAGGCAATGATTTTGGTTTTGAACGGGCTATGACGCACGCAGGCATAGTGGCGCGCCAGCTTAAAGGCGGTTTCGTTGGCTTCAGTACCGGAGTTCATGAACAGCACGCGCTCGGCAAAGGTCGCATCAATGATTTTACGGCCTAAGCGCAACGCCGGTTCGTTGGTAAAAACGTTGCTGGTATGCCACAGGGTTTCACCCTGGGTTTTTAACGCCTCAACCAATGCCGGATGGCAATGCCCTAACGCGGTCACTGCAATGCCGCCCGCGAAATCAACATACTCTTTGCCCTGTTGATCCCACACTCGACTCCCTTTTCCTTTTACCGGGATAAACTCAGCCGGTGCATAAATCGGCAGAATCACTTCATCGAATGTCGCGCGCGTAATTGCAGTTTGTTCAGTTGCCATGTCATTACCACCCTGTTAAGCAGAAACGCCAGTGAAATTATAATCACAAAATATGAATAAAAAATCACTGAATAGCAACTACAAATCAGCGATTGAGAAAATTAGCCAGCAGCTGATGCCCCTGTTCGCTGAGAATACTCTCCGGGTGAAACTGTACCCCTTCCATATCCCACTCGCGGTGACGAATGCCCATAATCTCCTGCGTTTCACTCCAGGCCGTCACCTCAAAGCACTCGGGAAGCGTCTCAGGGGCAACCACCAGAGAGTGGTAGCGCGTCACCGTTAATGGGTTAGCAAGTCCCTGAAAAACACCCTGCCCGTTATGGGTAATCGGCGAGGTTTTACCGTGCATCACTTTAGCCGCCCGAACTACGCTCGCGCCAAAGGCCTGCGCCATCGCCTGGTGACCAAGACAAACACCCAACAAGGGAAGCTTACCGGCGAAATGACGAATAACGTCCAGTGAGATACCGGCGTCATCCGGCGTGCATGGCCCAGGGGAAATCACGATTTTTTGCGGGTTCAGCGCGTCGATTTGCGCCAGCGTCAGCTCGTCGTTGCGCCGGACAAGGACATCAGCGCCCAGTTCGCAGAAGTATTGGTACAGGTTCCAGGTAAAAGAATCATAGTTATCAATAAGCAGGATCATGGCGGCTCCGGTACATAAGAACCGCGCTATTCTACTCAGTTTCCGGGGCTTCGCTTACCACTTTACGAAATATCGCCCGCAGTGCAGACAGGTCACCCATCGCCCCGCTCTGATTAGCCTGATTCCACTCCTCAACCGGAATGCCATCCCAGCTCAGCATATACCCGGCATGAATCGCTAACTGTTCGAAGAAAATACGCTGCGCCAGGCCACTGCCAATGCGAAACGGATGCAGCACATTGATTTCGCAATAATAGTGCGCAAGACGATCGACAAACTTGTCTTCCGGTAATCCCACCAGCCAGGACTCATCTTCCAGGTCCTGCATCAGCGCATTGCCCTCTTTCTCGATATAGGCGAAGTGGCAAAAGCGAGTATCGCCCTGGTAAATATCGACTTCACGCAGGTGTCCCGCCCAGTCAAAAATATCCCGATACAGCTGGCGATGAATGGCGCACAGGTGCGGTAAGCCCCGTTTAAGCGGCCCCAATTCGATAGTCGCCGCACGCAGCGCTGTCAGTTCATAAGCCGCCTGCGCCAAACGCTGCGCCTGATGAATCCCCAGACGGTTACGCATGACATTCAGGCCCGGGTATAAATACGGGTCGCGACCATCACCGAATTTATCGCTCATAGTGCCTCCTCAGCTCTTCAAGACGCGCCAGGGCGTCTTCAGCACTCAGAGTAACCCGTGGAATATCTACGCCTTCCAGCCGTCGGCTGGCCTGGAAATTGGCGTTTCGCCGTTGTTCCCACAGCCTGGACTTTTGTTTATCGGTGAGTTTTTTCACGTGACCTCCCTGAATGAGCCGACACTTGCCACAAGTATAAGCAGCAATTTCGGGTTACGCAGAGAGAGGGGTGAACGCGGGCAAGAACTACCCGCGCAAGATACGATTACGGCAGGACTTTAGCAGAAAGGATAACAATCGGTTTTGACGGGACATTCTGGTATGGACCGACATCATGGGTCTGTACCTGAGAGATCTTATCCGCGACATCCATACCTTTCACAACTTTACCGAAAACAGCGTAGCCAAAGTCGCGCTGGCCGTGATCGAGGAAAGCATTATCTGCAATGTTGATAAAGAACTGGCTGGTCGCGCTGTCTTTATCCGCTGTACGCGCCATAGCAATCGTGCCGCGAGTGTTACGCAGTCCGTTATCGGCTTCATTCTTGATTGGCGGGTTAGGTTTCTTCTGCTGCATCTGCTCGGTAAAACCGCCGCCCTGCACCATGAAGCCTGGGATCACACGGTGGAACGTGGTGTTGTTATAGAAACCACTGTTGACATAATCGACAAAGTTTTGCACTGAAACCGGGGCTTTCTGACTGTTCAGCTCCAGCTCAATGTTACCAGCAGAGGTTGTCAGCAGAACATGTGGATCACCTTTTGCTGCCAGTGCTGCGGGGGAGAGAGCAGAAAGAGCGAGAACAGCTGCAACAGCCGCCAGAGTCGATTTGAGCATGAGAATTCCTTAACAAGAGCAGAAATGAAGCAAGTGAATTGATTCTAAAGAGCCTTCAAGGACAAGGCCATCCCTTTACTTAATTTTACGTACCTGAAACAAATGTAACCTCATGGCTGCAAGTATCAATGTGATCAAGATCACATAGAAAAATGTAACGCACCAAGTTATTACCGATAAATATTTAAATGCGTCACTAAAGCGCCTAAAATCTGCCCGCTCACGGCGCAGTCAATGCGCCTTACACTTCTATACAGGCCAGTCATGACTAACAGCAATCGCATCAAGCTCACATGGATTAGCTTTCTCTCCTACGCCCTGACAGGTGCGTTGGTAATTGTCACCGGGATGGTGATGGGAAACATAGCAGATTACTTCCATTTGCCCGTTTCCAGCATGAGTAACACCTTCACCTTCCTGAATGCCGGCATTCTGATCTCTATCTTTCTGAATGCATGGTTAATGGAAATCGTGCCACTGAAAACCCAGTTGCGCTTCGGCTTTATCCTGATGGTACTGGCCGTTGCCGGACTGATGTTCAGCCATAGCCTGGCCTTGTTCTCCGCCGCCATGTTTGTATTGGGCCTGGTGAGCGGTATTACCATGTCGATCGGTACGTTCCTGGTAACTCAAATGTACGAAGGTCGCCAGCGCGGTTCCCGCTTGCTGTTTACTGACTCCTTCTTCAGCATGGCCGGCATGATTTTCCCGATGGTTGCCGCGTTCCTGTTAGCGCGCAGCATCGAATGGTATTGGGTCTATGCCTGCATCGGCCTCGTATACGTCGCCATTTTCCTGCTGACCTTCGGTTGTGAATTCCCGGCACTGGGTAAACACGCTCAGCAGTCAGACGCGCCGGTAGTAAAAGAAAAATGGGGGATTGGCGTGCTGTTTCTGGCGATCGCTGCACTGTGCTACATCCTCGGTCAGTTGGGTTTTATCTCCTGGGTCCCGGAGTACGCCAAAAGTCTGGGCATGAGCCTGAACGATGCGGGTAAACTGGTCAGCGACTTCTGGATGTCTTACATGGTTGGCATGTGGGCATTTAGCTTTATTCTGCGTTTCTTCGATTTGCAGCGCATCCTGACCGTACTGGCGGGTATGGCTACCGTCCTGATGTATCTGTTTATCACCGGTACGCCAGAGCATATGCCGTGGTTTATTATGACGCTGGGCTTCTTCTCCAGTGCGATTTATACCACCATCATTACCCTTGGCTCCCAGCAGACGAAGGTCGCCTCACCCAAACTGGTTAACTTCGTTCTGACCTGCGGCACCATCGGCACTATGCTCACTTTCGTCGTCACCGGCCCTATCGTGGCACACAGCGGCCCGCAGGCGGCATTGCAAACAGCTAACGGCTTGTATGCGGTTGTATTCGTGATGTGCTTTATTCTTGGGTTTGTCACGCGCCATCGCCAGCATAACGCCCCAGCAACGCATTAATCTCACTGCCGGATGGTATCCACATCATCCGGCACATTCTCACCCTCCTCTTCTTTCACTGGTCATGTAGGCCAATTCTTACAAAAACCCCTTAATTTGTACGCTATTTATACAAACACGAAAATCCAAATAATTCCGTCACTTATAAAAATGCTGACAAATCAGTTATATACCTCTTAAGGAGTATATAAGGGCGAATTTGATTTGCATCAATAAGCGCGGTTGCTGAATCGTTAAGGTAGGCAGTAATAGAAAAGAAATCGAGGCAAAAATGAGCAAAGTCAGACTCGCTATTATCGGTAATGGTATGGTCGGCCATCGCTTTATTGAGGATCTTCTTGATAAATCCGACGCTGCCAATTTTGATATTACCGTCTTCTGTGAAGAACCCCGCAAAGCGTACGACCGCGTACACCTGTCTTCCTACTTCTCCCACCACACCGCCGAAGAGCTTTCTCTGGTGCGTGAAGGATTCTACGAGAAGCACGGCGTTAAGGTGTTAGTGGGCGAACGCGCAATTACCATTAACCGCCAGGAGAAGGTGATCCACTCCAGCGCAGGTCGTACGGTTTACTACGATAAGCTGATCATGGCGACGGGCTCTTACCCGTGGATCCCACCGATTAAAGGTTCGGAAACCCAGGACTGCTTCGTTTACCGCACCATCGAAGACCTCAACGCCATTGAGTCTTGCGCGCGCCGCAGCAAACGCGGTGCCGTGGTCGGCGGTGGCCTGCTGGGCCTGGAAGCCGCCGGTGCGCTGAAAAGCCTCGGCGTTGAAACCCACGTGATTGAATTCGCCCCAATGCTGATGGCTGAACAGCTGGATCATATGGGTGGCGAGCAGTTACGTCGCAAAATTGAAAGCATGGGCGTGCGTGTGCACACCAGTAAAAACACCAAAGAGATCGTTCAGGAAGGCACCGAAGCGCGCAAAACCATGCGTTTTGCCGACGGTAGCGAACTGGAAGTCGATTTCATCGTCTTCTCTACCGGTATTCGTCCACGCGACAAACTGGCCACCCAGTGCGGTCTGGACGTCGCGCCACGCGGCGGTATCGTCATTAACGACACTTGCCAGACATCTGACCCGGACATCTATGCCATCGGCGAATGCGCCAGTTGGAACAACCGCGTGTATGGTCTGGTCGCTCCAGGCTATAAAATGGCGCAGGTTGCCGTTGACCATATTCTCGAAACTGAAAACGCCTTTGAAGGCGCGGACCTGAGCGCCAAGCTGAAGCTGCTCGGCGTTGACGTCGGCGGTATTGGCGACGCGCATGCGCGCACGCCGGGCGCACGTAGCTACGTCTATCTCGACGAAAGTAAAGAAGTCTACAAACGCCTGATCGTTAGCGAAGATAACAAAACCCTGCTCGGCGCGGTTCTGGTGGGCGACACCAGCGATTACGGCAATCTGCTGCAACTGGTGCTGAACGCCATCGAACTGCCGGAAAACCCGGATTCACTGATTCTGCCAGCACACGCAGGCAGCGGTAAGCCGTCTATCGGTGTCGATAAACTGCCGGACAGCGCGCAGATTTGCTCCTGTTTTGACGTCACCAAAGGCATGCTGGTTGCCGCTATCAACAAGGGCTGCCATACCGTTGCGGCGCTGAAAGCGGAAACCAAAGCCGGTACCGGCTGCGGCGGGTGTATCCCGCTGGTAACGCAGGTCCTGAACGCCGAACTGGCGAAACAGGGTATCGAAGTTAACAACAACCTGTGTGAACACTTCCCGTACTCACGTCAGGAACTGTTCCATCTCATCCGCGTAGAAGGCATCAAAACCTTCGAAGAGCTGCTGGCAAAACACGGGAAAGGTTACGGCTGCGAAGTGTGTAAACCTACCGTAGGTTCCCTGCTGGCTTCCTGCTGGAATGAGTACATCCTCAAACCGCAGCACACGCCGTTGCAGGACACCAACGACAACTTCCTGGCGAACATCCAGAAAGACGGTACTTATTCCGTGATCCCGCGCTCTGCGGGTGGCGAAATTACCCCTGAAGGCCTGGTAGCTGTGGGCCGTATCGCGCGTGAATTTAACCTGTACACCAAAATTACCGGTTCTCAGCGTATCGGCCTGTTCGGCGCGCAGAAAGATGACCTGCCGGAAATCTGGCGTCAGCTGATTGAAGCCGGTTTTGAAACCGGTCACGCGTATGCAAAAGCGCTGCGTATGGCAAAAACCTGCGTAGGCAGCACCTGGTGCCGTTACGGCGTCGGCGATAGCGTGGGCTTCGGCGTGGAGCTGGAAAATCGCTACAAAGGCATTCGTACCCCGCACAAAATGAAATTCGGCGTCTCCGGCTGTACCCGTGAATGTGCGGAAGCTCAGGGTAAAGACGTGGGTATCATCGCCACTGAGAAAGGCTGGAACCTGTACGTTTGCGGTAACGGCGGGATGAAACCTCGTCATGCAGACCTGCTGGCAGCGGATATCGATCGCGAAACGCTGCTCAAGTACCTTGACCGTTTCATGATGTTCTACATCCGTACTGCCGACAAACTGACCCGTACCGCACCGTGGTTAGACAATCTGGAAGGCGGTATTGAGTATCTGAAGTCCGTCATCATCGACGACAAGTTGGGTCTGAACCAGCATCTTGAAGAAGAGATGGCCCGTCTGCGTGAAGCTGTGGTGTGTGAGTGGACAGAAACCGTTAACACCCCATCCGCGCAGGTTCGCTTCAAACACTTTATCAACAGCGAAAAACGCGATCCAAATGTCCAGGTTGTGCCTGAACGTGAACAACATCGTCCGGCCACGCCTTATGAGCGTATCCCGGTGACTCTGGTGGAGGAAAACGCATGAGCCAGTGGAAAAACATCTGCAAAATCGATGACATTCTGCCTGCAACAGGCGTCTGCGCCCTGTTAGGTAACGAGCAGGTTGCGATTTTCCGCCCGTATCACAGCGACCAGGTGTTTGCGATCAGCAACATCGACCCGTTCTTTGAGTCCAGCGTGCTTTCTCGTGGGCTGATTGCTGAACATCAGGGCGAATTGTGGGTTGCCAGCCCGCTGAAAAAACAGCGTTTTCGCTTAAGCGACGGTCTGTGCATGGAAGACGAACAGTTCTCCGTGAAACATTACGAAGCGCGAGTGAAAGACGGCACGGTGCAACTGCGCGGTTAATTAATTTTGGGAGGCGCAACGCCTCCCCTTTTTTGACGTATTTGTAGGTCTTTTAATGGTAGGTCTGATAAGCGTAGCGCCATCAGGCAATTGCACAGGCACATTGCCGGATGGCGGCATAAATGCCTTATCCGGCCTACGGTTACGATTTCTTTTTATTGTTTGTACTTCAAGGATAATCAACACATGTTCACAGACACTATTAATAAGTGTGCGGCTAACGCTGCGCGCATCGCACGCCTGTCGGCTAATAACCCGCTTGGATTCTGGATCAGTTCGGCAATGGCGGGAGCCTATGTGGGTCTCGGCATCATTCTTATTTTCACCCTCGGTAATCTGCTCGACCCGTCCGTTCGTCCGCTGGTGATGGGTGCAACCTTTGGTATCGCCTTAACGCTGGTCATTATTGCCGGTTCGGAACTGTTTACCGGTCACACCATGTTTCTGACACTCGGCGTCAAAGCAGGCACCATCAGCCACGGTCAGATGTGGGCAATCCTGCCAAAAACATGGCTGGGTAACCTGGTCGGTTCCGTGTTTGTCGCCCTGCTTTACAGCTGGGGTGGCGGTAGCCTGCTGCCGGTCGATACCAGCATCGTCCATTCGGTTGCTCTGGCGAAAACGACCGCGCCTGCAATGGTTTTGTTCTTTAAAGGCGCACTGTGTAACTGGTTGGTTTGTCTGGCAATCTGGATGGCAATCCGTACCGAAGGCGCGGCAAAATTCCTCGCTATCTGGTGGTGTCTGCTGGCGTTTATCGCTTCCGGCTACGAGCACTCCGTTGCCAACATGACGCTGTTTGCCCTCTCCTGGTTCGGCCACCACAGCGAAGCCTATACCCTGTCAGGAATTGGTCATAACCTGCTGTGGGTGACACTCGGTAATACTTTGTCCGGTGTCGTATTCATGGGATTGGGTTATTGGTATGCTACGCCAAAATCGGAGCGTCCGGCTCCGGCAAAAATCAATCAGCCAGAGGCTGCTGCCAATAATTAAGGGGTAATGTCGTGGATCATTTGCCTATATTTTGTCAACTACGTGACCGCGACTGCTTGATCGTCGGCGGTGGTGATGTCGCAGAACGCAAAGCGCGGTTACTGCTGGAAGCGGGCGCCCGTTTAACGGTTAATGCGCTGGCGTTTATTCCGCAGTTCAAAGTATGGGCAGATGAAAACATGCTGACGCTGGTTGAGGGGCCGTTCGATGAGTCCCTGCTCGACACCTGCTGGTTGGCTATTGCCGCCACCGATGACGATGCCGTCAACCAAAGCGTCAGCACCGCCGCAGAATCACGTCGTATCTTCTGCAACGTGGTCGATGCGCCAAAAGCAGCCAGTTTTATCATGCCCTCCATTATCGACCGCTCACCGCTGATGGTGGCGGTCTCCTCCGGCGGGACATCGCCAGTGCTTGCCCGTCTGCTGCGTGAAAGGCTTGAATCCGTACTGCCTCAGCATCTGGGCCAGGTCGCGCAGTATGCCGGCAAGTTGCGCTCCCGAGTGAAGCAACAGTTTGCCAGCATGGGTGAACGTCGCCGCTTCTGGGAAAAATTGTTCGTGAATGACCGCCTGGCGCAGTCGTTGGCGAACAATGACCTGAAAGCCGTCGAGGAAACCACTGAGCAAATGCTCAGCGAACCGCTGGATCACCGTGGTGAAGTGGTGCTGGTTGGCGCCGGTCCTGGCGATGCCGGCCTGCTGACGCTGAAAGGGCTACAGCAGATCCAGCAAGCGGATGTCGTGGTCTATGACCGTCTGGTTTCCGACGATATCATGAACCTTGTACGCCGCGATGCAGACCGAGTGTTCGTCGGTAAACGTGCGGGCTATCACTGCGTACCGCAGGAAGAGATTAACCAGATCCTGCTGCGTGAAGCACAACAGGGCAAGCGCGTGGTTCGACTGAAAGGTGGCGACCCGTTCATCTTTGGCCGCGGTGGCGAAGAGCTGGAAACGCTGTGCCATGCCGGTATCCCATTCTCTGTAGTGCCGGGTATTACCGCAGCCTCCGGTTGTTCTGCCTATTCCGGCATTCCACTGACCCATCGTGATTACGCTCAGAGCGTGCGTCTGGTTACCGGACACCTGAAAACCGGCGGTGAGCTGGACTGGGAAAACCTGGCAGCAGAGAAACAAACGCTGGTGTTCTACATGGGGCTGAACCAGGCGGCCACGATTCAGGAAAAATTGATCGAATTTGGCATGCAGCCCGATATGCCCGTCGCCCTGGTAGAAAACGGTACCTCCGTGAAACAGCGTGTCGTCAATGGCGAGCTGACTCAGCTAGGAGAGTTGGCACAACAGGTTGAAAGCCCAGCGTTAATTATTGTTGGTCGTGTGGTAGGCCTTCGCGATAAGCTGAACTGGTTCTCAAACCATTAATTGAATGCAAATAAATGCCCTGATTCTCAGGGCATTTACTTTCTCGTTTATTATTCATGATTTATTCTCAAACCTGAATTAAGAAAGACTAAATTCATTCACCAACAAAATAAATTTGCGTTCTAATTTATAAAAATCGCGTAAAAAAACCTATTTATAGCCGTATAACCCATAAATTCAATTCATATCCTAAATAATACATGACCATTGAGTAATTTGACGAAGCACGGTCATTCAGTGGCAAAATAATAAATTACCTCGAAATAAATTTATGCCTTCAATGGCATATTTTGTGCGTATTTATTTAAGGATGTCGATTATGCAAAGGAAAAAACTCATTGCTGTGGGTATTGCTCTTGCGTTGCAAACTTACTATCTCCCGGCGATAGCCGCAGATAGTAGCGACGATGACAATGATTGCCCTACTGATATATCCGTATTATCAAAAGCCGAACGTAACAAACTCTCCGCACGCTGCCTGGCAGATTATACAGAACAAGACAATCACTGGGGATGGGTCGCAGGTGGTGTCGCTGCGCTAACAGCTGGTGTAGCGATAGGTATCGATAACAATGGCGGCGGCCATTCCCACCATAATGATACTCCGGCAACCCCATCAGATAATGGCGATGTAACGCCCACACCTCCTGACGACGATAGCGGCGATGTAACGCCCACGCCTCCCGATGACGATAGCGGCGATGTAACACCCACGCCTCCCGACGACGATGGCGGTGATGTAACGCCCACACCTCCCGATGACGATGGCGGCGATGTAACACCTACACCACCTGATGATACCTCTGTTATTACCTTCAGTAACGGCGTCACCATCGATAAAGGCCTGAACACACTGACATTTGACGGCATCAAGCTGGATAGCGGCACGGACCTCGGCGGCGCCGTATGGAATTACGTCGGACAGGACGATCGGTGGCAGATCGCGTTACAAGACGGTAAAACGCTGCTGGTTTCCGACTGGAAAGTGACCGACGATAATGCCGCCGTCATTGAAGGTACGGTGCAAGGAAGCGGTCTGTACTGGAAATATGACAGCCAGGGATACCTGATCGTTGCCGATGATCAAACCACCGTTGCAACGGGCGACGACGAGTCACACGTTGCCGATCGCGGGGTTGATACCCGTGGTGAAGGTAAAACAGGTGTCATCATCTCCGGCGATCGGACAAACAACGCGTTAAGCGGTGATTCCTCCGTCAGCGATGGTGCGGTCGGCATCGTCATTACCGGTGACAACACCACCAATACGATTTCAGGACAAAGCACCGTCGACGGCGCAACCGGCGCGCTGATTTCAGGTAACGGCACCATCACCCGCATTTCCGGTGGCATTGACGTCACTGGTGGCGGCACCGGCATGGTGATCGATGGCAACGAAACCACGGTGGCGAATACCGGCACCTCTAACATCAGCGGTCAAGGTTCAACCGGCTCCATCGTCAATGGCGACAACTCGCACGTTATCAACGATGGTGAACTCTATGTGGCCGACGGCGCTACTGGGGCAAAGATTACCGGTGATGATGTCCTCATCGACAACAAAGGCGATACCACCGCCAGCGGCGCAGGTTCTACCGGGCTATATATTGACGGCGACAACGCAACCATTAACAGCGAAGGGAAGCAGGATATTTCCGACGGCGCAACGGGCATCCTGATTAACGGCAACAGCGCCACCTTCGATAATATCGGCACCACCGATGTCAGCGGCGTAGGCTCTATCGGTATCAGCATCACCGGCGACAAAACCCGCATTACTAACGATGGTGAGCTAAACGTTACCGACGGCGCGACCGGAGCCAAAATGACAGGTGACGGTGCGGTGATTGATAACACCGGCGACTCAACGGTCACCGGCGCGGGGTCAACCGGGCTGTACATCGCGGGAAATAAGGCGCTGGTTATTGGCGAAGGAGATCAAACCATTGCGCAGGGCGCAACGGGTACCGTCATTGCGGGCGATAATTCCCGAATCGCGAATACGGGTGATATCACCGTGGATGGCGCGGGCTCTATCGCTGCAGTCATTGATGGAAATGATAATAGCCTGACTCAGGCAGGTGACATGCTGGTCACCAACGGCGCGACGGGTATCGTCACTGACGGGGCGGGTAACGAAATCAAAAACACCGGCAACGCGACCGTGCGCGATGCAAACTCCGTGGGTTTTGTGATCGATGGTGAAAGAAATGTCTTTAATAATAAAGGAAATATCGACGTCAGCCTGAATGGTACTGGCGCAGAAATGAGTGGCGACTCGTCACAGGTAACGCTGGATGGCGATATCAATGTGACCGCTGTCGAGGACAGCAACGGCCTATACCGTGGTGCACAGGGCCTCGATATGGCGGGTGATAACAATACGCTGAATATTACCGGCAACGTCACAATCAGCGGTGACTATGACGCAGATAGCCAGATGGCCAGCAACAGCGATACCCTCCAGGGAATCACCGTCAGCGGCACGAACAATCAGGTGGATCTAACCGGCTCGCTTAACATCAATGTTAGCGATGTGAGCACGGTAAGTGGACAGTGGCTGGATACATACGGCCTCACGGTCAAAGGTGATGGCAATACCGTCAATCTGATGGGCGGTATTGATATCAACTACGCCGAAAATGGCGATGGCGAAGTATCGTCTGTTACAGGCATAAATATAGACGGAGCTAGCAGTGTCACATTAAGCGGTGAGTCCACATTGAATATCACCACCCTCCCCGGCGGGTCAGTGACACTGGCAAATGTACAAAACGGCGGCAGCTTAACGTTAGACCAAAACTCTGTAATTAAAATCACAGAAACAGTTTTGCCCAGTGAGCATTACACCTACAACGCAATACTAACCGCAAAAGGCCAGGGTTCATCGATCGATAATCAGGGAGCCATCGTTGATGACGGCGCTGTCGCCCTATTATTCGCCCGCAGCGGCGCACAGGCAAAAAACAGTGGCGATATTAGCGCCTATGCCACAAGCGGTCATGACAACCGTAATGCAATCACTGCGGCTACCGATCAAGGATCGATTGTTAGCAACGCAGCGGGAGGATCAATCACGCTGGTATCGTCACTAACCCCAGGCAGCGATGGAGGAATAGGAACCTTCCCGCTGATTTGGTACAGCAATACGCTGTACGCCATGCTGGCGGAAAACTACGGCGAAGTGCGCAACGAGGCAGGCGCCACAATAAATCTCCAGGGGGCGGGAGTCTATGGCGTATCCGCCAGTAAAGGGACGGCCCTCAATGCCGGAGATATTTACCTGGACGGCTTTGTCCCGACGCTGAACGACGATAATACCGTCGCCAGCAAAAGTTACTGGTCACCATCACAACTCTATCTGACCAGCTCGGCAATGGTGGCAGGCACCACCGACGGTGGTTATGGCGATGCAACCGCCACCAATACAGGCACCATTACCGTCAATAATGCGGGCTTCGGTATGATGGCACTTAACGGCGGCACAGCCATTAACCAGGGCACTATTAACCTGACCGCCGATGCAGGCGTCACCAAAACCGATGATAACCAACTGGTGGGCATGGCGGCGCTGAATGGTGGCATCGTGATTAACGACACCACAGGGACCATCAATATTGATGCCAATTACGGCAAGCCTTTCCTGACTGACAGCAAAAGTACCGTGGTTAACTACGGTACGGTCTGTTATGACAGCAACTGCCAGGGCAGCGACGACTACAACCCAACCGACAGCAACGTTTCCCTTACTTTTGCTGATGGCGATGTCATTACCGCCGCAGGCGAAACGCTTACCGGCGAAACCATCATTACCAATCCGGTCGCAACGGAAACCGTACACATTAGCAACGCGGGCACCGTCAGCGGCGGCAAGGTCATCGTTAAAAATTACGGCGATTTAACCAATGCCGACACCGGCAGCATCAGCAGCGTCAGTATTGCAACAGGCGGCACCTATACCAACGAAGGTACAACAGAGGCAGTCTCCGTTGACGGCGGTGTCTTCAACAATACAGGCACCGTGACCGGGAAAACCGGCACCACCGTCGCAGGTTCCATTATCAACAACAGCGGGTCCATGAACACGGTTGAGCAATGGTCCAGCACCATGAACAATACCGGCATCGTGACGGACTGGACCGGCGCATCGGGTGGTGCGGTACTGAACAACAACGCTGGCGGCGAAGTCGATAAACTCAAATTTACCGCTGCCGCAACCGTCAATAACGCGGGTGTCATTAATAACGGCACCGTCGATAAAAACGGTACGCTCAATAATCTTGAAGGCGGCGTGATGACGCTGACAGATAACGCCCTGTGGTCCGGCGCCTTCAATAACTGGGGGACAGTGAACAGCGATGCCGATATCGCCACCGGCGGGAGCGGGCACACGCTGTACAACGGCAGCACTGGCGTCATTAACGGGCAGGTCACTACCTCGAAAAATAATGGCGGCAGTAAAGCCATTAACGACGGCACCATCAACATTGATAAAACTAACAATGTGGCGATGTCCGCGCACGGCAGTGCGAAGATGGTCAATAACGGCACCATCAATGTGGGAACCGAAGGTACCACACAAACCGGTATGGTCGGGATGCAGCTGGAATCAGATGCCAAATCCGATGCGGTGATCGAAAATAACGGCACCATCAATATTTACGCCAGCAACTCCTACGCCTTCAGCCAACTGGGCAGTAACGGTCATATCGTCAATAACGGCACGGTCTACATTGATGACAACGTGACTGGCTCCGGCTTTATCAAGCAGGATGGTAAAACCATTGAAGGCAGCGGCGAAAACGGTGACGGTACGGAAGTGCATTATGTTGACTTCACGGCCCCCACGGAACCTGCTATTACCGATGGCACGACAACCGTTACCACCAGCGACAGTGCAGATTCAACGGCCACCAACAACCTGTCGGGCTATGTGGTCGGCACCAGCGCTGATGGCAGCGCCGGTAAGTTGATGGTCAGCAATGCCAGCATGAACGGCGTGGAGATTAACACCGGTTTTACCGCAGGTACTGCCGACACCACCGTCAGCTTTGACAACGTGGTCGAGGGCAGCAACCTCTCCGACGCAGGTGCCATTCAGTCCACCTCCGTGGTGTGGAATGCACAGGGCAGCACCGATGCCAGCGGCAACGTTGACGTCACCATGACCAAAAACGCCTATGCCGATGTGGCGACCGATAGTTCCGTCAGTGACGTGGCGCAGGCGCTCGACGCCGGTTACACCAACAACGAGCTGTACACCAGCCTCAACGTTGGCTCCACCGCTGAACTGAACAACGCGCTTAAGCAAGTGAGCGGCAGTCAGGCTATCACCGCGTTCCGTGAAGCCCGCGTGCTAAGCAACCGCTTTACCATGCTGGCCGATGCCGCGCCGCAAATTAAAGATGGCCTGGCGTTCAACGTCGTAGCGAAAGGCGACCCGCGCGCTGAGTTGGGCAACGATACCCAGTACGACATGCTGGCATTACGTCAGTCGTTGGATCTCACCGCCAGCCAGAATCTGACGCTGGAGTACGGTATCGCGCGCCTGGACGGTGACGGTTCGAAGACCGCGGGCGACAACGGCCTGACCGGCGGCTACAGCCAGTTCTTTGGTCTGAAGCACAGCATGGCGTTTAATGAAGGTCTGGCGTGGAAGAACAGCCTGCGTTATGACGTACACAACCTCGACAGCAGCCGTTCTGTCTCTTATGGCGACACCAATAAGGTGGCGGATTCCAACGCACGTCAGCAGTATCTTGAGTTCCGCAGCGAAGGGGCGAAAACCTTCACCATGCTCAACGATACGTTGAAAGTCACGCCGTACGCCGGGGTGAAATTCCGTCATACGCTGGAAGGCAGCTATAAAGAGCGTAGTGCGGGTGATTTCAACCTGTCGATGAACGCTGGCAGCGAAACCGCTGTGGATTCCATTGTCGGAATGAAGTTCGACTATACCGCTGAAAATGGCTGGAGCGCCAGCGCCACACTGGAAGGCGGTCCGAACCTGAGATACAGCAAAAGCCAGCGTACTGCGTCACTGCAAGGTGCCGCAGGCCAGTCCTTTAGCGTAGACGACGACCAAAAAGGCGGAGGCATCAACGGCCTGGCGACGGTCGGCGTGAAATACAGCGCCAAAGACGCCAGCCTGAATCTGGACGCTTACCAGTGGAAAGAGGACAACATCAACGATAAAGGCTTTATGTTGAATTTCAGAAAAACATTTCGCTAATTAATTAAACCCGGCAGCCTGGTATTATTTATTAATACCAGGCTTTTTTATTTAAATTCAATTCACTAATCGTATGTTTTATATATAAAGCGACATGTCCTTTTCTGGACTACTTAAAGTTTATGTTAGTTGATATCTTATCCGGCGAAAAATGGACTTCATCCATTTAGAAATAGATATCTAACAAGGATTTTGACATGTTTAAATTTGCAAAAATCACCTTAGTTGCTGGTGTTCTGGCTACGCTGACCGCGTGCACTGGTCATATCGAAAACACAAAAAATAACTGCAGCTACGATTATTTCCTGCATCCAGCAATTTCGATTTCAAAAATTATTGGTGGCTGTGGTCCGGCTGCAAATCAGTAATAAAAGCGATTGCGCAGATACAAAAAAACCGGGAACTTCCCGGTTTTTTTAACAACACAGAGCGCATTACGGCTTGGCGACAAAACCAATCGCTTCGTAAACGGCTTTCAGCGTAACAGATGCGCGGGCGCTGGCTTTTTCCGCACCTTCTTTCATCACTTTCTGCAGGAAAGCTTCATCGTTACGGAAACGGTGATAGCGTTCCTGAAGCTCGGTCAGCATACCGGAAACGGCCTCTGCGACTTCACCTTTCAAATGACCATACATTTTGCCTTCGAAGTGCTGTTCCAGCTCCGGAATGCTCTTACCGGTGACGGCGGAGAGAATATCCAGCAGGTTGGAAACACCCGCTTTGTTCTGCACGTCGTAGCGTACAACCGGCGGCTCTTCGGAATCGGTCATCGCACGTTTGATTTTTTTAACCACAGATTTCGGATCTTCCAGCAGACCGATCACGTTGTTGCGGTTGTCATCCGACTTGGACATTTTCTTCGTCGGCTCCAGCAGCGACATCACGCGCGCGCCGGATTTAGGAATAAACGGCTCAGGCACTTTAAAGATGTCGCCATACAGGGCATTAAAGCGCTGGGCGATATCGCGGCTCAGTTCCAGATGCTGTTTCTGATCTTCGCCAACCGGTACCTGGTTGGTCTGATACAGCAGGATGTCTGCCGCCATCAGTACCGGATAATCAAACAGACCGGCGTTGATGTTCTCCGCATAGCGCGCGGATTTGTCTTTGAACTGGGTCATACGGCTCAGCTCGCCGAAGTAGGTGTAGCAGTTCAGCGCCCAACCTAACTGTGCATGCTCCGGTACGTGAGACTGCACGAAAATGGTGCTTTTTTCAGGATCGATACCGCATGCCAGATACAGCGCCAGCGTATCGAGCGTTGCTTTACGCAGCTGCTGAGCATCCTGACGAACGGTGATGGCATGTTGGTCAACGATGCAGTAGATGCAATGGTAGTCATCCTGCATGCTCACCCACTGACGCAGCGCACCCATATAGTTGCCAATGGTCAATTCACCTGAGGGCTGTGCGCCACTAAAAACGATGGGCTTAGTCATTTTTTGATTCCTGATTTTCGCTATGCGGAAGCCCGAGAGCGGGCAGTAGTTCATTAATACGGTCGTAAATAACGTCGGGCTGGCTCAGCGCGATCGACTCGCCGTAGTTGTAGCCATAGGTCAGGCCAACGGACGGACAGCCAGCAGCTTTTGCCGCCTGAATATCATTGCGTGAATCCCCTACGAAGAGCATTTGCTCAGGCTTGATGCCAAGCTTACTTGCCACCAGCAGCAGCGGATCCGGATGCGGTTTTTTATTCTGCACGTCGTCACCACCGATGACCACGCTAAAGTACTTGGCGATATCTAATGCTTCGAGCAATGGCGCGACAAACGGGGTCGGTTTGTTGGTCACCAGACCCAGCGGCAATCCTTTCGCATGCAGCGCGCCCAGCGTGTCGGCAACATCAGGGAACAGGAATGTCCCCTCTTCTGCAACATCGCCGTAGTATCTGTCGAACAGCTTACGCAAAATACGTACCTGCTCCTCGGCGGGAATATCATCATCAACGGGCGGTTTACCCATCGTTTTACGTAATGTTGCGCGCTCCTGACGGGACCACGCCAGCGCGCGCTCCATCAGTACATCTGCACCGTTACCAATCCAGGTGATAACGCGTTCTTCTCCGGCAACCGGCAGTTCCAGCGCATACAGCGCCATGTCCACCGCTGCGGCTAATCCCGGCGCGCTGTCGACCAGCGTGCCGTCGAGGTCAAATGCAGCGCCCCGAATATCCTGAAACTTATCCATGACTTACCTTCGCCAGTTCATTGCGCATTTCATCAATGACTTTTTTGTAGTCTGGTTGGTCGAAAATGGCGGAGCCTGCAACAAACATATCTGCGCCTGCCGCGGCAATTTCACCAATGTTATTCACTTTGACGCCACCGTCCACTTCGAGGCGGATATCGTAGCCAGATTCATCAATACGACGACGCACTTCGCGCAGCTTATCCAGCGTTTGTGGGATGAAGGACTGTCCGCCAAAGCCTGGGTTAACGGACATCAGCAGGATCACATCGAGCTTATCCATGACGTAGTCCAGATAGCTCAGCGGTGTTGCCGGGTTGAACACCAGGCCCGCTTTACAGCCATGCTCTTTGATCAGCTGTAAAGTGCGATCGACATGCTCGGAGGCTTCCGGATGAAAAGTAATGATGCTGGCGCCAGCGGCGGCGAAGTCCGGGACAATACGATCGACCGGTTTCACCATCAGGTGAACATCAATCGGGGCGGTGATGCCATATTTACGCAGCGATTTCAGTACCATCGGTCCGATGGTCAGGTTCGGTACGTAGTGATTGTCCATGACGTCGAAGTGCACGACATCGGCACCGGCAGTCAGCGCTCTCGCGGTGTCCTCACCCAGGCGGGCAAAATCAGCCGACAGAATTGAGGGGGCGATCAAATACTGTTTCATCCGCTTCTCCTTGAGATTTATTTCTTCGCAGGCGTTACGACTCCTGGTTTATACAGTGCCAGCAGTTCGTTCACCTTTTTACGCGTGCCGCCATTGCTGCTTATGCTGCGCCGCACTTTGACCTGAAAATGTTTCGCCGCTCGGTACCATTCACGGGTATCGGGCGTATCGTGGTTCGAAATTAACACCGGGATCTGCTTACTGACCAGCTTTTCTGCCATCTCGGCCAAATGCGCCTGCTCTTTCGGGCTAAAGCTGTTGGTGTGATACGCAGTGAAATTTGCCGTCGCCGAAAGCGGTGCATAAGGGGGGTCACAATAGACCACAGAGTTGCTATCCGCACGGTTCATGCACTCTTCATAGGAGAGGCAATGGAACTCCGCATTCTGCGCTTTCTCAGCAAAATGGTACAACTCGGCTTCCGGGAAGTAAGGTTTTTTATAACGCCCAAACGGGACGTTAAACTCGCCGCGCAGGTTATAACGGCACAATCCGTTGTAACCAAAGCGGTTCAGATACAAGAACAGCACTGCTCTGCGGAACGGATCCTCGCTGGCATTAAATTCTTCTCTGAACCGATAGTACACCTCAGCCTGATTGGTTTCAGGCATAAACAGCTCACGCGAAGCCTGCACATACTCATCGGTACGCGTCTTCACGATGTTATAGAGACTGATAAGGTCGCTGTTGATATCGGCAAGAATATAACGAGAAAAGTCGGTGTTGAGAAACACCGACCCGGCACCCACGAAAGGTTCAATCAGGCACTCACCCTGGGGTAAATGCCGTTTGATATCATCAAGCAGGGGGTATTTCCCCCCTGCCCATTTCAAAAAAGCGCGATTTTTTTTCATGCTGACTAACTAATTACACCTTCTCCGGCTGTGGAGAAAGCTCCGACAGCATCCTGCGCTTTAGTCTTTGTCCCGCAATTGGGCGAAACATCAAACCATTGCAGAACATATCCTATCTTACTTCAAATCGGCCTGAACCTGATGCAGCGGTTTTGCCCACGGGTTTTTCGCCTGAATATCAGCGGGTAACGTAGACACTGCACGTTTCGCGTCTTCTTTAGACGCATACACGCCTGTCACCAGAACATACCACGGTTGACCGTTACGCGTCGTCTGGTACACCACGTAGTTCTTCAGGTTTTCTTTCTTCGCCCAACCGTTCAGGTTGTCGTAGTTAGAAGAACTGCTGAGCTGCAGCGTGTAATGGCTGGACGGCGCAGATTTTAACGCTCCAACATTACCTGCGCTTTTCGCTCCGCCAGCAACAGGCGTTGTCGTTGTTGCTGTCGCCGTTGGCGCAGGCGTTGCGGTCTGCGTTGGCGTCGCAGTTGCTTTCGGCTCAGCGGTCGCTTTCGGCGTAGCGGTTACCACAGGTGCTTTAGTTGTGGTGGTCGGCGCGGTAGCAGTTACGGTTGGTTTTGCCTGAGCAACAGGTTTCGGCTCTGTCGGCGTCGCTTTCACCGTAGTTTGCGGTTTGCTCTTCGGCTCAATAACGGCCTGTTTACGTTCCTGGCGCGTAGCAGCAGGACGCTCAGTCGTTTCCGTTTTCGCCGTCTGGCGCGCAGCATTACCATTACGCATCGGCGCAACGGTCGCAGGTTCGGTCGGCAGCGTAGAGTTAACCACGGCGTTGTTAACCTGCTCCTGACCCTGCGGTTGTGTCAGAGCATTGTTCAAATCGCCCTGCACTTCAACACGCTGCTGGCCTTCGGTTGCCGCAGGTGCCTGACCTTGAGTCGGGGTAGAGGAAATCGGTGGCAGGGAAACATCCTGCTGGGTATTGCCAGCGGTCTGCTCAGTGCCCGTTGCAGGAGCCGTTGCGCTCGCCTGATCCGTTGCATTGCTGCCAGAAAGATCGATGCTCTTCTCACCAGATGCTGCCTGCTCATTGGAAGAAGATGAGGGGGCTTTCAGCGCAGAACCAATGCCGATAATCAGCAGCAGCAGTACCAGAACACCCACACCCATCATCATATATTGGCGGGAGGCAGGCTTGCTGGCGGCTTTCTTACGCTTGCGCGGACGACGTTCTACACGCTCTTCATCCACGGCATCGTCATCAGATTCATACTCTTCTTCAATGTCCTGCTCTTCTTCACGCTCTTTGCGTGCACGTGCAGGACGGCGATCGTCAGCATCCAGATCAACATCATCAAAATTGATTTGCGGCTCATTATCGCGTTCAGACGATTGACGAGAACGACCAGTACGACGATCGCTGGGATCGGGTTTCAGCTCGTCTTCTGGTTTGAATTCATCCATTTAACACCCCACTCAAAGGTTAATGCTTACGACTTTGCACATAACCTGAAGCTAAAAGACCTACGTTTCGCAACGTAAGCCTGACCTTTCTTGTTGTTACGCCTGCTGGCAATCAGCAATAGCGTTAAGAACCACCTCGTGCGACACTCCGCCGCGCACTTCACTCTTCCCTATCGCTCGCGGAAGCACCAAACGAATCTCTCCCGCTAACACTTTTTTATCTCGCAGCATGTGCGGCAGATAAGCCTCGGTGGACATTTCACGCGGCCCATTCACCGGTAAGCCTGCTCGCTGTAACAGCGTAATGATGCGCTGCGTATCAGCGGAGGTGAACTGACCCAAACGTTCTGACGTACGGGCAGCCATTACCATACCTGCTGCGACTGCTTCACCATGTAACCAATTGCCATAACCCATTTCAGCTTCGATCGCATGGCCAAACGTGTGTCCCAGATTCAGTAAAGCACGTAAGCCCATTTCACGCTCGTCTGCTGCGACAACTTCTGCTTTCAGCTCACAACAACGACGGATACAGTACGCCATTGCCGGACCATCCAGACGCAGTAACGCATCCAGATTGTCTTCCAGCCAGCTGAAAAATTCACCGTCAAGAATGATGCCGTATTTGATCACTTCCGCCAGCCCCGATGCCAGCTCACGCGCAGGAAGCGTTTTCAGACAATCGAGATCCACCACCACGGAGGCCGGTTGGTAAAACGCGCCAATCATGTTTTTACCGAGGGGATGGTTTACGGCGGTTTTGCCGCCAACGGAGGAGTCGACCTGCGACAACAGAGTTGTCGGGACTTGAATAAAACGAACACCACGTTGATAGCTGGCTGCCGCAAAACCGGTCAGATCGCCAATCACGCCGCCGCCAAGGGCAACTAACGTGGTATCACGACCATGCGGTTTTTGCAGTAACGCGGTGAAAACCGTATCCAGAACCGTCAGGCTTTTATACTGCTCGCCATCGGGAAGGATAACGCTATCAACGTTAACACCCGCCTGTTCAAGTACGCCGCGAACCTTATCGAGATAAAGGGGAGCCAGGGTTTCGTTGGTCACCAACATAACCTGATCGCCCGATTTCAGCGGTAAGAATGAAGCTGGCTCATTGAACAAACCAGCCGCGATGGTGATAGGGTAACTACGTTCCCCGAGAGTGACTGTGATCCTCTCCATTACGCGACATCCACCTTAGTTACTTGTACCCGCAGACGAGTGTGTATTCAGCCAGAATTAGTTGCTTTCCAACATATGAATAATCTGGTTTGCTACGACTTTTGCGCTCTGATCGTCGGTGCGAATGGTCACGTCAGCAATCTCTTCGTACAGAGGATTGCGTTCGTCAGCCAACGCTTCCAGAACTTCACGAGGCGGTGATTCTACCTGCAGCAGCGGGCGTTTCTTGTCACGTTGAGTACGTGCAAGTTGTTTTTCAATTGTCGTTTCAAGATAGACCACGACGCCACGCGCGGAAAGACGGTTACGTGTTTCACGTGATTTTACAGAGCCACCGCCAGTTGCCAGCACAATACCCTGTTTTTCCGTCAACTCGTTGATGACTTTTTCTTCGCGATCACGGAAGCCGTCTTCACCTTCTACATCGAAGACCCAGCCCACATCAGCTCCGGTTCGTTTCTCAATCTCTTGATCAGAATCGTAAAATTCCATATTGAGTTGTTGAGCTAACTGGCGCCCAATAGTGCTTTTTCCGGCACCCATAGGCCCAACCAGAAAGATATTGCGTTTCTCTGCCATTTTTTCGGTACTACTAAGACTATTCGTTAATGGTAAACCCGCTTCGCAGACACCCAGCGCAGCAGGACATGAACTGAAACCTCATAAGATATTGCGAGAGTCAGACTGAAAATTATCTCAATACTCAAGCGGGTTTGGCAACTGAATAAATCACCAAACCTAACGCATTTCTGGTCGTGGCAGGCATGCTACCCTGCAAACATCAGACCTGGCGACGTATCGCGCAGTCAAATGACACCCAATAAGCCTATGGCACACCACCGGAAAGGCAAAGCGTATTCACTGCCGCATAAGTAAAGAAAAGTACCGACGCTCAAATCGGTACTCCTTGTATGCTAAATACACCCTCACGTCAAATCCCTGAAACGTGTTCAGTGCAAAAACAACGGCTTTTCATGCATAAGTTATTCCGTTGAAACCAGTCTGGGCGTAATAAAGACCACTAATTCGCGCCGTTCGTCTTCTTTACCATCATGGCGAAAAAGAGAGCCAAGCCAGGGAATGTCGCCTAATAGCGGCACGCTGTCGGCTGCGGATTTATTCTTATGTGAAAAAATCCCGCCAAGCGCAATCGTCTCGCCGCTTTTTACCTCGACCTGCGTTTCAATCTCCTGCTTGTCGATAGCCAGCACTTCGCCATCTGCCTGCTGTAGAACCTGTCCGGGAACATTCTGGCTGATATGCAGTTTCAGCCTGATTCTCCCTTTCTGCAACACCGTTGGTGTTACCTCCATCCCCAGTACCGCTTCCTTGAAATCGACGGATGTCGCACCGCTTTCACCGCTGGAGACCTGATAAGGGATCTCACTGCCCTGCTTAATACTGGCAGGTTGCAGGTGAGATGCCAGTAATCGTGGACTGGCGATGATATCCAACTGCTGTTTTTGCTCCAGCGCAGACAACTCCAGTTCCAGTAAACGACCGTTAATACGGCCAATGTTAAATCCCACACGGGATGTGGCGGTGGCTACAGAAAGGTCGCTGGCGAGCGTCGTGACATTCCCAACCGCCCCCGAGTGTTGTGCGTCAGCCAGCGACCACTTCACTCCCAGCTCGCGCAAACTTTTTTCATTAATAGTCACGATATGCGCCGCCAGTTCGACCTGGGCAACCGGCAAATCCATTTCCGATACCCACTTTTCCAGGGTGTTAAGCGCAACGCTATTATCACGCAGCAGTAAGCGGTTGGTCCGTTTATCCACCGTCATGCTTCCCTTGGCACTGAGCAGCTTTTCTCCTGCTTTTGCCAGCTCGGCAGCATCGGCATAGTGCAAAATAATGCTGCGCTGCTCCAGCGGCATACTGGCCTGAATCCGCGCCTGTTCATTGTCCTGGCGGGCCGCATTTTCACTCTGCCATTGAACAGAATGTACATGCAGGATGTTTCCCTCCTGGCGTAATACCAGTCCGGCACTTTTTACCACCGTCTGCAATGCCTGCTTCCAGGGGACATCCGTCAAATGCAGCGACAGCACACCGCTGACATCTGGCGAAACCACCAGGTTTTTCTGTTCCTGTTCAGCCAGCGCCTGCAATACTTGCGTAACCGGCACATCATCGACCACCAGCGTCACGTTTTGCGGTTTCGTCGCCAGTGCGCTCGTTATCCCGACCGCCAGCGCTATTACTATCCACGCTATCCATCGCTTCATTTACCGCTCCTTGTCGTTGCCACTGCCACCGCGGCGGTTCGCAGTTTTTTTCTGTGTCGAGGGTTATGTTCTGGGCCGTTATCTGCGTAATCGTCCAACCGTTTTTCAGGACGTCATTTGGCTTAACCCGCCGCCATTTTTTCTGGCTATCCTGAACGATGCCGATGGGTCGCGTGCCCTGGCTCACCATGCCCTGAAAACGCCATGTCGACAGCTCAGCAATTTGGCAACGGTCCTCCGGCGGCAGGAAGGGATTACGCATACCGGTGAGCATCAGTACGCTTACGCATATCAACAGCCAGCGTTCAACCGTCATTCAGACGCTCCAGCTGTAGCGTTAGCAGCAGCTCCGTGTCTTCTGCGCTAAGCGAAAATCGGCTGACGTTCATCCCCTGAGCCGCCAACTGGACAAACGTCTGCGGGATAGCATCCCAGGCCGATATCAGCGCCATCTCTCCGCCTTGCGCAGAGGGTTGCCAGTGGATAAGACGAGTAAGTGAAGTCTGAAACAGTAGTGGAGAGAACAGGGTCAGTTTCTCTTCCGGCTCTGCTGGTGATGCCGCTAACAGATAGACATCTCGCCATTGCATCTGAATAGCTGCCCGTTGCTGGACCAGCGTCTCGCGTTGCATCGTCCGCTCCCGCGCTACGGGATAAAGACATAACGTCACCAGTATGAGTAGCCCCAACATCCAGCCGCACCAGCAGATGAGTCGAAAGCGCGGCGACTGCGCTAACCAGACATCACAGAGCGTTATCATGCGCACCGCTCCGTGTCAGTCGATAGTGGAATTGCCAGCGTCCCTGCGCATCCTGCTGCGTTTCACCGGAGCTGCTCAACTGAAATAATGGCCGCTGGCGTAATTGCGTTTCCAGAGTCTTCAGCGCGGCAAAGTTCAGCGTGTTTCCCGTCAGTTCCAGCGTGTCCTGTTGCCAGGTCATTTTTGTTAACCACGCCTGCTCAGGCAGTAATTCCGCCAGCTCTTGCAAAACCGACTGCCAGCTTCGGGTCTGCTCACGCTGTTTGCTCCGTGCCTGCACCTGTTGCCATCGTTGCTGGCGCTGCTGCATACGCGGCTTTAGCGCCATTAAGGCCTCGACACGCGTCTTTTCGGCATCTGCCAGCAACAATTCAGCCCGATTTTCTACACTCAACACGCTGTAGTAGCGCAACAACACGCCAATACTAAGCAGTAGCGAAGCGCTAAATAAGATGCCCCAGAAGCGCAGGCAAGCGTAACGCCGAGTCTGACGCCAGGGCAGAAGATTAATGGTCGCTATCATCGGTACGAGCCTCCCATAGCGAGTCCCAGCGCAATGGCGAAGTGATGGCTTTGCGTTGGAATGGGCGGCTGGCGTACAGACACGGCGCTCAAAGGATCGAAGCCGCCAGGGGAGCATTGCGCAATGGCTGTCGGGGGAAGAGATAATGTCGTGGCAAGCTCATCGATACTGCCAATATCGCCCGTTGATTTACGTCCCCATACCGAACGGGTCGCCCATAACCACTGGGCGTCATCACGCCATACCAGACACTGCTGATGTTCTGGCAAGAAGGGAATAAATCGCTGTAACGCGCTGGCATCCGGTGTAATCGCCGTAACCTGCACCTTCAGGGTTTGGATAAGCGTCAGAAGCGCTGAAATCTCTTTGCTTTGCGCAGCAGTGACGTTAAATGCCGGGCTCAACGTGTCTTCGCTATAATCAAAATGCAGCGCATCCGGCGCCATATCGAGTTCACGCGCCATCGAACCGGACAACCATGCGGTTTGCTCTGGCTCGCGTAACGCCATTGTCGGACGAGGAAACTTTTTTTGTAACGTCCTGTTGGCGGGAAAAGAGAGATGAATATGGTGTCGGCGAGGGAGCTCCCGGCTCCACGGCAGTAGCGCGGCGACCAGTTGTTCAGGCTCGCGAATGTGGCCATCGACGATAACCTGAGGCGTCAGCGGTATACGCCACCAGCGTTGCAGATACCAACCTGATGCTTCGCGAACGATAGCGACAGCCAGCGCTTCATGTTGCTGAATATGCAGACCAATTTTCCAGATATTGAAAGCCATTGCTGATGATCTCCTTATCACCCGTCGCTTTAACGGGTATATCAATGCGTCTGGCTTGCCTTTATACTACCGCGCGTTTGTTTATAAACTGCCCAAATGCCACTAAATGGGAAATCTCCAGTGAAGTTCGTAAAGTATTTATTAATCCTTGCAGTATGTTGCATCCTGCTGGGAGCAGGCTCGATTTATGGCCTCTATCGCTATATTGAGCCGCAATTACCTGACGTCGCGACGCTCAAAGATGTGCGTTTACAGATCCCGATGCAGGTTTACAGCGCTGACGGCGAGCTAATCGCGCAATATGGCGAGAAACGTCGAATCCCGGTCACGCTGGATCAGATGCCGCCGGTAATGGTTAAAGCCTTTATCGCCACAGAAGACAGCCGCTTTTATGAGCACCATGGGGTAGACCCGGTGGGGATCTTCCGTGCGGCCAGCGTCGCATTGTTCTCTGGTCACGCGTCGCAAGGGGCGAGTACCATTACCCAACAGTTGGCGAGAAACTTCTTCCTGAGCCCGGAACGTACGCTGATGCGTAAGATCAAAGAAGTGTTCCTGGCGATCCGCATTGAACAACTGCTGAGTAAAGATGAGATCCTCGAACTGTATCTGAACAAGATCTATCTAGGGTATCGCGCCTATGGCGTGGGTGCTGCCGCGCAGGTCTATTTCGGTAAGACGGTGGATCAACTCAGCTTAAGTGAAATTGCGGTGATTGCCGGTCTGCCAAAAGCGCCGTCAACCTTCAACCCGCTCTATTCGATGGACCGTGCAACCGCGCGACGTAACGTTGTACTGTCGCGTATGTTGAGCGAAAACTACATCACGCAAGCCCAGTACGATCAGGCGCGCGGCGAGGCCATTGACGCTAACTACCACGCGCCGGAAATCGCTTTCTCTGCACCGTATCTGTCTGAGATGGTGCGTCAGGAGATGTATAACCGTTATGGCGAGAAAGCCTATGAAGACGGGTATCGCATCACCACCACCATTACGCGCAAAGTACAGCAGGCAGCTCAGCAGGCAGTACGTAACAACGTGATGGATTACGACATGCGCCACGGCTACCGCGGCCCGTCGAACGTGCTGTGGAAAGTGGGCGAAAGCAGTTGGGACAGCAAGAAAATTACCGATACGCTGAAAGCGCTGCCGACTTATGGCCCCCTGCTGCCGGCGGTTGTTACCAGCGCCAATCCGCAGGAAGCCATTGCCTCGTTGGCGGATGGTACATCAGTGTCATTACGGATGGATGGTATGCGCTGGGCGCGTCCTTACCGTTCGGATACTCAACAAGGCCCAACGCCGCGTAAAGTGACCGACGTAGTACAGACTGGCCAGCAAATCTGGGTACGCCAGGTGGGAGATGCCTGGTGGCTGGCGCAAGTGCCGGACGTCAACTCCGCCCTGGTCTCCATCAATCCGCAAAACGGCGCGGTGCTGGCGCTGGTTGGTGGTTTTGACTTCAACCAGAGCAAGTTTAACCGTGCAACCCAGGCGTTACGCCAGGTGGGCTCCAACATCAAGCCATTCCTGTATACCGCCGCAATGGATAAAGGTCTGACGCTGGCGAGCATGCTCAACGACGTGCCAATCTCCCGCTGGGATGCCGGTGCTGGTTCTGACTGGCAGCCGAAGAACTCCCCGCCGCAGTACGCCGGTCCTATCCGCTTACGTCAGGGGCTGGGTCAGTCGAAAAACGTAGTGATGGTACGCGCCATGCGCGCTATGGGCGTGGATTACGCGGCAGAGTATCTGCAACGTTTCGGTTTCCCGGCACAGAACATTGTGCATACCGAGTCACTGGCGCTGGGTTCGGCTTCGTTCACGCCGTTGCAGGTGGCGCGCGGTTACGCGGTGATGTCTAATGGCGGCTTCCTGGTCGATCCGTATTTCATCAGTAAGATCGAAAGCGATATGGGCGGCGTTATCTTCGAAGCGAAGCCAAAAATTGCCTGCCCGGAATGCGATATTCCGGTGATTTACGGCGATACCCAGAAATCTAACGTGCTGGAAAACAGTAACGTAGAAGATGTCGCCGTCTCGCAGGAACAGCAGAATGCCGCCGTGCCTATGCCGCAGCTTGAGCAGGCGAACCAGGCACTGGTCGCACAAAGCGGCACACAAGAGTACGCTCCGCACGTGATTAACACGCCGCTGGCCTTCCTGATTAAAAGCGCGCTGAACACCAATATCTTTGGTGAACCAGGCTGGATGGGAACCGGTTGGCGCGCAGGTCGCGATTTACAGCGTCATGATATCGGCGGGAAAACGGGGACTACCAACAGCTCTAAAGATGCGTGGTTCTCCGGTTACGGACCAGGGGTAGTAACGTCGGTATGGATCGGCTTTGATGACCATCGCCGCAACCTTGGTCATACAACGGCTTCCGGCGCGATCAAAGACCAAATCTCCGGCTACGAAGGCGGTGCGAAGAGTGCGCAGCCTGCATGGGATGCTTACATGAAATCCGTGCTGGAAGGTGTGCCTGAACAGCCGCTGACGCCACCGCCGGGTATCGTGACGGTCAATATCGATCGCAGCACAGGACAACTGGCGAGCGGTGGTAATAGCCGCGCAGAGTACTTCATTGAAGGCACTCAGCCGACGCAACAGGCGGTGCATGAGGTGGGGACAACCATTATCGATAATGGTGAGACACACGAACTGTTCTGATCGATTGCCGGATGGCGCTTCGCTTATCCGGCCTACAATTTCGGTACAATTATTTGATCTTCCGGAATTTTGTAGGCTGGATAAGGTATCAGTTGGCAATCGTAATTAAAGCCGCCCCTGCCCTTTCAGCCATTCACGGACGAGGAACAGCGCACTGACATTACGCGCTTCGTGAAAATCAGGGTCTTCCAGCAGGTCCATCAAATGCGCCAGCGGCCAGCGCACCTGCGGTAATGGCTCAGGTTCATCACCCTCCAGCGATTCAGGATATAAGTCCTCTGCCACCACGATGTTCATCTTGCTGGAGAAATAAGATGGCGCCATGCTGAGTTTCTTTAAAAACGTCAGATCTTTTGCGCCAAACCCCACCTCTTCTTTCAGCTCCCGATTCGCCGCCTCAAACACGCTTTCGCCAGGATCGATTAATCCCTTGGAAAAACCCAGTTCGTAGGACTCGGTCCCGACCGCGTATTCGCGAATAAGGATCAGATGGTCGTCAACAATCGGCACAATCATTACCGCTTCACGCGTGGATGGACGCATACGTTCATAAACGCGGCGTACGCCATTGCTGAACTCAAGGTCCACGCTTTCGACCTTAAACAGCCGGGATTGGGCGATGGTTTCCACTTTCAAAATCGTGGGTTTCTGTAATGATTTGCTCATTGTGAGGATCTTTGCTGTGAAATCTGGGGTTATTGTGCGATATACCGCACGGTTTCGGCAATGTGAATTGCCGTTTATTTACATTTATGTAACGTACTAAAAGTTAATCCCTATTTCAAATTAAAAGTCAATAGGTTGAAATAACTCCAGGAATTTGCTGATATTCCATTTTTGGTGATTTTGCTATGATTCGCATTTACTGGGCTGTACTTAAAGATGCTCAAGTTCGACTCCACACTTGCCGATAGCCAACCACAGAATCACGAATATTGAACAGGGTGCGACTGACCACGCCTGACAGACTAAGTAAGATGGGGAAAGCATGAGCACCATTCTGATTTTTTTAGCTGCTTTGCTGGCCTGCTCATTGCTTGCAGGATGGCTACTCAAATCAAAATCCAGGCAGAAAAATTTACCCTTGAGCAGCGTCTTCTCAGACGCCTCGAAACGTAAACTCACACCTGAAGAACGCAGCGCAGTCGAAAACTATCTCGAAAGCCTTAGTCAAATTCAGCAAGTACCTGGTCCAACGGGAGCCAGTGCTGCACCGGTCTCATTAACGTTGAATGCCCAAAGTAATAGCGTCATCGTGCTTACTCGTTCGATTACACGTTACGGCATTACCACCGACGATCCTAACAAATGGCGCTACTATCTTGATTCCGTTGAGGTACATCTTCCCCCTTTCTGGGAACAATACATCAACGACGAAAACAGCGTTGAGATAATCCACACCAATACGATACCGCTGGTTATCTCGTTGAACGGCCATACGCTGCAGGAATATATGCAGGAAGCGCGAGGTTATGCGTTACAGCACACCGCTTCTACCCAGGCGTCCATTCGTGGTGAAGAAAGTGAGCAGATTGAACTGCTGAATATTCGCCAGGAAACCCATGAAGAATATGCGCTCAGCCGCCCTTCGGGATTGCGCGAGGCGTTGCTGATAACCGCCTCATTCCTGCTGTTCTTTTTCTGTTTGGTTATCCCGAACACGTTTGTTCCGTGGGCAGTTGGTGGCGCGGTATTGCTGTTAGCTGCGGGTCTGTGGGGATTGTTCGCCCCGCCGTCCAAAAGCGCCCTGCGGGAAATTCATTGTCTGCGCGGTACGCCACGTCGCTGGGGGTTATTTGGCGAAAACGACCAGGAACAAATTAATAATATCTCACTGGGTATTATTGATCTGATCTACCCACCTCACTGGCAACCCTACATCGCCCAAGACCTTGGCCAGCAAACGGATATCGATATTTATCTCGATCGCCACGTTGCCCGCCAGGGGCGTTTTTTATCTCTGCACGATGAAGTGAAAAACTTCCCGTTACAGCACTGGCTGCGCAACGCCGTCATCGCAGGCGGCTCGTTGCTGGTACTGCTGATGCTGCTGTTTTGGATCCCGCTGGATATGCCGATAAAGGTCACGCTCTCCTGGATGAAGGGCGCGCAAACTATCGAAGCCACCAGCGTTAAACAGCTCGAAAACGCGGGCGTTCGCGTGGGTGACACGCTGCACCTGAGTGGTACGGGTATGTGTAACATTCATACCCAAGGAAGCTGGAATGCGCAGCCTGCCACGCCGTTTATGCCTTTCGATTGCTCGCAAATTATCTGGAATGACGCGCGCGCATTGCCGCTGCCTGAGTCTGACCTGGTGAACAAGGCTACCGCGCTCACACAGGCCGTGAGCCGTCAGCTGCATCCCAAACCTGACGATGACTCTCGCGTCAGCGCATCGCTACGCTCAGCAATCCAAAAGTCCGGCATGGTATTACTGGACGATTTTGGTGAGATTGTCCTGAAAACGGCCGATCTGTGTGCAGCCAAAGATGAATGTGTGCGCTTAAAAAATGCGCTGGTTAACCTCGGTAACAGTAAAGACTGGGCCGCGCTGGTGAAACGGGCAAACGCAGGCAAACTGGATGGCGTGAACGTGCTGCTGCGTCCGGTAAGCGCAGAGTCACTGGATAATCTGGTAAATACCTCTACGGCACCGTTTATTTCACGCGAGACTGCACGAGCAGCCCAGGCGCTGAATAGCCCTGCCCCTGGCGGTTTCCTGATTATCAGCGATGAAGGCAGCGATCTGGTCGATCAGCCGTGGCCGACGACCTCGCTATATGACTATCCACCTCAGGAACAGTGGAACGCCTTCCAGCGCCTGGCACAGATGCTAATGCAGACGCCGTTTCGCGCGGAGGGGATCGTCACCAATATTTCGACTGACGCCAATGGCACACAGCACATTGGACTGCACCGTATCCCGGATCGTTCAGGATTATGGCGCTACCTTGGCACGACGCTGCTGATGTTCTCCATGCTCGGATGCGCTATCTACAACAGCATACAGGCATTCAGACGCTACCAGCGTCACCGCACCCGCATCGCGGAAATTCAGAGCTACTACGAAAGTTGTCTGAATCCAACACTGATTGACAACCCGGAAAGCCTGATTCGATAACACGCTCGCGCGACAGGATATGCTACCCTGTCGCGCATCATGTTTTCTTCTGGGGAGTTTCCATGCAGATCAATATTGCCTGGCAGGATGTCGACACCGTGTTGTTAGATATGGACGGCACGCTGCTCGACCTGGCATTCGATAACTATTTCTGGCAAAAACTGGTGCCGGAAACCTATGGCGCGAAGCAGGGTATCTCTCCTCAGGAAGCTCAGGACTATATTCGTCAGCAGTATCATGCCGTGCAGCATACGCTAAACTGGTATTGCCTTGATTACTGGAGCGAGTGCCTGGATCTGGATATTTGCGCCATGACCACGGAACAGGGACCGCGCGCCGTTTTGCGCGAAGATACCGTACCGTTTCTTGATGCCTTAAAAGCCAGCGGCAAGCGCCGCATTTTGCTCACCAACGCGCATCCGCATAATCTGGCGGTGAAGCTTGAGCATACCGGTCTGGCCTCACACCTTGATTTATTACTTTCCACCCACACATTTGGTTATCCCAAAGAGGATCAGCGGTTATGGCACGCTGTGGCTGAAGAAACGGGAATGAGTGCAGAGAAGACGCTGTTTATTGACGACAGCGAACCCATTCTCGACGCCGCTGCTCTGTACGGTATTCGTTACTGCCTCGGCGTGACCAATCCCGACTCCGGCATCGCCGAAAAACAGTACGCACGCCATCCGTCACTGAATGACTACCGCCGACTGATCCCCTCACTGATGTGAAGGAGACGCCATGAAAGAAAAGCCCTCTGCTGAAATCAGGCTGGATAAATGGCTGTGGGCTGCACGCTTTTACAAAACGCGTGCGCTAGCCCGCGAAATGGTTGAAGGCGGTAAGGTGCACTACAACGGCCAGCGCAGTAAGCCAAGCAAGATTGTCGAGCTGAACGCCACCCTCACCCTTCGCCAGGGAAATGACGAACGAACAGTCATTATCAAGGCCATTACCGAGCAGCGTCGCCCGGCAACGGAAGCCGTTACGCTGTATGAAGAAACCGCGGAAAGCGTGGAAAAACGCGAAAAAATGGCGCTGGCGCGTAAACTTAACGCGTTAACCATGCCGCACCCGGACAGACGACCGGACAAGAAAGAGCGCCGCGACCTGTTACGATTTAAACACGGCGACAGCGAGTGACTGTCACCTGCAAGAGAGATGATTATGCCGCAACATGACCAATTACATCGTTATCTGTTTGAAAACTTTGCCGTGCGCGGCGAGCTGGTGACCGTTTCGGAAACCCTGCAACAGATCCTCGAAAATCATACTTACCCGCAGCCGGTCAAAAACGTACTGGCTGAGCTGCTGGTTGCCACCAGCCTGCTCACCGCCACGCTGAAATTTGCCGGTGATATCACTGTGCAGTTGCAGGGTGATGGTCCGCTGAGCCTGGCCGTCATCAACGGCAACAACAATCAGCAGATGCGCGGCGTGGCCCGCATGCAGGGTGATATTCCTGAAGATGCCGATCTGAAAACGCTGGTGGGCAACGGTTACCTGGTGATCACCATTACCCCGGAAGAAGGCGAGCGTTATCAAGGCGTGGTCGGTCTGGAAGGTGACACGCTGGCAGCGTGTCTGGAAGATTACTTCATGCGTTCTGAACAGCTGCCGACACGCCTGTTCATCCGCACTGGCGACGTTGATGGCAAACCCGCTGCTGGCGGAATGCTGCTGCAGGTAATGCCGGCGCAAAACGCGCAGGCAGATGATTTCGATCACCTGACCGCCCTGACCGAAACTATCAAAGCCGAAGAGCTGCTGACGCTGCCGGCCAACGAAGTGCTGTGGCGCCTGTACCACGAAGAAGAGGTTACTCTCTACGATCCGCAGGACGTTGAGTTCAAATGCACCTGTTCACGCGAACGCTGCGCAGGCGCACTGAAAACGTTGCCGGACGAAGAAGTGGACAGCATTCTGGCGGAAGAAGGCGAGATCGATATGCACTGCGATTACTGCGGTAGCCACTATCTGTTTAACGCCATGGATATTGCTGAGATCCGCAGCAATGCCTCCCCTGCCGATCCCCAGGTGCATTAATCACCGTCTTGCCTGATGGCACGGCGCTTATCAGGCCTACGGAAAATCTGTCGTAGGCCTGATAAAACGTTCGCGCAGCCATCCGGCAAAAACGATGTCGGCAACACACTCACTCGGTGTAATAAGTCATCGGCAGTCTTTTGCCATCAATAGTGATATCCCGCCAGATTCTGGGGGCTGAGCCCAGTTGCTGATTCGCTACCGCCTGCAGCAATTTATCCTTAGTGAATCCTTCAGGTAGCCTGGCAACCGCTAACAAATCCCATTTGTTTTTCTGCATGCCGAAGACCAGACTCTCCCCATCGCCAAAGGCATATAACACCTGCTCAGGATGACCATCCGCATTGAGGTCCTGACTCACCAGTACGCACGCATTCTGCTCAGCACAAGAGGTGATGCGATACCCCTGTGTTTTGACAAACGCCCAGAACGCATCGTCTGGCTTCTGGCTCCCCGGAGCAATCACAACCTTCGATACTAACTGTGTTGCGCTTAGCTCTTTAACCGGATCCCGGCGCCCTTGCAGCAGAGAATTCAAGTCGCGTCTGCGTTTACTGTCTTGATTAAACGCCACATCTTTTTGTAATGCTTCCAACGCTGCGCGCCCCGGTTTTCCGCTGTGATCCAACATATACAGGCTGACTTGATCCGGTTTAATTTTCCCGCTGTGATATAGCCCCATATGGCTGTTAACGCTGATGCGCCAGGCATCAATAACCGGCGATGACAGCAGAACCAACAGCCCCAACGCCAGCAACGAAACGCCAAGAATGACCGGCCCCTGAAGCTCAAGCGGATTGCGCCCGCGGCGCAAAATGCTGGCCAGATAGCCAAACGACCATACCAGCAGCACCACGACCACCAGCACGCCATACAAACGCTCAGGCGTCCAACCGTACTGCTGTATTCGCACCCACAGTGACCAACCGGCAATCAGCATATAGATGGGCGCGACAATCAGAGAGCATTTGATCAGATAGCGTAACGCGCCAGGATAGGGTAACGCCTCTTTTTGCGGTTCACGCACGATAGCCATCAACAGCAACAGGAGCAGCGTCAGCGTTGACATCAACCCAGCCGCAGACACGCGTTGCGAAATAGCCTCCAGCCCGGTGAAGGGTAAGGTCAGTATGAACATCAGCGCCAACAGCGCGACCAGAGGTAACAGACCGGTGGCGATAAACGTCAGTAATTTTTGTACCGCCGTGACCAGACGCGACTGTGTGCGGGCCAGTACTACTGCCAGTGCGGTAATCAGACCAAAGGCCACATAGCCAAACCAGTCGGTATCAAAGAAGAGCGTGCTGAAGAAGGGAATACCGACCAGCTTAAACATCTCGCTCCATAGCAGGAGCACCAGCCAGAACAAACCGTTGGCGACAAAGACAATCAGCAACGTCAACGCATTAAGCCACAATTGCCGATAAAAATGCGGGTAGCGCGCCTGCTCACGAGAGACATGAAGCGAGTACTGAATCCAGGGCAAAGCAAGCATCGCCATCAGCAGTAAGCGCCAACCGTAGAACATAAAAACTTCATGTTGCCGCCACTTATCACTGTCCTCGACTTGCCACTTTAGCCAGACGCTCATCGCCAGCACCACAACAAAGATCAGCGCCATCCAGTACCACAGCGCGCGTTGTTTGAAAGAAACAACAGTAAGCAAAAGTGCCGAGGTGATCGCAATCGTCGCAGGCATGCCATAAAACAGCCAGCCGTCATTATGGGGCGCCAGATATGTCATCAGCAGATAGCATAATGTCCCCTGCAACAGGCCGATGAATATCATGCCCCAACGCGTCGTACGTGAAATTTCAGCACTATCCATGTCAGTATCCAGAATGAAGGGAAAAGCTAATTATCGCATCAACTTCACAATTTTGAGCATTGATAGAGCGATTTCAGACCACGACGACGGGAAGTGAATCGATATTGTTTATGTATAACCAACGCTCATTTCTTGCGTGAATGCGATTACACTCACAAGATTCCCGCCAAAAACACTCTCCATTAACGTTTTAAGAACATTTTCCACAACAAAAAAGGGTTTCCTGCCATAATATCTGCCTCTTTGTGACAGGAGTCGCAGCGCATTCGGTCGCCCGTGATTTTCCCGGATGCGTAAATCTATGAGCCTTGTCGCGGTTAACAATCCCTAAAAAACCTTACTATTCCAGGTAATACATATTGGCTAAGGAGCAGTGAAATGCGTGTGAACAACAGTTTAACCCCGCAAGATCTCAAGGCTTATGGTATCAATGACGTTCAGGATATCGTTTACAATCCAGACTACGACACGCTTTTCCAGGAAGAACTTGATCCAAACCTGGAAGGTTATGAACGTGGCGTGTTAACGAATCTGGGCGCCGTTGCCGTTGATACCGGTATCTTTACCGGACGTTCGCCAAAGGATAAGTACATTGTCCGTGACGACACCACGCGCGACACGCTGTGGTGGTCCGACAAAGGTAAAGGTAAGAACGACAACAAACCGCTCTCCCCGGAAACCTGGCAGCATCTGAAAGGATTAGTCACCCAGCAACTTTCCGGCAAGCGCCTGTTTATCATTGATGCTTTCTGCGGCGCTAACGCCGATACCCGTCTTTCCGTGCGCTTCATTACCGAAGTTGCCTGGCAGGCGCATTTTGTCAAAAACATGTTCATCCGCCCAAGCGACGAAGAGCTGGTTGATTTCAAACCTGATTTCATCGTGATGAACGGCGCTAAATGCACCAACCCGCAGTGGAAAGAGCAGGGGCTGAACTCCGAAAACTTCGTGGCTTTCAACCTGACTGAGCGTATCCAGTTGATTGGTGGCACCTGGTACGGCGGCGAAATGAAGAAAGGTATGTTCTCCGTAATGAACTACCTGCTGCCGCTGAAAGGCATTGCCTCCATGCACTGCTCGGCTAACGTCGGGGAAAAAGGTGATGTGGCAGTCTTCTTTGGCCTGTCCGGCACCGGTAAAACCACGCTGTCCACCGACCCGAAACGTCGCCTGATTGGCGATGACGAACACGGCTGGGATGACGACGGTGTGTTTAACTTCGAAGGCGGTTGCTACGCGAAGACAATCAAACTGTCTAAAGATGCCGAGCCGGAAATCTACAACGCGATCCGTCGTGACGCGCTGCTGGAAAACGTCACCGTGCGCGAAGATGGTTCCATCGATTTCGATGATGGTTCAAAAACTGAGAACACCCGCGTTTCCTACCCGATTTATCACATCGATAATATCGTTAAGCCGGTGTCAAAAGCGGGTCATGCTACCAAAGTAATTTTCCTGACTGCCGACGCATTTGGCGTGCTGCCGCCGGTTTCTCGCCTGACAGCAGACCAAACGCAGTACCACTTCCTGTCTGGCTTCACCGCCAAACTGGCCGGTACCGAACGCGGCGTCACCGAACCGACCCCAACCTTCTCTGCCTGCTTCGGCGCAGCATTCCTGTCTCTGCACCCAACGCAGTACGCAGAAGTGCTGGTGAAACGTATGCAGGCGGCAGGTGCACAGGCGTATCTGGTTAACACAGGCTGGAACGGTACCGGCAAGCGAATCTCTATCAAAGATACCCGTGCGATTATCGACGCCATCCTGAACGGTTCGCTGGATGACGCGGAAACGTTCCGTCTGCCGATGTTTGACCTGGCTATCCCGACCGAGCTGCCGGGTGTGGACACTCGCATTCTCGATCCGCGTAATACCTACGCATCTCCGGAGCAGTGGCAGGAAAAAGCCAATGCACTGGCGAAACTGTTTATCGAGAACTTCGAGAAATATACCGATACCCCTGCAGGTGAAGCGCTGGTTAGCGCCGGACCGAAGCTGTAATTTTTGATTCGTTATATAGCCCCTTATCCGAGAGGATAAGGGGTTTTTTATTGTGTCTATCTTTTAAAATGTACTCCGTACACCTATAATCTGTACTATCAACCCCATGCGCAGGACGCGCTATGTTCACATTTATTGAGCTACAAGGATTTAGTAAACGCCGTCCGTTACTTTTGCCTGACGATGAGTTTCGCGCCTTTCAAGAGACGCTTATAGAGAACCCTGAGGCTGGAGATACTATCGCTGGTACAGGTGGATTCAGAAAAATTCGCTGGAGCCGCTCTGGTATGGGCAAACGCAGCGGTATTAGGGTTATTTATTACAACGTGACGCGCAAAGGTCGAATCTATCTCGCTTTGCTCTATCCTAAAAATGAACAGGATGATTTAACCGAAGAGCAAAAAAGAGTTTTAATGCACTTATCCAATATGCTGATTTAATCATGGGAATTTTAATCATCAGGACACCGCTATCCGGTGTGGTGAGGCCAAAATGAAAGACGAATTATTTGCCGATTTGCTGGCCAGTGCAGAAGAAATGGTGCGTATAGAGAAGGGTGAAGAAACACCTAAGCCTGAACATGTACATACCTTTAGCGAAATTGATGTTAAAGCCATCCGCGAAGCAACAGGGTTACGCCAACAGGATTTTGCCATCGCCGTTGGCGTGAGTTATGACCTGGTTAAAAGCTGGGAAACGAAACGACGCCAGCCCACAGGAGCACCCAGAAAACTGCTTTTATTAATTCAAAGAAATCCTTTTATAATTAATCAATTAAAAGCAATTTAAGTCCGTTATTTTACGGCCTATCCCGCAAACAAAAAGGGAGGCATTTCGCCTCTCTTTGTTATGCGTCTTTCGTGTTGCCCGGCGCGCGAGTGAAGGGAACCGGAAGCCATGCACGAATCGACAGCCCACCGCGTTCACTGGTACCAATCTCCAGCATACCGTTATGGTTATCAATAATACGCTGCACAATCGCTAGTCCCAGGCCCGTACCGCTGGTACTGCGCGCGCTGTCGCCGCGGACAAACGGCTGGAACAGGTGCTTACGCTGCTCCGGCTTGATGCCCGGACCATCATCTTCCACCTGGAACCAGGCGCGATGTTGCTCCATTCCGCTACTGACCTTAATCCAGCCGTTGCCGTAGCGGGCGGCATTAACCACCATATTGGCAACCGCACGCTTGATCGACAGCGGGTGCATCTTCACCTGAATGCTGCCCGGCAGCAGCGCAGTTTCGATTTCACGTTCGTAGCCGCTTTCTGCCGCCACCACTTCACCCAGCACCGAGTTCAGATCTGCCATCTCCATTGGCATCTCCTGACCGGTACGCAGGTAATCGATGAACTGCTCGATGATGGCGTTACACTCTTCGATGTCCTTATTGATGGACTCCGCAAGATAACCGTCCTCTTCGCCCATCATTTCCGTCGCCAGACGAATACGCGTCAGCGGGGTACGTAAATCGTGGCTCACGCCCGCCATTAACAGCGTACGGTCATCGGCCAGCTGCTTCACGCCCGCGGCCATATGGTTAAAGGCTCGGGTTACGGAGCGCACCTCTGAAGCGCCATACTCACGCAACGGCGGCGGAATGATACCTTTCCCCACCTGCAGCGCCGCATGTTCAAGATCCACCAATGGCCGGTTCTGGATACGGATAAACAGCCACGCCCCACCGATAGCCAGCAGCATAATCGCTAGCGTATAGCGGAACAGCGGCGAGAAGTCACCCTGATGAATTTCTGTAAGCGGCACGCGTACCCAGATATTGGGCGACAGCCAGGTTTTCAGCCACACGACCGGCGAGCTTTTGTTTACCTCAACGCGGACTTCCGTTGGGCCACCCAGCTGCTGCGCCATCTGATGGCTTAAGAATTCATAGTGTTGCGCCCAACGCAGTCCGGCCTCTTCAGCAGCCTCGTTGGAATAGAGAGAAATACCCAGCTCACGATAAATTTCCCGGCGGAATGCGGGCGGCACCACCAGTTGCGTACCGTCCTCCAGTTGCAGTTTATCGGTCATCAGCATACGAACTTCGTACGCCAGGACCTTATTAAACTGCTGGAGGCTCGGCAGAATCGCGAAGTTCAGCACTACCAGGTATGTCGTCACCAGGCTGGCAAACAGCAAGGTGACGATGAGCAATAACGTGCGGGCAAACGAACTTCGTGGTGAGAAGCGCATTCGCCTCATGCTTTAGAACCGTCCGGAACAAAGACGTAGCCCAAACCCCATACGGTCTGAATGTAGCGTGGATGAGCCGGATCTTCTTCCACCATGCGGCGCAGACGGGAGATCTGGACGTCGATAGAACGTTCCATCGCGGAATATTCACGACCACGGGCGAGGTTCATCAGCTTGTCGCGGGACAGCGGCTCGCGCGGGTGGCTTACCAGCGCTTTCAGTACCGCAAATTCCCCGCTGGTGAGCGGCATCGGCTCATCTTCGCGGAACATTTCACGCGTACCGAGGTTCAGTTTGAACTTACCAAAAGCGATAACCGCTTCTTCCTGAGAAGGTGCGCCCGGCAGTTCATTCGCCTGACGACGCAGGACTGCACGAATACGTGCCAGCAGCTCACGCGGGTTAAACGGTTTCGGGATGTAATCGTCGGCGCCGATTTCCAGCCCTACGATACGGTCAACTTCTTCACCCTTCGCTGTGACCATAATGATCGGCATCGGGTTGCTCTGGCTGCGCAGGCGACGGCAAATAGACAGGCCATCTTCTCCCGGCAGCATTAAATCCAGTACCATCAGGTGAAAGGACTCACGGGTCAGCAGACGATCCATCTGCTCAGCGTTTGCGACGCTTCGAACCTGGAAGCCCTGCTCGGTCAGATAACGCTCCAGAAGCGCACGCAAGCGCATGTCGTCATCGACCACCAGAATCTTATAGTTCTCTTGCATTGTTATTACTCCCAAAGGTTCGCAACAATTAAGTGTATATTCTTAAGAAAGCTAACGTGAGTCACCAGCGAATTCTGGTATGAATTCCAGGCTAAATTGTTACAAAGCATATTAAACAGCAGCTTAAGTATACAATGTTTCTCGCAATACATTATTTATTCTGTTGATATGCTCACGTAATACTAATTGTGCGCATCATCACAGAGTCGAAGGTAAAACAATAAGATGAAAACGCCCCTGATAACCCGTGAAGGGTATGAAAAACTTAAACAAGAGCTGAATTATCTCTGGCGTGAAGAGCGCCCGGAAGTCACCAAAAAAGTTACCTGGGCCGCAAGTCTGGGTGACCGCAGCGAAAATGCCGACTACCAGTATAATAAAAAGCGCCTGCGTGAGATCGACCGCCGCGTCCGTTATTTGACCAAGTGCATGGAGAATCTAAAAATCGTCGATTACTCCCCGCAGCAGGAAGGCAAAGTCTTCTTTGGCGCATGGGTTGAGATTGAAAATGACGATGGCGACATCCGCAAATTCCGTATTGTTGGCTACGATGAGATCTTCGGTCGTAAGGATTACATCTCAATCGACTCACCAATGGCGCGGGCGCTTTTGAAAAAAGAGGTCGGCGATCTCGCAGTAGTAAACACCCCAGGTGGCGAAGCCAACTGGTACGTGAATGAGATTGAATACGTGAAGTGAGACCGGAACAATCCGAAGCCCCGGCAGATGGCTGGCATTTTTGCCAGTCAATCCGTATAACTATCCCCTGATTTTTTATCCTATAGACGAAGCTATCCATGATGAATGATTCTTTCTGCCGCATTATCGCAGGTGAAATTCAGGCTCGTGCTGAACAGGTAGAAGCTGCCGTTCGCCTGCTTGACGAAGGGAACACCGTGCCGTTTATCGCACGATATCGTAAGGAAATCACCGGCGGTCTGGACGATACGCAACTGCGTAATCTGGAAACCCGTCTGGGATATCTGCGTGAACTGGAAGACCGCCGTCAGGCAATCCTGAAATCTATCGGCGAGCAAGGCAAACTGACCGACGATCTGGCGAAAGCGATCAACGGCACGTTAAGTAAGACCGAACTCGAAGACCTCTATCTGCCGTACAAACCTAAGCGCCGCACCCGTGGGCAGATCGCCATTGAGGCCGGGCTGGAGCCGCTGGCAGACCTGTTGTGGAACGAACCGTCTCACGACCCGGAAACGGAAGCCGCAAAATATCTCAACGCCGAAAACGGCGTGGCGGATACCAAAGCCGCCCTCGACGGCGCGCGCTACATTCTAATGGAGCGCTTCGCTGAAGACGCTGCTCTGCTGGCGAAAGTACGTGATTATCTGTGGAAAAACGCCCACCTGGTCGCCACCGTGGTAAGCGGTAAAGAAGAGGAAGGCGCTAAGTTCCGCGACTACTTCGATCACCACGAACCGATTTCTTCCGTGCCCTCCCACCGTGCGCTGGCCATGTTCCGTGGCCGTAACGAAGGCGTGTTGCAACTTTCACTGAATGCCGATCCGCAATTCGATGAGCCACCAAAAGAGAGCCACGGCGAGCAGATTATCCGGGATCACCTGGGACTACGCCTGAACAACGCCCCAGCAGACAGCTGGCGTAAAGGCGTGGTTAGCTGGACCTGGCGCATCAAAGTGCTGATGCACCTCGAAACGGAGCTGATGGGTACCGTGCGCGAACGTGCGGAAGATGAAGCTATCAACGTCTTTGCCCGTAACCTGCATGACCTGCTGATGGCCGCTCCGGCCGGGCTGCGCGCCACCATGGGCCTCGATCCAGGTCTGCGTACCGGTGTAAAAGTGGCAGTGGTTGACGGTACCGGCAAGCTGGTCGCGACCGATACCATTTATCCGCATACCGGTCAGGCCGCCAAAGCCGCCGTTGCCGTTGCGGCGCTGTGTGAAAAACACAACGTTGAACTGGTGGCGATTGGTAACGGTACGGCGTCGCGCGAAACCGAGCGTTTCTTCCTCGACGTGCAAAAGCAATTCCCGCAAGTGACCGCGCAGAAAGTGATCGTCAGTGAAGCTGGGGCATCGGTTTACTCTGCTTCCGAGCTGGCGGCGCTGGAGTTCCCGGACCTCGACGTTTCGCTGCGCGGTGCGGTGTCTATCGCCCGTCGTCTGCAGGATCCGCTGGCTGAGCTGGTGAAAATCGATCCGAAATCTATCGGTGTGGGCCAGTATCAGCACGACGTAAGCCAGACTCAGTTGGCGCGTAAGCTGGATGCGGTGGTGGAAGACTGCGTGAACGCCGTCGGCGTCGATCTGAATACCGCCTCCGTACCGCTGCTGACCCGTGTTGCTGGTCTGACGCGCATGATGGCGCAGAATATCGTTGCCTGGCGTGATGAGAACGGTCAATTCCAGAACCGTCAGCAACTTTTAAAAGTCAGCCGTCTTGGGCCTAAAGCCTTTGAACAGTGCGCGGGCTTCCTGCGTATCAACCACGGCGATAACCCGCTGGATGCCTCAACCGTTCACCCGGAAGCTTATCCGGTTGTGGAACGCATTCTGGCCGCCACCGAGCAATCGTTGCGTGACCTGATGGGTAACAGCAGCGAACTGCGTAATCTGAAAGCCGCTGATTTTACCGACGAACGCTTCGGGGTGCCGACCGTCACCGACATCATCAAAGAGCTGGAAAAGCCGGGCCGCGATCCGCGTCCTGAATTTAAAACCGCGCAGTTTGCCGATGGTGTAGAAACCATGAACGATCTGCTGCCGGGAATGATTCTGGAAGGGGCAGTCACCAACGTCACCAACTTCGGCGCGTTTGTTGATATCGGCGTTCATCAGGATGGTCTGGTGCATATCTCTTCGCTGTCGAATAAGTTCGTCGAAGATCCGCACACCGTGGTGAAAGCAGGCGACATTGTGAAGGTGAAAGTGCTGGAAGTGGACCTGCAACGTAAGCGTATCGCGCTGACCATGCGTCTGGACGAGCAGCCGGGTGAAACCAATGCGCGTCGCGGCGGCGGGAATAACGATCGCGCTCAGGGTAATCGCCCGACGCCAAAAGCCGCGAAACCGCGTGGCCGTGACGCACAGCCTGCGGGCAACAGCGCGATGATGGATGCGCTGGCTGCGGCAATGGGTAAAAAACGCTAAGTTTAAACCGTGTGCCGGATGGTGGTGTAAACGCCCTGTCCGGCCAGGTTATCACAATTAATTTGTAGGCCGGATAAGGCGCATGAGCGTCGTCATCCGGCATATTTAATCTATGCCCCGCGTTGCACCACAATATATTTATCACTTCATTAACAGATGAAACCTTAATTAAACATTAAGATCTCCAATAATTACTTCCGCTAATCACTCGTTTCCAACCAGAATAAATATTGAGGAATATCAAAATTGGCTCAAATTATTATCTAATTGTACATTCCGTCACACTTATTCTATTGATGATAGAAACCATTCTCATTATCATTGATTTGTTGATTATTTACTCTTTCCTTACGTTGGCTAATCATCTGGTCTCATGCCGCCCTGTCGCCCCATGAGGTTATCATCCAGTTAGCGAGATATAAGTAGGTCCCTATGCAATTCACTCCTGACAGTGCGTGGAAAATTACCGGTTTTGCCCGTGAAATCAGCCCGGCTTATCGTCAGAAACTGTTGTCACTTGGCATGCTACCCGGCTCATCCTTCAACGTGGTACGCGTCGCCCCGCTCGGCGATCCTATCCATATCGAAACGCGTCGCGTAAGTCTGGTATTGCGTAAGAAGGATCTGGCGTTATTAGAAGTGGAAGCGGTTTCCTGTTAATACAGTGAGTCTATAAAAATGAAAAAACTAACCATTGGTTTAATTGGTAATCCTAATTCCGGCAAGACAACTTTATTCAACCAGCTCACCGGCGCGCGCCAGCGTGTAGGCAACTGGGCTGGCGTTACCGTTGAGCGTAAAGAAGGCCATTTCGCCACGACGGACCACCAGGTCACGCTGGTCGATTTACCCGGCACCTATTCTCTGACGACAATCTCATCCCAAACCTCTCTCGATGAGCAGATTGCCTGTCACTATATTTTAAGCGGCGACGCGGATCTCTTGATCAACGTGGTCGATGCTTCAAACCTTGAACGCAACCTCTACCTGACGTTGCAACTGCTTGAGCTGGGTATTCCCTGTATCGTCGCACTGAACATGTTAGATATTGCTGAGAAACAGCAAATCCGTATCGATATCGACGCCCTCTCCGCTCGTCTTGGCTGTCCGGTGGTTCCACTGGTTTCCACCCGCGCCCGCGGCATTGAAGCACTGAAGCTGGCGATCGATCGCTACAAAGAAAACGACACCGTTGAGCTGGTCCATTATGCCCAGCCGCTGCTGCAAGAAGCTGATTCCCTCGCCGACGCAATGGCCAAAGATATGCCGCTTAAACAGCGCCGCTGGCTAGGCCTGCAGATGCTCGAAGGCGATATCTACAGCCGTGCTTACGCCGGTGATGCAGCACAAAACCTTGATGCCGCTGTTGCTCGCCTGAGTGAGACAATGGACGACCCGGCGCTACATATTGCCGATGCACGTTACCAGTGCATTGCCGCTATCTGCGATACCGTCAGTAATACCCTGACGGCAGAGCCGAGCCGTTTCACCACCGCGGTAGATAAAATTATCCTCAACCGCTTCCTCGGTCTGCCGATTTTCCTGTTCGTGATGTACCTGATGTTCCTGCTTGCCATCAACATTGGCGGCGCGCTGCAGCCGTTGTTTGATGTTGGATCCGTGGCACTCTTTATCCATGGTATTCAGTGGATTGGCTATACGCTGCATTTCCCGGACTGGCTGACCATCTTCCTGGCCCAGGGCCTTGGCGGCGGGATTAACACCGTGCTGCCGCTGGTACCGCAAATCGGCATGATGTATCTGTTCCTCTCCTTCCTTGAAGACTCCGGCTACATGGCGCGCGCCGCATTTGTGATGGACCGTCTAATGCAGGCGCTGGGACTGCCGGGCAAATCGTTCGTCCCGCTGATCGTCGGCTTTGGCTGTAACGTACCGTCAGTGATGGGCGCACGTACGCTGGATGCCCCGCGTGAGCGTCTGATGACCATCATGATGGCGCCATTTATGTCCTGCGGCGCACGTCTGGCGATTTTCGCCGTCTTTGCCGCGGCTTTCTTTGGTCAGAACGGCGCGCTGGCGGTCTTCTCGCTGTACGTACTGGGTATCGTCATGGCGGTGTTGACTGGCCTGATGCTCAAACACACCATCATGCGTGGCGAAGCAACGCCGTTCGTGATGGAGCTGCCGGTATATCACGTACCGCACATTAAGAGTCTGATCATTCAAACCTGGCAACGTCTGAAAGGCTTCGTTCTGCGTGCAGGTAAAGTCATCATCATCGTCAGCATTTTCCTCAGCGCGTTTAACAGCTTCTCACTGAGCGGGAAAATCGTCGACAACATCAACGACTCTGCTCTGGCTTCCGTTAGCCGCGTCATTACCCCAGTCTTCAAACCGATTGGTGTTCACGAAGATAACTGGCAGGCAACCGTAGGTCTGTTCACCGGCGCGATGGCGAAAGAAGTGGTTGTCGGTACGCTGAACACGCTCTATACCGCAGAAAACATTCAGGAAGAAGAGTTCAACCCGGCAGATTTCCACCTCGGTGACGAGCTGCTCGGCGCGGTAGATGAAACCTGGCAAAGCCTGAAAGACACTTTCAGCCTGAGCGTGCTGGCTAACCCTATCGAAGCCAGCAAGGGCGACGGTGAAATGGCTACCGGTGCAATGGGCGTGATGGGCGAGAAATTTGGCAGCGCCGCCGCCGCGTACAGCTACCTGATCTTTGTTCTGCTGTATGTACCGTGCATTTCAGTGATGGGCGCTATCGCACGTGAATCCAGCCGTGGCTGGATGAGCTTCTCGATTCTGTGGGGCCTGAATATCGCCTACTCTCTGTCGACGCTGTTTTATCAGACGGTCAGCTACAAAGAGCACCCGACCTACAGCCTGGTGTGCATTTTAGCGGTCATCCTGTTTAACATCGTGCTGCTGGGCCTGCTGCGTCGAGCTCGCAGCCGCGTGGACCTCGCACTGCTGGCAACCAACAGGACGGCGAGTTCCTGCTGTTCCAGCACGACTGGCGATTGCCACTGAGGTTATCGACAATGGCATCGCTTATTCAGGTTCGTGATTTACTGGCTTTGCGGGGGCGCATGGAGGCGACACAAATTAGCCACACGCTGCATACCCCGCAGCCCATGATTGACGCCATGCTGAATCAGTTAGAAAAGATGGGCAAAGCGGTGCGGATTCAGGAAGATGCCGACGGGTGTCTTTCCGGAAGCTGCAAAAGTTGCCCGGAAGGTAAAGCCTGCCTGCGCGAGTGGTGGGCTTTACGCTAATCAGATGCTCTTTGCCGGATGGCGCTACGCTTATCCGGCCTACAAATGATGCAAACATCCAGGCCGGATAGCGCGTTTACGCTGATATCCGGCTTTTTTTCGTAATGGATTCCACACAGATTTCATTATTTCAGCAAAAAAGATCTATCCTCCAGCCAGCCACGCATCGTTATTAATTCGTGGATGATTACTGGTAACCTGGGAAGTAGAGTCTCGTCATCTTTTTTCTCAGGTATAGCACCGCGTTTCCACTGATCGATATCACCGTTGTGCCCGATGACGAGATTATGCAGCATCGCCGGATGGCGCTGTTGGAGCTCATCCAAAAGCATATTCGTAAACGCGATTTGATGGGGCTGGTAGAAAAACTGGCCATCCTGCTTGTTAAAGGACACGCTAATGACAACCAGTTGAAAGCCTTGTTTAATTATTTAATGCAGGCCGGTAACACCACACATTTTGGCGAGTTTCTTCATGAAGTCGCCGAACGTTTACCCCAACATAAGGACATGTTGATGACTATCGCCGAAAGATTACGACAGGAAGGGCACCTAAATGGTCTTCAGGAAGGCCATAGGAAAGGGTTGCAAGAAGGGTTACAAACGGGTCTGCAACAAGGCAAACGAGAGGAAGCATTACGTATTGCATCAACTATGCAGGCTGATGGTATAGACCCACTAACCATCTTCAGAATTACTGGCCTGACCGCTGAGGATCTGGCTACGCGCAGCCATTAATCTCAGGCCCGGCGAGCATGGCACCACCGGGCAACACATCAAATTTATAGTTTCTGTTTTAACGCCACAAGCGCTGCACAGAATTCGGCGGGATGCGAGATAAACGGCGCATGCGCCGCTTTGGCAAACACCAAAGACTCGCTCTGCGGCCACAGTGCATCCAGCATTGGGACGACTTTGCGCGGCACCAGCCCGTCAAGATAGCCGTACAACCGCAGGAAAGGCATTTCCACCGCGCACAGCGGTTCTCGCAGATCGACCGTTTTCAGGATCTCAAGTCCACCATTGAGCACCTCGACGTCCGGCATGGGTAAAGCCAGTACCGTTTTCTTCAGCGCTCGCGCATCCTGACGCGCAGTTTCTGTGCCCATCGTTTGCAATGCCAGAAAACGCTCCACCGTACGCTGGAAATCTTCGCTCAGCTGCTGCTGGAAACCTGCCAGCACCTCTGGCTTGATTCCCGGCCACTCATCCCGCGCGCTAAAGCAAGGAGAAGACGCGACGGTCACCAGCGCCTGAACACGCTCAGGATGCGTTAACGCCACCTGACTCGCGACCAGCCCGCCCAGACTCCAGCCGAGCCAGATAGCTTTCTCCGGTGCCTGTTTCAATACTCGCTCAGCCATCTCTTCCAGTGACATTGCACCGAAACCCTGGCTACGACCAAATCCCGGTAAGTCGACAAGATGCAGCGTAAAATGCGAGCTCAGTTCCTCGCTTATGCAATGCCACACTTGCGCATTCAGTCCCCATCCGTGCAGCAGCACAAGATGGCAATTTCCCGAACCCTGGGTCTGCCACCAGATGTCATTCATCAGTTATTGTTCTCTTTTAGCCTGAAAGGATGCATCTATGCTAACAGTACCGGGATTGTGCTGGCTATGCCGAATGCCCCTGACGTTAGGGCATTGGGGGATCTGCTCAGTCTGTACGCGGGCAACGCGTCAACACGCCAGCCTGTGCCCTCAATGTGGACTCCCTGCCGCTCATACCGTCATTCCCTGTGGGCGCTGCCTGCAAAAACCGCCGCCGTGGCAGAGACTGGTTACCGTCAGCGGCTATGTTCCGCCGTTGAGCGGGCTTATCCACCAGCTCAAGTTTTCACGACGCAGCGAAACAGCCTCAGCTCTTTCACGTTTGCTATTGCTGGAGGTACTACAGGCCCGGCGCGCCAGCGGCCTTCTTCTACCGGACAGGCTGGTCAGCGTCCCGCTCTGGCAACGTCGACACTGGCGCAGAGGGTTTAATCAGAGCGATTTACTGTGCCGTCCGCTGGCACGCTGGCTGGGTTGCGACTGGGACAGCCGGACCATCTCGCGGGTTCGGGCAACCGCCACACAGCACCATCTCAGCGCCCGATTACGTAAACGTAACCTGAAAAATGCCTTTCGCCTTGAATTGCCGGTGCAGGGACTCCATATGGTTATTGTGGATGATGTCGTCACTACCGGAAGTACCGTCGCGGAAATCGCGCAGCTGCTTTTACGCAACGGCGCGGCGACTGTCCAGGTATGGTGCCTGTGTCGAACCTTGTAGAGCCTCGATGATGGGCGTATTATAACCAAGTAAAATAGTCAACTATTAGGCCATTACTATGATCCATATTTCCGATGCTGCACAAGCGCACTTTGCCAAACTGCTGGCAAATCAGGAAGAAGGGACACAAATCCGCGTATTTGTGATTAATCCCGGCACGCCTAACGCTGAATGCGGCGTTTCTTATTGTCCGCCGGACGCCGTGGAAGCAACCGACACCGCCATTAAATTTGACCTGCTGACCGCATATGTTGATGAACTGAGCGCACCGTATCTGGAAGATGCAGAAATCGATTTCGTTACCGACCAGTTAGGCTCCCAGCTGACCCTGAAAGCACCAAACGCCAAAATGCGTAAAGTTGCCGATGATGCGCCGCTGATGGAACGCGTGGAGTACATGCTGCAATCGCAGATCAACCCACAGCTGGCTGGCCACGGTGGTCGTGTCTCTCTGATGGAAATCACCGATGAAGGCTACGCCATTCTGCAGTTTGGCGGCGGCTGTAACGGCTGTTCAATGGTAGATGTAACGCTGAAAGAAGGTATCGAGAAACAGCTGCTGGCTGAATTCCCTGAACTGAAAGGCGTTCGCGATTTAACCGAACACCAGCGCGGCGAGCACTCTTACTACTAACGCCCGAACCTGTAGAGTATCCGTAGGCCCGATAAGACGCACCCGCGTCGCTATCGGGCATTAATGCTGGGTGGTAGCGTAATCGCGGTCTCCGGCTTACACCCCAACATTTCTTCGCATTTATCCTGCAACAATCCCCCGCATAATTTGACCAGCTTCTCATATTTTAAATTTTGCCTGTCCAGGTGATTTTCAAGCGTAGCATGTTACCCGTATCATTCGTGTCAGCACCTAACACACACATAATAGCCAGTTAAACTGATTAGTTTTGAAGGCAACCAGCATTGGTGCTGAGAATACTCTGTTCCCGGTCGGGACAATCGGAATTTGTCATCTAAACACTGACGTTACCCATAACAAAGTAAAGGCCAGGTAAATCATGCCATTAGTCATCGTTGCTATCGGTGTAATCTTGTTACTCCTCCTGATGATCCGTTTCAAAATGAACGGCTTCATCGCTCTCGTCCTGGTGGCGCTTGCTGTCGGATTGATGCAAGGGATGCCACTGGATAAAGTCATCGGTTCGATTAAAGCCGGCGTCGGCGGAACCCTTGGCAGCCTCGCCCTGATTATGGGTTTTGGCGCCATGCTGGGCAAAATGCTGGCGGACTGCGGCGGCGCACAGCGCATCGCAACCACGCTGATTGCTAAATTCGGCAAAAAACACATTCAGTGGGCGGTGGTATTAACCGGCTTCACCGTCGGTTTTGCCCTGTTCTACGAAGTCGGCTTCGTGCTGATGCTGCCGCTGGTATTCACCATTGCTGCCGCTGCTAACATCCCGCTGCTGTACGTTGGTGTGCCGATGGCGGCTGCGCTGTCCGTTACTCACGGCTTCCTGCCGCCGCACCCGGGTCCAACCGCTATTGCCACCATTTTCCACGCAGATATGGGTAAAACTCTGCTGTTTGGTACGATTCTGGCAATCCCGACCGTTATTCTCGCCGGTCCGGTATACGCGCGTTTCCTGAAAGGCATCGATAAGCCAATCCCGGAAGGTCTGTACAGCGCAAAAACCTTCACTGAAGAAGAGATGCCAGGCTTTGGCGTCAGCGTCTGGACCTCTCTGGTCCCGGTTATCCTGATGGCAATGCGCGCCGTGGCGGAGATGATTCTGCCGAAAGGCCATGCTTTCCTGACGGTTGCAGAATTCCTCGGTGACCCGGTCATGGCAACGCTGATTGCGGTGCTGATTGCGATGTTCACTTTTGGTCTGAACCGCGGACGTTCGATGGATCAGATTAACGACACGCTGGTGTCCTCAATCAAAATCATCGCGATGATGCTGTTGATCATCGGTGGTGGCGGTGCCTTCAAACAGGTTCTGGTTGATAGCGGCGTAGACAAATACATCGCTTCAATGATGCACGGCTCTAACGTTTCTCCGCTGCTGATGGCATGGTCTATCGCTGCAGTACTGCGTATCGCACTGGGTTCCGCAACCGTTGCAGCGATTACTGCAGGTGGGATTGTGGCACCGCTGATTGCAACGACCGGCGTAAGCCCTGAGCTGATGGTTATTGCGGTTGGTTCCGGTTCCGTCATCTTCTCCCACGTGAACGATCCTGGGTTCTGGCTGTTCAAGGAGTACTTCAACCTGACCATCGGTGAAACCATCAAGTCATGGTCAATGTTGGAAACCATTATCTCCGTCTGCGGTCTGGTAGGGTGTCTGCTGCTGGGTATGGTGGTCTGATAAAACTGAGCCTGATGGCGCTACGCTTATCAGGCCTACGTGCTACGAGCCATCACCATAAAAAAGCCGGGGAAATCCCCGGCTTTCTTACTTCTTCTTCGCGGCCGCTTTTCGCCGCTTATCCAAATCCTTAATCAGCTTATTCACGCCCTCATCGGCAAACATCTGCTCCAGCGTGGCGGTGAGTTTTCGCCGCCAGTTTTTGTACTGGTCGCTGGTCCCCGGAATGTTGACCGGCTCAGCCATATCCAGCCAGTCTTCCGGTTGCAGGCCCAATAGCGCACTGTTGCTGTCAGCGATGTAGCGTTGCATGCCGCGATTCAGAATCGGCGTCATCGACATCAGGGACGCCTTGTGACCGGCACGTTTTGGCAGGCAGCCGTATTTGTGCAGCGCGTCCAGCAGCCCCTGTTTCGCCAGTTCCCGGTCCTGATACAACCCGCGCAGCACGACTTCATCCGGATACAGGCCCAGTGCTTTACCCAGCGTCAGATCGCCGCTATCCCAATAACCTTTAAGCGTAGGAAGGTCATGCGTCGCCGCGACTGCCATTGATTGTTCCGGGTACGCTTTCGGCGCACGGAAGTTTTTCTCATGGTCATTCTCAAAATAAAGCACTTTGTAGGAGTAGACGCCACTGTCACGCAGCTTGCTGACGATCTCCACCGGCACGGTACCCAGATCTTCACCAATCACCATGCAGTGATGACGTTTACTCTCCAGCGCCAGAATTGACAGCAGATCGTCGACCGGATAATGCACGTAGGCACCGTGATCGGCTGTTTCACCGTAAGGGATCCACCACAGACGCAGCATCGACATGACATGGTCGATACGCAACGCGCCGCAATTCTGCATATTGGCGCGCAGCAGTTCGATAAACGGTTCGTAGGCGCGTGCCGTGATGATGTGCGGATCCATCGGCGGCAGTCCCCAGTTTTGCCCAAGCGGACCGAGAATATCCGGCGGCGCGCCAACTGAAGCTTTCAGGCAATACAACTCGCGGTCGCACCAGGTTTCCGCCCCGCCTTCGGCCACGCCAACGGCCAGGTCGCGATACAGCCCTATTGGCATTGCAAAGCCCTGGCTGGTTTTCCAGCAGTCAGCAAACTGGGTATACGCCAGCCACTGCAACCACAGGTAGAAATCTACGTCATCACGATGTTCTTCGCAGAAGCGTTTTACCTCTGGCGAGTCCACTGACTGAAAAGCTTCTGGCCACACCGGCCAGCCCCAGCGCAATGCGTCCTCTTTCACCTGATGCGCATGCAGCGCATCAAAGGCCGCCTGCCAGTAGAGGCTATCCCCTTCCTGAGCCACAAACTGGCGAAATGCCGCCATCTGCTCATCATCACGCGCAGAGAAGCTTTTCCACGCCATACGTAGCGCCGTCATCTTCAGTGCGGTAACAGCAGAATAATCAACCCACTCGGCATCGCGGGCGCGTTGCAGAGCTTGCTGAGTCGCGGGTTTCTTCCACCACGCCTGCGCCTCTTTACTCAGACGGAAATCATCTACGGCGTTTACATCAATATAAATAACGTTCAACCAGCGACGAGACGACGGGCTGTACGGGCTGGCACTCTCCGGATTCGCCGGATACAGCGCGTGAATCGGATTAAGCCCGATAAACGCGCCGCCGCGTTGCGCCACATCCACCAGCATGGTGCGGAGATCGCCGAAATCGCCAATCCCCCAGTTCTTTTCCGATCGCAAGGTGTAGAGCTGAACACATGCGCCCCACAGCTTCTGCCCGGCTAACAACGCCTGCGGTTCATAGCAGCGCTTTGGTGCCACGATGATACGACAATGGGAACGCAGCTCGCCCTGGGTCAGGGTCAACGTGTGATACCCCTCCGGCAGCTTCGCCGGAAGGTTAAAAGATTTACCACCGACGGCATGCCCTTTGTGCTGCACGCCCTCTTCGGTGGTCAGCAGCCAGTTAAACTCTCCGTTTCCCTCAACCGCCAGCGGCATTTTCTTGCCAGCGGTATAGACCATGACATTCGGCACCGGGGTTACCGCCACCTGAGTGGCAGCGGTGGTGCGATGCATGGCGTCAAGCAAACGCCGTTTGGTTTCGGCGCCAATAGACTGCGGTTTACCGTGGGCATTAATGTAATTGGGGCTGATCCCCGCCGCCAGCGCGGCATTATCCAGACGTTTGCTTTCCATCGCGATTCCTTAACGTTTCGCCTGCCAGATACGAGCCTGATAATCGCGGATGGAGCGATCCGAGCTGAACATGCCGCAACGCGCGGTATTCAGAATCGCCGCCCGGGTCCAGGCGTCCTGGTCACGATACAACACGTCAACCTGCTTCTGAGCTTCAACGTAGGCCGCGAAGTCCGCCATCACCAGATACGGGTCCCCGCCCTGCTTGCCGATACTGTGCAGCATCTGGTCAAAGGCATGCTTGTCGCCATCGCTGTATTTCCCGCTTTCCAGCTCTTTCAGGACAGCATCCAGCACTTTGTCTTTTTTACGCCATTTCACCGGGTCGTAGCCTTTGGCTTTGAGCGCCTTCACCTCTTCCACGGTATGACCAAAGATAAAGATATTCTCGTCACCCACCTTCTCGGCGATTTCGACGTTTGCGCCATCCAGCGTACCTACGGTTAACGCACCGTTCAGCGCCAGCTTCATGTTACCGGTGCCGGAAGCCTCTTTCCCTGAGGTTGAAATCTGCTCAGAGATGTCCGCCGCCGGAATCAGCATTTCCGCCGCCGAGACACAATAATCCGGCAGGAAGACGACCTTCAGCTTGTCGCCGACTGTCGGGTCGTTATTGATGGTTTGTGCAACCTGGTTGATGGCGAAGATGATATTTTTCGCCAGGTAGTAACCCGGAGCAGCTTTTGCGCCAAACAAGAATACGCGCGGCACGCGATCTGCCTGCGGGTTCTCACGGATTTCTTTGTACAACGCCAGAATATGCAGCAGATTCAGGTGCTGGCGCTTGTACTCATGAAGACGTTTAATCTGAATATCAAAGATAGCGTTAGTCGTTATTTCAATACCGGTACGCGCTTTAATAAACTTCACCAGACGCTCTTTGTTCGCCAGCTTGATGTCACGATACTGCTGACGGAACTTCGCATCGTCCGCGTATTTTTCCAGGTTAATCAGCTGGTCGAGGTCGTTAGCCCACTCTTTTTTCAGCGATTTATCCAGCAGTGCGGCAAGCGCCGGGTTGCATTGCTTAATCCAGCGACGCGGAGTAATCCCGTTAGTGACGTTATGGAATTTGTTCGGCCAGAGCTGGTGATATTCCGGGAACAGATCTTTCACCACCAGATCGGAGTGCAGCGCCGCCACGCCGTTGACCGCAAAACCGCTGACCACACACATGTTGGCCATACGCACCTGTTTATTGTGCACCACTGCAAGCTTCGCCCAGACTTCAGCATCACCCGGCCAGGTTTTATCAACCAACGTCTTAAAGCGGTCGTTAATCTCTTTGATGATTTGCATGTGGCGCGGCAGGAGTGCTTTCACCAGTTTCTCATCCCAGCACTCTAACGCTTCCGGCATCAGGGTGTGGTTGGTGTAAGCGAAGGTCTTGCTGGTAATCGCCCACGCATCGTCCCAGCTCATCTGGTGCTCATCAATCAGCACGCGTAGCAGTTCAGGGATCGCGATAGTCGGGTGAGTATCGTTAAGTTGAATAACTTCGTAATCAGCCAGTTCGTGCAGCTTACGCCCTGCCAGATGATGGCGGCGCAGAATGTCGGCTACGGAGCAGGCGCACTGGAAGTACTGCTGCATCAGGCGCAGCTTTTTACCCGCGGTGTGGTTATCGTTCGGGTACAGCACTTTCGTCAGTTTTTCAGCGTCGATGCCCTGCTGTTCTGCGCGCAGGAAATCGCCGTCATTAAATTTGGTCAGGTTAAACGGGTGCGCATGGCTGGCCTGCCACAGACGCAGCGGTTGCGCTACGCCGTTACGGTAACCGAGAACCGGCAGATCCCAGGCCTGGCCGGTGATAGTAAACCCTGGCTCCCAGTGCCCTTCTTTGGTGACCTTGCCGCCAATCCCAACCTGCACATCCAGCGCCTCGTTGTGACGGAACCACGGGTAGCTGCCACGATGCCAGTCATCCGGGGCTTCCATCTGTTGGCCATCGGCAAACGACTGACGGAACAGGCCGTATTGGTAGTTGAGGCCATAGCCAGTCGCCGACTGGCCGACTGTCGCCATCGAATCAAGGAAGCAGGCCGCCAGGCGTCCCAATCCACCGTTACCCAACGCCGGATCGATCTCTTCTTCCAGCAGATCAGTCAGGTTGACGTCATGCGCTTTCAGCTCATCGCTCACCGCCTGATACCAGCCGAGGTTGAGTAAATTGTTGCCGGTCAGGCGACCAATCAAAAACTCCATCGAGATGTAGTTAACGTGACGCTGATTTTTTGCCGGTTTCGCCGCAGGCTGGGCGCTGAGTAACTCAGCCAACGCCCCACTCACTGCCTGCCACCACTGGCGCGACGTCATTTCTTGAGCCGACAGTAAACCGAAGCGCTGCCACTGACGCGTCAGGGCAGCCTGAAATTGATCTTTGTTGAAAGTAGGCTGTGACATAGGGGTTCCAGATCCTTAGGTAATAAAACAACGTTATCGCTAGTTTGCCTGGCTCGTTGTTGACATTCCTCATCCTGGCACGGATTAGGGAGGGAGGAGGAGCGGGGATGAGCATAAAAGTGTGATCGTCACCACTTAAAGGGGAGGTAATTGCCCGTAAATTCGCGAACCCCCCCGCATAACGCTCTTCGGATGACGCATTAGTAACAAAGGATTAATCGACAATATCAAATAGCGATATGACGATGAGAAACAATGTGTAAATAGGGAAATAGTTTCTAACCTGAAATATCTGTGCCGGATAAGATAGTTCACATAAAACTTTTAAGTCGGCCACAAAATTCGGTGATATTCATTAGCTATTTGAGTAACCATATAAAAAGAGAGGGATTTTTCGACACAGTCAAAATTACAACGGATCCAGTCGCCACGCCTGTTGCGACTCTTTAAAGCATTTATTGCAATAGATGTATAGATTTGTGACATAGTGCAAAATCAGACACACAAAAAGTCCGCTTAGCTTGCATAAAACACCAATCTGGCCGACCTTATATCTATTAATTACGAAGCGCAAAAAAAATCATTCTTCCCTATTTTCACACAGTGAAGTGACTAACTTATGTTGATTCCGTCTAAATTAAGTCGTCCGGTTCGACTCGACCATACGGTGGTTCGTGAGCGCCTGTTGGCTAAACTTTCCGGCGCGAACAATTTCAGGCTTGCCCTGATAACAAGTCCTGCTGGTTATGGAAAAACGACGCTGGTTTCACAATGGGCGGCAGGGAAAAATGATTTAGGCTGGTATTCTCTGGATGAGGGCGATAATCAGCAAGAGCGCTTTGCCAGTTATCTGATCGCCGCTATCCAACAGGCAACAGGTGGACACTGCACCACCAGTGAAGCGATGGTGCAAAAACGTCAGTATGCCAGCCTGACGTCACTGTTTGCCCAGCTATTTATCGAACTGGCCGAGTGGCACCGCCCGCTCTACCTGGTAGTAGATGATTATCATCTGATCTCTAATCCGGCCATTCACGAAGCGATGCGTTTCTTCCTGCGTCATCAGCCTGAGAACCTCACGCTGGTCGTGCTGTCGCGCAACCTGCCGCAGTTGGGTATTGCCAACCTGCGGGTACGCGATCAACTGCTGGAGATAGGCAGCCAACAGTTAGCCTTTAACCATCAGGAAGCCAAACAATTTTTCGACCGACGTTTGTCCTCCCCCATTGAAGCGGCTGAAAGCAGCCGGATGTGTGATGACGTTGCTGGCTGGGCCACAGCGTTACAACTGATCGCCCTTTCCGCCCGCCAGAACAATAACTCTGCTCACCAGTCGGCACGTCGCCTCGCCGGGATCAACGCCAGCCATTTATCTGATTACCTGGTTGATGAAGTGCTGGACAGCGTTGACCTCGGCACCCGTCACTTCCTGCTGAAAAGCGCCATTCTGCGTTCCATGAACGATGCGCTAATCGTCCGCGTTACCGGGGAAGAAAACGGCCAGATGCGGCTGGAAGAAATTGAGCGCCAGGGGTTATTCCTGCAGCGAATGGATGACGTTGGCGAGTGGTTCAGCTATCACCCGCTGTTTGGCAGCTTTTTACGCCAGCGCTGCCAATGGGAGCTGGCGAACGAACTGCCCGAAATACACCGCGCCGCAGCTGAAAGCTGGATGGCGCAAGGCTTCCCCAGCGAAGCTATCCACCACGCGCTGGCGGCCGGCGACGCCCATATGCTGCGCGATATCCTGCTTAATCATGCGTGGGGACTGTTTAACCATAGCGAGCTGACGTTACTGGAAGAGTCGCTGAAAGCCCTGCCGTGGGAAAGCCTGCTGGAAAATCCGCGTCTGGTTCTGTTGCAAGCCTGGCTGATGCAAAGCCAGCACCGCTACGGAGAGGTTAACACCTTGCTGGCGCGCGCAGAGCAGGAAATGAAAGGCGACATGGAGCCAACACTGCACGCCGAATTCAACGCTTTACGGGCGCAGGTAGCGATTAACGACGGCAACCCTGACGAAGCCGAACGCCTGGCGAAACTGGCGCTGGATGAGTTACCCATCGCCTGGTTCTATAGCCGGATCGTCGCTACCTCGGTGCACGGCGAAGTCCTGCACTGTAAGGGCGATCTCACGCGCTCTCTGGCGTTAATGCAGCAAACCGAGCAAATGGCGCGTCATCATGACGTCTGGCATTACGCGCTGTGGAGCCTTATCCAGCAAAGCGAAATTTTGTTTGCCCAGGGCTTTTTACAGGCCGCCTGGGAAACTCAGGAAAAAGCGTTCCAGCTGATCAAAGAACAGCACCTGGAACAGCTGCCGATGCACGAATTCCTGGTACGTATTCGCGCGCAGCTACTGTGGGCATGGGCGCGTCTGGATGAATCAGAAGCTTCTGCCCGTAGCGGTATTGAACTGCTTTCCACTTTCCAGCCGCAGCAACAGCTACAGTGTCTGGCGTTGCTGGTTCAGTGTTCACTGGCACGGGGCGATCTCGATAACGCTCGCAGCCTGCTCAACCGTCTGGAAAACCTGTTGGGCAACGGTCACTATCACAGCGACTGGATCTCCAACGCCGATAAGGTGCGGGTGATTTACTGGCAAATGGTGGGCGACAAAAACTCGGCCGCCAACTGGCTGCGCCACACGCCGAAACCAGAATTCGCCAATAACCACTTCCTGCAAAGCCAGTGGCGCAACATCGCTCGTGCACAAATCCTGCTCGGCGAGTTTGAACCGGCTGAGATTGTGCTGGAAGAGTTGAATGAAAATGCGCGCAACCTGCGCCTGATGAGCGATCTGAACCGCAACCTGTTGCTGCTTAATCAGCTCTACTGGCAGGCAGGGCGCAAAAATGACGCCCAGCGTGTGTTACTCGACGCCCTACAGCTGGCGAACCGTACCGGGTTTATCAGCCACTTTGTTATCGAAGGCGAGGCCATGGCGCAACAACTGCGTCAGCTGATTCAGCTCAATACCTTACCGGAACTCGATCAGCACCGCGCCCAGCGCATTTTGCGTGAGATTAACCAGCACCACCGCCATAAATTTGCCCACTTCGATGAAGGATTCGTTGAGCGTCTGCTTACTCACCCGGAAGTGCCAGAGCTTATCCGCACCAGCCCGCTGACCCAGCGCGAATGGCAGGTTCTGGGACTGATTTATTCAGGCTACAGCAACGAGCAGATCGCCGGTGAGCTCGCCGTCGCGGCAACGACCATCAAGACGCACATCCGCAATTTGTACCAAAAGCTCGGCGTCGCACATCGCCAGGATGCGGTGCAACATGCGCAGAAGCTGCTGAAGATGATGGGGTACGGCGTTTAGTTAATGCCTGATACGCAACGCTTATCAGGCCTGGAATTACCTTAGCACAGCTCTAACTGGATATGATGGTCAGCAATCACCTGCATCACACCAGCAGGCGGCAGCGTGTCGGTATACACCGCATCCACCATGCTGATGCTGCCCATATTCACCATCGCGTTACGCCCAAACTTCGAGTGGTCCACCACCAGCATCACATGCCGTGAATTCTCAATGATCGCGCGTTTGGTGCGAACCTCGTGATAATCAAACTCCAGCAGAGAACCATCGCTGTCGATGCCGCTGATCCCTAAGATACCGAAGTCCAGACGGAACTGAGAAATAAAGTCGAGGGTCGCTTCGCCCATAATACCGCCGTCGCGGCTACGCAGTTCACCACCGGCGAGGATTATGCGGAAATCCTCTTTCGCCATCAGCGTGTTCGCCACATTGAGGTTGTTGGTCACAATGCGTAAATTGCTGTGATTAAGCAGCGCGTGAGCCACCGCTTCCGGCGTGGTTCCGATATCAATAAACAGCGTTGAGCCGTTCGGGATTTGCGTGGCAACTTTGCGGGCAATGCGCTCTTTTTCCGCCGTCTGCGTCGCTTTACGGTCATGCCACGGGGTGTTGACCGAGCTGGATGGCAGCGCCGCGCCGCCGTGATGGCGCAAAATCATGTTCTGATCGGCCAGATCGTTAAGATCGCGGCGAATCGTCTGCGGGCTGACGGAGAAATGCTCCACCAGCTCTTCAGTACTGACGTATCCCTGTTTTTTTACCAGCTCGATGATCGCGTCATGTCGTTGTGTTTGCTTCATTAGTGTTCCCTGAAATTTTGCCGGATGCGCTAACGCTTATCCGGCCTACAAAGTTCGTTTCCGCACATTCATCGTATCGGCAAACGCCATTGCCAGACCCACTGCCAATCCGGCGATATGAGCGCCATTCGCCATCGACATGCCGAATAGATCAAACCAGCCGGCAACAATCCAGATCAAAGCAAAGATAATCAAACCACGCTGCAGGAAAATACCGCTTTGCGGATCGCGCTCGCCGCGCAACCACACGTAGCCCATCAGCGCATATACCACGCCAGACAGTCCACCAAACCACGGGCCGCTAAATTTCTGCTGAACATAGCCGCTCAATAGTGCGCTGATCACGGTAATAACAATCAGTTTTCCACTGCCCAGACGCTTTTCAACCGCACCGCCGAGATACCACCACCACAACAGGTTGAACAGAATATGCATCAGCGAGAAGTGCATAAAAGCGTGGGTGAAATAACGCCAGAATTCAAATTTCAGCGAAGGGTCAAACGGCCATGCCAGCCAGAGCATCACCGCCTGGTCGCCCAGCACGTTCATCGCGATAAACACCAGCACACACGCGGCCATTACCAACCAGGTTACCGGGCCTGCGCGTTCGCGCAATGTGGCCAGGAACGGATAACGCTGGTAGTGCAGACCGCTGTCGGTCTGACCCGACTGCCAGCTTGCCGCTAGGTAGCGCGGATCGCCCGGATTCTCCAGAAATCGCGCCAGTTCAGCATGCACGCGCTCGGCTTGGGACTCATCCGCCAGCCAGACATCCGTTTGCTGATGTTGTTGAATCGTCAGGATAACGCCCTGTGTCGCCATATAATCAACAAATGCCTGCGCCACGCGGGGGTTAGCAAAAGAGGTAATCATCAACATGGTTGCTGTCGCTTATTCCACACAAAAGAGGACAGTATATATATCCTGCCCGTTTCAGGCTGCATCTTTGTTAGCTTACGAACCGTATGCCACTTCTGCCGGAAAATGTCGATGCCAGGCGTCGAAGCCGCCATCAACGCTGTAAACCGCGTCATAGCCTTGCTGAAGAAGATATTGCGCCGCGCCTTTACTGCTGTTGCCGTGATAACACATCACCAACACGGCGGTGTCGAAATCATGCTCGCGCATAAATGACCCCAGCGTGTCGTTCGTCAGATGAAACGCCTGCGGGGCATGACCCATGGCATAGCTTTGCGGATCACGGATATCCACTAACACCGCGCTCCCCTGATGCAGCTTCTGATGCGCTTCTTCGACATTAATACATTCAAACTGATCCATTGCTCTCTCTTCTTTATATGGCAGGTGATGCTTTTCGGACATGTTACTGCTTAGTGTACGTCCCGACGGCAGTTAAACGCCATAATGTTATATGTATCACTGTAAATTGTTTATCCGATGTTACCAATGGCGCGATTCTTTGCTATTATGCTCGATAACGAACATTAATGAGCTATAACGAAAGTGCGAGAGGCCAGCATGGAAACCAAAGATCTGATTGTGATAGGTGGAGGCATCAACGGTGCCGGTATCGCGGCAGATGCCGCTGGACGCGGTTTATCCGTGCTGATGCTGGAAGCGCAGGATTTAGCCTGCGCCACCTCTTCCGCTAGCTCCAAACTCATCCACGGTGGCCTGCGCTACCTGGAACACTACGAATTTCGTCTGGTAAGCGAAGCGCTGGCCGAACGTGAAGTGCTGTTGAAAATGGCACCGCATATCGCCTTCCCGATGCGTTTTCGTCTGCCCCACCGCCCGCATCTGCGTCCGGCGTGGATGATCCGCATTGGTTTGTTTATGTACGATCATCTGGGCAAACGCACTAGTTTGCCAAGTTCTACCGGTTTGCGTTTTGGCGCAGATTCCGTAATGAAACCTGAGATTGTGCGCGGTTTCGAATATTCTGACTGCTGGGTAGACGATGCGCGACTGGTTTTGGCAAACGCCCAAATGGTTGTACGTAAAGGCGGAGAAGTATTAACCCGCACTCGCGCCACTTCTGCTCGCCGTGAAAATGGTTTGTGGATTGTTGAAGCTGAAGATATCGATACCGGCAAAAAATACACCTGGCAGGCGCGTGGCCTGGTCAACGCCACCGGTCCGTGGGTGAAAGAGTTCTTCGACGACGGTATGCACCTGCCATCACCGTACGGCATTCGCCTGATTAAAGGCAGCCACATCGTAGTGCCGCGCGTACATACCCAGAAGCAAGCTTATATTCTGCAGAACGAAGATAAGCGTATCGTGTTTGTTATCCCATGGATGGACGAATTCTCGATCATCGGGACGACAGACGTTGAATACAAAGGCGATCCGAAAGCAGTGAAAATTGATGAAAGCGAAATCAATTACCTGCTGAAGGTCTACAACGCACACTTTAAGAAACAACTGGGTCGTGATGATATCGTCTGGACTTACTCGGGCGTGCGTCCGCTGTGCGATGACGAGTCTGACTCACCGCAGGCGATCACCCGTGATTACACGCTGGATATCCACGACGAAAACGGCAAAGCGCCGTTGCTGTCGGTCTTTGGCGGTAAGCTGACCACCTATCGTAAGCTGGCTGAGCACGCGATGGAAAAACTGGCATCGTACTACCAAGGAATTGGTCCGGCATGGACGAAAGAGTGCATTCTGCCAGGCGGTGACATTGGCGGCGATCGCGAAGATTACGCGGCCAAACTGCGCCGTCGCTACCCGTTCCTGACCGAGTCGCTGGCACGCCATTATTCTCGCACCTACGGCAGCAACACCGAATGGGTTATCGGCGAAGCCACCTCGCTTGCCGAGTTAGGTGAAGACTTTGGCCATGAGTTTTATGAGGCCGAACTGAAATATCTGGTCGATCATGAATGGGTTCGTCGTGCGGAAGATGCGTTGTGGCGTCGCACGAAAGAAGGTATGTGGCTGAATGCTGAGCAGCAGTCGCGTATGACCCAGTGGCTGGCGGAGTACATTGAGAAGCACCAGCTGTCGCTGGCGTCCTGATAAAAATGCCGGATGCGGCTAGCGCCTTATCCGGCCTACAAGAGTGCATAAACGTAGGCCGGGCAAGCGAAGCGCCCCCGGCATCGTGTGTTACAACCGCACCGAATCAATATGCCAGATGTTTTCGGCGTACTCTTTGATCGTCCTGTCCGACGAGAAGTACCCCATGTTGGCAATATTAATCATCGACTTGGTGGTCCACTCTTCCGGGTGACGATACAGTTCATCAACCTTATCCTGGCAATCCACGTAGCTGCGATAATCCGCCAGAACCTGATAGTGGTCGCCAAAGTTAATCAGCGAATCCACCAGGTCGCGATAGCGTCCCGGCTCCTCAGGGCTGAATACGCCGCTGCCGATCTGCGTCAGCACCTGGTGCAGCTCTTCGTCTTTCTCGTAATACTCACGCGGCTTGTAGCCCTGGCTGCGTAAAGCCTCGACTTCTTCCGCCGTATTACCAAAGATAAAGATATTTTCTGCGCCCACATGCTCCAGCATCTCAACGTTGGCACCGTCCAGCGTCCCGATGGTCAGCGCACCGTTAAGAGCAAATTTCATATTACTGGTACCGGAGGCTTCGGTCCCGGCCAGAGAAATCTGTTCAGAAAGGTCGGCAGCTGGAATAATCACCTGCGCCAGGCTGACGCTGTAGTTGGGGATAAACACCACTTTCAGCTTGTCGCCAATTTGCGGATCGTTGTTGATCACTTTCGCGACGTCGTTGATCAGGTGAATGATGTGTTTCGCCATGTAATAAGCAGAAGCCGCTTTACCGGCGAAGATATTCACACGCGGCACCCACTCAGCGTCAGGATCGGCCTTAATGCGGTTGTAGCGGGTGATCACATGCAGCACGTTCATCAACTGGCGTTTGTATTCGTGAATACGCTTTATCTGCACATCAAACAGCGATTTCGGGTTCACCACCACGTTCAGTTGCTGGGCGATGAGCGTGGCCAGACGCTTTTTATTCTCCAGCTTCGCGCGGCGCACCGCCTGATTTACCAGTGGGTAATCGCAGTGCTGCTCAAGCTCGCTGAGCTGGCTGAGATCGGTTCGCCAGGTGCGACCAATGTTCTCATCCAGCACTTCAGAGAGCGACGGGTTAGCCAGCGCCAGCCAGCGGCGCGGCGTCACGCCGTTGGTGACGTTGCAAAAACGAGTCGGGAAAATCTTCGCAAAATCAGCAAACAGCGACTGCACCATCAGGTTGGAGTGCAGCTCGGAAACGCCGTTAACCTTGTGGCTCACTACCACCGCCAGCCATGCCATACGCACACGACGGCCGTTTGATTCATCGATAATCGACGTCCGCCCCAGCAGAGCAGTATCGTTTGGATACTGTTCCTGCAACGTCTTCAGGAAGTAGTCGTTGATTTCAAAGATGATTTGCAGATGGCGCGGCAAAATTTTGCCCAGCATATCGACAGGCCAGGTCTCCAGCGCTTCGCTCATCAAGGTGTGGTTGGTATACGAGAAGACCTGGCAGCAGACCTCAAACGCATCGTCCCAACTGAACTTATGCTCATCGATCAGTAAGCGCATCAGCTCAGGGATCGACAGCACCGGATGGGTATCGTTGAGGTGAATGGCGATTTTATCCGCCAGATTGTCGTAGGTTTTGTGCAGCTGATAATGACGGTTCAGGATGTCCTGCACCGTAGAGGAGACCAGGAAATACTCCTGGCGCAACCGCAGCTCGCGTCCTGAATAGGTGGAGTCGTCCGGGTACAGTACGCGGGAGACGTTCTCGGAGTGGTTTTTATCTTCCACAGCCGCAAAGTAGTCGCCCTGGTTAAATTTACCGAGATTAATCTCGCTACTGGCCTGGGCATTCCACAGACGCAGCGTGTTGGTGGCGTCGGTGTCGTAGCCGGGGATAATCTGGTCGTAGGCGACCGCGAGGATCTCTTCGGTTTCTATCCAGCGCGTTTTCTTACCTTCCTGCTGAATACGCCCGCCAAAACGCACTTTGTAGCGCGTGTTGTGGCGTTTGAATTCCCACGGGTTACCGTATTCCAGCCAGTAGTCCGGCGACTCTTTCTGGCGGCCATCAACAATGTTCTGCTTGAACATACCGTAGTCATAACGAATACCGTAACCGCGTCCCGGCAATCCCAGCGTTGCCAGAGAGTCCAGGAAGCAGGCCGCCAGGCGCCCGAGACCGCCATTGCCAAGACCCGGGTCGTTTTCTTCGTCGATCAGATCTTCAAGATCCAACCCCATACCTTCCAGCGCATTTTTGACATCGTCATAAATGCCCAGCGATAACAGTGCATTGGAAAGCGTGCGGCCAATCAGAAACTCCATAGACAAGTAATAGACCTGACGAGTTTCCTGAGATAATTGCGCACGGTTAGAACGCAGCCAGCGCTCCACGAGACGGTCGCGCACCGCGAACAACGTGGCGTTCAGCCACTCATGTTTATTGGCAATGACCGGGTCCTTACCAATCGTGAACATCAGCTTATAGGCAATAGAATGCTTAAGTGCCTCTACGCTGAGTGTGGGCGATGCATAAGTAAATGGAGCATTCATATAGGTGATTCCTGGATATCTATTTCAAGCGATAGTAAAGCTCACGGTATGACTTCGCCGCGACTTGCCAGCTAAAATCCATGGTCATGGCCTGACGTTGTACAAACCGCCAAAGCGAAGGCCGGGACCACAATACGAAAGCACGCCGGATCGCGCGTAACAGCGACCAGGCATTACTATCTTCAAATACAAACCCACTGGCGATACCGTCCGCCAGGTTTTCCAGCGAACTGTCAGAGACTGTATCAGCCAGCCCACCGGTGCGCCGCACCAGCGGCAGCGTGCCGTACTTCAGTCCATACAACTGCGTTAAGCCACACGGCTCAAAACGGCTGGGAACCAATATCACATCGGCCCCACCCATGATGCGGTGCGAGAAGGCTTCGTGATAGCCGATCTGCACACCCACCTGTCCTGGATGTTCCGCCGCCGCGGCGAGGAATCCTTCCTGTAATACCGGATCGCCCGCGCCTAGCAATGCCAACTGTCCACCCTGCTCTAACAACCCCGGCAGCGCTTCCAGCACCAGATCCAGCCCTTTTTGACTGGTCAGACGGCTCACCACGGCAAACAGCGGTACTTTATCGTTGACCTTAAGTCCCATCGCTATCTGAAGCTGACGTTTGTTTTCTGCCTTCTCCTCCAGCGTGTCGCGCGTATATCGCGATGCCAGCAGGAGATCGGTTTCCGGGCTCCAGATTTTTTCATCAACGCCGTTCAGCACGCCGGAAAGACGGCCTTCACGATGACGCTGCTGCAACAGACCTTCCATGCCGTAGGCAAACTGCGGCTCGGTAATTTCCCGTGCGTATGTCGGACTGACCGCCGTAATGTGGTCGGCGTAGTACAATCCTGCCTTCAAAAACGAAATCTGCCCGTTAAACTCCAGTCCGTGCACATTAAAGAACGACCATGGCAATTGGATGTCATCCATATGCTTTGCATAAAACATGCCTTGATACGCCAGGTTGTGGACGGTGAACACCGATTTCGCCGGATGGCCGCGCGCCGCCAGATACGCCGGAGCCAGACCCGCATGCCAGTCGTGCGCATGCACCACATCCGGGCGCCAGAATGGGTCAAGGCCACAGGCCATTTCACAGCCAACCCAGCCCAGCAATGCAAAACGCTGCACGTTATCGGTATACGCAAACAGGTTAGTGTCGTGATACGGGCTACCGGGGCGGTCATAGAGATGCGGCGCGTCAATCAGGTAAATACCCACGCCGTTGAAATGCCCGAACAGCAGCGTGATACGTCCGGCGAAGGTATCCCGACGCGTTACAACCTGCGCATCGGGAATGCCGCGACGGATATCAGGAAACGCCGGGAGCAGCACGCGGGCATCCACGCCGTCCGCTATTTGCGCTGCGGGTAACGCCCCAATAACATCCGCCAGTCCCCCGGTTTTTAACAGGGGGAACATCTCTGAACAAACGTGTAAAACCTGCATTATCGCTCCTGTTTGATCTGCAGTTTGCGTAGCATTTCACGCGTGACCAGCACAATACCTTCCTCTGAACGGTAGAAACGACGCGCATCTTCTTCCGCGTTTTCACCAATCACCATGCCTTCGGGAATAACGCAGGCGCGGTCGATAATGCAACGACGTAAGCGGCACGAACGTCCCACCCACACTTCAGGTAACAACACTGCCGAATCAATGTTACAGAATGAATTCACCCGCACTCGCGGGAACAGAACGGACTGCACCACCACCGAACCTGAAATTATGCATCCGCCAGAAACCAGCGAGTTCAGCGTCATTCCGTGGCTGCCGGAACGGTCCTGAACAAATTTCGCCGGTGGCAGCGATTCCATGTGCGTACGGATTGGCCAGTCCTGGTCGTACATGTCCAGTTCAGGCGTCACCGAAGCCAGATCGAGGTTCGCCTTCCAGTAGGCTTCCAGCGTACCCACGTCACGCCAGTACGGCTCGGATTCCGGGTCAGACTGCACGCAGGACAACGGGAATGGATGTGCATACGCCATGCCAGCTTCGGTGATTTTCGGGATAATGTCTTTACCGAAATCGTGACTGGAGTTTTCATCGAGGTCATCTTCCGCCAGCAATTCATACAGATAATCGGCGTTGAAAACGTAGATCCCCATACTGGCAAGAGATTTGGTCGGGTCGCCTGGCATGGCTGGCGGGTTAGCGGGTTTTTCAACAAACTCGATAATTTTGTCGCTGTCGTCCACGTCCATTACGCCAAACGCGCTGGCCTCTTCAATAGGCACTGGCATACAGGCCACGGTGCAACGCGCGCCTTTCTCGACGTGGTCGATAAGCATGCGTGAGTAGTCCTGCTTGTAGATATGATCGCCCGCGAGGATCACCACATATTCCGCTTTATAGCGTCGAATGATGTCCAGGTTTTGGGTCACCGCATCCGCCGTACCGCGATACCAGTTTTCACCCTGCATTCTCTGCTGGGCAGGCAGCAGATCGACAAACTCGTTCATCTCTTCGCTAAAGAACGACCAGCCGCGCTGAATATGCTGCACCAGCGTGTGGGACTGGTACTGGGTGATCACGCCAATACGGCGGATCCCGGAGTTAATACAGTTGGATAAGGCAAAATCGATAATGCGGAACTTACCGCCAAAGTGCACAGCAGGTTTGGCACGTTTGTTGGTTAAATCTTTTAAGCGGGTACCGCGGCCACCGGCCAGGATCAGGGCAACAGATTTTAATGGCAGCTGGCGCGCCAACATTACACGATCGTTCTTCTCTAAACTCACCATGACTAACTCCTTTTTTATCTTCTCTGGAACACACACAGTCCGTGCGCAGGTCCCTGCCAGACAGCCGTAAGCACCGGATTATCCTCTCCGGCAAATGGGGGAACGGCGCACCATTCCCCTTCAGGTAAAACGATATCTGTCACCTCAAGCGTGGCATTTATTGCAATCAGAAAACGGTCTGAAAGCAGGATTTGCATCTGCCTCGGGCCGTTTTGCCACTCATCCGCACTTAAGGGTTGTGCGTACTTATTCAGCCAACGAACATTGCCATCGCCCTCTTCCCACCAGCGATCACCCGTTAGTGCAGGAATTTGCTGGCGAAGATGGATCAGGGCAGCGGTAAATGTGGTTAGTCCGCTGTTTGCCTGCTGCCAGTCCAGCCAAGTCAGGGCGTTATCCTGGCAGTAAGCGTTATTGTTGCCGTGCTGGCTATGACCATGCTCATCGCCCGCCAGCAACATCGGCGTCCCCTGGGAGAGCAACAGCGTGGATAACAGCGCATGAATGCTGTCGCGCCGCCGCTCAATCAGGTCCAGCGTGCCGCCTAATCCTTCTTTACCATGATTGTCGCTGTAGTTATTGCTAGTGCCGTCGCGATTTTCCTCACCATTCGCTTCATTGTGCTTATTTGTGAAGCACACACAGTCGCGTAGCGTAAAACCGTCGTGCGCAGTCACCAGATTGACCGTCGCGCTGGGCTTGCGACCATCGCGTTTAAACACGTCGCTTGATGCGGCAAAACGCCCGGCAAACTCACCCAACGAGAGATTACGCTGGAGCCAGAAGCGTCGGGTCGCATCGCGGAAATGGTCATTCCACTCGGCAAACGGCGGGGGGAAATTCCCCACCTGATACCCGCCTTCACCAATATCCCACGGTTCCGCAATCAGCTTAACGCGTGAGAGCCGCGGACAGTTTTGGATCGCGGTAAACAGTGGCGCATCCTGACGAAACGCAGGTGTACGCCCCATGACGGAAGCCAAATCAAAACGAAAACCATCCACATGGCAGGTTTCAACCCAGTAGCGCAGGCATTCACATGCGTATTCCACAACGCCCGGATGGCTCAGATTGAGGGTGTTCCCACAACCGGTCCAGTTGTAGTAATCACCATCGTCCCTGATCCAATAATAGCTACGGTTATCAATTCCGCGCAGCGAGAAGACGGGGCCTTCGAGATCCAGTTCGGCGCTGTGGTTCAAAACGATATCGAGAATGACCTCAATCCCCGCTTTGTGCAGCGCTTTTACCGCGTCGCGAAACTCATCAAGCGCACTCTCCGGCGAACAGGCATAGGCCGGATGCAGTGCAAACATCGCTACCGGGTTGTAGCCCCAATAGTTCGACAGCCCCAGCCGCTGAAGCCGTGGTTCGCTGGCAAAATGCGCCACCGGCAGCAGCTCCAGCGCGGTAATGCCGAGGCGCTTGAAGTAATCGATCATCACTGGATGGCCCAGCGCTTTGTAGGTTCCGCGAATCTCTTCCGGCAGCTCAGGATGCAAATATGTCAACCCTTTGACATGCGCTTCGTAAATCACGGTATTGCCCCACGGCGTGCGCGGCGGGGTATCATCCTCCCAGTCATAATGATCGGACACCACCACGCCCTTCAGCGCGATGGTGGCATTATCATGATGATCCGGTTCATTTAGCCCACCGTGCAGCAGCGGGTTATCTTTTAACTCGCCATCCACCCGACGGGCGCAAGGGTCAAGCAGCAGCTTGGCCGGATTAAACCGGTGGCCCTGCTGCGGTTGCCATGGGCCATGAACACGATAGCCATAGCGCAGACCGGGCCGGGCGTTGGCCAGATAGCCGTGCCAGACATCACCGCTACGCCCCGGCAGGTCATAGCGAAGTTCGCACCCTTGCTCATCGAATACGCATAATTCAACGCGTTCAGCGTGGGCTGAGAAGAGTGTGAAATTGACACCATGGCCGTCATACGTTGCACCATGGGGGGTGGCGTTGCCGGTTGCCAGTTGCGTCATTACCCCTCCCGAACCAGCCAGATCGTTGCCAACGGCGGTAACGTGAGGCTCAGTGAGTGCTGACGACCATGGCTGGCGATTTCATCGCTGTGCACCGCACCGCCGTTGCCGGTATTGCTACCGTGGTAATGCATCGAGTCGGTATTGAGGATCTCACGCCATTTGCCTGGCTGATTGATACCGAAGCGATAGCCGTGGCGGGGCACAGGCGTAAAGTTGCTGACCACGATGATTTCATTGCCGACCTTGTCACGACGCACGAAAGCCAGCACCGAACGTTCGTTGTCATCTACCACCAGCCACTCAAAGCCATAGGCGTCAAAGTCGAGCTCGTGCAGCGCTTTGTGATGACGGTAGGTGTGGTTCAGATCGCGCACCAGACGCTGTACGCCGTGGTGCCAGTTATCGCCACCTTCCAGCAGGTGCCAGTCGAGGCTGGCGTCATGGTTCCATTCACGTCCCTGCGCAAACTCGTTGCCCATAAACAGCAGTTTCTTGCCCGGGAAGGCCCACATCCAGCCGTAGTAGGCGCGCAGGTTGGCAAACTTCTGCCATGCGTCTCCCGGCATGCGATCGAGAATGGATTTTTTACCGTGTACCACTTCATCATGCGACAGCGGCAGGACAAAGTTTTCGGTGTAGTTGTACAGCATGCCGAAGGTCAGCTTGTCGTGATGGTACTGACGATGAATCGGATCCAGCTTCATGTAGTCCAGCGTGTCGTGCATCCAGCCGAGGTTCCACTTATACCAGAACCCTAAACCGCCCATATCCTGTGGTCTTGAAACGCCGGCAAAGTCGGTCGACTCTTCCGCCATGCTCACCGCACCAGGCACCTGCTCGCCAAGAATGCGGTTGGTATTGCGCAAAAATTCAATGGCTTCGAGGTTTTCACGACCACCAAATTCGTTTGGGATCCATTCCCCTTCTTTGCGGCTGTAGTCGCGATAAATCATCGACGCCACGGCATCCACGCGCAGCGCGTCAATACCAAAGCGTTCAATCCAGTACAGGGCGTTGCCCACCAGGTAGTTGCTGACTTCACGGCGACCATAGTTGTAGATCAGCGTGTTCCAGTCCTGGTGATATCCTTCGCGCGGGTCGCTGTGTTCATACAGGTTGGTGCCATCAAACTCAGCCAAACCAAAGTCGTCCGACGGGAAGTGGCCCGGCACCCAGTCGAGAATAACGTTCAGCCCCGCCTGATGCGCGGTATTCACGAAATAACGGAAATCATCGCGCGTCCCGAAGCGACGGGTCGGCGCATACATGCCGGTAGGCTGGTAGCCCCAGCTACCGTCGAACGGATGCTCGTTAATCGGCAACAGTTCGAGGTGGGTAAAGCCCATCCATTTGGCGTACGGCACCAACTGATCCGCCAGCTCGCGGTAGCTCAGCCAGAAGTTGTTATCGGTATGACGACGCCATGACCCCAGGTGAACTTCATAGATAGAGATCGGTGCATCAAACTGGTTGGCTTTTTTGCGCGCCTCGCTTTGCACTACTTTTTCCGGCAGACCACAGATAAGCGACGCGGTTTCCGGACGCATTTGCGCTTCGAAGGCGTAAGGGTCCGCTTTGATTCGCAGCTTACCGTTCGCATCGATCATCTCGTATTTATACAGTTGACCATGCTGCGCACCGGGGATAAACAGCTCCCAAATACCGCTTTCTTTGCGCAGGCGCATCGGGTGGCGACGACCATCCCAGTAGTTGAACTGCCCAACCACTGACACGCGTTGAGCGTTAGGTGCCCAGACTGAGAAGCGCGTACCGGTTACGCCATCCATGGTATCCGCATGCGCACCCAGCGTTTCATAAGGTCGCAGGTGCGTACCTTCAGATAACAGCCAGGCATCCATATCCTGGATCAGCGGGCCAAAACGATAAGGGTCATCAATCAGATTCTGCTGTCCATGCCAGACAACGGCCAACTGATAGCGAAAGAAATTTTTACGGCGGGGAAGTACAGCACAGAAAAAACCGCGAGAGTCGAGGCAATCCAGCTTGCCGACTTTGCGTCCGGTTTTGGGTTCGATCACCCACACTTCGGTGGCGTCAGGTAATAGGGTGCGGACTTCAAGTCCAGCATCAGTTTGGTGCATACCGAGTACGGAAAAAGGATCCGCAAAATGGCCTGCAATTAGCGCATTAATCACGTCTCTATCGATACGAACGGACATGGTTGTCATCCTGTTTTATGGCGTCACCCCTTCCAACTGATTTTCGACATCAGGTAGTGACACTTTTTTTGACCTGAACGGCGCAGCACAATTGTGCATCCTCTCTGCGTCGTCCCACCTTCAGGCAACAACTTAATACCTCCGGTACTAAGTCACCCTTAAAGAATAGCCAATGCTTTATCTTACTCCTGGTAAAAAATGAAACATCTGCGCTTACTCCTGTATTACGCAAAAAAAGGGGTGATTCCTCACCCCTTGATCGTTAACAAACTATTACGCCAATTGGCGTAGCATACGGCGCAATGGCTCCGCAGCACCCCACAGCAACTGGTCGCCCACGGTAAAGGCTGACAGGAACTCCGGTCCCATGTTCAGCTTACGCAGACGGCCTACTGGCGTGGTCAGCGTGCCGGTAACGGCCGCCGGGGTTAACTCACGCATGGTGATATCCCGATCGTTTGGTACAACTTTGGCCCACGGATTGTGCGCCGCCAGCAGTTCTTCCACGGTCGGAATAGACACATCTTTTTTCAGTTTAATGGTGAACGCCTGGCTGTGGCAGCGCAGCGCGCCGACGCGCACGCACAAACCATCAACCGGGATCACGGAAGACGTGTTGAGAATTTTGTTGGTTTCCGCCTGTCCCTTCCACTCTTCACGGCTCTGACCGTTATCGAGCTGTTTGTCGATCCACGGAATCAGGCTACCGGCCAGCGGTACGCCAAAGTTATCAACCGGCAGTTCGCCGCTGCGGGACAGGGTCGTCACTTTACGTTCGATGTCGAGAATAGCAGAGGAAGGGGTCGCCAGTTCCTCGGCCACATGGCCATACAGATGACCCATCTGAGACAGCAGTTCACGCATATGGCGCGCGCCGCCGCCGGAAGCCGCTTGATAGGTCGCTACGGAAACCCAGTCAACCAGGTCATTGGCAAACAGGCCACCGAGGGACATCAGCATCAGGCTAACGGTACAGTTGCCGCCGACAAAGGTCTTAATACCTTTGTTCAGGCCGTCGGTGATGACATCCTGGTTAACCGGATCGAGAATAATGATGGCATCGTCTTTCATACGCAGCGAAGAGGCTGCATCAATCCAGTAACCCTGCCAACCGCTTTCACGAAGCTTTGGATAGATTTCGTTGGTATAATCGCCGCCCTGACAGGTCACGATGATATCGAGCGCCTTCAGCGCATCCAGATCAAAAGCGTCCTGAAGTGTGCCGGTCGCGGTGCCACCGAACGTCGGTGCCGCCTGCCCGAGCTGGGAAGTAGAAAAGAAAACAGGGCGAATGGCGTCGAAGTCACGCTCCTCAACCATGCGTTGCATGAGAACAGAGCCGACCATACCGCGCCAGCCGATAAAACCAACATTTTTCATAGCGTTTTTTCCTGCAGAGATGTGTGCTGTGTATGCTAACCAGTATCCTACTGGCCTATCCTTCACCATACAAAAAGCAGCCAAAGTCGCAAGTGAAATTAATCAATGATAGCGAAGCCATCAGTAATGCGACTTATCCCGCTGCGCAAGCAAGCAGAAAGTCCGCGGTAATTATCAGGGAATTTGAGTTATGAATGAAATCATTTCAGCGGCAGTTTTATTGATCCTGATTATGGATCCGCTCGGAAATCTGCCCATTTTCATGTCCGTATTGAAACATACCGAACCAAAACGTCGCCGCGCGATTATGATTCGCGAGCTGTTTATTGCGCTGTTGGTGATGCTGATATTCCTGTTTGCGGGCGAGAAAATTCTGGCATTTCTTAACCTGCGTGCAGAAACCGTATCGATCTCCGGGGGCATCATTTTGTTCCTGATCGCCATTAAGATGATTTTCCCCAGCGCCACCGGGAATAGCACCGGGCTTCCGGCTGGTGAAGAGCCATTTATCGTACCGCTGGCGATTCCGCTGGTCGCCGGTCCGACAATCCTGGCCTCATTAATGCTGTTGTCGCATCAGTACCCAAACCAGATGGGGCATCTGGTGATTGCGCTGCTGATCGCCTGGGGCGGTACATTCGTGATTTTGCTGCAGTCTTCGCTGTTTTTACGTCTGCTGGGAGAGAAAGGGGTTAACGCGCTGGAGCGCCTGATGGGGCTGATTCTGGTGATGATGGCAACCCAGATGTTCCTCGACGGCGTGCGGATGTGGATGAAGGGGTAACCGTATTTTCTTTGATTTTGTAGGCCCGGTAAGCGTAAGCGCCACCGGGCAACCGTTTTGAAGCTGGAGAACATGGCATTTCAGAGAACGATTCCGTTCACGTTATGCTCATTGCTTCTCTGAGATCTCGTCACCAGTGAACGTGCTAAGGGGGCTACGCAGCCCCCTTAGCAATCCCGGCTCCCGGCAGGAAAATTGCCACTTCGTGGTTCCCTCCACTTATTCCTCCAGGCTACCGGGCCGGGCGCGAGGCAGCGTCCATGCAAAACGCGCCCTGAACCCGCATCCCTGCGGGTTCTCCCGGCCTTACGGAAACGTGTCGGCAATTTTCAGCCGGACCAGCTCACACCTGACCACCTGAGCTTTTACTTGAATACCTGTGAACAGCAAAACGGATATAGCTGAAAGCCAGAGCGCTGAAGCGACACCCTGGTCCGGCTGAAAATCGATGAGGTGTTGACGGCTGACCGGGTCTGCCCGCAGGGACGCGGGCAGAGGGGACGGCCTGCATGGATGCAGGCTCGGCCCCGACCCGACAGGCAGACGGAATAAGACGAATAACTCGCGCAGCGACGATTTTCCCGCCGGGAGCCTGGGTTGCAAGGGAGGCGGCGGTGAGCCTCCCTTGCACGTTCACGGGCATCAGCGCTTCAGAGAAATGACACCACTGAGGTGAACGGAACCCTGAGCAATAATCACATGTTCACCCTACATGCTTAACTGAACGGCATTGCACTGTAATACCAGGTATTCCTTATGCTTTTAAACCGCTGAGAAAACGTATTTTCATTTCTGCGAAGCGCCTTCCGGAATGCCCTCTTGTCAGCATCACGGATAAGCATTATCTTCTCGCTGCACCTGCAAAATCAGGTGCCAGAATTAGCCTTCTGAACTCCTTCATCGGTGACGCAAGTATTTTTGTGTCGCACGCTTAGGTACACTCCAATGGTGGACCGGGCGGGGGCGTCGCAAGACGCGCCGGTATCCGATGAGGCCGGTAAGGCTAACCCTGTTCGGCTCCACCTCCAGTGAGATTAGCCTCTCCAGTGGTGGATGAAAATCACTCATCGGAGGCTGCCCTATGGCAACGACCCCTCTCTTTTCACACTCTTTATTTACCCTGCCCTTTAGCCATGCCACGGACTTCACCGAGCTGGCGGATAACTGTGAGCGTTTTGTCGAAGAGCTTGTTGAATGTCATGACCCTGTTGAAAAACTGGCGATTTGTGCGCGCCTGTCGGCCTGTCTGGCACTACTGCAACCAACCTTAACGGAGCCTGTACCGCAGCATCTACAGGCCAGCCTGACGGTAGAAACCTTACCGACCCGCTCTCCCCTCTTTGAACCCGAACCAGATCAGATGGGGCGTTACTGCCAGCTTTTGACGCATTTACTGATGAGTAAAACGCTGTCTGACGAGATGGAACGCGTGGCGGGTGATTTACTGCAGGATTTAGTGGGCTATTTCGCCGATACGCTAAAAGCGCCGCGTTGGTTGAAAACCGAGGATGGGGTGATGGTGCTGTAAAAAAGCCGGGTGGCGGCTTCGCCTTACCCGGCCTACGGTGTCGATATGTGCTCGTTTCCAGGCCCGGTAAACGCTAGCGCCACCGGGCAATGCCATCAGCTCAACAGCTGGAAAGCAATCATACCGACAATCGCGCCGACCGTACCGAGGATGGTTTCCATCATCGTCCAGGTCTTCAGCGTTTGCGCTTCGGTCGCGCCGGTAAATTTACCGAACAACCAAAAACCAGCGTCGTTAACGTGGCTGACCACGATAGAGCCGCCCGCGATACAGATAGACAGCGCCGCCATCTGGGCACCGGAGTAGTTCAGTTGCTCAATCACTGGCATCACCAGACCGACCGCCGTTAAGCAGGCCACTGTCGCGGACCCCTGAATGATACGCACCGCCGCCGCCAGCACGAAGCAGGTGATAGCGATCGGCAAGCCCATACCGGTTAACGCTTCGCCCAGTGCAGGACCAACGCCGGAATCTACCAGTACCTGTTTGAACACGCCGCCAGCACCAATCACCAGCAGAATAATCCCCGCTGGCTGCAGTGCATGGCCGCAGATTTCCATCACGCGGTCTTTTGGCATGCCCTGGCGCACCGCCAGACCGTAAATCGCCACCAGACAGGCAACCAGAATCGCGGTAAACGGATGACCGATAAACTCGAACCATTCGTAGGTTGAAGAACCGACCGGAACAAAGCGTGCGGCGATGGTTTTCAGACCAACCAGCACCAGCGGCAGCAGGATAAGCGATAAGCTGAAGCCAAAGGAGGGCATTTTGCCTTCGCCCAGATGCGGCTCGGTAATGTCTTCCGGTACGTGCAGCTCAACGTAACGGCTGATGAAGTTACCCCACAGCGGCCCGGCGATAATCATGCCCGGAATCGCGGCGCACAGGCCAATCAGGATCATCCAGCCAAAGTCGGCGTGCATCTGAGAGGCCAGCAGCATCGGCGCAGGCCCCGGCAGCAGGAACGCTGCGGCAGCCGCCACGCCCGCAAACAGCGGAATGACCAACTTAACCAGGTTAGTACCGGTATGGCGCGCCATTGAGAATGCTACGCTAATCAGCAGCACAATCGCCACCTCAAAGAACAGCGGCAGCGCGCAAATCAGACCGGCCAGGCCAATCGCGTAATGTGCGCGGCTATGACCGAAGGATTTCAGCATTTTGACGGCAATCTGATCGACCGCGCCGGTCTCATGCAAAATCTTGCCGAACATCGCCCCCAGCGCCACCACAATCGCCAGGAAACCGAGCGTGCCTCCCATCCCTTTTTCCATGGTCGCCGCGATTTTATCGAGCGGCATACCGGAAAAGAGACCTGCACCAATGGATACCACCATCAAAGCAACGAAGGCGTGCATACGCGCCTTCATCACTAAAAACAGCAGTAATAAAACGGACCCTACTGCTGTTAAAACAAGCGTTAATGTGCTCACTACTTACTGCCTTGGTTAATAACCTCAATGGTGCTGGCGACCACACCGTCCAGTGGTTGATCGATATCGACCACCAGTACATCGTTTTCATTCGCACCCGGTTCTTCCAGCGCTTCAAACTGGGTAACCAGCATCTGCGTTTTGAAGAAGTGGCCTTTACGCGCCTTCAGACGGCTTTCGATAACGTCAAAATCCCCTTTCAGATAAATGAAAGAGAGGTTCGGGTTACCGTCGCGCAACTGGTCGCGGTATACTTTTTTCAAGGCAGAACAGACGATCAGCGAAACCTTATTGGTACGCTGCATCGCAAAAGCGGCGTCATTCAGCGCCTGTAGCCACGGTTTACGGTCGTCATCGTTGAGTGGCTCACCGGAAGCCATTTTCATGATGTTGCTGCGCGGATGGAGAAAATCGCCATCAAGAAACGCGGCCTGCAGTTGATGCGCCACTTCGCTGGCGACAGCAGATTTACCGCTGCCCGATACGCCCATCAGAACGTAAACGTGGTGATCATGATTAGTCGTGCTCAAAGCGTTGCCCCCACTGGTACAAGAATCAGGAAATTGTTACGGGTAACTGTTATCGGTAACATTGTCCAGCCGGATAAATAGAGAAGCAATATCCATTCGTGCTCGAAGTGTATAAGTGTGAGCTACTTCAAACTTGTTGGCTTAAATAGATCCGCCCGGTGACAAGGTGAAACCTAAATCTAACATTTTAGGCGTGACTGCTTCACCACGAATGCGCGCCAGCAGGCGTTCTGCGCCAATGCTGCCCATCCGTTCACGTGGCGTGAGCACACTCGCCAGACGCGGCTCCATCACCTGCCCGATGTCGTGACCGTGGAATCCGGCAATCGCCATGTCATCCGGGATTTTCAGCCCTAAACGCTGGCATTCGAAGGCCGCCCCTACCGCCAGGTCATCGTTGGTACAGAAAACGCCGTCGAGCTGCGGGTATTCACGCCGCGCCTGACGGATGAGTTCAATACCGGAGGAGTAGGAAGAAGACTGTTCGACCATCACGCTGTATGGCACCAGGTTGGCATCGCGCATTGCCTGCTCGTAGCCTCTCTGTTTGATGATAGTACGCTCATCAAGACGTGCGCCAAGATAGGCTACATGACGGTGCCCGCGGGCGATAATAGCGGCAGTCATCTGACGCGCGGCTTCGAAGTTGTCGAAACCGACGGCGATATCCAGACACGGAGACTGGCTGTCCATCAGCTCAACCACCGGGATACCGGCAACTTCAATCATTTTCAGCGTACGGGGCGTATGGCTACGTTCGGTGAGGATCAGGCCATCAATATTCCACGACAGCATCGATTCCAGGCGCTCTTGTTCCATCTCAGGCTTATAGCCGTAGTGCGCGAGCATCGTTTGATAACCATGGGCGTCGGTGACAGCCTCAATGCCGCGTAGCACTTCAGCAAAAACCTGGTTAGTGAGAGACGGTAACAGCACGCCGATAGCGCGGCTGGTAGCGTTAGAAAGGATATCAGGAGCGCGATTGGGAATATAACCCAGCTCATCAAGTGCAGCGGCAATTTTGCCCCGCAGCGCCACGGAGACCTGCTCCGGGTTACGCAAAAAGCGACTGACCGTCATTTTGGTCACGCCCACGCGGTCGGCTACATCCTGAAGTACGGGTCTTTTCTTTTTCATCGTCCTGAAGCGTTAAAAAGGGATAGATTCTCCCAGTTTACCACGGACGTGCGTGAACCTTTGCAGAGAAAAAAAGGAGTTTTTATTGTGATAAATACACAAAATCATTCGAGTTGCATCAAGGCGGCGACGCAGTGAATCCCCGGGAGCGTACATTAAGTACGCGACCGGGGTGAGCGAGGAAAGCCAACACAGATGCGGCTTGAAGGATGACGTGTATTTTTAGACTGGCGGCAGGTCAAACAGTAACACTTCACTGTCGCTGTCGGCATGAATAGAAATTGCCTGTTCATCCCAGATTGCCAGACCGTCGCTGGTGGTCGCTTTGGTGCCGTTAATCGTCACGTTGCCTTTTACCACCTGGATCCAGACGCGGCGTTCCGCGGCAATCTGATGCACCGACTGCTCATCTTTGACCAGCGCCCAACGGTACAGCTCCATATCCTGGTACACTTTCAGTGAACCATCACGGGCATCCGGCGACAGCACCAGTTGTTTACCCTGAGCGGCATCGAAACGACGCTGTTCATAGCGCGGTGTAATACCGTTCTCCTGCGGCATGATCCAGATCTGATACAGATGCAGCTTCTCAGTATTGCTCGGGTTGTACTCCGAGTGACGGATCCCCGTCCCGGCGCTCATAATCTGAAACTCACCGGCCGGAACCTGCTCTTTATTGCCCATGCTGTCCTGATGCTCCACCGCGCCTTCCAGCACGTAGGTCAGGATTTCCATGTCTTTATGGGGGTGAGTACCAAATCCCTGACCTGCATCGATCACGTCATCGTTAATCACGCGCAGTGCCGAGAACCCCATAAAGTTCGGGTCATAGTAGTTGGCAAAAGAGAAGGTATGCCAGGAATCAAGCCAGCCATGATTAGCGTGGCCACGGTCGTTAGCTTTGCGTAAGTAGATCATTGTGTTCACCCCCAGATGTTTTCGATGGAGTAAGTGTGGACTCAATCCGTCTGGGATCATAGAGGGTGAAAATTGACTCCTCTGTTCAAAAAATATGAACAAGCCCAGAGGAGTCTGTGCAGGCTATTTGGCGAGGGTTATCGTGGCAGGCGTTGCCTGTTCAAAGGCGCGTTCGAGGATCTCCAGGTTGGTAAGAACTTCAGATTCCTTGACGTAATTAGGCGTACCGGTGGTCAGCGTCTGGTACAGCGCGTCATACACGCGACCGTAATCCCCCACTTCCGGCTTTACCTCTTCTTTTACCGTGATGCCGTCATCGTTGACGTACTCCAGCATCCCAATGGAATCATCAGCAGCGAAACCTGGCTCACCCGGCATGATATTGGCCTTCAGGCTGGTTTCCTGCTGGTCGATGCCGTACTTCACAAACGAGCCTTTGGTGCCATGGACGATAAACTTCGGATAGTCGATTTTCACCAGATGACTGGTTTTAACAATGGCTTTCAGGTCGCCGTAAAACAGCTGCGCTTCAAAGGTATCGTCCGGGTTCGCTTTGTTGCGCAGGCTGCGGATGTCATAGGCCACATGATCGGGACGTCCGAACAGCGAGATAATCTGATCCATGGTGTGTACGCCCAGACCATAAAACGCGCCGTCCTGCGGCAGTCCCGGCTTGGTTTCTGCTTCAGGACGGTAGTAATCGAAATGGCTTTCAACCTCAACAATCTTGCCGAGCTTGCCGCTCTCAATGGCTTTTTTCGCGGTGAGGAAGCAGGAGTCAAAACGGCGATTCTGATACGGCGTAACGGTCAGTCCTTTGCTTCGCGCCAGTTCGAACAGCTCTTTTGCTTGCGCAAGCGTCGGCGTGAAGGGTTTCTCAACCAGCACATTTTTACCCGCTTCCAGCGCGCGTTTAGCATATTCAAAATGGCTGTCAGCATGGGTACAGACGATCACCAGTTTCACCTGTGGATCGTTTAAGATCTCGTCGAGGTCGCTGGTGAAGTGAATATGCGAATACTGCGGCGCCTGCTCTTCCGGCCTGGCGTTGCGGCGGAAAATGTGCGCGACGTGCCAGCTATTTTTGCGGTTGAGGACGTACGGCAAATGGTAGCGGGTGGTGCTTTTACCAAAACCAATAAATGCGCAGTGTAAGGTCATGAGACGATCCTTTTGAAGGTGATTGTCTACACCATAGCGCAAAGCGGCTGGAGACTGAATCCATCCTGTCATCGTGCCGGATGCGGCGTTGCCTTATCCGGCCTACCGCATTATACAGCCAAAAGATCGGGCGTAAGTGGCGTAGGCAGATTATTCACGGCCTGCGCGCAGCAACCGGAGCGTACACAGAGTACGTGAGGATTGCGAGCACAGCCCGGGATTAAGCTGGCAAGCAAACTAGCCCGAAACCCAGCCAAAAAAAAGCCAGCAAAAGCTGGCTAAAGTAATACTGGAAGCAATGTGAGCAATGTCGTGCTTTCAGGTTCTCCGTAGGGGTTCCCCTGAATGCAGAGCAATAATAATCATTCTCATTCGCACTTGTCTACTTCTTTTTGCAAAAAAATGCAGTTGACGGATTTTTCTTTCTCAGCGAGTGTAAATGCATAATTAACCCTGCAGGAGATAAGGAATGAGTGAGATAGTGATACGCCACGCTGAACCGAAAGATTACGACGCAATTCGTCAGATCCACGCCCAGCCGGAGGTGTACCACAATACGCTACAGGTTCCTCATCCTTCCCTCGAAATGTGGCAAGCGCGGCTAACCGAGCAAGCCGGTGTCAAACAGCTGGTTGCCTGCATTGACGATATCGTCGTGGGGCATCTCTGTATTGAGGTCGCGCAGCGCCCGCGCCGCAGCCACGTGGCCGATTTTGGTATCTGCGTGGATGGCAGGTGGCACAATCGTGGCGTTGCCAGCGCGCTGATTCGTACGATGATCGACATGTGCGACAACTGGCTGCGCGTCGAGCGCATTGAGCTGACGGTATTTGTTGATAATGAGCCTGCGGTAGCAGTCTATAAGAAGTACGGCTTTGAAATCGAAGGCACCGGTAAGAAATACGGCCTGCGCAACGGTGAGTACGTTGATGCCTACTTTATGGCGCGCGTGAAATAAATTTAAGGGCGAGTCATATCGCCCTGATTATTGAAAGGACGCAATAGTGAAAAAGTTTCTTCCCCTGGTTTTGCTGGCCTCGCTCTCCCCTGCTTTTGCCACTACCGTACAAAATCTCGATTCCATACCCAGTGCTATCCAACATACTGAAGGTAAACAGATTTTTGCTGAGCAAATGGCAGGAGCAACCCCTGCAAAAGGATTTGGTGAGCTTCCTCAGGGCTTATCTGAAAAGCAGTGGATTGCCTGGGTTGCACCGAATGAAGATCCTGACAACCTGATCCTGACTGGTGCTAAATCTTGGGGAAAAGACGGTAAATATATTGGCATTGCCTGTTTTGCCGATAATAAGGCTGACGCCGAGCAAGCAAATAAATACGCGGATAACACCTGCCCGGAAAACTACAGCAACGGGCGCGCTAATAAATTATATCTCGGCGTTTTTTCCTGGCAGAATCCACAGCTAACGCCGATTGCACGCTCGGAAAGACCGTTAAACCAGCTCTCAGAGTGGAATAAAGCCGCTGAAAAAGAGAGCGATGATGAGTCCGTCAGACCGCTGGCTTATTATACAAAGCTGGATCTGGCACCGTACCGGATAGCACCCGATACCCTGGCATTCGGGGTGCGGGGTGGATACTCTGATGCGTATTCCGGCGGCGGCGCATTTTATGAAGTGCTGGAACTCTACACCATCAAAGACAGCAAGATAATCAACGTGTTTTCTGACCTTGTTTATTACTATTCGGACATTGCTGGAGACTGGAATAAAGACGGCACAAGGCAGCACGACATCAGCGAAAGTAAGTACATTCTCAAAATGCGCTCGGCAAAGACGCACGGATTTTATGACTTAGAGCGCGTTAGCCTACAGGATAAAAGCAGCCAAATATTCCGCTGGTCCGAATCACTGCAGCGATATGCACCATAACCTACCGGTCAGGCCTACATCGTTCAGAACGCTGTAGGCCAATCTATTTTATATCCCACCGAAAAATTCAAGAACGGAAGCGCCATCCAGTCCTGGCATAGAGTTGTTGATTACAGCCTATCGCCTTCCCCCACCGCCATGTTTCGGCTTAACAACCACCTGAATTATATGGTTATTCAGCTTTCTATCTTCATCGCTATTTTTCGTAACTTTAATAATATTAATATTACATTTTTGTTTTTTTTTGGTTTCTGCCATCACTTTATGGTGACAATCACAACAATATACTTCCCCTGGGACTAACTTAACCACGGTGAGGTAAAAAATGAAATTTGAACGCCATCATAGAATATTGAAAGAAATCAGTATTTCGGGAGTTGTAAAAGTTTCAAATCTGGCGAAAAGTCTCAAGGTAACAAAGGAAACTATTCGCTCAGATCTCAATGAACTTGCCGGGCAGGGATATCTCACTCGCTGTCATGGTGGTGCATTTATTACCCTTGACTCTCTTGATAACGTTGCAAAAAACGAAATTGCTTATGTGCTGGAAAAATATGAATCAGCGCAGAAAATAAAAAAAGGTCTCTCTGCCATGAAGAATAATGTATGTGTTATTGGCTCGTTTAATGTTGATATTATCAGTTACCTACCGAGGCTACCCTCGACAGGCGAATCATTACTTGCTGATAAATTTATTTTTTCGCCCGGAGGTAAAGGATGCAATCAGGCATTAGCGGCAAGCTATGCCGATTCTGATGTGCATTTTATTACTAAAGTAGGATCAGACCATTTCAGTGATTACGCCATTAATTTTATAAACTCATCAAAGATCCATAACAGCGTTATCTATCAGACTAAAGAAACACAAACAGGTACAGCGACTATTATGGTGAATGGAGATACCGGGGATAACGTCATCGCTATCTATCCAGGTGCTAACATGACAATTTCACCTGATGAAATAACCATACAAAAAGAAGCCATCGTTCATTCAGATATTGTTCTCGTACAACTGGAGACAAATTACGAGGCACTTCAACAAACCATTCGCCTCGCGCAGAAAAATGATATCCCGGTCATTATCAATCCAGCGCCATATAATGAAATGGTTAATACCATCATTGATGATATCGATTATATCACGCCAAATGAAACCGAAGCTGGTCTGCTGGCAAACATGTCCGTCAACGATATTGAATCAGCCAAATGTGCAGCAAAGATTATTCATCAGAAAGGCGTCAAAAATACCATTATCACATTGGGTAGCAAAGGTTCTCTCGCTTATGACGGAACGCAATTCATCTATTCTCCGGCATTTCCGGCTGTTGTAAAAAATACTGCTGGCGCTGGCGATGCCTTCAATGGCGCACTCGCGTCTGGCCTTGCTAAAGGAAAATCACTGGCATCTGCATTGTGCTACGCCAGCGCATTCGCCTCGCTTGCTGTTGAAACACCGAATGCCTCTGACATGCCAGAAAACGAATCCGTTCTTCATCGCATTCAGGGCTCACATTACAAACAAACTATCTCTACTCACTAAATCAAGGAGCAGACTATGAACAATACGCAGAAAAAACTAAAGGTGCTCTTTATTGGAGAATCCTGGCATATTCACATGATTCATTCAAAAGGCTATGACAGTTTTACCTCCAGTAAATATGAAGAAGGTGCTACATGGTTGCTTGAATGCTTAAAGAAAGGTGGTGTAGAAATTGATTATATGCCGGCTCACACCGTGCAAATTGCATTTCCAGAAAGCATTGATGAACTAAACCGTTATGATGTCATTGTCATTAGCGATATCGGCAGCAATACGTTCCTGTTGCAAAACGAGACGTTCTATCAGCTAAAAATAAAGCCAAATGCTCTGGAATCAATTAAAGAGTATGTCAGAAATGGTGGTGGTCTGCTCATGATTGGCGGTTATCTGTCATTTATGGGCATTGAGGCCAAGGCTAATTACAAGAACACCATTCTTGCCGAGGTTTTGCCAGTTATTATGCTTGACGGCGATGACCGGGTAGAAAAACCAGAGGGTATCTACGCTGAGGCTATCTCCCCGGAACATCCTGTCGTTAACGGATTCTCAGACTACCCTGTATTTCTTGGATATAACCAGGTTGTCGCCAGAGAAGATGCCGATGTCGTTTTAACAATAAATAATGACCCGCTGTTAGTGTTCGGTGAATACCAACAGGGTAAAACCGCCTGCTTCATGAGCGACTGTTCGCCACACTGGGGAACACAGCAATTTATGTCCTGGCCGTTTTATACCGACCTGTGGGTTAACACGCTTCAATTCATCGCCAGAAAATAAAAAACAATGGAGTAACGAAAGTTACTCCTTTTATAAAATACAAGGATTGATGTATGAACAAAAATAAGTACTCAACTCCCTTACTGATGCTTGCAACCATCTTAGCCGGTATGCTTTCCCCAATGCAGTCTGCCGTTAATGGGCAATTGGGACACTGGTTGCAAGATGGTAATGCTTGTGCAGTAATCTCGTTCGCCAGCGGTCTGGTCGTCATGTTTTTCATTATTATTGCGCGTAAAGAAACACGCCAGCAATTCGCCTCGATCCCGACGCTGATTAAAAAGAGAAAAATCCCGCTATGGAATTGGTTTGCAGGATTATGTGGTGCGATGGTCGTATTTTCTGAAGGCGCATCTGCCAGCGCGTTGGGCGTGGCCACCTTTCAAACTGCATTAATTTCCGCCCTGCTCCTTTCCGGCCTGCTGTGCGACCGTTTTGGTGTCGGTGTTGATGAGAAGAAATACTTCACCCCATGGCGCGTTGCTGGCGCATTGTTCGCGGTTATCGCCACGATTTTTGTCGTGTCGCCACAATGGCATTCAACCTCCTTTATCCTGCTCGCTATCCTTCCATTTTTGGCAGGATTACTCGCTGGCTGGCAGCCTGCTGGAAATGCCAAAGTTGCCGAGGCCACGGGTTCTATGCTGGTTTCCATTACCTGGAACTTCATTGTCGGCTTTTGTGTGCTGGGCGCTGCACTGGCAATACGTGTCGCATTAGGCCATGTCACCGTCCAGTTACCCGATACGTGGTGGATGTATCTCGGTGGCCCGCTGGGTCTGCTGTCCATCGGGCTGATGGCGATTCTGGTCAGAGGCTTAGGTCTGCTAATGCTGGGTGTAGCATCTACCGCAGGCCAGTTGCTTGGGTCGGTATTGATTGATGAATTGATCCCATCCTTAGGCAATACGGTCTATCTGGTCACCATCATCGGCACGTTGTTCGCGTTAGTGGGCGCAATTGTTACCACCATTCCTGAATACAGAGCATCCAAAATGGCGCAAAAAATGGAGGTGTCAGGATGAAAGGTTTCCTGCAAACCGTGACAGGCCCAGTGGCGCACACTGATATGGGGCTAACGCTCCCGCATGAGCATCTGTTTAACGATCTGTCATCCGTTGTTGATGAACCACATTATGCTTTTTCACAGCAACTGGTAGGAAAAAAAGTCAGTGCTGACCTACAGTGGGGACTGAAACACGACCCATACTGCTGCGCCGATAACATGGACAGAAAAGAGATTGATGATGTCATCTTTGAAATCAATAATTTTATGTCACTAGGAGGCAGGACGATTGTCGACGCGACGGGTTCTGAGTCTATCGGTCGGGACGCCTCATCGTTACGGGAAGTGGCAATAAAAACCGGTTTGAATATCGTTGCTTCATCAGGACCTTATCTGGAGAAGTTTGAAAGCACCAGGATCCATAAACCTGTCGATTCATTAGCCGCACTGATTGATAAGGAACTGAATCAAGGGATTGGCGAGACAGATATTCGCGCCGGTATGATCGGTGAAATTGGCGTGTCACCCGCATTTACCCAAGCGGAGCGTAACAGTCTGCGGGCAGCGTCTCTGGCACAACGTAATAATCCCCATACGGCGATGAATATCCATATGCCAGGGTGGCTGCGACTGGGTGATGAGGTGCTGGATATTGTCCTTGAAGAGATGAACGTCTCTCCGGCAAAAGTTTCGCTGGCACACTCGGACCCGTCAGGAAAAGATGTTGCCTATCAACGTAAAATGCTCGACCGTGGCGTATGGCTTGAATTTGACATGATTGGCCTGGACATCACTTTCCCTAAAGAAGGTATCGCCCCAGGCGTTCAGGAGACCGCAGATGCGGTAGCTCATCTGATTGAACTGGGTTACGCCGATCAGATAGTTTTAAGCCATGATGTTTTTCTCAAACAGATGTGGGCAATAAATGGGGGGAACGGTTGGGGGTTTGTCCCGAATGTTTTCCTCGCCTATCTGGCTGCCCGTGGAGTAGACAACGATACTCTTCGCAAGCTCTGTATTGATAATCCAGCGCGGTTACTCACGGCATAGCCAACAAAACGCCCGGTGCCTGACACCGGGCTATTAATCAAAAATCAGTACCCCGCCGTTAAGTCATCCACGGAACGCGGGTCAGAAGCACCATACAGTGCGCCATCCGGTCCAACCATAATGCTCTGCGTGCTGCCCATCGCCTCTTTCAGCGCTACTTTCTGTCCTTTTTGCTCCAGCAGCTTGATTGTATCCGGGCTGAAGCCCTTCTCGATGCGCAGTTCATCCGGCAACCATTGATGATGGAAGCGCGGTGCGTTGGTCGCTTCGGCGACGTTCATCCCAAAATCAATGCTGTTGACCACCATTTGCAATACGGTAGTGATGATTCGGCTTCCACCTGGGCTGCCGGTAACCAGCCAGGTTTTCCCGTCTTTTACCACGATAGTCGGCGACATCGACGACAGCGGACGCTTCTTCGGTCCAACCGCGTTGGCATCACCGCCCACCAGTCCATAAACGTTCGGCACGCCCGGCTTAGCGGAGAAGTCGTCCATTTCATTATTCAGCAGAATACCGGTGTTACCCGCCACGATGCCGGTCCCGAAGGTGGTATTCAGGGTATACGTTACCGCCACGGCATTGCCGTCTTTATCCACTACCGAGAAGTGCGTAGTCTGGTTGCTTTCATACGGGGCGAGTTTGCCCGGTTTGATCTGGCTGGAAGGCTTAGCCTTGTTGATATCAATCTGATCGGCAAGCGTTTTAGCATAGGCTTTGTTGGTCAGCGCTTGCCACGGCACTTTCACAAAATCCGGGTCGCCCAGATATTCTGAACGGTCGGCGTAAGCATATTTCTCCGCTTCAGCCATAACCTGCATAGCATCGGCGCTGCCAAATCCGTACTTCTTCATATCGAAGTTTTCGAGAATATTGAGGATCTGCACGATGTGAATACCGCCAGAGGACGGCGGCGGCATGGAGAAGACCTGATACCCGCGATAGTCACCGCTGATCGGCGTGCGCTCCACGGCTTTATAGCTGGCTAAATCCTCTTTGGTCATCAGCCCGCCGTTCTTCTGCATTTCCCCGGCAATCTGGTCGGCAATCGCCCCTTTATAAAACGCATCCGGGCCGTTTTCGGCAATCATTTCCAGGCTTTTCGCCAGATTCTTTTGCACCAGCTTGTCGCCCTTTTTCAGCGGCTCGCCGTCCTTCCAGAAAATGGCTTTGCTATTCTCGTGATTAGGGAGCACTTCGCTGCCATAGGTTTTCAGATCGTCGGCCAGCGCGTCATTAACCACAAAGCCCTCTTCCGCTAGCTTCATCGCCGGGCGCACCACTTTGTTCAGCGGCATCGTGCCGTATTTCTCCAGCGCCAGCGAGAAACCCGCCACGGTACCCGGCGTACCGGATGCCAGATGCGACGTCAGCGACTTTTTCGCATCGGCGTTGCCCTGCTCATCAAGGAACATATCACGGGTCGCGCCAGCAGGCGCCATTTCACGAAAATCGATCGCTGTGGTGTTACCGTCTTTGGTACGCAGCAGCATAAAACCACCGCCGCCCAGATTGCCCGCCTGGGGATGCGTCACCGCCAACGCATAGCCAACGGCCACGGCGGCATCAACGGCATTCCCGCCCTGTTTAAGAATGTCCACCCCAACCTGGGTAGCTAAAGCATCCACGGAGGCCACCATCCCTTGCTTAGCGCGTACGGGATGGAACACATCTTCCTCGACTCCGTAAGATACCGGCGGTGGCGCAGCCGGCGCGGCAGCAACGCTAAAACAACTTCCTGAGAGCAGAGCAGCAATGGCTACCCGGCGTAAAAACGTCGGTTTTATCATCGTTATTCTCCAGATGTATAGGGGTCGGCCCCCACTAAGCCTGGTGCATAACTCTGAAATAATCATCGTAACGGCGAGAAAGGAGTAAACTTAAGAGATCCCCGAGAGGAGAAAAGCGATGAAACGACTCTTACTTTTAGCCATGCTGTTGCCGTTTGCAGGCTTTGCACAGCCCATCAACACCATGAATAACCCGAACCAACCCGGTTATCAGATCCCGAGTCAGCAGCGTATGCAAACCCAAATGCAAACGCAGCAAATTCAGCAGAAAGGGATGCTCAACCAACAGTTGCAAACCCAGACGCGTATGCAGCAACAGCATCTGGAAAACCAAATTAACACCAACTCCCAGCGGGTCCTTCAGTCTCAGCCAGGCGAGTTGAATCCCAGCCAGCAGCAAATGCTGCCCAACAGCAACGGTGGGATGTTGAGTGGAACCCGTAACCCGGACAGCTCTCTGAATAAGCAACATATGCTGTCAGAGAAAAAGAACGGCGACATGCTGAAGCCCTCCAGCACGCCGCAGCCTAACGTTCCGTTAAAAACGATTGGGCCTTAAAAAGGTTGGAAATCCGGACCAATCGTATCAATGGCATCGGTACAGATGCAGTCCACGCCCCAGCGCAGCAGTTCCGCCGCGCGCTGGGGTCGGTTGACGGTATATACCAGAATACGTAGCCCCGCATCGCGCAGCGCATCCACACGCGCTTCATCCAGCATTTTGTGATTAAGATGAATAGAGACGCAGCCAAGCCGCATGGTCAGCTCGCGCCAGTCCTCGCGCCATTCATCAAGCAGCAAGCCTCTCGGCAGTTCAGGTACCGCCAGCTGCGCCGCTTCAAGTGCATCAATTTCAAAGGATGACAATAGTGGCGGCGTCATTCCCGCCCACAGTTCCCGCGCGGCCAGCGCCACGACTTTGCCGGTTAACGTTCCGGTGCCGGTTGTGGGTTTAATTTCAATATTCGCCATCATACCGTGCTGACGGCAGCGCTCGGCCACTTGCGAGAGCAGCGGCAGCGGTTCACCTTTAAACTCACCGCTAAACCAGCCGCCGGCGTCCACGCGCAATAAATCCTGCCAGTTCAGCTCGCCTGCCACGCCCCAGCCGTTGCTGGTTCGCTCCAGGTTGTCATCATGCAGTAAGAAGATCTCACCGTCTTTCGACAATTTAGCGTCAAACTCGATCATGGTATGCCCGTATCGCGCCCCCACGTCGATCGCCGCCAGGGTGTTTTCCGGGGCCAGCTTACCGCCGCCACGATGGGCGACAATATGGGGGTAAGGCCAGTTACTCATACGCGTTGTCCTGTTTCGCCATCAAAAAGATGCAGATGATTTTCCGGCAGATGCAGCCACAGCGTGCTGCCTGCCGTTGGGCGATGCTGATGCGCCAGTCGCACCACCAGCTTTTGCTCGCCCCAGCGTCCGTGTGCCAGGTTATCTGCGCCCAGCATTTCCAGTGTATCAACAACCAACGGCACGCCGCCTTCGGCCTGCGAGCTTAGCGCAATATGCTCTGGGCGGATACCCAACGTCATTTTACGCCCAATAGACTCTCTCGCGCTTCTGCCGATGGGTAGCGTCATGCCGCCCTCCAGTTCAAAATGGGTGCCCGAGGTACTGATGCACCCGTCCAGCAGGTTCATCGCCGGGCTGCCGATAAAACTCGCCACAAAGCGGCTGGCAGGCTTTTCATACACCTCAACCGGTGTACCTATCTGCTCGGCAATGCCTTTGTTCATCACCATCACCCGTTGGGCGAGGGTCATCGCTTCAACCTGGTCGTGCGTCACGTATAGCGAAGTGGTTTTCAGGCGGCGATGCAGATGTTGTAACTCCAGACGCATCTGCACGCGCAGCTTGGCATCGAGGTTAGAAAGCGGCTCATCGAACAGGAATACCGCTGGGTCACGCACAATCGCTCGCCCCATCGCTACGCGCTGGCGCTGACCGCCAGAAAGTTCGCGCGGACGACGTTTGAGCAGCTCACCCAGCTCGAGAATACGCGCCGCCTCATTTACCCGTTCAGCAATGTGCTCCTTGCCCATCCCGCGGATTTTCAGCCCCCAGGCCATGTTTTCTTCCACGCTCATATGCGGGTAGAGCGCGTAGTTTTGAAAGACCATCGCAATGCCGCGATCCTTCGGCTCCATCTCGGTGACGCGTTTATTATCAATCCAGATATCGCCACCGCTCACCCGCTCCAGCCCAGCCACCATCCGCAGCAGCGTAGACTTTCCGCAGCCGGATGGGCCAACCATCACGATAAATTCCCCGTCCGCGACGTCCAGCGTCAGCGGTTTAATCACCTGGGTTTTGCCGTCCCAGCTTTTGGTTACTGCCTGTAGTTTTAAACCAGCCATTTTTATTTCTCACTATCGACCAGACCGCGTACGAAGGCACGCTGCATGGCTAACACGATGATTACCGGAGGGATAAGCGTCAGCAGCATGGCTGCCATTACCTGATTCCATTGGGTGGTGCCTTCACCAGTGGCAATCATGCCTTTGATACCCGCCACCGCAGTGCCCAAATTGACGTCGGTAATAATTAACAACGGCCACAAATACTGGTTCCAGCCGTAGATAAAGGTGATAACGAACAGCGCCGCCAGATTGGTTTTTGACAGTGGTAGTACGATATCGCGGAAAAAACGCATCGGTGACGCACCGTCAATTCGCGCGGCCTCAACCAGCTCATCCGGCAGGGTCATAAAGAACTGTCGGAACAGGAAGGTCGCAGTAGCCGATGCCATCAACGGCAGCGTCAGACCCGCATAGCTGTCGAGCATTTTCAGGTTGGCGATAACCTCCACGGTGGGGAAGATTCGCACCTCAACCGGCAGCATCAGGGTGATAAAAATCATCCAGAAGAACAGGTTGCGCAGCGGAAAACGGAACCAGACGATGGCGAATGCGGAGAGCATGGAGACGGTGATTTTCCCTACCGTAATACTGAACGCCATGATGAAGCTGTTAAGCATCATCAACCAGAACGGCGCGCTGTTGACGCCCACACCGTTGACCCAGATGTATTTCATGTTCTCCAGCAACTGCGTGCCGGGAACCAGCGTCATCGGCGTTTCAAACACCGCTTTATTGTCCAGCGTCGCCGCGACAAACGCGACGTACAGCGGAAACAGGATCACCATGATCCCCATAATCAACATGGCATGGCTGAATATTGTCAGCCCACGACGGTTCTCAATCATTGGTAACGCACCTTACTTTCCACATAGCGGAACTGCACCACCGTCAAAATAATGACCAGGAACATCAGCACCACCGATTGTGCGGCGGAAGAAGCCAGATCCAACCCGACAAACCCTTCACGGTAGATCTTATAAATCAGCGTGGTCGTCGCCTGCACCGGCCCACCCGCCGTGGCGGCATCGATAACCGGGAAGGTATCAAAGAAGGCATAAACCAGATTCACCACCAGCAGAAAGAAGCTGACCGGGGCTATCAACGGCAGCGCCAGCTTAAAGAAGCGGCGAACCGGCCCTGCGCCATCAATCGCAGCAGCTTCGATCAGCGATCGCGGGATAGACTGCAGTGCGGCAAAGAAGAACAGGAAGTTGTAACTAATCTGCTTCCAGACCGATGCAAACACCACCAGGAACATCGCCTGACCGCTGTTTTGCGCATGGTTCCAGTCATAGCCAAACTCACCGAGAAAATGGGTAATCAGCCCACGTCCTGGGTTAAACAGGAAGATCCACAATACGGCGGCGACGGCAGGCGCGACGGCGTATGGCAACAGCATCAGCGTCTGGTAAAAACGGCTGCCGCGCACCACGTAATTCACCAGCGCCGCAAAAAATAACGACACCAGCAGACCACTTACCGTGACTAACGTACTGAACTTAATGGTGGTCCAAAATGAGTCGAGGTAGTACGGGTCATGAAACAGCGCGACAAAGTTTTCCAGTCCGACAAACTGGCTGGAAAGACCAAACGGATCAACGGATTGTAGCGAGTACCACAACGCTTCACCGGCGGGCCAGATAAAGAAAATAACGGTGATAACCAGCTGCGGAGCCACCAATAAATAGGGAAGCCAACGCGAGCGGAATACCGGACGGGATGAAGACATGTAGGTTCTTTTCCTGGAAGGTGCCGGATGGCGGTGCAAGCACCTTATCCGGCCTACAAACTACAAACTTGTAGGCCTGATAAGCACAGCGCCATCAGGCACTTATACACTTAAGACTTGGTCGATTGCTCAAAGCGGCGCAGTAACTGATTGCCACGCTCAACGGCGGCATCCAGTGCCTGCTGCGGGGTTTTCTTCCCAGTCCAGACGCTTTCCAGCTCTTCATCCACAATAGTGCGGATCTGCGGCATATTGCCCAAACGCAGCCCTTTGGTGAACGGCAACGGCGGCTTGTTCAGCATCTGGCGGGTGGCGATATCAGCCCCAGGGTTCTTCTCATAGAAGCCCTGTTCACGGGTCAGGTCGTAGGCAGCGGTGGTGATCGGTAGATAGCCGGTCTTCTGGTGCCATTCAGCAGCAATTTCAGGCTTCGCCAGGAAGTTGAGGAACTGCGCCACGCCTTCGTAGGTTGCTTTGTCTTTACCCTGCATCACCCACAGGCTGGCCCCACCGATAATCGCATTCTGCGGCGCGCCCTTCACGTCGGCATCGTACGGCATCATCCCGACGCCATAATTGAATTTAGCGTAGTGGCGGATGTCGGCCAGCGAACCGGAAGAGGCGGTGGTAATGGCACAATCCCCGTTGTAGAACTTCTCAGTGGATTCGTCCTTACGCCCGAAGTAGCTGAAATCACCTTTTTTGTTCAACTCTTCCAGCAGAGCGATGTGTTTCACCTGTTCCGGTTTATTGAACTCCAGCACCGCGTCGGTACCGTCAAAGCCATTGTTTTTGGTTGCTACCGGCAGACCGTTCCAGGCGCTGAAGTTTTCAATCTGAATCCATCCCTGCCAGCCGCTGGCGTAACCGCACTTCATGCCTGCGGCTTTCAGCTTCGCGGTGTACTCCGCCAGATCCTGCCAGGTTTTCGGCGGCTGCTCCGGGTCTAAACCGGCTTTTTTGAAGGCATCTTTGTTGTAGTACAGCACCGGAGTGGAGCTGTTAAACGGCTGGGAGAGCAAGTGTCCGCTTTTAGAGTCGGTGTAGTAACCGGAAACCGTCGGTACGAACTGAGACTCATCGAAGTTAATCCCAGCCTCTTTGAATACTTCATAGACCGGTTTAATGGCTTTTGAGGCCATCATGGTTGCCGTACCCACTTCATAAACCTGCAGTAGCGCAGGCGCGTTTCCGGTACGGAAAGCAGCAATTCCTGCACTCAGGCTCTGCTCGTAGTTGCCTTTGTACTGCGGAACAATTTTGTAGTCGGGATTGGCTGCATTAAAACGTTGCGCCAGTGAATCAACTTCTTTACCCAGTTCGCCTTCCATTGAGTGCCAGAACGGGATAGTGGTGACCGCCAGTGCCTGACCTGCAAATGCCAGGCTAAGTGCCAGTCCTAAAGCTGTATGTCGTAACGATATCATCGGTTATCTCTCTTGTTGTGCCGGATGCGCGATATCACGCGTTTTATGCTCGCGGGGGTAACATGACATGCTCGAATGACAGAAAAATAACTTTTTTATTACAAAAAAAAGATAGTAAGGCGACAAACAGATGGCAAGGCGGTGAAAGCGTAGTGACAGGAAAATGCGGGGTGGTGCACAACAAAGCCGGATATCGCTATACCTTCTCCGGCCTGGATGGCGTTATCTGCTGCTCCAGCAAGGAAGATTAATCCCGACGCCAGCGTCGCTCATATTCATTCTGTAAACGCTGCTGCTCTCGCCGCTCACGTTCACGTTGGATATCCGATTTATCATCATCCCAGCCTGGGCATACCGAGCTGGTAAACACTTCGCAGGGCGAGTCGGATTGCACTAACGGGTTGTCCGGTTTCTCTTCCCAGATAGCGGGATCGCGCGGGTCAAACGCTGGCGGTGTTGAGGCCAGGGTAGTTAATGAAAGCGTCAAAAACAAACTGCCAATCATCATGCGGGTACCTGAACGAATCATCCTTTCTCCATGTTCATTTTTATTATTGATAACTATTCTCAATAATAACATAGAGCAATAAAAAGGGGCCACAGCGGCCCCTTGTCTATTCAGAGAATGGTTAACCGCCCAGATACGCACTACGCACCGCTTCGTTAGCCAGTAACGCATCACCGGTGTCTTCCAGCACCACATGACCGTTTTCCAGCACGTAGCCGCGATCGGCGAGCTTCAGCGCCTGGTTAGCGTTCTGTTCGACGAGGAAGATGGTCATCCCCTGCTCGCGCAGCTGTTCGATGGTGTTAAAAATCTGCTGGATGATAATCGGCGCCAGACCCAGCGACGGTTCATCAAGCAGTAGCAGCCTCGGCTGGCTCATCAGCGCGCGGCCTATCGCCAGCATCTGCTGTTCACCGCCGGACATCGTTCCCGCACGCTGAATACGACGCTCATGCAGACGGGGAAACAGGTCATACACCCATTTGATGCGTTCCTGAAACTGGTCCTTTTCGGCAAAGAAGCCGCCCATCGCCAGGTTCTCTTCCACCGTCATGCGGGAAAACACGCGACGCCCTTCCGGCACAATCGCTACCGCTTCGCGCATGATTTTCGCCGTCTGCCAGTCGGTAATGTCTTTACCATCAAAGACGATTCTCCCGCTGGTCGCTCGCGGGTCGCCACACAATGTGCCGAGCAGCGTGGTTTTTCCCGCGCCGTTAGCACCAATCAGAGTAACGATTTCACCCTGGTTGATATACAAGCTGACGTCGTGCAGCGCCTGTATCTTGCCGTAGTGGGCGTTGACTTTGTCGAACGATAACATCGCCTTATCCATATTAATCCTCGCCCCCATTATGCTTCACCTAAATAGGCGCGGATAACATCCGGGTTATTACGAATCTGTTCCGGCGTCCCATTTGCCAGCGGCGTGCCCTGGTTCACCACGTAAATACGGTCAGAAATCCCCATCACCAGCTTCATGTCGTGCTCAATCAACAAAATGGTGGTGTTGTGATGGTTACGCAGTTCAGCAATCAGCTCGTCCAGCTCTTTGGTCTCTTTCGGGTTGAGTCCAGCAGCGGGTTCGTCGAGCATCAGGATTTCCGGCTGGGTCACCATGCAGCGGGCAATTTCCAGACGGCGCTGATCGCCATAGGCCAGGTTACTGGCCTGACGGTTGGCATGCTCCAGCAAGCCAATACGCGCAAGCCAGGTAGCGGCGCGATCCAACGCTTCACTCTGCGCGCGACGGAACGACGGGGTTTTCAACAGGCCGGAGAAAACGCCAGTTTTCAGTTGCTGATGTTGCGCCACCAGCAGGTTTTCAATCACCGTCATTTCGCGAAACAGACGCACGTGCTGGAAAGTACGTACCACGCCCATACGCGCGATTTGCTGACCCGGCAGCCCTTCCAGGTGCTGGTCGCGCAGCTTAATCGTCCCGCCGGTCGGCTTATAAAAACCGGTCAGACAGTTAAAGACCGTGGTTTTCCCCGCACCGTTCGGGCCGATTAACGAGACAATCTCCTGCGGTCGCAGTTCCAGTTCAACGTTGTTTACCGCCAGCAGACCGCCGAAGCGCATCATCAGGCCGTTAACGGATAATAATGGCTGACTCATGCCTGCTCTCCTTTTGCTTCCCCGTTTTTCAGCTTCAACTGTGGACGGGTCATCGGCAACAAGCCCTGCGGACGCCAGATCATCATCAGTACCATTAAACCACCCAGCATTAACATGCTGTATTCATTGAAATCACGCATCAGTTCGCGTGACACCACCAGCAGGATGGCAGCGAGGATCACCGCAAACTGCGAGCCCATTCCGCCCAGTACCACAATCGCCAGCACAAAGGCCGACTCGGCAAAGGTGAAGGATTCCGGGCTGACGAAGCCCTGGCGCGCGGCAAACAGCGTACCGGCAAAACCGGCAAACGCGGCGCTGATGGTAAAGGCTGTCAGCTTGATGCGCGTAGGGTTTAAGCCCAGCGAGCGACAGGCAATTTCATCTTCACGCAGCGCTTCCCACGCACGACCCAGCGGCATACGCAGCAAACGGTTAATAACAAACAGCGAGAAGACCACCAGCAGCAGCGCCACCAGATAGAGGAAAATGACGCGGTCAGACGGATCGTACTTGACGTTAAAGAAGTTGCTGAAGGTATCCCAGCCGCCTTCACGGGCGGTACGGCTGAACTCCAGACCGAAAAAGGTCGGTTTCGGGATCTGGCTAATACCGTTTGGACCGCCGGTTACTTCGGTGTTGTTGAGCAGCAGGATGCGGACGATTTCGCCGAAGCCTAAGGTCACAATCGCCAGATAATCACCGCGCAGGCGCAGTACCGGGAAGCCGAGCAGGAAGCCCGCAGCAGCGGAAACCAGTCCCGCCAGCGGCAGACAAGTCCAGAAGCCGAGTCCGTAATAGTGGTTCAGCAGCGCGAAGGTGTAAGCGCCGATGGCATAGAAGCCGCCGTATCCCAGCACCAGCAGGCCCGAAAGCCCTACCACCACGTTTAAGCCGAGGCCGAGGATGATATAAATCATCGTCAGCGTGGCGATATCCACCGTACCGCGTGACACCATAAACGGCCACGCCACGGCAATCACCAGCAGCGCCACCAGGAACAGCTTCTGTTTAACGGTGGAGCCATCAATCGCCGGCAGAATAAACTTTGGTCCGGAGACGCTCTTCAGGCCTTTCTGGAAGGCTGGACGCAGCAGTTGGAAAAGAAAGACCACGCCAGTGCCGATAAACACCCACTGCCAGCGGATATCCGCGGCGGTATCGACCACCAGCTTGGTACCGTCCAGCTCTAACTGAACGCCCATAAAAACGCCCGCCAGGACGAAGAACATAGCGGCAGAGAGCAGCGCCATTGCAAAATGCATCGGTTTCATACTTTCTCTACCTCCGGGCGACCCAGAATACCGGTCGGCATCACCAGCAGCACCAGAATCAGCAGCGCGAATGAAACAACGTCTTTGTATTCAGTACTCAGATAAGCAGAGGAGAGCGCTTCCGCAACGCCCAGAATCAGGCCGCCGATCATCGCCCCTGGAATGCTGCCGATGCCGCCCAGTACCGCCGCGGTAAAGGCCTTCATCCCGGCCATAAAGCCGATGTATGGGTTAATTACGCCATAGAACTGACCGAGCAGCACGCCCGCAACCGCCGCCATTGCCGCACCAATCACAAAGGTCAGCGCAATCACGCGATCGGTGTTAATGCCGAGCAGGCTGGCCATCTTCAGGTCTTCGGCACAGGCACGGCAGGCGCGGCCCATACGGGAGTAACGGATAAACAGCGTCAGCGCCAGCATCGCCAGGAAGGTTACGATCCAGATAACCAACTGCATGGTGGTGATGGAAGCAGAGAAGTTATCGCTACTGCCGACAGTCCACTGGCCATTAAACAGGCTGGGCAGCGCCACGTCGCGCGAACCTTCCGTCAGGCTGACGTAGTTTTGCAGGAAGATGGACATCCCGATAGCGGAAATCAGCGCGATCAGGCGCTTGGAGCTGCGCACGGGCCGATACGCCACGCGTTCAATGCTCCAGCCGTAGGCGCTGGCAATGACAATCGCACCGACGAAGCCCGCCGCGACCAGTAGCCAGCTGGAATCGATGCCCATCATCATAAGCGCTGCGATGATCATAAAGGAGACATAGCTGCCGATCATATACACCTCGCCGTGGGCGAAGTTGATCATGCCGATAATGCCGTACACCATCGTGTAACCGATGGCGATCAGCGCGTAGGTGCTTCCCAGCGTGACGCCGTTAAACATCTGCTGCAAGAAATAGAGGAACTGCTCGGACATAAGGTAACCTTTTTAAACCCGCCCGTTTTGCACGGGCGGTGGGATAACTCGTCTTCAGGTATTACTTCGCAACGGTCGAAGAACCGTCTGCATGCCACTGGAAGACACCAAACTCAAATCCCTTTAAATCGCCTTTTTCGTCCCATTTCAGCGGCCCAATCACGGTATCAGCCCCGTGTGCTTTCAGATCTTTCACCAGGTCCAGCGGCTCTTTACTACCGCTGCGATCCATTGCTGTCGCCAATGACTGGACGGCTGCATAAGTGATCCACACGTATGGTCCGGTTGGATCTTTCTTGTCAGCTTTGAGCGCATCGACGATAGCCTTATTCGCCGGATCCTGGTCATAGCGTTTTGGCATGGTTACCAGCATGCCTTCAGCAGCATCACCGGCGATGTTAGACAGCGACGCATTGCCGACGCCCTCAGGTCCCATAAACTGGGTTTTCAGTCCGACGGAACGCGCCTGGCGCAGCATTTGCCCCATTTCCGGGTAGTAGCCGCCGTAATAAACAAAGTCGATATTTTCTTTTTTCAGGCGAGCGATCAGCGCAGAAAAATCTTTTTCCCCGGCGGTGATACCGTCAAAGAAAACGATGTTGGCTTTGCCCGCTTTCAGGCTGTCCTGCACCGAACGCGCCAGACCTTCACCGTATTGCTGTTTATCGTGAATGATGGCGATACGCTGTGGCTTCACCTTCTCCAGAATGTATTTCGCGGCGGTCGGCCCCTGAGAGGAGTCCAGACCCGCTGTACGCATAATGTGAGCGTAACCGCGCTGGGTCAGTTCCGGGTTTGTGGCACCCGGAGAAATCATCAGAATGCCTTCATCTTCATAGATATCTGATGCGGGTTGCGTGGAAGATGAGCACAGATGTCCAATAACGTACTGAATGCCGTCATTGACGATTTTGTTCGCTACCGCAACGGCCTGTTTCGGATCGCAGGCATCGTCATATTCCACAGCAACCAGCTTGTCGCCTTTGACCCCGCCTTTGGCATTGATATCTTTAATGGCCTGACGTGCGCCATTAAATTCCATATCGCCCCACTGCGCGACCGGACCTGACATCGCGCCGACAACAGCGACCTTGATATCTTCCGCCATGACCGCGTGTGACATTGCCAGTGCTATCACCCCTGCGATGATTGTTTTCGCATTCCGTTTCATTACCTGAATCCCCATTCGTGACGTAATTAATATTTTGTATTTATGTGGTTAAAAAGCAGTCTGTGCTTTTTTTGAACTACACTATTTTTACCAGTCTCATTAATGGTTTAGCGCAGTTTTTTAAGCAAAATCAGGCTAAAATCTCTATTTTTCAGTCGATTAAGAAAAGATAATATTCTGCTTTTCACTATAGATAAACAAAAAAAAGCACGTTTGTCAGCATAAAATAACGGCACAAAGAGCCGAATAAAATGCTGCATTCCAGGGTATTATTCTGCCTGTTTTTCAATCTCTACGGTTTCAAACTGTCATTACCGTTGTTACAAAATTATTAATCTGGTTATTCACATAAAAAAGAGAAAGCATCCGGGCGAATTATTTCGGTACACTCATTCCATCTTTTGTGATTTGGACATGCTGTTAATGAAGCTGACCATCGTTCGTTTAGATAGCTTTAGCGACCAGGACCAGATTGATCTGGGCAAAATCTGGCCGGAATATTCCGCCTCATCGTTAAGCGTAGATGAAACGCACCGGATCTACGCCGCACGCTTTAACGAGCGTCTGTTAGGCGCAGTTCGCGTAACCCTGAGCGGCACGCAAGGTGCATTAGATTCATTGCGCGTACGCGATATCACCCGCCGTCGCGGCGTCGGGCAGTATTTGATCGAAGAAGTCATCCGGGAAAACCCTGACGTGAGTTCATGGTGGATGGCCGACGTCGGCGTTGAAGACCGCAGCGTGATGGCCGCGTTTATGCAGGCATTAGGGTTTACAGCCCAGGAGAATGGCTGGGAAAAAAGATAAAAAAGCCGGATGGCGCTGACGCTTGTCCGGCCTACATGCTGGGAGCAAAAAATAAAAAACCATCTCGCAATTTTCCAAGAATTTCACGTTGCAGGAAGGCGGCAAGTTATGAAGTCCCCGGGAGCTTACATAAGTAAGTGACCGGGGTTGAATAACGTAGCCAACGCATCTGCAGCGCGAAAGGCGCCAGGAAAATTATTTGGCGTCGGTCGCCGTCCCGTTTGCATGCCAGTCAAACACGCCGAATTCGAAGCCTTTCAGATCGCCCTTCGCATCCCATGACAGCGGCCCCATTACGGTTTCCACTGAGTTTGCTTTCAGGTATTTGGCAATTTCAGCCGGGTCGTCAGACTGGTTCAGACCGGCCTGTAAGGATTGCAGCGCGGCGTAGGTGGTCCATACGAATGCGCCGCTCGGATCCTGTTTCTTGGCTTTGATCGCGTCCACAATCGGTTTGTTCGCCGGAACCTGATCGTAGTTCTTCGGTTTCGTTACCAGTAAGCCTTCTGCAGACTCACCCGCGATGTTAGACAGCGACACGTTCGCTACCCCTTCTGGTCCCATAAACTGGGTTTTCAGACCCGCAGCGCGTGCCTGGCGCAGAATCTGCCCCATTTCCGGGTGGTAACCACCGTAGTAAACGAAATCGATATTCTCTTTCTTCAGACGCGCCACCAGCGTCGAGAAGTCTTTTTCACCGGCGGTGATTCCGTCGAAGAACACCACGTCAGCGTTGGCTTTCTTGAGGTTATCCTGCACGGAACGCGCCAGGCCTTCACCGTACTGTTGTTTGTCGTGAACGATCGCAATGCGCTTCGGCTTCACTTTTTCAACGATATATTTGGCAGCAGTTGGGCCCTGATCGGAATCCAGACCGGTGGTACGCATCACCAGGTTATAGCCGCGCGCGGTCAGCTCAGGCGCCGTTGCCGCTGGGGTGATCATCAGAATGCCTTCGTCTTCATAGATATCTGACGCAGGCTGAGTGGAAGACGAGCACAGGTGGCCGATAACATATTTAATCCCGTCATTGACCACTTTGTTAGCTACCGCTACCGCTTGTTTCGGGTCACAGGCATCGTCATATTTCACCATGACCAGTTTGTCGCCTTTCACGCCGCCTTTGGCGTTGATATCTGCAATCGCCTGCTCTGCGCCAGTAAATTCCTGATCGCCATACTGCGCTACCGGACCGGACATCGCGCCGACGACGGCAACTTTAATATCCTTAGCAAACGCCATATTGCTCAAAGACAGGGCGATACATCCTGCCAATAACGCTTTACCCTTCATATTCATCCTGACAATCCCCATTATTGTGGTTATTACGTGTGTTGTGATGTTGTTGTTCAGCACTTTATTTCGATTATTGGATAGCCACCCGTGCTTTAGCAGCATACTCTGCTAAAACATACCCGATTTTTATTATTTTGGAATAGCTAAATTTACATCCAGATAACAAATTCGTATCTGGGGAGGGGAGGAAAGGTCGTAGGCCCGATAAGCAAAGCGCCATCGGGCAAAGGTGTTGCCGGATGGCAGCGTAAACGCCTTATCCGGCCTACAAAAAACAAAACCCCCGAATTCACATTCGAGGGTTCATTGGCAATGCGCGAAGATTACGCTTCGATCGCCGCGCGCAGTTTTTTCATGGCGTTCTTTTCAAGCTGACGAACACGTTCAGCGGAAACGCCGTAGCGATCGGCCAGTTCCTGCAACGTCGACTTGTTGTCTTCGTCCAGCCAACGGGCACGAATGATGTCCTGGCTACGCTCGTCCAGACCTTCCATTGCGTGGGTCAGTTTGTTCGCGGCCTGATCTTCCCAGTTATCTTCTTCAATGCCGTCGGCAAAGTTAGAAGATTTATCCTGCAGATACAGCACCGGGGCCATCGGCTGGCTGTCAGACTCATCGTCTGAAGACATGTCAAACGTCATGTCCTGTGCCGCCATACGGGACTCCATTTCGCGCACGTCTTTGCTGGAAACACCCAGCTCGCGAGCAACCATTTCAACTTCGTCCTGGTTAAACCAGCCCAGACGCTGTTTGGTTTTACGCAGGTTAAAGAACAGCTTACGCTGTGCTTTGGTGGTCGCGACTTTAACGATACGCCAGTTACGCAGAACGTATTCGTGGATCTCAGCTTTGATCCAATGCACGGCGAAGGAAACCAGGCGCACACCCACTTCCGGGTTGAAACGGCGCACAGCTTTCATCAGGCCGATATTACCTTCCTGAATCAGATCCGCCTGCGGCAGGCCATAGCCCGCATAATTACGAGCAACATGAACAACAAAGCGCAGGTGAGACAGGATCAGCGTTTTAGCTGCTTCCAGATCGCCCTGGTAATGCAGCTTTTCAGCCAGTGCCCGCTCCTCGTCAGCCGACAACATCGGCCACGCGTTCGCAGCCCGGATGTAAGATTCCAGGTTACCAACAGGGGCTAAAGCTAAATTTTGCATTTCTTTGGTCATTCAAATCCTCTCAATCTTTTCATCTGGCGCATTGGCTAAAAACTAATTAACAAAAACCAGTAGCAACAACCATGCCAGAGCTTATGAGCAACGAGAATATCATTCAATCTTTTATCAGACAGTGATTTTATCCACAAGTTCCATGTCGTAATGTGTATAGATTACGCACAAAATGTGACATCACAATGAATACGCCGGGAAGAGATCACAGGGACTCTTTCCCTGCAGAGCGAACTACTCAGTGCAGGGAAAGATTATACCAGAGATTTTTTAATCGGGGGTAAAGTGGCGTAAATGTTGAACCGTGGCAAGCCAGGCTGCCACCCAGCCAATCATTGAGCACACCAGCAGCAATAACAGGCACTCGTCGAATGATAAGCCATTGATATCAAACTTGGTTCCAAATACCTGTGCCACCTCAGTCACCGCTGACGACAGACGCATCACCAAAATTTCTGACAAAATCAGTGAAAGAAATGCACCGGAAAAACCGAGCAGTGCACCGCCGTAGAGGAACGGACGCAGGATAAATCCATCCGTCGCGCCAATCAGTTTTTGCACGTTAATGGTATCGCGTCGCGCAAAAATACTCAGCCGCACGCTGTTACCGATGACTAGGAAGACCGCAGCCACCATCAGCACGCCGATCATCGCTGAAACGCGTCCGACAAGGCCCGTCAGCGCCGCCAGGCGAGCGAACCAGCTGTCATCCATTCGCACTTCATCAATACCGTTGATTTGTGCGATGCGGTCACGCAGCGTGTTCAGCGACTCCGTACCCTGGAAGTCCAGTTTCGGGATAACAACCGCCACGGCCGGAAGCGGGTTCTCTTCCAGCATATCCAGCGCGCCGCCAAAGCCAGACCAGTTACGGAATTCGCCCAGCGCGTCGTCACGAGAAAGATAATTCACTTTCTCCACGCCCTGCTCGGCCTGCAACTGACCAACCACCCGCGCCGCCGCATCATCATCCAGCGTTTTTTGCAGGTAAACGGTGATCTGCGGAGACGGATAATACTGGCTTGCCGCATGGTTTACGTTCTTATAAACCATGTAGCATACGCTTGGCAGCGTCAGGGAGATGGCAATGACCATCACCGTCAGAAACGTCGCCAGCGGCTTGCTTTTCAGGTCCTGTAACGCGCCCTGAAACGCATAACGTACCTGCTCGTTAAAGACATTAGTTTTACGCGAGTTCGGCTTTGGCGCGGCTTTCGCACGCTTTGGCGCGTTGCGACCGCCGTCACCCGACGCACCGCCCGATTTACGAAAGCGATCCAGTCGGCCACCGAACTGTTTGATTTGGTTAATAGCGTCACGTCTATTCATGCGCCAGGCCTCCATGCAGATGTCCATCGCTCAGAACCATTTGGCGATAGGAGCGACGGGAGATCAGACCAATATCGTGCGTGGCCATTAATACCGTGACCCCGACGCGGTTAAACTCTTCGAACAGGCGAAGGATCCCTTCTGACAGCGCGTCATCCAGGTTCCCCGTTGGTTCATCCGCCAGCAGCACCGCAGGTTTGTTCACCACCGCACGGGCGATGCCGACGCGTTGTTGTTCACCGCCGGAGAGCTGAATCGGGAAGTTTTTCGCTTTGTCCAACAGCCCGACCTTATCCAGCGCCGCTGACACGCGACGACGAATATCGTCCCCGCTGGCACCCGCGATGATTAGCGGGATTGCCACGTTGTCAAACACGGTTCTGTCCATCAACAGGTGGTGATCCTGAAAAATCATGCCAATCTGACGACGCAGAAACGGCACTTCACGGTTTTTCAAACGGCTGATGTCATGCCCGCTAAAGTAGATTTTCCCGGCGCTGGGCCGTTCAATTCCACAAATCAGCTTCAGCAGGGTACTTTTCCCCGCGCCGGAGTGGCCGGTCAGAAACGCCATCTCGCCAGGCTGCATATGGAAGGTCACTCCCTGCAGCGCTTGTCTCCCACCGAGATAGGCCTTGCTGACATGTTCAAAGCGAATCATTGTTAATCCTCTCGGGCAAAAAGTGCCTCTATAAAATCGTCCGCTTTAAACGGACGTAAATCCTCGATACGTTCGCCCACACCGATATAGCGGATAGGGATGCCAAACTGATCGGCTACCGAGAAGATAACCCCGCCCTTCGCCGTACCGTCCAGCTTGGTCAGGGTGATACCGGTTAAGCCCACCGCTTCATGGAACAGTTTGGCCTGGCTTATCGCATTCTGCCCGGTGCTGGCGTCGATAGTCAGCATAACTTCATGCGGCGCATCTTCGTCCAGCTTCTTCATGACGCGAACGATTTTTTTCAATTCTTCCATCAGGTGCGATTTATTCTGCAAACGCCCTGCGGTATCAGCGATCAGCACGTCTACGTTACGCGCCTTCGCCGCCTGGATGGCATCAAAGATAACGGACGCGGAATCCGCGCCAGTATGCTGAGCAATCACCGGGATGTTGTTACGCTGACCCCAAACCTGCAGCTGTTCTACCGCCGCCGCACGGAAAGTATCACCTGCCGCCAGCATTACCGATTTACCCTGCTGCTCAAACTGACGCGCCAGCTTACCAATAGTGGTGGTTTTGCCCACGCCGTTGACGCCAACCATTAAGATAACAAATGGTGTTTTGCCATCAACGTTCAGCGGTTCGTCAACCTTCGCCAGAATCTCGCCCATCTCTTCTTTCAACAGACCGTACAGCGCTTCCGCATCTTTAAGCTGCTTGCGGCTGGCGCCTTCCGTCAGATTCGCAATGATTTTGCGGGTCGTTTCTACACCCACATCAGCGATCAGCAGTTGCTCTTCTAGCTCTTCAAACAGATCATCGTCGATCTTTTTACCACGGAACAGACTGATAAATCCGGAACCGAGGTTTTCTTTTGTTTTCAGCAGGCTGCGTTTCAGACGCGCAAAGAAACCTTCTTTGGTTGGTTTTTCCTGCTCCTGGACCGCCTCTTCTTCTACCGGTTCTTCTACAGCAGGTTCTTCTACCGGCACCACCATAACCGCTTCTTCAGCAGCCTCAGCGGCCAGCGCCTGTGCTTCCAGATCTTCGTCGGTCAGCTGCGGTTCGTTTTCAGCTTCTTCTTCAGCCGCCTCAACGATTTCCACGGTTTCCGCTTCGGCCTGCCACTCTTCGGCAGAAACGTCTTCAGTTTTCACCTCTTCCGGCAGCGGCAATTCTTCGCGTTCGATAACCACCGCTGCTGGCGTTTCCACTACAGTTTCAGCAACGGGTTCAGCAACCGGCTCAATCTCCGGCTGCACTTGTTCGCCGACAGGTTCTTCTTCCGGCTGCAGTTTTTCGATTTCCGCAACCTGTTCAGTTACTTCAACGACTTCAGCTGCAAAGGCTTGCGTTTCAGCCTCGCTACGGGTTTCCTCGACGTGCGGTTGTTCGTCAACGACGGTAGTTTCTTCAGCAACCGGTTGTTGTTCTTCGTTTTTTACTTCTGTCTCGTTTTCCGGTGCCTGCTCTTTTTGACCAAAGCCCAGCCAGGAAAAAAAGCCACGTTTTTTCTCTTTCGCCATTTGCGACTACACTCCCCCGCTGTTGCTTCATGGCACAGCGTCAACGCTATGTACATAGCAGCTAAAAAAATGATGAAATAGTCTATCACTTAACTTAACTCACATCACCGCCTGGAATGACATGCTATAGGCGGATTGAGCAATAATAGAAATGAAAAAACCGAATCACTCTGGTAGCGGCCAGATCCGCATTATTGGCGGGCAATGGCGTGGCCGTAAACTCCCGGTTCCGGACAGTCCCGGCCTGCGTCCGACCACCGACCGTGTGCGCGAAACGTTGTTTAACTGGCTGGCCCCGGTAATGGTCGATGCTCACTGTCTGGACTGCTTCGCCGGCAGCGGCGCGCTGGGGCTGGAAGCCCTCTCTCGCTATGCGGCAAATGCGACGCTTCTGGAGATGGATCGCGCGGTATCTCAGCAGCTACAAAAGAATCTCGCCACGCTGAAAGCCTCTCACGCCCGCGTCGTCAACACCAATACGCTGACATTTTTGGCTCAGGCAGGTACGCCGCATAACGTGGTATTTGTTGACCCGCCGTTTCGCAAAGGATTACTGGAAGAAACATTAACTCTTCTGGAAACTCATGGCTGGCTGGCAAATGAAGCGTATATTTACGTTGAAAGCGAAGTAGAAAACGGCTTACCGCCGGTTCCGGTGAACTGGTCGCTATACCGTGAGAAAGTCGCCGGACAGGTCGCCTATCGCCTGTACCAACGTGAAGCACAAGGAGAGCACGATGCTGATTAACCTGGGACGCCTGTTGATGCTGTGCGTATGGGCATTTTTACTACTGAATATTTTCCAACCCTTTCCACGCCCGCTCAACATCTTCGTTAACGTCGCACTGATATTTATGGTGCTGATGCATGGCATGCAGCTGGCGCTGCTAAAAAGCACCATGCCTAAAGATGGCCCGCAGATGACCAACGGAGAGAAAATCCGTATTTTTCTGTTCGGCGTCTTTGAGCTACTGGTGTGGCAGAAGAAGATTAAAGATCAGTTGAAGAAGTAGCTGTGATCTTTTCGCCCGGCGGCACGTTGCGGGCCGGGGCGAAAAATCTGTAGGCCGGATAAGGCGTAAGCCGCCATCCGGCATCAGTCAGATGACACCTTAGCGTTCAAGCGTAAAATCAACAAATCGCGAACCTTTGTAACTCAGCGTGCCTTTATCCCCGACCGTTAACGCGTGGTACTGCTGCGCATCCAGACGAAACGTCTGCTCCATCCCCCCGTTTTGTGGCTTAAAGCTGGCTTCATAGCGCATGCTGGTTCCTGCCGGGCTCACTTCCTGCTGACGGGATCGCCGATCGTTTAGCGGTTTTTCCCGTTTGTTACTTACCACCACCTGCTTTTGCACCAGCGGCGCCGCATCATTATCGGCTTTTTCTCGCCGCTGCTGAACAAAGCGAAACGACGCAGCGATAACGATTAAGACAATGATAACAATGAAAAAAAGTGGTGGTTTGCTCATATTATTAACCCATCAGAAAATGCGGAAATAAGCATACATCGCCTGTTATGGTGTTGTCATCTGGCTGTGTCGACCTCTACACTGGACAGTAGAGCCGTGAGCACCCCGCTTACGAAAAAATAACGAATTCAAGGAACTAAGATGCTTTGGTCGTTTATCGCTGTCTGTCTTTCCGCATGGTTGTTCGTGGATGCTTCCTATCGTGGACCTGCCTGGCAACGCTGGGTCTTTAAGCCCCTGACGTTACTCCTGCTGGCGCTGCTGGCCTGGCAGGCGCCAATGTTTAACGCTATCAGCTATCTGGTGCTGGCTGGCCTGCTTGCCTCGCTGCTGGGCGATGCGCTGACGCTGTTACCGCGCCAACGCCTGCTGTACGCCGTGGGGGCATTCTTCCTGTCGCATCTGCTGTACACCATCTACTTCGCCAGCCAAATGACGCTGTCATTCTTCTGGCCTTTGCCGTTGGTGCTGGTAGTGCTGGGGGCGTTGCTGATCGCCGTGATCTGGACGCGTCTGGAAGAGCTGCGTGTCGCTATCTGCACCTTTATCGGCATCACGCTGATGATGGTCTGGATGGCCGGTGAGCTGTGGTTCTTCCGCCCGACCGCCCCGGCGCTGTCGGCATTTATGGGCGCGTCCCTCCTGTTCATCGGCAACATTGTCTGGCTGGGTAGCCATTACCGTCGCCGCTTCCGCGCCGATAACGCCATTGCCGCCGCCTGCTACTTCGCCGGACATTTCCTGATTGTTCGTTCGTTGTATCTTTAAAACGCTTGACTCTGGAGTCGACTCCAGAGTGTATCCTCCGGTTAATACGAAATGATTATCAACCGGAGGATGCCATGTCGACACCCGATACCCGTGGCAAAAAAGTCCCACAATTCTCTTCTTTCAAGCCAGCGCCTGCACCACAAAAGGCGGATGACTGCTGCTGCGAAGGAAGCTGCTCCACTACACCAACCGTATCCGATACCGTAATAGGTACCCGCTATTCCTGGAAAGTGGCAGGCATGGACTGCGCAGCTTGCGCCCGCAAAGTAGAGAATGCGGTCCGCCAGGTCAGCGGCGTCAACCAGGTCCAGGTTCTGTTCGCCACTGAAAAACTGGTGGTCGATGCCGGTTCCGATATCCGCCAGCAAGTTGAAAACGCGGTGCAAAAAGCAGGCTATACCCTGCGCGATGAGCACGCGACGGACGCCGCTCCCGAGTCACGTTTTAAAGAAAACCTGCCGCTGATTTCGCTGATTATCATGATGGCGATTAGCTGGGTGCTGGAGCAGTTCAATCATCCCTTCGGTCAGATAGCGTTTATCGCCACCACGCTGGTCGGCCTGTATCCCATTGCCCGTCAGGCCCTGCGTCTGATGAAAACCGGCAGCTACTTTGCCATTGAAACGCTGATGAGCGTCGCCGCCATTGGTGCACTGTTTATCGGCGCGACGGCGGAAGCCGCTATGGTGTTGCTGCTGTTTTTAATTGGCGAACGCCTGGAAGGATGGGCCGCCAGCCGCGCCCGTAAAGGGGTCAGCGCTCTGATGGCGCTCAAACCGGAAACCGCCACACGCCTGCGTAACGGCGAGCGCGAAGAGGTGGCTATCAATACCCTCCGGCCTGGCGATGTTATTGAGGTTGCCGCGGGTGGGCGTTTACCTGCCGACGGCAAACTGGTCTCCGGCTTTGCCAGCTTTGATGAGAGCGCCCTGACCGGCGAATCGATCCCGGTTGAACGCGCCACCGGCGAGAAAGTCCCGGCGGGTGCCACCAGCGTGGATCGTCTGGTTACGCTGGAAGTGCTCTCAGAACCGGGTGCCAGCGCGATTGACCGTATTCTGAAGCTGATTGAAGAAGCGGAAGAACGCCGCGCTCCCATTGAGCGCTTTATTGACCGTTTCAGCCGAATTTATACCCCAGCTATTATGGCGGTTGCGCTGCTGGTCACCCTCGTACCACCACTGCTGTTTGCCGCATCCTGGCAGGAGTGGATTTATAAAGGGCTGACGCTGCTGCTGATTGGCTGCCCTTGTGCATTGGTGATTTCAACGCCCGCAGCCATTACCTCTGGTCTTGCCGCCGCGGCACGTCGTGGCGCGTTAATCAAAGGCGGGGCCGCGCTGGAACAGTTGGGTAGAGTCACTCAGGTGGCGTTTGATAAAACCGGCACCCTGACCGTCGGTAAACCACGCGTCACGGCGATTCATCCGGCAAGCGGTATTGGTGAGGCTGAACTGCTGGCACTGGCGGCAGCGGTAGAGCAAGGCGCGACACACCCGCTGGCACAAGCGATTGTCCGAGAAGCACAAACGCGCGAACTGACTATTCCTGTCGCAAAAGAGCAACGGGCGCTGGTTGGCTCTGGAATTGAAGCGCTGGTCAACGGCGAACGCGTACTGATTTGCGCCGCTGGTAAGCAGCCTGCCGACGCCTTTGCCGGGCAGATTAGCGAGCTGGAAAGCGCGGGCCAAACGGTGGTGTTGGTGCTGCGTAACGATACTGTACTCGGCGTACTGGCCCTACAGGACACGCTGCGCGATGACGCTCGCAGCGCCATCAGCGAGCTTAATCAGATTGGCGTGAAAGGCGTGATCCTGACCGGTGATAACCCGCGTGCGGCCGCCGCCATTGCCGGTGAACTGGGCCTCGAATTCAAAGCGGGACTCTTGCCGGAAGATAAGGTGCAGGCCGTTACCCATCTTAACCAACAGTCGCCGCTGGCGATGGTCGGCGACGGCATCAACGACGCTCCGGCAATGAAAGCGGCCACAATTGGTATTGCGATGGGAAGCGGGACCGACGTCGCGCTGGAGACCGCCGATGCCGCCCTGACCCACAACCGTCTGCGTGGTCTGGTGCAAATGATTCAGCTGGCGCGGGCCACCCATGCCAATATTCGCCAGAACATTGCGATTGCGCTGGGTCTGAAGGGGATTTTCCTCGTCACCACGCTGCTCGGGATAACCGGACTGTGGCTGGCGGTGCTGGCGGATACGGGGGCGACGGTGCTGGTGACCGCGAACGCGCTGCGGTTGTTGCGTAAAGGGTAGTGCCTGTTTCTCGCCTGATGGCGCTTCGCTTATCAGGCCTACAGGTTACTCAGTCTTTATAGGCCGGAGAAGCGTTAGCGCCATCCGGCATGACAAGATTACTGCCCTTTGCGCACTAAATAACGGTACGGCAGCGAGTCGGTCTCTTTGGCCACCAGCTCATGTTCCATAAAGGTACAGAAGCCAGGAATATCGCGGGTTGTTGCCGGATCGTCGGCGACAATCAGCAGCGTTTCACCGGCCTGCATGCCGCGTACGGTTTTACGTACCATCATTACCGGTTCCGGGCAGCGCAGCCCCTGGGCATCAAGAGTATGGTCGGGGGAAGTAAACAGGTCGCTCATCGTCGTCTCATTCATACAAAAACGGCGTTATTTTACGCTCTGTTGTGGCGTAAGCCAATCAGGTTAACGATTGCGTGAAAAACAACCATTGCAATGTGCTCTTAAAGCAGTATCATGCGACGGTTTTTTATTGGGTTCCCTCACCCCATCCAACAAAAAGGTCACAATATGACTCCGTTTACACAAACTCAGCGCGTAAAAGCGTTGTTCTGGCTATCGCTATTTCATCTGCTGGTGATCACCTCCAGCAACTATCTGGTGCAGCTTCCAATCTCCATTTTTGGTTTCCATACCACATGGGGCGCGTTTAGCTTTCCGTTTATTTTCCTCGCGACCGACCTGACCGTGCGTATTTTTGGCGCGCCGCTGGCTCGACGTATCATCTTTGCGGTTATGATCCCCGCGCTGCTGATCTCCTATGTCGTTTCATCACTGTTCTATATGGGATCGTGGCAAGGATTCGGCGCACTGCTGCACTTTAACCTGTTTGTCGCCCGTATCGCCGCCGCCAGCTTTATGGCCTACGCGCTGGGACAAATTCTGGATGTGCATGTCTTTAACCGCCTGCGTCAGAATCGTCGCTGGTGGCTGGCACCGACGGCGTCCACGCTGTTTGGCAATATCAGCGATACGTTGGCCTTCTTCTTTATCGCTTTCTGGCGTAGCCCGGATGCCTTTATGGCCGAGCACTGGATGGAAATCGCACTGGTCGATTACTGCTTCAAAGTGCTGATCAGCATTATTTTCTTCCTGCCAATGTATGGCGTGTTGCTGAATATGTTACTGAAAAGGCTGGCAGATAAATCTGAAATCTCTGCATTGCAGACGAGTTAAAGGTTCATTTTCCGAGTTGTGATAAGATGGACGAATGAGCCGTTATGGCCGTTTATCGAAAGGAAGAAGTCAATGCGCAATCTGGTTAAATATGTCGGTATTGGCCTGCTGGTTATGGGGCTTGCGGCCTGTGATAATAGCGATACAAAAGCGCCAGCCGAGGGTGCTGCCGCAGAAAGTAACGCCACCGGACAACCGGTCAGCCTGCTGGACGGCAAACTTAGTTTTTCCCTGCCAGCGGATATGACCGATCAAAGCGGCAAGCTGGGCACCCAGGCGAACAATATGCACGTATATTCTGACGCAACCGGCCAGAAAGCGGTGATTGTGATTGTTGGCGACAACACCAACGAAGATCTGGCCGTGCTGGCAAAACGTCTGGAAGATCAGCAGCGTAGCCGTGACCCGCAGCTGCAGGTCGTCACCAATAAATCTATTGAGCTGAAAGGCCACACGCTGCAGCAGTTAGACAGCATCATCTCGGCCAAAGGCCAGACCGCATACTCTTCCGTGGTGTTGGGTAAAGTGGACAACCAACTGCTGACGCTGCAAATCACGCTGCCTGCTGACGATCAGCAAAAAGCGCAGACTACCGCAGAAAACATCATTAACACGCTGGTTATCCAGTAACGGTTAAGACGATGACGCGGCCTCCGGTGACACCACCTGAGGCCGTTTTTTTAACCGCCAGGTCAGCAATAACGCCACCGCTACCAGCCCTGCCGCTGCCAGATAGATAACCGGCACACCCGCCCACGTCATGACCAGCCCGGCCAGCGGCCCGGTAACCCCCAGCGATAAATCCATAAACACCGTGTAGGTCGCCAGCGCAGCGCCCTGATTTTGCTGAGGAACGGCTTTTACCGCCACCACGCCCAGCGCAGGGAAAACCAGTGAGAACCCAGCCCCGGCCAGCAGAACGCCGATTTTCGCCATCCACGGCATCGAAGCCATCCCGACCAGTAACAGCCCGACAATCTCGACGCTAAAGCAGATCATCGCCACATTCAGCCCGCCTAAACGGTTGATACCATTTGGGAACAACAAACGAGTACCGACAAACGTGCAGCTAAAAAGCGTCAGCGCGAATGCAGCGCCATCCCAGCCTTTGGCATCATAGAACAAGGTAATGAAGGTAGCGATTACCCCAAATCCGGCGGAGGCCAGGGCCAGCGCCATGCCATACAACCAGACGCGCCCAAGCACCGCGCGAAATGGCAACGGTTTACCTTTACTGGCCTTCAACGCCGGACGAGGGAGCGCCAGCAGGATTGCCAACAGTGCCACGCCCATCACGGTCAGCGCCAGCCCCTGTAAGCCACCCCAGGCATAAAACAGAACACCCAGCGGCGCGCCTATCGCCATCGCGCCATAGGTCACGATGCCATTCCAGGAAATCACCCGTCCGATGTGCATTGAGCCAACCACCCCCACGCCCCACAGCGTAGAGCCGGTCCCGGCAAAGCTTTGCCCGATCCCGAGAATCACGCGCCCCAGACATAGCAGCAGCAGACTGACCAACGGCCAGCCGTTCGTTGATCCCGCCAGTAAATAGCCCAGGCCACTTAAAAAGCAGCCGCACAGCCCAAATACCACAATCTTCTTTGGCCCCAGCAGATCGGCATAGCGACCGGCATGCGGACGGCTCAGCAGCGTAGCGAAGTATTGCAGGCTGATGACCAGCCCAGCCCAGAAAGCGCTAAATCCCATTACATCATGGACGTAGCCAGGCAACACCGCGAGCGGCAGGCCGATGGTCAGGTAGCTGGCGAAGTTAAACATCACCACAGAAACAATACGCAGGTTCAGGCGTAAACCGCTAAGCGTCGGTTCAGCGACGGGTTCGGGCATGGAGGGTCACCACGTTTTCACAACAGTGTTTCATTTCTACCATGTTGCAGAGCAGAAATCAGTAGCCAGTTTAGGAATATCAGTCGCAAGCCAGCCGCTACACTTAATGCAAAAACGCAAACAGGAAGAAGACATGATAACCACCCAGCCCGATAAAACGGGTTTGCACATTTTGCTCAAACTGGCCGCTCTGGTGGTGATCCTCGCAGGTATCCATGCTGCGGCGGATATCATTGTGCAGCTGCTGCTGGCCCTCTTTTTTGCCATTGTATTGAATCCACTGGTCACCTGGTTTATCCGCCGGGGAGTCGGTCGCCCAATCGCTATTACCTTAGTCGTGGTGGTGATGCTGATCGTTCTTACGGCGTTGGTTGGCGTGCTGGCGTCGTCAATCACTGAATTCATGGACCTGCTGCCAAAATACAATAAGGAGCTAACGCGCAAGGTTCTGTATTTGCAAGAGATGGTGCCTTTTCTGAATCTGCATATGTCCCCGGAACGTATACTGCAACGCATGGACTCTGACAAGCTGATGACCTTCACAACCACGCTGATGACGAGTCTTTCTGGTGCCATGGCCAGCGTCTTTCTGCTGGTGATGACGGTAGTTTTTATGCTGTTTGAGGTGCGTCATGTCCCCTATAAGATGCGTTTTGCGTTGAATAATCCGCAAATCCACATTGCGGGGCTACATCGAGCGCTGAAGGGTGTGTCACACTATCTGGCGCTGAAAACGCTGCTCAGCTTATGGACCGGTGCCATAATCTGGCTGGGACTGGCACTGATGGGGATTCAGTTTGCTCTGATGTGGGGCGTACTGGCATTCCTGTTAAACTACGTGCCCAACATTGGCTCGGTCATTTCCGCCGTCCCGCCCATGATCCAGGCACTGCTTTTTAATGGCATTTACGAATGTCTGTTGGTTGGCGCACTGTTTCTGGTGGTGCATATGGTGATTGGCAATATTCTCGAACCCCGAATGATGGGGCATCGGCTGGGATTATCGACGCTAATCGTCTTCCTCTCTCTGTTGGTATGGGGATGGCTGCTCGGTCCGGTCGGCATGTTGCTCTCCGTGCCGTTAACCAGCGTGTGTAAAATCTGGATGGAAACCACCAAAGGCGGCAGCAAACTGGCGATTTTGCTGGGGCCCGGCAGGCCCAAAAGCCGATTACCGGGATAAACTTGCAAACAGCATGTGAAGAATGATACACAACCCCATTATTACTAAAGGTTAGCCCTAATATGTACCGGATCGTTCTTGGGAAAGTTTCTGTTTTAAGCGCTGGTGCACTGCCTGCCGCACTGAGTGAGCAAGCGCCGCAAGGTGCTCGCCGTGCGCGCTGGCTGGCCGGTCGCGTGCTGCTTTCCCATGCCCTTTCGCCATTACCAGACATCGTCTATGGCGAGCAAGGAAAACCGGCCTTTTCTGCTGACACGCCGCTGTGGTTCAATCTCAGCCACAGCGGTGATGATATCGCCCTGCTGCTCAGCGACGAAGGGGAAGTCGGCTGCGATATAGAAGTCGTTCGCCCGCGCGATAACTGGCAAACGCTGGCAAATACGGTATTCAGTCTTGGTGAGCATGCCGAAGTCGAGGCCGAACGCCCGGAGCAACAGCTGGCGGCGTTCTGGCGCATCTGGACGCGTAAAGAAGCTATCGTGAAACAGCGCGGCGGTAGCGCCTGGCAAATCGTCAGCGTCGACAGTACCGCGCTAACTTCCTCACTCTCCGTCAGCCAGTGCCAGCTCGATACCCTGAGCCTGGCGGTGTGCACCCCCACGCCGTTTACCCTGACAGCAGACGCCGTGCAGCGACTGGAAGCCTTAGCGTAAATTTTCCGGGAAGTTTTTCGGCAGCTCGCTCGCCGCACAGGCAATAACGTCATCATTGTTCGCGCCGCAGTCACGTACGAAAGTGATGGTCGCGAACTCATCAATCACCTCGGTGGGATACGCCGGGCCGGCATCGCGGTACGACATCATCAGCGGAATATGGTCATTCTGGAAGCAGACCGTTTTTTCCGGATTATTGATCACCCAGCGAGGGAAAAAGATGGTGCCGTGAAAGAGTTTGTCACTCAGGTTTACGATCAGGCTGACGTCGGTCCCGGTCGGTTCGGTCCACGAAATTTTATAAACGCTCTCCCCGACCCGCACAATATAGGCCCGCTGATCTTTCACCCAACGATTCCCCACAATACCGCTGTGAATGCGGTAGTCCAGGGTAGTGTCGTTTTTCACGTAGATCTCGTAATTCCAGCCATTATCGTAGGTATAGACCAGATGTTTGCCGACAAATCCGCTTAAATCATGTTTATCAAACGCACTCATATTCGTTCTCCTCTTACTTGATGCGAGGATCTTAACGCTTCAAAAATTGGATGAATAACGCTATGTTTGCATCAAATTCATTCAATTATTAGATGAGTTATGCACAAAACAACCCTCGAGCAGTGGGCCCTATTGGAGAAAGTGGTGGAGCTGGGCAGCTTCGCTAAAGCGGCGGAAGAGACCAACCGTAGCCAGTCTTCGGTAAGCTACAATCTGGCACTGTTACAGGAGCGACTTGGCGTAACGCTGCTGACCCCGGAAGGGCGCAGGGCTGTCCTGACACCGGCCGGAGAGCTATTGCTCAATCAGGTCAAACCGCTACTGAAGGCCTTTTTATGGGTGGAAACCCGGGCCGCAACGTTACAAAACGGTACGCGAACGCGGCTGGATTTGATGGTAGATAGCATCTTCCCACGCAAACGCCTGTTTGCCATTCTCAAACAGTTTCAGCAGGCCTGGCCGCAAACGCAGGTGCGTCTGACCGAAGTCCTGGAGAATGGCGATGCTCGACTGGCAGCACATGCCGATGCGGACGTAATGGTCCTGACCCGGCGTCAGGATGTCACCGGACGCGGCGAATGGCTGATGAATATTGACTTCGTGGCCGTGGCCCACCGCGATCACCCACTCTGCATGCTGGATGCGCCGCTGAATGAAGACGCATTACGCGCCTGGCCGCTGATTCGCATTGCCGATCGCGACAACTCACAACAACCGGTGCGCGATGCCTGGACCTTCTCGACCATTGATGCCGCGATTGATGCGGTGATGTATCAGGTCGGTTACGGCTGGCTGCCTGAGGAACGTATTCAGACGCAGCTTGATCAGGGGCTTTTACGCCCACTGCCGTTAAGCCATGGTGCTCGCCGCGCCACGCCTTTGCATCTGATCGTTAAAGATACGCTTGCCCCGCTGGATGAACAGGTCAGTACTCTGCTGCGTTTATTGCGAGAGCATTAACCTTTTCCCCGGATGCCGGACGTGTGTTACAAAATACGCTATTCCCCTTACTCCCTGTGCGCCAACGCGCCACATGAAAGGTTAACTGCAGATGCAACGAGTCACCATTACCCTCGATGACGATTTACTGGAAACGCTCGACGGCCTGAGTCAGCGCCGTGGCTACAACAACCGTTCCGAAGCGATCCGCGATATTCTGCGTGGCGCACTGGCGCAGGAAACTACCCTTGAACACGGCACTCAGGGCTTCGCGGTGCTCTCGTATGTTTATGAGCATGAGAAGCGTGATCTGGCCAGCCGCATTGTTTCTACTCAACACCACCACCACGATTTATCGGTCGCCACGCTGCACGTGCACATCAACCATGACGACTGCCTGGAAATCGCCGTGCTAAAAGGCGACATGGGCGATGTACAGCATTTTGCCGATGACGTGATTTCCCAGCGCGGCGTGCGCCACGGCCATCTACAGTGCCTGCCGAAAGAAGAGTAATTGCCTGTTTCGTTGCCGGATGCCGGATGGCGGCTACGCCTTATCCGGCCTACGTCCGTTATACTTTGTAGGCCAGGTAAGCGAAGCGCCCCGGCAATAATGATTACGCCATCGTACCAATCGTCTTTCTGAAACGCAGCAGTGCTATCAGGAAGAACGCGCTGCCAATCGCCAGCAGCGTCAGAAACTGCGGCCAGACAATGCTAAACCCGGCGCCGCGGTAAAGTATCGCCTGCGCGAGACTGACGAAATGGGTAGTCGGCATGGTCAGCATAATGTCCTGCACCGCCTGCGGCATGCTTTCACGCGGTGTGGAGCCACCTGAGAGCATCTGTAACGGCAGCAGCACCAGAATCATCAGCAGCCCCAGCTGCGGCATGGAGCGCGCCAGCGTGCCCATAAAAATGCCGATCGAGGTGGTGGCGAACAGGCTCAGCGCCACGCCCAGCATAAACAACGGTATCGAACCTTCAATCGGCACCCCGAGCACGCCTTTTACCATCAGCATCAGCGACAGACCGGAAACCACCAGCACCACCAGCCCCATCGACCAGATTTTTGCCATCATGATCTCAAACGGCGTCACCGGCATCACCAGCAGATGTTCAATGGTCCCGTGCTCGCGTTCGCGGATCAACGCCGAACCGGTCAGCACAATCGCCAACATAGTGATGTTGTTGATAATCGCCATCACCGCGCCAAAGCGGGCGGGTTCCAGATTAGGGTTAAAGCGCATGCGCATTTCCAGCGCCACCGGCGGCTCATTGTTATCGCGGTAACGCGCCACAAAGCTGTTCACCTCGCCGCTGATGATATTCTGGATATAGCTGTTGCCGGTAAACGCCTGGCTCATGCGCGTGGCATCGACGTTAACCTGTATATCCGGTTGTCGTCCGGCCAGCACATCACGCTGAAAATCAGGCGGAATGTTTACGGCGAAGGTATAGCGCCCGGCGTCCAGCCCGGCATCCATTTCATCGGCAGTGATCATCTCCGGCGGTAAAAACCACGGGCGATAAAAGCTGTTCACAATCCGATTCGACAACTGCGACTGGTCCATATCGGCAATAGCAATCGGTGCCAGATGCAGCGAACCCGGCAGGACGGTCGCGGAAGAATAAACCGAAATCGTGAAGGCGAAGACGATCAGCGTCAGCATCGCTTTGTCACCCAGCAGGCTGCGCAACTCTTTGATGCCGAGGTTATAAATATTGCGTAATCGGCGCATCACCCCTCCTGTTTTTTCAGCAGTAATACGCTCAGACCAATCACCACCGGAATGGCTACCGCCAGCGGAATAAACAGCTGCCAGAGATCGGTCAGATCCAACGCTTTAGAGAACGTTCCACGCGCGATGGTCAGAAAATGGCTGGTCGGATAAATTTCACCAATCCACCGACCCGGCCCTTCCAGCGAGGCAACTGGATCGATCATTCCGGAAAACTGCGTCGCCGGGATCAGCGTAATAATCGCCGTACCAAAAATGGCCGCGATCTGGCTTTTCATAAACGTGGAGATTAACAGCCCCAGCCCGGTGGCAATGGTGACGTACAGCAGCGCAGCCAGCGTCAGGGTCACAAAGCTCCCCTTATGCGGAACGCCGAATACAAACACCGACAGCGCGCACAACAGCAGGAAGTTCAGCATGCCCAGCACGATGTACGGCAACTGTTTGCCGAGTAAAAACTCGCTGCGGGTCGTGGGCGTAACGTACAGATTGATAATCGACCCCAGCTCTTTCTCACGCACCACGCTGAGGGCGCTGAGCATGGAGGGGATCATCATCAACAGCAGTGGGATCACTGCCGGAACAATCGCCGGCAGGCTCTTCACATCCGGGTTGTAACGATAGCGAGTTTCAATGGTCATCAGCCCGTTTTGCCCGCTGGCATTTGGCTGGCGCGCCATCACATCCTGCAGCCAGGTCTGGTGCATCGCCTGCACGTAACCCCTGACCGTTTCAGCGCGGCTTGGCATTGCGCCATCGACCCAGACGCCAATCTTCACCGGCGTTCCACGCGCGATGTCGCGGCCAAAATTTGGCGGAATTTCAATTGCTACCGCAACTTCGCCTGAACGCATCCGTTTGTCCAGCTCGTCATAACTGGTGAGCGGCGGTTGTTCGATAAAATAGCGCGATCCCGCCAGATTCAGCGTCCACGCCTGGCTGCTGACGGTCTGGTCGCGGTCGAGCACCGAAAAACGCAGGTTTTCCACATCCATGCTGATGCCGTAGCCCATGATAAGCATCAGGATCACCGTGCCCATCAGCGCCAGCGTGGAGCGTACCGGATCGCGCCGTAGTTCCAGCGCTTCACGGCGGCTGTAGCTGAATAAGCGCCGCAGGCTAAAACCTTGCCGCGGCGGCTTACTGTTTTCATGCACTGTCGGGACATTGGCTGGCGCTAACTGAGTTTCCGGCGCCGGGCCTGCCGCTTCCTGCAACCAGGAGATAAACGCCTCTTCCAGACTGGCAGCTCCACGCTGTTTCACCAGTTCCTGCGGCGTACCGCTGGCCAGTACTTTTCCGGCGTGCATCAGCGACATGCGGTCGCAGCGCTCCGCTTCGTTCATAAAGTGGGTGGAGATAAAAATGGTCACTTTGTCCTGGCGCGACAGATCAACCATCAGTTGCCAGAACATATCCCTCGCTACCGGATCGACCCCGGAGGTCGGTTCATCAAGAATGAGCATCTCCGGGCGATGGATCACCGCCACCGCCAGCGACAGGCGTTGACGGATCCCCAACGGCAGCGCACCGGGCAGCGCATCTTCGACATCGGTCAGCGAAAAGCGCTCACTCATCTCCTGCACCCGCCCAGGGATTTCTGCTTCAGGGATATGGAACAGCCGCGCATGTAGTTCGAGGTTTTGCCGGACGGTCAGCTCGCTGTAGAGCGAAAATGCCTGCGACATATAGCCTACCCGGCGGCGGGTATCGATATTCTTCGGATCAACCGCTTGCCCAAACAGCCACGCCTCGCCTTCGCTTGCGGGCAGCAGTCCGGTGAGCATTTTCATGGTGGTGGATTTACCGCAGCCGTTGGAGCCGAGAAAACCGAAGATTTCCCCGCGCGGAATGCGGAAGTTAACGTGGTCCACCGCCACAAATTTACCGAAGCGCATGGTCAGGTTTTTCGCCTCGATGGCAATCTCTTCCTGCTCAGCGTGATACGGCGGGATCACTACCGGTTTATGCGCCTGGCGCTGGGCTTCAGGTAACAGCGCGATAAACGCCTGCTCCAGCGTGTTGCTGTTGGTTTGCTCACGTAGCTGCTGCGCGCTCCCGGTGGCTAACACCTCCCCGGCGTTCATCGCCACCAGCCAGTCAAAGCGCTCGGCTTCTTCCATATAAGCAGTCGCAACCAGCACGCTCATGTTGGTCTGCCGCTGACGAATACTGTTAATCAGATCCCAGAACTGGGCGCGGGACAGCGGGTCGACCCCGGTGGTGGGTTCATCGAGAATTAACAGTTCCGGGTCGTGGATTAACGCGCAGCACAGCCCCAGCTTTTGCTTCATCCCGCCCGAGAGTTTCCCGGCAGGACGGTCACGAAACGGTGCCAATCCGGTGCTATTCAGCAGCTCGGTAATCCGCGCCTCACGCTCCGCTTTGTCATGCCCAAACAAGCGGGCAAAGAAATCGACGTTCTCATATACCGACAGCGTGTGATACAGGTTTTTCCCCAGCCCCTGCGGCATCCAGGCAATGCGCGGGCAGACATCCCGGCGATGTTTTGGGTCGCGCATATCGCCGCCCAGCACCATCACGTTGCCGTGTTCAATGACCCGCGCGCCGGAGATGAGCGACAGCAGGCTCGATTTTCCGACACCATCCGGACCAATCAACCCCACCATACAGCGGGCAGGGATATCCAGCGTGATATTGTTCAGCGCTACCGTTTTCCCGTAATGCTGACTCACGCCGTCAAGGTGCGCCACGGGAGGAACGGGAACCAGCGCCAGATGCGTCATTGCGGCAACCTCACCACCAGGTCGTCAGGCCAGGCGCGACTTTCATCAACACGCACCCACGCCATGCCCGGCAGACCGGTTTTCACGTACTCCAAATGCTGCTGTAACAGCTCTGGCGGGATACGCGCTTTGACGCGAAACATCAGTTTCAGCCGTTCATCGCTGGTTTCGACCGTTTTCGGCGTGAACTGCGCGACGCTAGCCACAAAGCTGATGGTCGCCGGAATACGCAAATCCGGCGCAGCATCTAGCACCAGCCGCGCTTCTCCGCCAATCTTCAGTAAACCAGCCTGTTCGGTTGGCAAGAAGAACGTCATGTAGACATCGCTGAGATCGACCATATTCAGCACGCGACCGCCCGCGGAAAGCACCTCGCCCGGTTCAGCTACGCGGTACTGTACGCGGCCATCGCGCGGGGCTTTCAGCTCGCTGTCATCAATATCAGCCGCAATACGACGTTCGGTAGCCTGCGCGGCTTCTACGCGGGTTTGCGCCTGAATGATACTGGTGCGAGCGGCTTCAATTGCGGCTTTTGCCGCAGAGACCTGCGCCTTTGCGGATTCCAGTGCAGCGCGTGCGCTTTCTGCCGCAGCCCTGTCGTCATCCAGCTGTTGCTCAGACACAGCCCCACGCTGAGATAGCGAACGGGAGCGGACGTGGCGTTTAGAGACCGACTGCAGTTCCGCCTCACGCTGTTTTACCACCGACTGCGCGGCGCGCATTTCACTTTGCCGCTGCTCTAACAGCGCCCGCGCCGCCGCCACCGCACTTTCGGCCTCTTTGATTTGGGCTACCGCTTCCAGCCGCTGCTCCTGCAGCACGCGGGTATCCATTTTCGCCAGCACCTCACCCTGACGAACAAACTGCCCTTCCGACACGAGGATCGTGTCAATTCGCCCGGCAATTTTGGTGGCAATATCCACTTCAGTGGCTTCAATTCTGCCGTTGCTGGCTGCAAACCCCTCCGGTATTCCCGCAGGACGAAGCATCCACCATGCTATCGCGGCCACCACGACCAGGATGCCCGCCACCCACCACATCATATGACGTTTAAACTTATCCATATTCGACCCGCCGTAATCCCTGTTATCAAACGATGCGTGTCACAAAGCCCACTGAACAGCTATTCAGCGGGAGATTCCATCCGGGATAAGAAGGAATGAGAAACAATGGCCAGAGAGCAGACAGGCATGTAAGCAACCTGCACCGCGAAGGAAGTGAATGATGAAAATGCTGTGAAATCGGGTAGTAATGTTGTCATCATCAGCGTTCCTGGCCGGAAATGAAACACGCATACTCATTACTGCTGTCTATTGAATACTAACACCTGGATTCAATATGTCTATTCGGTTGTAGCAGGTATGTTGCAGGAAAAAAATCGTGCCCGGCAATCCATTTACCGGGCAAATTTCACAAGTGAGCTTTATGTAAAACGCAGCGGGTCCACGCTCAACGTATCGTCTTCGCTTATTCAGATACCAAATCCTGCGCGCATGCCCAGGCGCTCGACCATGCCCACTGGAAGTTATAGCCACCCAACCAGCCGGTGACGTCCATCACTTCGCCGATAAAGTAGAGCCCTGGCACTTTGCGGGCTTCCATCGTGCGCGATGACAGCTCGTTGGTATCGACGCCGCCCAACGTGACTTCAGCGGTACGATACCCTTCCGTACCGTTCGGCTGCACCCGCCACTCGGTCAGCGTTTCAACCAGCGTTTGCTGATCGCGCACGTTAAGCTGCTTCAGAGACACGTCAGGAATTTGCCCTAACTGCTGCAAGCATTCCACCAGACGCTTTGGCAACTGCATTGCTAAGGTGTTCTTTAAGCTCTGGTTAGGGTGTGCGCTACGTTGTTCGTCGAGAAAGCTCGCAAGGTCAACATCCGGCAACAAATTAATGCTGACAAATTCGCCTGGCTGCCAAAAACTGGAAATCTGCAAAACAGCTGGACCCGAAAGTCCTCGGTGTGTAAAGAGCAGATTTTCACGAAATACGGTGCCGTCTTCGGCGGTGATAACGGAGGAGACCGACACGCCAGAGAGCACCTGAAGCTGCTCCAGCAGTGGCTTATGCAACGTAAAGGGCACCAGTCCCGCGCGCGTTGGCAACACCTTCAGACCAAACTGTTCGGCAATTTTATAGCCAAACGGCGTTGCCCCCAGACCCGGCATGGAAAGCCCACCGGAAGCGATAACCAGTTTTTTCGTGCCGACCGTCATGCCGTTCAGTTCGAGGGTGAAACCTTCATCATCCTGCACCACGCTCAGGACTTCGCTCCGTAACCGCATAGTTACGTTACCTTTTTCACACTCGTCTACCAGCATATCGACAATTTGCTGAGCGGAATCATCGCAGAACAGCTGACCCAGCGTTTTTTCATGCCAGGCAATACCGTGTTTGCCCACCAGGTCGATAAAATCCCACTGCGTGTAACGCGCCAGTGCCGATTTGCAAAAATGGGGGTTTTGGCTCAAATAGGCGGCCGGTTCGACATAAAGATTGGTAAAGTTGCAGCGTCCCCCGCCAGACATGAGAATCTTGCGTCCTGGCTTTTTACCATTATCAATAAGCAGTACTCGACTACCTGCTTGTCCTGCCTGCGCGGCACAAAACATACCCGCTGCGCCAGCGCCTATAATAACGGTATCAAACCTTTCCACGTTGCGATCCTCTCTAAAAAGCGGGTGTGAATTGTAAAGATTCCTCAGTGGTCGCACCAGCACCAAACTACCGATAAAGGGTATTTAACTGAAATATATAGGATAATTCTTTAGTGGTGTAAAACAAAGCAGGAGACAAATCAAAAAAACTCTATATTTCACTTTGCCCGCGCCGCCAAAGTCACTGATAATGCGCCGCGTTCATGTCCTCAAAATGGCGTAACGTCCTATGCTACATTTGTTTGCTGGCCTGGATTTACATACCGGGCTTTTACTATTGCTTGCTCTGGCTTTTGTGCTGTTCTACGAAGCAATTAACGGCTTCCATGACACAGCCAATGCTGTCGCAACCGTGATCTATACCCGTGCAATGCGTTCGCAATTGGCGGTGGTCATGGCTGCGTTGTTCAACTTCTTTGGTGTTTTGCTGGGTGGTCTCAGCGTGGCGTATGCCATCGTGCATATGCTACCAACGGATCTGCTGCTTAATATGGGATCGTCACATGGCCTTGCCATGGTGTTCTCCATGCTGCTGGCGGCAATTATCTGGAACCTGGGTACCTGGTACTTTGGTTTACCTGCATCCAGCTCCCACACGCTGATTGGCGCCATTATCGGTATTGGTTTAACCAATGCACTGATGACCGGCACCTCAGTGGTGGACGCACTTAACATTCCGAAAGTTATCGGTATTTTTGCTTCGCTTATCATCTCGCCAATTGTTGGTCTGGTGGTTGCAGGCGGTCTTATTTTCATTCTGCGTCGTTACTGGAGCGGTACAAAAAAACGTGCCCGTATCCACCTGACGCCAGCAGAACGTGAAAAGAAAGATGGCAAGAAAAAGCCGCCGTTCTGGACCCGTATCGCACTGATCCTCTCCGCTATCGGCGTAGCGTTCTCTCATGGCGCTAACGACGGGCAGAAAGGCATTGGTCTGGTGATGCTGGTGCTGATTGGCGTAGCGCCTGCAGGCTTCGTGGTGAATATGAATGCTTCCGGTTACGAGATTACCCGTACCCGTGATGCAATCAATAACGTCGAAGTCTTCTTCCAGCAGCGCCCTGACCTGCTTAAACAGGCCACAGGCGTAGACCAGCTGATTCCGTCCCCGACGGACGCGGCACCCGCGACGACGACAGAGTTCCATTGCCACCCGGCGAATACCATCAACGCGCTGGAACGTGCGAAAGGTATGCTGGCGAACCTGGAAACCTACGACAAATTAAGCGTCGAACAGCGTGGTCAGCTGCGCCGTATTATGCTGTGCATCTCTGATACCACCGATAAAGTGGTTAAGCTGCCTGGCGTAAGCGCTGACGATCAGCGTCTGCTGAAAAAACTGAAAGCTGACATGCTGAGCACCATTGAGTACGCGCCTATCTGGATCATTATGGCCGTCGCATTGGCGCTGGGTATTGGTACGATGATTGGCTGGCGTCGCGTTGCCACCACCATCGGCGAGAAAATCGGTAAGAAAGGCATGACTTATGCACAGGGGATGTCGGCGCAGATGACCGCCGCAGTCTCTATCGGTCTCGCCAGCTACACCGGTATGCCCGTTTCCACCACCCACGTTCTCTCTTCTTCCGTTGCGGGGACGATGGTTGTTGATGGCGGCGGATTGCAGCGTAAAACGGTAACCAGCATTCTGATGGCCTGGGTCTTCACCCTGCCGGCTGCGATTATTCTTTCCGGGGTGCTGTACTGGCTCTCCCTGAAGCTTATCTAAGCGAATGCACGGTAAAAAAGCGGGTCAGGAAGCTGACCCGCTTTTTTTGTATCTGTTGTTGGCATCAGTGCCAGATAATCAGCGCAACCATGCTGATTAGCACCAGGCCGCATAGCGCGCTGGTGAGAATGAACTGACCTCGAACCCGCTCACAGCGGCGAATAAATTCATCATCATGATGATCGCGGTAACGCTGAGCGTAGATATACCACACCAGACGCATCTGCTTGTTCGGTTGCCCATGCGAGGTAAAAAAGCCCCCTCCATCTACATACTGGTAAAGTAATGGATCGCAACCACGAAGTACCACTAACAGTGCGCGTAGCGAAGAAAAATAGCGCGCCATATTAACAATGCAAACGACACATAAAGCCCAGAATAATGCAATGGTGCTTATCATACCTCCTCCCCGGCGACCCGCCCACGGAACTCCTTTCCGGGACTACCGCTCCCCGATACCCTGCCAAACCATTCAATGAAGAGTGCAGCCGAAACCGTTCGTGTTAGTATCACGCATCCGAACGCCTCTTTAGATAGTGTAGGAGATTAGTTAATTTTTTTGCCATAAGGTTAATCGCTATCAATGCAATTAACTAAAAAATTTGTTTAACTATTTGGCAAGCAAGGCGGATTGACGGATTATCCTGGTCGCTATAATGTAAGGATAGTCCTTATATGGTACGTTTTTTACGACTGGGCTAGCCCCGCGCACAAGGTTCGCAGGACGCGGATGACGCGGCGGCATATAACGCCAGCAGGCTAGTCATCGACAACTTATGGAAGGAGTAACACTATGGCTTATAAACACATTCTTATCGCGGTTGATCTTTCTCCGGAAAGCAAAGTTCTGGTTGAAAAAGCGGTTTCTATGGCGCGACCTTACAATGCTAAAGTCTCCCTTATCCACGTTGACGTAAACTATTCCGACCTGTACACCGGGCTCATCGACGTGAATCTGGGCGACATGCAGAAACGCATTTCTGAAGAAACCCACCACGCGTTAACCGAGCTGTCCACCAATGCAGGCTACCCTATCACCGAAACCCTGAGCGGTAGCGGCGACCTGGGTCAGGTTCTGGTTGATGCCATCAAAAAATACGACATGGATCTGGTCGTCTGTGGTCACCACCAGGATTTCTGGAGCAAACTGATGTCCTCCGCGCGCCAACTGATCAACACCGTCCACGTCGACATGTTGATTGTTCCGCTGCGTGACGACGAAGAAGCATAAAATGCTTGCCGCCGGAAGTTAACCCGGCCCACTGCAAGTCGTTAAGCCTGTAAACGCCCGCCTTCGCGGGCGTTTTTGTTTTTATCATTCGGTCACAATTAGTACATCAATCCAACAAACAAATCATAATTAGTGTGATCAACTAATTGGATCGAAAACTATCTCTATAATACTCTACCCTTGCGGCCAATAACCGCAGTCTATAACAAAATAAGACTTTTTCGGCGCGTTTAAGCATACGCGTTCATACTTTTCGGGATGGCTTTGAAAGGCGATGGAATATGAATAAAACTGCACCTACGGGCTTGCTGCAGCAACCTCGTCCGTTCTTCATGATCTTCTTTGTGGAATTATGGGAACGATTTGGCTATTACGGCGTACAGGGCATCCTGGCGGTATTTTTTGTTAAGCAGCTCGGATTTTCACAAGAACAGGCATTTGTCACCTTTGGTGCCTTTGCCGCACTAGTTTACGGCCTGATCTCGATCGGCGGCTACGTCGGCGACCACCTGTTAGGCACCAAGCGCACGCTGGTACTCGGTGCCATTGTGCTGGCAATCGGCTACTTCATGACCGGGATGTCGCTGCTTAAGCCGGATCTGATCTTTATTGCTTTGGGTACCATTGCCGTTGGTAACGGGCTATTTAAAGCCAACCCGGCAAGCCTGCTGTCAAAATGTTATCCCCCGAAAGACGCCCGTCTGGACGGTGCTTTCACCCTGTTTTATATGTCGATTAACATCGGTTCGCTGCTGTCACTGTCGCTGGCGCCGGTGATTGCCGATAAGTTTGGCTACGCTGTGACTTACAACCTGTGCGGAGCCGGACTAATCGTCGCGCTGTTGGTATACTTTGCCTGCCGCGGAATGGTGAAAAATATCGGCTCTGAGCCAGACCATAAGCCACTGAACTTCCGTAACCTGCTGTACGTGCTGGCCGGTACGGTAGTGATGGTATTTATCTGCGCCTGGCTGATGCACAACGTGCAGATTGCCAACCTGGTGCTGATCGTCCTGTCGATTGCCGTGACCATCATCTTCTTCCGTCAGGCATTCAAACTGGATAAAACCGGGCGCAACAAGATGTTCGTGGCCTTTATCCTGATGCTGGAAGCGGTGGTGTTCTACGTGCTGTACGCGCAGATGCCGACATCGCTAAACTTCTTTGCGATCAATAACGTACACCATGAAATTCTTGGTTTCGCCATCAACCCGGTGAGCTTCCAGGCGCTGAACCCGTTCTGGGTGGTACTGGCGAGTCCGGTACTGGCCGCAATCTATACCCGTCTGGGCAACAAAGGCAAAGATCTGACCATGCCGATGAAATTTACGCTCGGTATGTTCCTGTGCTCATTGGGCTTCCTGACGGCCGCCGCTGCCGGGATGTGGTTTGCCGATGCACAAGGGCTGACGTCGCCGTGGTTTATCGTGCTGGTGTATCTGTTCCAGAGCCTGGGTGAACTGCTGATTAGCGCCCTGGGACTGGCTATGGTCGCCGCTCTCGTGCCACAACACCTGATGGGCTTCATTCTTGGGATGTGGTTCCTGACACAGGCCGCAGCCTTCCTGATGGGGGGTTATGTCGCTACGTTCACCGCCGTACCAGAGAACATCACCGACCCGCTGCAAACGCTGCCTATCTATACCAACGTCTTCAGTAAGATTGGCCTTGTCACCCTGGCCGTAACAGTTGTTATGGCGATTATGGTGCCATGGCTGAACCGCATGATTAATACGCCGAGTACCGAGCAATAACCTTCAGTGCCGGATGGCGGCTATTGCCCCTATCCGGCCTACATTCAACATGCCCGATCGCCTTGCGCTATCGGGCATTTTCACTCACTACCCTTTACGCGTGTCTATCCACTCCTGCACTTCCACCACAAAAGTGTCCGGTGCTTTACGGTACATTTTGCGCGCCAAGTCCAGAATCGTATGCTGGCCGAGCGCTTCTTCCATTCGCTGCTGAGCCATGTCCATTACCGAACGCACACCACAAATGCCTTCACAGGCCCACTCGGGTGGATGCTCCTCAAATACCGCCAGCCGCTGGCGAATTTCACGACATTCAAAGATGCGCTTATCGCCATCAATAGCATTCACCACATCCAGCACCGTGATGTGTTCAGCGGGTTTAGCTAACTGGAAACCGCCACCTTTGCCTTCAATGCTGCGCACCAGACCCGCTTTGGACAGACGGGTGAAAATTTTTGCCAGATAGTCATACGGTACGCTTTGCAGTTCGGCTATTTCCCGCACGCTCATATCCCGCGCGTCGCCCTTACTGTCGACCATACACATCAGGCTATGAATGCCGTACTCAACTCCCGAACTGTAGAATGCCATTCTCTTATCTCAGCCAAAATGAATCTGAGTTTATTGTAGCTTTTTCATCTCATTCATTCCAGACAGCAAAGTAACCCCTTTTCACAACAGAACTTTAAATTCATATTTATCAATCAGATAATCAAAAAACATCACCCTTTGAGGCAAAAAGGATCTCGATCGCATTGCAATTCCTAACTACGACAAATAAAATCCGAGTAAATAATTCGTAGTCACCAGTGAGAAAACCCAATGCGTAAACAAATTCTGATCGTGGGCGCCGGCTTTGCCGGTATGTGGGCAGCATTAAGCGCCGCACGACTGGCGGATAAACATCAGCAGGCAATTGATATTACAGTAATTGCGCCACAACCGGAGCTGCGTGTCCGCCCACGCTTTTATGAAAGCGCCGTTCATACGCTGGTCGCACCACTGCAACCGTTGTTTGACGTTACCGGCGTCAACTTCCTGCAAGGTCACGTCGAGCAAATCCACCCGGACTCTAAAGAGGTGAGCTGGAAAGATGCCAACGGTGACACTCATCTGCGTCGCTATGACCGCCTGGTGCTCGCCAGCGGAAGTCACGTAAACCGCGACGCCGTCGCCGGTGCTGCCGAGCACGCGTTTGACCTCGACCAACTCGAGAGCGCCGCTGTACTGGAGCAGCACATTAATAATCTGGCATTACAACCGGAAAGTGAGGCTCGTAATACCGTGGTGGTCTGTGGTGGTGGTTTCACCGGGATAGAGATGGCGCTGGAATTACCGGGTCGTTTGCGCGAAATATTGGGCGCTGATGCTAAGACCAGAGTTGTCGTAGTTGAACGCGGTGCTCAGCCGGGCGGACGCTGGAGCCAGGAATTACGTGACGTGATTATCGAAGCCTCTGCTGAACTGGGCGTCGAGTGGCTGGTCAATGCGGAAGTAGAGTGTGTGGATGCCTCCGGCGTCACGCTGAAAGATGGGCAGGTGATTGCCTCTCAGACGGTTATCTGGACCGTCGGCGTGCAGGCTAATAACCTGACAGCACAGATTAATGCCCCGCGCGATCGCCAGGGCCGTCTGCATGTGAATGCTAATCTGCAGGTTGTGGGTCACGATGATATCTACGCCACTGGCGATGTGGCCTATGCCGCCACCGACGACAAAGGCAACCATGCGTTAATGACCTGTCAGCACGCTATTTTGTTGGGTAAATTTGCCGGTAATAACGCTGCGGCAGATCTGTTGGACGTAGCGCCATTGCCATATCGTCAGGAAAACTACGTCACCTGCCTGGATCTTGGTGCCTGGGGTGCGGTATATAGCGAAGGATGGGATCAGCAGGTGAAACTGACGCGCGCAGAAGCGAAGAAGCTGAAGGTGTCGATTGTCAGCGAGCTGATTTACCCACCGAAAGCAGACCGAGCAGTAGCATTTGAGATTGCCGACCCGCTGGCACCGTTTGTTTAATAGGTTATGCCGGATGCGGCCTACAAAGACACGCTGCCGTAGGCCTGATAAGCGTAGCGCATCAGGCAGTTCAGCGCACCAAGTCGGATGCGACCTACAAAGACACGCTGTCGTAGGCCTGATAAGCGTAGCGCATCAGGCAGTTCAGCGCACCAAGCCGGATGCGGCCTACAAAGACACGCTGCCGTAGGCCTGATAAGCGCAGCGCATCAGGCAGCACAGCGCACAGATCTACAAACTATGCTGTCCCAGCGTAGATATCAAACCGATGCCCTTTCGTCACTACCGCGTTCGGCGTGGCGACATCCGCCAGCGGCGGCGCGTAATCTGGGCGCTTCACCACCACACGTTTGGTGGCCAACTGACGCGCAGGCTCCAGCAGCCCATCCGCATCTAAATCCGGCCCCACCAGCGACTGAAACACCCGCATCTCTTTTTTCACCAGCGCGCTTTTCTGCTTATGTGGAAACATCGGATCGAGGTACACCACCTGCGGGCGCGGCATGATATCGGTTAACGCCGTCAGGCTCGACGCATGGATCAGCTGTAAACGTTCCTGCAGCCACGGACCGATTTCCGGGTCGGCATAGCCGCGCGCCAGGCCATCATCAAGCAGCGCCGCCACTACCGGATTACGTTCCAGCATTCGTACGCGGCAGCCTACCGAGGCCAGTACAAACGCATCGCGCCCCAGCCCTGCGGTTGCATCGACCACATCCGGCAGGTAATCGCCTTTAATGCCAACCGCCTTCGCCACCGCTTCACCGCGTCCACCGCCAAATTTGCGCCGATGGGCCATCGCACCGCCCACGAAATCCACGAAGATACCGCCGAGTTTGGGTTCATCACGTTTGCGCAGTTCCAGATGTTCCGGCGTCATCACCAGCGCCATCAGGTTATCTTCATCGTGTTCCAGTCCCCAGCGGGCGGCAAGAACAGATAAGGCGCCGTCTCCGGCGCCTGTTTCATCTACTAAGCAGATTTTCAATTCCGCTTTACCCTAAATAATTCGAGTTGCATCAAGACAACAAGTGAAGGAATCCCTGGGAACGTACAAATAGTACGTGACCAGGGTGAGTGAGCGCAGTTGCCGAAGAGGCAGCTTGAAGTATGACGGGTAAATCAGCCTTTGATCCCGTAATGCTCCAGCATTGCATCCAGCTGTGGCTCGCGGCCACGGAAGCGCTTGAACAGTTCCATCGGCTCTTCAGAACCGCCACGGGTGAGGATGTTATCGAGGAACGATTGTCCGGTCTGACGGTTGAAAATCCCTTCATCTTCGAAGCGAGAGAAGGCATCTGCCGCCAGTACGTCTGCCCACAGATAGCTGTAGTAACCCGCTGCGTAGCCACCAGCAAAAATGTGGCTGAAGGCATGCGGGAAGCGGCCCCACGTTGGGCCCGGCACCACGGCGACCTGTTTTTTAATTTCCGCCAGCGTCTCGAGGATTTTAGCCCCTTGCTGCGGGTTAAACTCCGCGTGCAGACGGAAATCAAACAGACCGAACTCCAGTTGACGCAGAATAAACAGCGCTGCCTGGTAGTTTTTCGCCGCCAGCATTTTATCCAGCAGTTCCTTCGGCAGCGGCTCACCGGTCTCAAAGTGACCAGAGATAAACGCCAACGCTTCCGGCTCCCAACACCAGTTCTCCATAAACTGGCTCGGCAGTTCGACCGCATCCCATGGCACACCGTTGATACCTGAAACGCCCGCGGTTTCGACACGGGTCAGCATATGGTGCAGACCGTGGCCGAACTCGTGGAACAGGGTGATCACTTCGTCGTGGGTGAACAGCGCCGGTTTGCCGTTCACCGGACGGTTAAAGTTACAGGTCAGGTAAGCGACCGGCTTTTGCAATGTGCCGTCTGCCTTACGCATCTGGCCGACACAGTCGTCCATCCACGCCCCGCCGCGTTTGTGTTCACGGGCATACAGATCAAGATAGAAGCTGCCGCGCAGCTCGTTGTTTTCATCGTACAGCTCGAAGAAACGAACTTCCGGATGCCAGACGTCCACATCGGTGCGCTCTTTGGCGGTGATGCCATAAATACGTTTAACGACTTCAAACAGACCGTTAACGGCTTTGTTTTCCGGGAAGTAAGGACGCAGCTGCTCGTCGCTGATGCTGTAGAGGTGCTGTTTTTGTTTCTCGCTGTAGTAAGCGATATCCCACGGCTGTAGCTCATCAACACCAAATTCCGCTTTCGCGAAGGCGCGCAGCTGAGCCAGCTCTTTCTCACCCTGCGGACGGGCACGTTTCGCCAGGTCGGTCAGGAAGTCGAGTACCTGCTGCGGGTTCTCCGCCATTTTGGTAGCCAGAGATTTAAAGGCGTAGCTTTCAAAGCCCAGCAGTTGTGCCAGTTCGTGGCGCAGCGCGAGGATCTCTTCCATTATCGGGCTGTTGTCCCATTTGCCCGCGTTTGGCCCCTGGTCAGATGCGCGCGTGGAGTATGCACGATACATCTCTTCACGCAGCCCCTGGTTATCACAGTAGGTCATCACCGGCAGGTAGCTTGGGATATCCAGGGTTAACAGATAGCCTTCCTGCTCTTTGGCTTCAGCCTGCGCTTTTGCGGCGGCCAGCGCGCTTTCCGGCATCCCGGCAAGTTCCGCTTCGTCGGTCACCAGCTTGGTCCAGCCCATCGTAGCATCGAGGACGTTATTGCTGTACAGGTTGCCGAGCTCAGACAGGCGGGTGGCAATCTCACCATAGCGCTGCTGTTTTTCCTTCGGCAGACCAATACCAGAAAGCTCAAAATCGCGCAGCGCGTTATCAACCGCTTTTTTCTGTGCGGTGTTCAGGGTGGCGTAATGATCGCCATCACGCAGGTCGCGGTACGCTTTGTACAGGCCTTCATGTTGTCCAACCCAGGTACTGTATTCAGACAGCAGCGGCAGCGTTTGTTCGTAGGCTTCACGCAGTTCCGGGCTGTTTTTCACCGAGTTCAGGTGGCTAACCGGAGAGAAAATACGCCCCAGCACATCGTCAACTTCCGCCAACGGCTGGCAGAGGTTTTCCCAGGTGTACGGCGCGCCCTGTGCGACTACGCGCTCCACATTCTCGCGACAGTCGTTCAACGCCTTAGTGACGGCAGGCACAACGTGCTCTGGCTGAATTTTAGAAAACGGCGGCAGTTCGAAGGGAGTCAGCAATGGATTGGTCATTAGCGCGGTCCTGTTGAAAAGAGTGAATGAAGCGCGTATCCGGCGCTGTGCATATTAATTTGTACAATGGGGTTAAGTGTAGAGGATTTCAATGCTAACCGTGATGGAAAGACGCCCGGTGACGCTGCGCTTACCGGGCCTACGGGTAATCCGTGTCGATCTGCTGTAAACTGTGGCAAATCGTCATTTCAGCGGAATTTCATTACCCATGCTCAGTTATCGCCACAGTTATCACGCAGGCAACCACGCCGACGTCCTTAAACACACCGTTCAGAGCCTGATCATTGAATCGCTCAAAGAGAAAGAAAAACCGTTTCTTTATCTGGACACCCATGCTGGTGCTGGCCGTTATCAGCTGAGCAGTGAGCATGCCGAACGCACCGGTGAATACCTGGAAGGGATCGCCCGTATCTGGCAGCAGGACGATTTGCCTGCCGAACTGGAACCCTACATTGGCGTAGTGCAGCACTTCAACCGTAGCGGTCAGTTGCGCTACTACCCAGGCTCTCCGTTAATTGCTCGCCAGCTGCTGCGCGAACAGGACAGTCTGCAATTAACTGAACTGCACCCGAGCGACTTCCCTCTGCTGCGCGGCGAATTCCAGAAAGATGAGCGCGCTCGCGTGGCCAAAGCCGATGGTTATCAGCAGCTGAAAGCAAAATTACCGCCGGTTTCCCGTCGTGGGTTGATCCTTATCGATCCACCCTACGAAATCAAAAGCGACTACCAGGCAGTAGTGACCGGTATTAACGAAGGCTACAAACGTTTCGCGACCGGCACCTATGCGTTGTGGTATCCAGTGGTTCTGCGCCAACAAATCAAGCGCATGATCCACGATCTCGAAGACACCGGCATCCGCAAAATTCTGCAAATTGAGCTGGCAGTACGCCCGGACAGCGATCAGCGCGGCATGACGGCATCCGGCATGATTGTGATTAACCCACCGTGGAAGCTGGAGCAGCAGATGAACAACGTCCTGCCGTGGTTGCACAGCAAACTGGTTCCGACAGGAACCGGGCATACTTCCGTAAGCTGGATAGTGCCGGAGTAATCGCAGCCATCGGTGGAACCTTTTAATATCAGGTATACAATCGCGAATATTTTGGCGGATGGCGTAACGCTTCTCCGCCCTACAATGAACATAAAGGAGCGGTCATGACCAAGCACTATGATTACATCGCTATTGGCGGCGGCAGCGGCGGTATTGCCTCCATTAACCGTGCAGCAATGTACGGTCAAAAATGCGCACTGATTGAAGCCAAAGAGTTAGGCGGCACCTGCGTTAACGTTGGCTGCGTACCGAAGAAAGTGATGTGGCATGCCGCACAGGTCCGCGAAGCGATCCACATGTACGGTCCGGATTACGGTTTCGACACCACCATCAATAAGTTCGACTGGGATAAACTGATCGCCACGCGTACCGCTTATATCGATCGTATTCATACCTCGTACGACAACGTGCTGGGAAAAAATAATGTCGATGTGATCAAAGGCTTTGCGCGCTTCGTTGATGCAAAAACCGTTGAAGTGAATGGTGAAATCATCACTGCCGATCATATTTTGATTGCCACTGGTGGTCGCCCGAGTCGCCCGGCTGTCCCTGGCGCGGAATACGGTATTGATTCTAATGGTTTCTTTGAGCTGCCAGCGTTACCAGAACGCGTGGCTGTTGTTGGTGCAGGCTACATTGCCGTTGAGCTGGCTGGTGTGATTAACGGCCTGGGTGCCCAAACGCACCTGTTCGTACGCAAACACGCGCCGCTGCGTAGCTTTGACCCGATGATCGTCGACACGCTGGTTGAGGTAATGAACGCCGAAGGCCCGACTCTGCATACTCACGCGATTCCAAAAGCGGTTGTTAAAAACGCTGACGGCAGCCTGACCCTGCAACTGGAAGATGGTCGTAGCGAAACGGTAGACTGCCTGATTTGGGCGATTGGTCGTGAGCCAGAAACGGACAACTTCAATCTGGCTGTTACCGGCGTGAAAACCAACGAAAAAGGCTACATCGTCGTTGATAAATTCCAGAACACCAGCGTGCCGGGTATTTATGCCGTCGGCGACAATACCGGTGCCGTTGAGCTGACGCCGGTTGCCGTTGCCGCGGGCCGTCGCCTGTCCGAGCGTCTGTTTAACAACAAACCGGACGAGCATCTGGACTACAACAACATCCCGACCGTGGTCTTCAGCCACCCGCCAATTGGCACCGTGGGCCTAACCGAGCAGCAGGCTCGCGAACAGCACGGCGATGACCAGGTGAAAGTGTATAAATCATCATTTACCGCGATGTATACCGCTGTCACCACACACCGTCAGCCGTGCCGTATGAAGCTGGTTTGCGTGGGTCCGGAAGAGAAGATTGTTGGTATTCATGGCATCGGTTTTGGCATGGACGAAATGCTGCAAGGCTTCGCGGTGGCGCTGAAAATGGGCGCAACCAAGAAAGACTTTGATAACACCGTTGCGATTCACCCAACAGCGGCAGAAGAGTTCGTTACCATGCGTTAATCTGAATGACCGGTGTCAGGAAATGAGCAATTCCCCGACACCGGTACACTCTTCAAAAACAAACATCCTCCGATGCACATTCAGCAGACGCATTCCCGCCACATTGCAACGTCGTAGAACCACAGGCTGTACGATCACGCAGTATGAAAACCAAACATTCCGCATGACACAATCTTCGAAAATAAGATTTTCAAGATAACAACGATTCAGAGTTAAATTTGCGAAAAGAATATTATTAAAACTACTATTAATTAAATTACTGCGAAAGAATATCGCTTTTACAGGCTGACTCTGAATATGCTGATCTATGAATTGCTGGTGTTCTTGCAAGCCATTCACAGCAAATTGCGTGGATTTATCTCCTTGATGTTGCAAAGTATTTTTCTCACGAGTATTTTGCAAACACAAAGGGGTAATCCCCTGACGCTTAGCGTTAAGGTTCATAAAGATTCCAATAATTGTGACGTTATCCGGACAGATAACAAATAAGAGGGACCTTTAAATGACCTGTTTAGCTACCTGGAAACAAGACCGTTTTTATCCAGTTATTTGCAGAGTTGCGTAACGATATAAAAGTTCAAAAACACAGTTATTACACAAACAAAAAAGAATAATTTCACTTAGGTGTATATTTCATGCCAAAAAGTAAAAGCAGTAATTGTATCCTGGTCATTGAATCCCCTTGGAAACTGGATGACCATGATTCCAATCGTTCTTCGGTCGTTCCATTTATTCAAGGAATCGCCAGACTCCAGGGCGACACTGAGGTCTATTTTCTAAATTTCTACAATAAGAAGAGTTTCGAAATTGCCCTTGAGTGCCTGTGTATGCAGGTTTTTCGCAATACAATTGTTTACGTCGCAGCGCATGGTAGCGAATCACACATTGGCGGCATTTTGCTGAAAGATATTCTAAAAGCAGTCAGTGAAAAAGCCGCAGACAATAACATCAGTGGGTTGATGCTGGGATCGTGTTTTGCAGGAACCAAAACTCAGCTGTTGAAAGAGTACACTCAGGGAAGTGGTTTGCGCTGGTGTGCAGGTTACTCTTCATCATGTGACTGGTTGACCGGAACAATGATTGACAGCGCTATCATCAGTAACGCCCTCAGCATTAAGAAGTCACATTACGCGAGTCGCGAGAAAATGGTTCAGGCTTTCGCTTGTGCAGTTGCGCCTTTTGCGCCCGGTGCCGTCATCGGCCAGAACAAAAAAGACAACAGCGTTCCCCTTTATCAATCGTTGAAGATTGTTATTCAACCTGAAGGTCAGGGGTACCATGCTCTCGTTTCCTCTGAAGAAATATTTGCGCAAGCACAAGCAAACTATGTGCAGGAAGAATAGGAATACATTGCTTAACTCATCACCCGATATCGACGTGCTGTTGTAACCGAGCAGGCATGTTATACCGGTTCATGGAGAAAAATCATCCAGCCTGCAAAACGCGTCAGGCTGGATAACGCCAGAGGTTATTTACCCTGCATATATGGCGTATACACGCCGTTTAAGCTTTCGAGGAACGCCACGATATCGTCGATATCTTCCTGCGGCAGTTCTTTACCCACCTGATAACGCAGCATCAGTTTTACCGCACCATCGAGCGTAGGCACATCACCGCGATGGAAATAAGGCGCGGTCAGCGCAACGTTACGCAAGCCCGGGACTTTTTGACGCAGCTTGTCACGTAATTCATTAGTGACGTTCATGCGGCCAATATCTGCGGCAGTGACCTCACCGAAATTAAAGTCCTTTTTCAACCCCAATGGCTCAAATGAGCGCCCGCCTAAAATAATACCGCCATGACAGGTCGCACACTTATTATCTTTAAACAATTGATAGCCATGTTTCTGCTGAGCAGTTAACGCCGCTTCATCACCGCGTAGCCATTTATCAAACGGCGAATTTGGCGTAATTAGCGTTTTCTCAAACTCAGCAATCGCATCGGTAATATTATCCCCGCTGAATCCCTGCGGATAAACCGCGATAAACTCTTGCTTCAATTGCGGATCTTTATCCAGTTTCTGGATAATTTCATCCCAGGATTTAGACGCCATTTCGATAGGGTTCAACGGCGGGCCGCCTGCCTGCGCCTGCAATGTTGGCGCACGACCATCCCAGAATTGTTCAACGTTGAAGACCGAGTTAAACACCGTCGGCGCATTAATCGGGCCAACGGCGCCGCCTACGCCGATCGACGTTTTCCGGCCATCCACGCCGCCTGCATTCAGGGCGTGGCAATGCGCGCAAGAAATCGTGCTGTCACCTGAAATACGCGGGTCGTGGTAAAGCGTAAAGCCAAGCGCTACTTTGCGGGCATCGGTTGGGATGCTTTCCGGTATCGGTTGTACCGGTTCATTACGATGCTGCGCGGCGGTATCGTTACTGGCGTAATACTGCTCACGCTGTTTCGCAATCCAGCCCAGGATCTCGGCTCGCTCCGTATCGCTGACCTTCCCGGCCCAGTGCAGCGCGGTATATCGCGTTGGCGGCATGGTGTCGTACTGCATCACCCATTCAATTTTATTCAGGTCGCTTTGCGAAACGGGTTTATCTGCGACCAGCGCCGCACGAACGGCTTCAAGATTGAATGATTTGTATCCCAGTTGAATGTCGTAATTCATCAACTGCTTAGCGGCAGGAAAAGAAGAATAGAAAGGTAATTCAGCTGAAGGCGTGTGACAATAATCGCATCCTTTTTCGCGTAAAAATCCTAATACCTTATTATTTTCTTCCAGCGTAGAGGCCTGAACATCAGCCTGTTTGCTACGTTGATTATCGTGATACCACACATAACCGGATAATCCAAAATAACAAATCACGACGCCAGCTATGGCAATCGCGGTAAGACGGGTAATGATTTTCATTATTTTACCCTCACCGTTGTGAGTTATTGTGACCCAGAAAAATTAGAATAATTAATGCACAGTCTTTGTCAGACCTGACCATCATAGGAAATAAGGGGATTACTATTTTGATAAGTATCAAGCAATTACATGGAGGAGAACTATCAATAGAATAGCCTGCGCCTATTATAGAGATAAGGCGCTACCTGTCTTTGTTCACACCTCGTTGCAATCGAATGCTCTGAAAATGGAATATATTCAGATCATGCAGAATTTTGAATTATCCATTATTTTCATTGGGATAGTCTGATTCTTTAAATTTTGCTCAACATTAAAACGTGATCAACCGCACGCTTTACTCACCCGACACCGAAGCGAGTGTCTACGCTTAACTGACGACCGGGCAATAGCCTTAATCTTTCAACGTCCATCGGAGGTCTTTCTCATTATGCTCAACCAGAAACTACCCCACGCCCCTTCTGAAGAAATGACGATCGACATCGATCTGCTTTATGAAATGGATCCGTGCGAGTTAAAGCTGGGTGAAATGATTGAGGCGGAGCCTGAGCCGGAGATGATTGAAGGGCTTCCCGCTTCAGATGCGTTAACTCCTGCCGATCGTTATCTCGAACTGTTCGAACACGTCCAGTCATCCAAACTGTTTGCGGATAGTAAAACCTTCCCAGATTGTGCGCCCAAAATGGACCCGCTCGACATTTTAATTCGCTATCGCAAGGTTAAACGCCATCGGGACTTCGATCTGCGACGCTTCGTCGAGAACCATTTCTGGCTCCCGGAAACGCCCTCCAGCGAATACGTTTCTGACCCGGAAAGTTCGCTGAAAGAGCATATCGATCAACTGTGGCCGGTGCTGACGCGCGAGCCGCAGGATCACATTCCCTGGTCCTCGCTGCTGGCGTTACCGCAGTCATACATTGTGCCAGGCGGGCGTTTTAGCGAAACATACTACTGGGATTCCTACTTTACCATGCTGGGTCTGGCAGAGAGCGGCCGCGAAGATTTGCTGAAATGTATGGCAGATAACTTTGCCTGGATGATTGAAAACTATGGTCACATCCCGAACGGCAACCGTACTTACTATCTGAGTCGCTCACAGCCGCCGGTATTTGCGCTGATGGTGGAACTGTTTGAAGAAGATGGCGTACGCGGCGCGCGTCGTTACCTTGATCATCTAAAAATGGAGTACGCGTTCTGGATGGATGGCGCCGATTCCCTGGTACTCAACCAGGCCTACCGCCACGTGATCAGAATGTCGGACGGCTCTCTACTTAACCGCTATTGGGACGATCGTGATACGCCGCGCGATGAGTCATGGCTTGAAGACGTCGAGACCGCCAAGCATTCGGGTCGCCCGCCCAATGAAGTGTATCGGGATTTACGCGCGGGCGCGGCTTCTGGCTGGGATTATTCATCGCGCTGGCTGCGCGACGCAGGCCGCCTTGCCAGCATACGCACCACGCAGTTCATCCCAATTGACCTGAACGCATTCCTCTACAAGCTGGAAAGCACTATCGCCAATATTTCCGCGCTAAAAGGTGACAAAGAAACGGAAGCGCTGTTTCGCCAGAAAGCCAGCGATCGTCGTGATGCGGTAAACCGCTATCTCTGGGACGATGAAAACGGCTGCTATCGCGATTACGACTGGCGGCGCGAACAAATGGCCCTGTTCTCTGCCGCCAGTATTGTGCCGCTGTATGTCGGTATGGCAACGCATGAACAAGCCGATCGGCTTGCTAACGCGGTTCGCAGTCGCCTGCTCACGCCCGGTGGCATTTTAGCCACGGAGCATGAAACCGGGGAACAATGGGATAAACCCAACGGCTGGGCGCCGCTGCAGTGGATGGCGATCCAGGGCTTCAAACTGTACGGTGACGACCATCTCGGGGATGAAATCGCCCGTAACTGGTTGAAAACGGTGAATGTATTTTATCAGGAACACCACAAGCTTATCGAAAAATACCACATAGCCGACGCCGCGCCGCGCGAAGGCGGCGGCGGGGAATATCCGTTGCAGGACGGCTTTGGCTGGACCAATGGCGTGGTACGCCGACTCATCGGTTTGTATGGCGAACCCTAGCGGCTGACGATCTGAGTCATCAGGCTGTCAGTTAATTGCATCGTACAGCTCGGCGTGAATTTTCTGCCATTTCTTGTTCTCAGGGCTTGGCTGGGCGCGAACACGCAGCTCGGCCTGCTCAAGATCATATTGCTGACGCGCAACGACCGCAGGCACGGAACAAAAACTTTGCAGATAACTTTTATGCAGCGAAGTGAGCGATGCCCCATTCGACATCGCATGGCTGAGCGTAGTCATAAACTGTCGGCATGGTTTGCTTTCATCCATCTGCGAAGGGTAACGCAGCAGCAGTCTCAACACCTCAGTATTGCCCGCCGAAAACGCCTGCTCCGTCCACGCCAGCTTCCAGTCCATCCCGCCCTGCAGGAACAGTGACGTCACGCGGATGTCATTGCGATCGATAGCCGCCCGCATGTTAAAGGCATCCCAGGTGATGCCCATTCGGGTCACCGCCTCCCGTGCGCTGGGGGCATCGCGTCGCGGTTCCTCCTGCACAATTTCAACGGATTGTCCGGAAGACGCCTGTGGCGCTGGCGAAGTGAATAACCAGAACGCACCCAGCGAAATCGCCAGCACCATCACGCCGACCGCTACCCACAACATACCGGAAATCAGCTGTTCACGTTCTTCCGCAGTGCGCTTGGCCCGCTTTTCCGGCGGATCAATACTGTCTGCGATTTCATGCTTATCGCCTCCCGCTTGCTCGTCTTTTTGCTTTGCTGTTTCCCAAAACTGGCGGACCATGGCCTCATCAGATTCCAAATACGACGCAGGATTAATGCGCGTACGCCGTTCTTCAAATGCCCGTTGCACAGGATGAGTTATCTGTCGGTACTGGTAGTCCAGCAACATCAGTTGTACCGACGTCAGCGGCTGCTGCGCGATAACGCAGTTACGAGCCAGGCGGCAATCATCCAAAAACATGCGTAGCGTGATGCGCGGCTCAACAAATGACATGAGCACTGAGGTATCGTTAAAAATCTGCGTAAAGTGGCGAACGAATAATTTCTTATCGACGACCATCAGCGCCAACTCGCTAAACATCATACCGTCCAGCGCATCTCGTCCTTCGCCCAACTTTAGCCAGCGACGCAGACGTTCACCACCAAAGTGCTGTTTCAGAAAGCTGTTGAGAGGATGTTGATCCGGCCATACCCGTGCAATCAGAGATTTGAGGGTTAATTCTATTGCGCGAAGTTGACGCTGCGCCCGCATCTGAGCATCCGGCTCCACAGGTGCAATTTCGGTTTGATACTTCAGGATGGGCTGTTGCTGGCGTAATTGTTCCAGAGAAGCCACAAAGCGCAGCGCTGAAATCAGCTGGTTTTCACTGACGTCCTGGCCATTTTCATATTGGGGTACACTCTGTTGAAGATGACGTAGCCGCAGAGTGAACTGGCTCAATTGCGCATCATTCATCTGCAACCGTCTGGCGACAGCCCCCCAGCCGCCCAGATTCAGTCGTGCCTGATCCAGTTGTTCGAGAAACCACCGTGGGTCTTTGCCTTCTGCGGCATGTACGCCTAGCAGCAGTAATATTTCTACCGACGCCTGGCGGATAATCCCCAGACAATGTTCGAAGGGTGTACATGTCGCTTGTAACGCGCTATTGGTCATCATCTTCCCTAAAAGGACCCAAAACGTGCGGCCTCACAATGGTATGTAATTATCTTTTTTAAACGCAACGTTGTGCCGATGTAGACTAGAACACATTCATATAGCAAATAAATAAGTTTTACAGTGACTTCCGCACAATCATTGAAAATTATTCTGGAGATAAGCCTGTGCCTGTACTGCAAACATCACGTCTGCTCTGCCGCCCACTGACAGAAAATGACTGGACGTTCTTCCTAACGCTACAGCAGAACCCAGATGTGATGCGCTTTGTCGCTGACGCACGTACTGAAGAGGAAATACGGACAGCCTTCGACTCCCGCCTGCCTGAATGGTTTCCCGGCAGCCCGCACTGGCTATGTCTGCTCCTGTGCGATAAGACATCGGGAGCACCGCTTGGCGTGACTGGATACATTCAGGAGAGCAATGAATGTGCCGAGGTTGGCTTTCTGCTCGCCCCACAGGCGCAGGGTAAAGGGTATGGCGCTGAATCTCTGCATGCCGTGTGTGAATACGCATTTGCCTGCGGCGGTCTGCGGCGACTGACCGCCTGTGTCACCGCAGGAAACGAAGCCTCACGGCGTCTATTGGAAAAGGTCGGGTTCATTCATGAAGGCACGCTACGCGCAAGCTACTGGCTACATCATACCTGGCACGATGACTGGATTTTTGGTCTGTTAAAACAGGAATATCAGCCGCCCACGGCATAGGTCGTTTTGCGGTAAATACTGGCTGTCAGGCAACTAGCGTAACGGCGTGTTTTTTTTAGAATAGGTCTCTTTGCACAGAGATGATTATGCCGCTGCGTTCGACGCATTTCACGCCCGCCTGTATTGCATTTATTAAGCAATGGCAGGGCCTGTCGCTGGAAAAGTATCAGGACAAAAAAGGCATCTGGGTCATTGGCTACGGGCACGAAATCACCGCCAATGAATCCTTTGATACCCCAATTACGGTGATGCAGGCAGAAACATTGCTGCTCGCAGATATGAGTATCTGCGAGGCATTCATCCATAAGGAAATGACGCAAATAAAAGACAGGTTTCAGCTGGAAGTATTAATTACGTGGATATTCAGCGTGGGAATTACCCAATTTTGCGCTAAAAATATCTGGCCGGTTTTTATTTCACAGCCAGAAATATTCTGACTGTGAAATATGTTCCTAGTAAATGGTGTTGTTTAACATCATTGCCGCCTGCGTACGGTTTTTTACCTCCAGGCGCTGGTACAACAATTCAAGATGGGCTTTTACCGTTCCGGTACTGATATTTAACAGTCGACCAATTTGTTTATTAGATTCTCCGGCGGCCAGCATGGTCAAAATCTCCCGCTGACGTGCGCTGAGCAATCTGATATTTTGCCCACCGCTTTCGGTAGCGGTTATGCAGTCTCTGGGGATAAACATCATACCCATCGCGACGCTATTGAGGGCCAGCGTAAAGGTTTCCGCGTCAGAATCGCGCGGAACAATGGCCAGCACGTTCAGTTTAGTGACCTCTTGCAGCCATTTTTTACGGCAGTCCGTTGCGGTCACCAGCACCTTCACCATCGCAAAGCGCTCTGCTATCTGTTGCAGCAAGCTACAGCAGAACTCAGCATCAAGGTCGCCATCCAATATAACTAATGCCTCGGGTTTATCTTCCAGCGTCAGCCAAAGTTCATCTGCCTGACTGACACCCTGAACATCCACTCCTGGAATACGTTGCTGCAAACTTACATTCATTCCATGAATAAATATTGACTGCCTGTCAAACATTACTACCTGCATTATTTATCTCCATCCGAATAGGATATTAGCCTTAACATGCGGAAGGGTATTACCCATAGGGTAAAATAAGAAGTCACCATTTGGCGGGGGGCCATTTTACCGATAGACGGAGAAGAAAGAAGCAGAAGTTATGAATAGTTACAGCTCAACCCGAAGGATCATACAAAGGAGCAAAAACAGGTTCGAAAATTAGGGAAAGTCTTAATATTCGACGCTCATGATAAGACAATGAATATTAATTAATATGATTTTATATTTTTAGCTAAAAATAAGATATCTACGACAATGGATAAATCTGTTACAAAATACAATCCAGCATTAAGTGCTTATTCAACGCATGCCGTGCCCTGTTGAATAAGCACCTTATGGGTTTACAGGAACATTCCGCCGGATACCTCGATACGCTGTGCCGTCATCCAGGCCAGTTCATCGCTAAGCAGCGCAGCAATGGCATCGCCGATATCATCCGGCAAACCAACGCGTCCCAGCGCCGTTTGCGATGCAATGTACGCATTCAATTGCGCATTATCCCGCACATTTCCGCCGCTAAAATCCGTTTCTATTGCGCCTGGCGCAATAATATTCGCCGTTATGCCGCGCTCTCCCAGCTCTTTTGCCTGATAACGGGTTAACACTTCCATCGCACCTTTCATGGCTGCGTATGCGCTGTAACCCGGTAGCGCAAAGCGGGCAAGTCCGGTCGAGACATTGAGGATGCGACCACCTTTATTCATCAGCGGTAGCAGGCTCTGCGTCAGGAAAAAGGGGCCCTTAAACTGGATGTTCAAAAGTTGGTCAAATTGCGCTTCAGTAAATGCCGGATACGGTGCGTTAATGCCGATTCCGGCATTGTTCAATAAATAATCAAACGCGTGACTTTGCCACTGCGTTTGTAACGTTCCCTGCACCTGTTGAACAAAGTGAGGGAACGTAGAAATATCACCGACATTCAACGGTAATGCCGCCGCTTTACCGCCAGATTGCCGTATTTCATCCACAACCTGCTGCGCTTCTTTTTCATTGCTGTTCCACGTCAGGATAATACCGATTCCTTTACTCGCCAGCTTCAGCGCCGCGTTTTTACCGAGTCCACGGCCGCCGCCAGTCACCAATGCGATACGTTGCGTCATAAGAAACCTCATTTCAGGTGTTGTGAAGATTGAGACAAAGCTTATTAGGTGATAGAAGAACAATAAATACTGCTAACTGCGCATTACTGTTTCATTTAGAACAACAATAGGGCATGAGAATGGATAAAATTCACGCAATGCAGTTATTCATCCGCGTCGCAGAACTGGAGAGCTTTTCGCGCGCGGCAGACACCCTCGGACTTCCTAAAGGTAGCGTATCGCGCCAGATCCAGGCTCTGGAAAATCATCTGGGCACGCAGTTGTTGCATCGCACAACACGCCGCGTTCAGCTCACGCAAGACGGCATGATCTATTACGAACGCGCGAAAGATCTGTTGAGTAATCTGGATGAGCTGGATGGGCTGTTCCATCACGATCCGTCCAGCATCAGCGGCAAGCTGCGCGTTGATATGCCGGTCGGTGTAGCAAGAAACCTGGTGATGCCCCGCTTACCGAGCTTTTTGCATCAGTATCCGGGCCTTGAACTCGAACTCAGCAGCAGCGACCGTCTGGTGGATTTGATCCGCGAAGGTTTCGACTGTGTGGTACGCGTGGGTACGCTGAAAGATTCAGGGCTGATTGCGCGCCCGCTGGGGAAACTCACGCAGATTAACTGCGCCAGCCCGCAATACCTCGCCCGCTTTGGTTATCCGGAAAATCTGGAGGATCTTGCCTCGCATGCAGTGGTGCATTACTCGGTCAATTTGGGAACGCGTGCGCAAGGTTTCGAAGTGGCGACAGAAAACGGCACGCAATGGGTTAAAACCGGCGGCATGCTAACGGTAAACAGTACCGAAACCTATCACGCGGCATGCCTTGCCGGTCTGGGCATTATTCAGGTGCCGCGCGTTGGCGTGCGTGATGCCCTGCGCGCCGGTACGCTGGTCGAAGTGTTGCCGCAATATCGCGCCGAGCCAATGCCAGTCTCTTTACTTTATCCGCATCGGCGCAACCTCTCCCGCCGGATACATCTGTTTATGGAATGGCTGACTGGCGTGATGAAAGACTATGTGGATTAGTCCATTTTTCAGGATGCGCCCCTGAGCAGGCTATAATGTCATGAGTGAACAAAATAAGGACAACCGATCGGATGACGCAGGAACAAGACGCAAAACACCCTACGCCAGAACATAAATCAGCCTCCGCCGCGCCGGAGAAAAACGCTAAAGCGAACCAGGCGCTGAAAACCGCGCTGACCTTCGCTGATAAAATTCAACGCCAGCCCATCATCGCCCATCTTATTCGTGCCGCAGAGCGGTTTAACGATCGTATGGGAAATCAGTTTGGCGCCGCCATTACCTACTTCTCGTTTCTGTCGATGATCCCAATCCTGATGGTGTCGTTTGCCGCCGCGGGTTTTATTCTCGCTTCGCACCCTACGCTGTTGCAGGATATCTTCAGCAAGATTCTGCTGAACGTCAGCGATCCGACGCTCGCCTCTACGCTGAAAAACACCATCAATACCGCCGTTCAGCAGCGTACGACCGTAGGTTTGGTTGGGCTGGGTATCGCGCTCTATTCCGGCATTAACTGGATGGGGAACCTGCGCGAAGCGATTCGTGCCCAGTCGCGGGATGTTTGGGAACGTACGCCGCAGGATCAGGAAAAAATTTGGGTCAAATATCTGCGTGATTTTGTTTCCTTGATTGGCTTACTGGTTGCGCTGATTGTTACTCTGTCCATTACCTCTATCGCCGGTTCCGCCCAGCAGATGATTATCTCTGCGCTGTATCTCGACGGTATCGAATGGCTGAAGCCCGCCTGGCGACTGATCGGCCTGACCATCTCTATTTTCGCCAACTACCTGCTGTTCTTCTGGATTTTTTGGCGGCTACCGCGTCACCGACCGCGTAAGAAAGCGCTCATACGCGGTACCTTTATCGCGGCGCTGGGGTTTGAAGTCATCAAAATGATCATGACGTATACGCTGCCATCACTGGTGCAGTCGCCGTCGGGCGCGGCATTTGGTTCCGTGCTTGGACTGATGGCGTTCTTCTACTTCTTCGCTCGTCTGACCCTGTTTTGCGCAGCCTGGATTGCCACGGCGGAATACAAAGACGACCCGCGTATGCCGGGGAAAACACACCGCTAATCTTTGTTAACTGGCCGGATGGGGCTGCGCTGATCTGGCCTACGGGAGAGTTTTGTAGGCCGGATAAGCGTAGCGCCATCCGGCAATTATAATGCCGCCCGCTCTCACTGATTTAGTGAATAAATCCAACCCGTAACTTTTATTTAACCAAAAACCAGTTTTATCATCCAAGTTTTAAATTGTGTGAAGCATTTCATGGAAGTGAAATCTCAAGCCTAAAAATTATCCCCTTTTTGCTCTGTTTTTGACCAATCTCAAAGTTTGTTACAGATTGAAATGTCTCTTTTGCTGTGCGTAATATGACCTTTCGTTCGGCCAAAAATAAGAAAATATTATGCAAGCAACAGCCACAACACTCGACAACGAACAGGAACACACCCCGGTCAACTCGCGCAATAAAGTTGTCGTCGCCTCGCTCATTGGCACCGCCATTGAGTTCTTCGACTTCTATATTTACGCCACCGCCGCGGTGATCGTGTTCCCGCATATCTTCTTCCCGCAGGGGGATCCGACCGCGGCTACGCTACAGTCCCTCGCCACTTTTGCTATCGCCTTTGTGGCCCGACCAATCGGTTCCGCGGTGTTCGGACATTTCGGCGATCGCGTCGGCCGTAAAGTCACGCTGGTTGCTTCACTGCTTACCATGGGGATCTCGACAGTCGTCATTGGCCTGCTGCCGGGCTATGAAACTATCGGCATTTTCGCCCCACTGCTGCTGGCGCTGGCGCGTTTTGGTCAGGGTTTAGGTCTGGGCGGTGAATGGGGCGGCGCAGCGTTGCTGGCGACGGAAAACGCGCCACCGCGCAAACGCGCGCTGTACGGATCATTTCCTCAGCTGGGCGCGCCTATCGGTTTCTTCTTCGCCAACGGTACCTTTCTGCTGCTCTCCTGGCTGCTGACCGACGAACAGTTCATGAGCTGGGGCTGGCGCGTACCGTTCATCTTCTCCGCGGTGCTGGTGATTATCGGTCTGTACGTCCGCGTTTCATTGCATGAATCCCCGGTTTTCGCCAAAGTAGCCGCGGCGAAAAAACAGGTGAAAATCCCGCTGGGTACTCTACTGACAAAACATGTTCGCGTGACGATCCTCGGCACGTTCATCATGCTGGCGACCTATACGCTGTTCTATATCATGACCGTCTATTCGATGACGTTCAGTACCGCCGCAGCGCCTGTAGGGCTTGGCCTGCCGCGTAATGAAGTGTTGTGGATGCTGATGATGGCGGTCATTGGTTTTGGCGTCATGGTGCCGGTGGCGGGCCTGCTGGCCGATGCGTTTGGTCGCCGCAAGAGCATGCTCATCATCACCACGCTGATCATTCTGTTTGCGCTGTTTGCCTTTAAACCGCTGCTCGGCTCTGGCAATCCGGTGCTGGTGTTCGCCTTCCTGTTGCTGGGCTTAAGCCTGATGGGTCTGACATTTGGCCCGATGGGCGCACTGCTGCCGGAGCTGTTCCCGACCGAAGTGCGCTACACGGGGGCGTCGTTCTCATACAACGTTTCGTCGATTCTCGGCGCATCGGTTGCCCCATACATCGCTGCATGGTTGCAGGCGAATTATGGTCTGGCGGCTGTTGGTACGTATCTGGCATCGATGGCGGCATTGACGCTGATTGCACTGCTGTTGACCCACGAAACCCGCCATCAGTCGTTGTAATTCTTTTGCCGGATGCGGTGTAACTACCTTTTCCGGCCTGGGTTGAGCATGAAATCCAGGCCGGATAAACATCCGGCCAGACATCACTTCTTCATCTGTGACAGGATCGTCCGGCACTGATTCGCGTCACCCTCTGACGGCGAAATCAGCGCCAACAAGGCTGCCGCGGGAGTAACTAACGTGGCTAATGCGGCAGCAACCGCACCGCGCGCAATCAGCGGTCCGGCCTTCACGCCAGCCTGCGGATTCTTAAAGGTGCCGCGAACATACAGCGGCGAACGCAGAGTAATAATACGAATCCCTTTGCTCTCCGGATCGATGGTTAAATCCAGTTGCTCCGACGCAAAGCTCGCCGTACCAGTGACATTAATGACTGCGTTTTCCGTGTCGAAAGCAAAAATCTGCGGACGCGCCACGCCGTTAACAATATCCAGATTCGCCGCCGCGCAGTTCACCCGCACTTCGTCATCACCAAATATCTGCCCGACAAGATAGTTCCCCAGATTCAAGCCCACAATTTCCATCAGATTCCGGCTGATCAAGCCGTCATTCATCAGCAGTTTCAGGTTGCCATTGCTGTTACCCAGCAGCGCCGCTACCGAGTTTCCACTTCCGCTAAACCGGGCGTCCCCGTTCATTTCACCGAGCGTTTTCTGCATCAGTTCCACATCGGGCATCAGCGCTTTTAGCTTCAGCCGCCGCGCCTGAATATACGCCTGTCCCCGCATCGGCTTTTTATCCCCTTCCAGATGGATGCTGGAGACAATGCTGCCTCCCGCAAGACCAAATTTCAGCGGTTGCAGGCGCAGGTCAGCATTTTTCAGGATGATATGAGTGGAGAGATCGCTGATCGGCAGGCTACTGCCATGCTCAATACGCCGTCCTTTGAAACGCACGTCAGCGTCCATCACGTTCCATTTATCGGTTTCAAAACGGTCATACGGCAAGACCTTGTCCGCAGGCTGAACGCTCTTCTCACCTTTGCGCTGTTCAGATTGTTTTGCCCGTTCCGCCCCTTTGCCTGAATCCACCCCGATCAGCGGCCCCAAATCGGCCAGCCTCAGCTGGCGTGATTCCACATCGCCCTTCAGCATGGGTCGCGGCTTACCGGTGGTGTAGGCCAGCGTTCCGTGAATATCGCTGTCGCCAATACGGCCATTGAAATCGCGATAATCAAAAACAGAGGATTTTTCCGGGTCAATTTTCGCCACCAGACGTCCGTCGGTTTCAAACGGCGGCGTATCCGGGAGCAGTACGCCGGTCAAATCGTACAAATCCCCTAGCGAATCTCCCGAGAATTTAAGCCGCAGATCCGCCCCGCCCATATTCATCGGATCGTTTATCGTGCCGATAAACGCTACGCGCGTATTGCCCGAACGGAAATCAGCCTGAATCGGGAAAGGCGTATCTTCGCCACGCAGCGCCAGCATTCCGCCTATTTTTCCGCTACCGCTTAGCGGTTCGCCGTTATATCGCCCTTGCGCTTTCAGCCCAAACACGTAGTCCTCGACGCGAGCGTTGCTCTCTTTACCTTTTGCGCCGGTCACTTCGCTAAAGGGTAACGGTTTACCCAGCGGATCGACCAGGATCTCAATCTCCGACTTCGTCACCTTATCGTTAATGGCGATACGTCCCTGGTCGAACAGAATGTTATCCAGCCGGAAAGACCATGCGGATGGCGGCGCATCAGGATCGCGGTTTTCGTCCCCAGCTAAGTTAAAGGTCCAGTTATTGTTTTTCTCCGACAGGCGGATCAGCCGCGCATCGGGTTTGACCAGCTTGACCCACGGGAGCCAGACGGTTTTTGTCAGCAGTGCCAGCGGGGCGAGCGTAGCTTCAACACGCGGCAGATGCACCATGGTGACGTCGGGAATATCTGGCGGGTTGCCGAGGATAATATCTTCAGCATGAACATGCGGCCAAGGAACCCAGCTACGCCAGCCAGTTTCCTGCTTCTGGCGTTCCCAAACCACGCCCAGGTCACCCCGTATAGCAAAGGGCCGGTTGAGTTCTGTAGAGACTTTCTGGTTGATGGTCGGTTTGAGCCGGTTCCAGTCAAATGTCGCAATCACAATGATGAGTACGACGATCAACAACAAGAAAACCCCTATTACTGAAGTGGTTATTTTACCTGTTCTCGTCATGTCTAACCTCCTTACTTCCTTCCTTGCCTGTCCTAAAGATAGTCCAGCAGGATGAAAAGGAGGTGCACTACGCCCTCATCAAAGCGACAGGATCACCTCTTCAAGCGTATCCAGAGGCACTGGACGAGAGAGAAAATAGCCTTGCGCAGCGAAAGCCGGTGAGTTTTGCACATCGCGCCACTCTTCCAGCGTTTCAACACCTTCGACAATGACACCGCGGCAATAGCGGTTCATGAGCTGTAATAGTAGTGTGAAGAGATTACGTCCCTCCGGCGTCTTGCGCAGCATGACGAACAGATCCCGCGCCACTTTGATATAGTCATAACTCACTTCACTAAGCGCCGAGAAGTTCGCCATTCCGGTACCAAAGTCATCCAGCCAGAGCGGGCCGAACTCGCACATTGAGGCGAACGACGACCCCTTCGGCAAGCGGATATGTTCCACCAGCTCAAAACGCAGCCACGGCAGGCCTTCAATGATTTTCAGGATTTCGGGATCCTGACGCATCGCAATGAGTGTTGGTCCATCGACATTCACTGAAGCCAGCAGGTTGTTGGCTCTGAAAAAGCCCCCTTTCAGCTCAAGCTGCAGAAGTTGCTCTTTCACTACTTCAACACGATGCCGTACAGCCACTTCAGCAAAATAGCGGTCTGGTGCAATACGTTGTGAAGGGTTATCAGGATGGCTCACGACGGTCAGCAGTTCAACGGCCATCAGCCTTCCGTTGGTCTGGTAAATTGGCTGGTAGGTGTAAGCACGCTCGCACTGCAGCCAATAGCGTCTTTCCAGCAAGCTTTCAATACTCGCATCGGGCGTAATGAGCTGCTGGGTAACCTGCTTTATCATCTGAGATGTCCTGTAAATAAGAGTGTGACTGACCGGACTCGTCAAAGGTTATCGGCGCTCAGACGAAGAACTTTACGTTCAGCTGTGCGCAAAAATAAAAACTAAGCGGCAAAAACAACGCAGAACACGTGCTGGCTCAAAAAAATAATGGAACGATGTTTTAATATAGTTGACCACTTAACACCCACAGCGCACACTAACGCTAATTTTTTTCAGAGCAGGTTACGACTATGTCCAGAAAGATTGCCGTGATTGGCGAATGCATGATTGAGCTGTCACAGAAAGGCGCTGACGTTCAGCGCGGATTCGGTGGCGACACGTTGAATACATCCGTTTATATCGCCCGTCAGGTCGATGCGGCGGCACTTTCCGTACACTATGTGACTGCACTGGGTACCGACAGTTTTAGCCAACAAATGCTGGAGTCCTGGCAGGGTGAAAACGTAGACACTTCATTAACCCAGCGCATGGAAAACCGCCTGCCAGGTCTCTACTACATTGAGACCGACAGCACTGGCGAGCGCACCTTCTATTACTGGCGTAATGAAGCCGCCGCAAAATTCTGGCTGGAGAGCGAGCAGTCTGTCGCGATTTGCGAAGAACTGGCGACATTTGACTACTTGTATCTGAGCGGAATCAGCCTGGCGATTTTAAGCCCGGCAAGCCGTGACAAGCTGCTGTCATTGCTGCGTGAATGCCGTGCCAACGGCGGAAAGGTCATTTTTGACAATAACTACCGCCCACGTCTGTGGAGCAGCAAAGAAGAAACCCAGCAGGTGTATCAGCAGATGCTGGAATGCACCAATATCGCATTCCTGACGCTGGACGATGAAGACGCACTGTGGGGTGAAAAACCCGTTGCCGAGGTAATTGCCCGTACTCACGCTGCTGGCGTTCAGGAAGTGGTTGTGAAGCGTGGCGCAGACTCTTGCCTGGTTTCAATTGCAGGCGAAGAACTGATCGACGTTCCGGCAGTTAAACTACCGAAAGAGAAAGTGATCGATACCACTGCGGCCGGAGACTCCTTCAGCGCCGGGTATCTGGCGGTCCGTCTGACCGGTGGCGATGCTGCCGAAGCCGCAAAACGAGGCCACCTGACGGCAAGCACCGTCATTCAGCATCGTGGGGCGATTATCCCCCGCGACGCCATGCCGCAATAATTTATTGTTCCTGTAGGCCGGATGAGGCGTTAACGCCGCATCCGGCACTGGGTAAGCCGGGAGCGCTTCGCTTGCCCGGCTTACAGGTTACGATACCCTTTACTGTACAGGCGGGATATCCGTCACTTCAGAGTGTGATTCATCCGTTTCAACAGACGTTGCCGCTGCGGTAACGGGCGCCATAATGCTATCCCACGTCGCCTGCAGATCCTTCATATTGAATTCAGGTTCACCCTTCGGCTGCAGCAGAATTAACGCCATATCTTGCGACAGCTGCTGACGCAGGTCCTGATTCAGCATCTCAACGCTCAGGCTGTTGAGGAAGCTCTGGCGTAAACGCTGGTACTGTTCAGGCGCAATATCCACCACCTGATTTTGCAGCGAGCGCAAACGCTGGCTGATCAAAATATCGGTATCGGTACGACCATAGGTGGCAAACAGCTTCTGCAGTTCCAGATTCTTTTGCGCTACCAGCGCATTGAACTCTTCTTCCGGCAGTCCCTTATCACGCACTTTCGCCAGCTCACGCGCAACCGTACCCAGATTGGCGTTCAGCTTATCGTTCGGCGACTCAACGTTAATCGCGCACTGCGCGCGCAGGAACAGCACCCGGCAGTCAAATCCGAGGCCAATGTCTTTGGCATTGTTTTTGGTTAGCTCTTGCTGAATGTGCCAGAACAGCGCCTCACGGGCTAAATCAGCGCGCCAGTAACGTAACAGCGCGGCAGATTCACGGATCGGCTGCCATGGCGTGTCCCACATGATGGAAAGGCGATCCTGGCGTACCGCATCGGTCATAATACTCACGGCTTCTGCTCGCAGCGGAGAGAGCGTGGGAACCGGTGCAGGCGTTTCGCGTTTTCCTTTTAACTCGCCAAAGGTTTTATTGATTTGCTCAGCTACGCTGCGTGCATCAACGTTACCGACGATGATCAGCGTCATCGCGTCCGGGGTATACCATTTCTGGTAGAAAGACTGAATTTTCGACGCGTCTACCGGCGTTTTCAGCGGATCGGCAGGATCGTGCCCCAGTAGGGTCGATCCCTTCAGACGGTAACGCCACCACCCTTCTTTGGTATCTGACGGCCAGGTTGCAACCATGTCTTCGCTACTCAGCGCATGATTGACCGTTTCAGAGGTGATGCTCAGTTTACCGGAGATATTTGCCAGATAAGAAAGTGACTCTTTCAGTAGGTCGTTACGGCTGTTAGGCAGACTGAGGTTATACAGCGTGGAATCGTAGGAAACGATAACCGGCGGCATGGGACGTTTGGGATCGAACCCCTGCTGCCACAGTGAACGGGCTTGCGTGGCATCGAGGCCACCGCTTTGCGTCAGCGCGATACGCGGGATCGCATGGCTGAAACCACTCTGTTGCGCACTTTCGGTGAGTGAACCGGTATTGACCAGCAGGCGAACCTCAATACGGTCGCTCGGACGCTGGGGAGTGGCTAACACTTGCCACTGTAAACCATTTGCCAGCGTGCCCTGTTGCCACGCTGGATCAGGCTGGAGCGCATCTGCCTGCACATAGCCGGCAGTGGCCATCATCAGCAAGCCGCCCGCTAAAAGTCGAATTTTTGTGCCCTGCATGTGAACCCCTGATCAACTATCCTGGAAATAAAAAGACAGCCCTCGAAAGGACTCTCTGAATATGACGTTAAAAACACTTCGTGTTAGACCGCGAGAACATAAAAATGTCACGGAAGAAGTGAAAAAATCCCGAGCCGCCGAATCGACGGTTTCAGGCACAGGGGGTAATTATGCGCAAACGCCCGCAGTCCTGGAAGGGACTACGGGCATAAGTGACGAGATTAAGAGGATAAATCGTGCGTTTTGCCATCCGGCGCACGATTATTCAGCGTGTCATCCAGCTTTTTGGTATCCAATTCTTTCACCCATTTAGCCACAACGACAGTTGCAACACCGTTACCAATCAGGTTGGTCAGCGCACGGGCTTCAGACATGAAGCGGTCAATACCAAGAATCAGCGCCAGGCCAGCAACCGGTAAATGCCCCACCGCAGAGATAGTCGCGGCCAGAACAATGAAGCCACTCCCGGTCACACCCGCTGCACCTTTTGAGGAGAGCAGGAGCACCACCAACAGGGTTATCTGATGGAAGATATCCATGTGGCTGTTGGTCGCCTGAGCGATAAACACCGCCGCCATAGTCAGATAGATTGATGTCCCATCAAGGTTAAACGAGTAGCCCGTGGGTATAACCAATCCGACAACCGACTTCCGACAGCCCAGTTTTTCCATCTTATCGAGCATACGCGGCAGCGCAGACTCGGAAGAAGAAGTACCCAGAACGATCAGCAGCTCTTCACGGATATAGCGGATGAATTTAAAGATACTGAAGCCGGTTGCGCGCGCAATTGAACCCAGCACCAGCACCACAAACAGAATACAGGTGATGTAGAAGCAGATGATTAGCTGACCCAGTTGCACCAGCGTTCCGACGCCATATTTACCGATGGTAAAGGCCATAGCACCGAAAGCACCGATAGGCGCCAGGCGCATGATCATATTGATGATGCCGAAAATAACCTGCGAGAAACTTTCAATCACGTTGAAAATCATCTGGCCCTTGCTGCCCAGACGATGCAGCGCAAAACCAAACATTACTGCAAACAGCAATACCTGCAGGATGTTACCGCTGGCAAACGCGCCAATGACGCTCGCCGGGATAATATCCATCAGGAAACCTACGATCCCCTGGTCTTTTGCCTGTTCGGCATAAATCGCAACCGCTTTGGCATCCAGCGTCGCCGGATCGACGTTCATCCCGGCACCGGGTTGCACCACGTTAACAATGATAAGACCGATGATCAGCGCAATCGTACTGACCACTTCAAAATAAAGCAGTGCAACCGCACCGGTGCGGCCTACGGCTTTCATACTTTCCATGCCTGCAATGCCGGTAACGACAGTACAGAAGATGACAGGTGCGATGACCATCTTGATGAGCTTAACGAAGGCATCACCAAGCGGTTTCATTTGGGCGCCTAATTCAGGGTAGTAATGGCCAAGGAGAATACCAATGGCAATCGCTGTCAGGACCTGAAAGTAAAGGCTTTTGAATATAGAGGTTTTCATAGGGTGTCCTTAAAGTAAAAACCACAGGTCTTGTAAGGTTTTGTTTAACCTGCGGCCTTAAAGTAACACCCACACAACTTGACAGAAATGTACCTGGATCATAATTGATACAAAAATGTTAAAAATTTTGAGCTGGCTCGCACAAGCGAGACCTTTTTTAACTTTTGTAATCAGCGCTTTCCGGCGCCAGATAACGTTCTTCGAAGATATTTGCCGGAACCGGTCGGGCAAACAGGAACCCTTGTGCCACTTCCACCCCGGCTTGTGATAGCCATTCACGCTGCGCTTCGGTTTCGACACCTTCGGCGATCATCTGCAAATTAAGGCTGTGGGCCAACTGAATGATGGCGGAGATCATGCTGCAATCCTCAGGTACTCCGTCGACAAACATCTTATCGATTTTGAGGACATCCACCGGTAGCGACTTCATGTGCTGCAGCTGTCGCAGGCCCGCATACCCCATGCCAAAGTCATCCAGTGCGATACGTACTCCCGCATTACGCAATGGGCGCAAAATGGCCACCGCGGCGTGGGGATCATCGATATGCCGGCTTTCAGTCACTTCCAGGATCAACGTACCAGGCTTGATGCGATAGCGGTTTAACAACTCCAGCAGGTCCGAGACCATACTCGGGTGCATCAGCTGTAGTGCGGACAAATTCACCGACAGCGGCAGCATCAGACCCCGTTCCTGCCACGCTGACAGCTGGCGGCACGTCTCTTCCAGCACCCAGTAACCAACCGTCACCATCAGACCACAGGACTCAATCCTGTCGATTAATCCTTCGGGCAGCTCCCAGCTTCCGTCCGGCTGCTGCATCCGCAATAATGCTTCTGCGCTCAATACCTTACCGCTGGACATTTCCACCTGCGGCTGCATCCAAAGCGCGAACTGACGGTTATCCAGCGCGGTAAGAATATCGTTCTCTTCCGTCAAACGCTGCTGCGCCTCTTCCATCTGTAACGGATCAAAGAACTGAATTTGATTTTTACCCTTATGGCGCGAGGTTAATACGGCCGAGAGAGCGCGGCGGTAAAGCTGTTCTGCGGTCAAATCACCATAGAACATTGCTACTCCAATGTTGCAGGTAGGACGCAGTTGAATACCCTGAATAGGTAATCGCTCGTTAACGATAGTGAGTACTTGCTGACCTAGAGTAATAGCGTGCCAGGGTTCTTTTACACCATGGGCGATGATGGCGAAGTCATAGCCACTCACCTGGGAAAGCACCATCCTGGGGGCTAATACCGACTTGAGTTTTTCGACCAGCGTAAGCAGCAGGATTTCCCGCTGAGTTTCAGTTAACACCCCCGCGGTGTCACGTAGGGTTTCGCAGGTGACAATCATCAGCGCCGTCGTCTGCTGGCGGGTAACAACCTGCTCCAGCAACCCCATTAAAAACGACTTATTGGGCAGTTCGGAAACCGGGAAACGCATTGCAAAGTCGCTTTGCTCTTCGCTATGTCGCTGAATCAACTGCTGATTAAGATTGTAGCTACGCACCAGCATACCAATCTCATCATCCTGATGTAGACGCGGCAATGCCAGTTGATAGCCAATCAGATCCTGCTGTTGGATATCGTTCAGCTCACGGGCAATTTTACGTAAGGGGTGCACAATCAAGCGGTTAATGCACCAGGAGATGGCGACGGTCAGTATTAACGACAAAAGTAAGTAAATGGTCACTAACGTCGAGAGCGTACTCATCACGAATTTGTACATGCGGTACGAATCCGCCTGCAGTACCAGATACGCCAGCGGTTGCGGGTTAGCTGAACGCTCAAGAGAATAGATCGGCAGCGAAATTTGTACCGGAAGCTCAAACAGGCGAGTCACCGTAACAGGAACGGGGCGTTCAGGGATAAAACTCATCCGCAACGCCTGAAACTGATTGGGCAGCACCACATCGGCGCGACTGACTACACCCGCTGGCCGAATACTTTTTAAAATGGCTTCCGCTTCGGGAATATCCCCTTTCAGGATAGTGTCCGACAGAGGCTCACGGACGGAGCGAGCGATACTTTCCAGTTGCGTAGCCGTGTTATAGCGGTTTTGCTGGACCAGATGGAACAACAAAACGGTGCAAAAAATAAAAACGAACACCATAACAACGGCCGCAACCATTGCCATCTGCTTAATTGTTAACGAGCGACTGACACGCAAACTGACTCTCCACGGATAGACGAAACTGCCGTCAGAGTATACCCGATCGTAGCGGTATTAAGAGAGGCGGTATCTGAAAACTTCCCAGCGTGCATTATCGCGACAGGATAGGCACCTGGCGACGAGATTTATCTGCATTTAAGCCGAAAAAGGCCGCAAGGTCGCCCCCTGCGGCCTGGTTCGGGCGCATGTTGCCATCACGGCAGGCAGACGCCTACAAAGCGCATTACTTTCTGTTACGCAGCCAGCTCACAATCAGGCTGGCAATGGTGCCAGCGATGATGGGAGCCGCTAAATCGTGCCAGAAGGCCACGCCTAACTGTGCGAGCGTCATATAGCCGCCTGTGTTGCAATGGCAACTGTTCACGGCTATCCTTGAGTTGTTCAGGTTCAAGTCAGCCCCCGTTTTGTTGCCAGGTTTATACCGAACAACGTGCGGGGGTTTTCTCTTTCCAGCAACCGATGCCGCCGGGGATCAAGCCCCCGCAACATTGCGCCTCACCGGGAATTCCCGGCTTGCCGCTGATTCTACGGCAGCCCACTTGCCATATCACTGCGCAATATTGCGCTCTGCGTAGCGCCTCGCAATTCACCCATTTTCTTACCAGCACGCTGGAAAGATTCTTTCCAGTTGGCAACATTCCTGCCGACCATTAGTTCAGACAAAAACATAACACATTGATATCTATCAGTTCATTTTCTGGCACAGCGATTGCTATTTGACTGTGAGCTGTTCTGTTCCGAATTAAAGGAGATATCATGTCTGACTGTCGTACTTACGGATTCAACACCCAGATCGTTCACGCGGGGCAACAACCCGACCCTTCAACTGGCGCGCTTAGTACGCCTATTTTCCAGACCTCAACGTTTGTTTTTGACAGCGCCGAACAAGGTGCCGCCCGCTTTGCGCTCGAAGAGTCCGGGTACATTTACACCCGCTTGGGTAACCCCACCACAGATGCGCTGGAGAAAAAGCTGGCTGTACTGGAAAGAGGTGAAGCCGGGTTGGCAACCGCGTCCGGTATTTCTGCTATCACCACAACGCTGTTGACGCTTTGCCAGCAGGGTGACCATATCGTTTCCGCCAGCGCGATTTACGGCTGCACCCACGCGTTTTTGTCGCACAGCATGCCGAAGTTTGGGATTAACGTCAGCTTTGTCGACGCGGCAAAGCCTGAAGAAATCCGCGCCGCCATGCGACCAGAAACCAAAGTTGTGTATATCGAAACGCCCGCCAACCCAACGCTGTCGCTGGTCGACATTGAAACGGTGGCCGGTATCGCCCATCAACAGGGCGCATTGCTGGTGGTGGATAACACCTTTATGTCGCCGTACTGTCAGCAGCCTTTGCAACTGGGCGCGGATATTGTGGTTCACAGCGTCACCAAATATATCAACGGTCACGGGGATGTGATTGGCGGCATCATTGTTGGTAAGCAGGAGTTTATCGACCAGGCGCGGTTTGTAGGCCTGAAAGATATCACCGGCGGCTGCATGAGTCCTTTCAATGCGTGGTTAACACTGCGCGGCGTTAAAACGCTGGGCATTCGTATGGAACGCCACTGTGAAAATGCGCTGAAAATCGCCCGCTTCCTCGAAGGGCATCCATCTATTACTCGGGTGTATTATCCTGGCCTGACTTCGCATCCGCAGTATGAGCTGGGCCAGCGGCAAATGAGCCTGCCAGGTGGAATTATCAGCTTCGAAATCGCCGGCGGCCTCGAGGCTGGTAGGCGGATGATCAATTCTGTAGAATTGTGCCTCCTCGCGGTCAGTCTCGGTGATACCGAAACCCTCATTCAGCACCCAGCGTCTATGACACATTCGCCCGTTGCACCTGAGGAACGGCTCAAAGCAGGTATTACCGACGGGCTTATCCGTCTTTCTGTGGGTCTTGAAGATCCAGAAGATATTATTAACGACCTTGAACACGCCATCAGAAAGGCAACATTCTGACCAATATGGCCTGAACCGACGTCGTTCGGTTCAGGTTGTTGAGAATCAAGGCACAACAGTCTGGCAATACACGCGATCCTCTTTCGGGGAGAACGTGTATTTTGGGCAGGGGGTTCTATGCAGGACAACACATTACAATTAAGCAACAATACAGCAACCGCCGTACCATTCTCAAAAAAAATACCGTTTACGAAATACGATTTTGGCTGGGTATTACTGTGTATCGGCATGGCCATTGGTGCCGGAACGGTACTAATGCCGGTACAAATTGGCTTAACAGGCATTTGGGTATTTATCGTTGCCTTTATTATTGCTTATCCGGCAACTTATATTGTGCAGGATATTTATTTAAAAACATTATCAGAAAGCGAAACCTGCAATGACTACACTGATATTATAAGTCATTACCTGGGAAAAAACTGGGGCGTATTTCTTGGCGTCATCTATTTTCTGATGATTATTCACGGCATATTTATTTATTCCTTATCCGTGGTTTTTGACAGCGCCTCATATATTAAAACCTTCGGCTTGACCGAGGCCGATCTTTCGCAGTCGATAATCTATAAAGTGGCCATTTTTGCCGTGCTGGTCGCCATTGCTTCCGGGGGAGAAAAGCTGCTGTTCAAAATCTCCGGCCCGATGGTGGTGGTCAAAGTGGGTATCATCATCGTATTTGGTTTTGCGATGGTTCCGCACTGGAACTTCGCTAATATCAGCGCCTTCCCTGAAGCATCGGTCTTCTTTCGTGATGTACTGCTAACCATCCCGTTCTGCTTCTTCTCGGCGGTGTTTATTCAGGTGTTGAACCCAATGAACATCGCCTACCGCAAACGGGTGGCGGACCGGGTGCTGGCTACGCGTATGGCAATCCGTACGCATCGCATCAGTTACATTACTCTGATTGCTGTCATTCTGTTTTTCTCCTTCTCTTTTACCTTTTCCATTAGCCATGAAGAGGCCGTTTCGGCTTTCGAACAAAATATTTCAGCACTGGCGCTGGCGGCTCAGGTCATTCCTGGGCAGATTATTCATATCACCTCAACGGTATTAAATATCTTCGCCGTATTAACCGCGTTCTTTGGTATTTATCTGGGATTCCACGAAGCGATCAAAGGTATTATTCTCAACGTTCTGAGCCGCGTCATTGACATTGAGAAAATTAATCCGTTGGTGCTTACGCTGGGTATTTGCACCTTTATTGTTATCACCCTGGTCATTTGGGTGTCATTTCGCGTATCGGTACTGGTGTTCTTCCAGCTAGGTAGTCCGCTTTACGGGATTGTGTCGTGTATTATTCCGTTCTTCCTGATCTATAAAGTAACGCAACTGGAAAAACTGCGCGGACTGAAAACCTGGTTGATCCTGCTGTACGGAATTCTGCTGTGCCTGTCGCCCTTATTGAAGCTGATTGAATAACCCACGTATATCGCGCCGTCAGACGCTGGCGGCGCTTAACTCACACTCTCCAGCTGATAGCCGCGAATTTTATTCAGCACCGTGGTGTGCGACACGCCCAGCGCTTTGGCGATATGCCGTGACGACACATTATCTTCCACCATCTGTTCAATGAGCTGGCGTTCAGCACACAGAACCTGCTCTTTAAAAGGACGTTCTGTCGGGCCCCGCTCAACGGCAGGCAAATTCACCATCCCTAATTCTTCCCGCGTAATAACATCGGATTCCGCCATCAGCATCAGGCGAATAATGGTATTTTCCAGTTCGCGCACGTTTCCCGGCCAGGTGTGATGGTGCAGGGCATCAAAACAGGCTTTATCCAGAATGATCCGCCGCTGGAATTCCTTTGCGTATTTCTGCACAAAGTGGCGAATCAGCAGGCTGATATCCTGTGGACGCTCGCGCAAAGGTGGAATGGTCAGTGAAAGCACGTTGATGCGGTAATAGAGATCGGCGCGCAGCAGACGTTGTTCTACCATCTCTTCCAGATTGGCATTGGTTGCCACAATAATGCGCACATTGACCGGAATAATATGCGCTCCGCCAACGCGCCGAATCCCGCCATCCTGAAGCACGCGCAGGAGTTTAGCCTGTAAGCTCAGCGACATTTCGCCAAACTCATCGAGAAAAAGGGTGCCTTTATCGGCCATTTCAAACAGCCCTTTTTTGCCTTTACAATCCGCGCCGCTGAAAGCCCCTTTCTCATAGCCAAAGAATTCACTCTCCATTAGCGACTCAGGTAGCGCAGAGCAGTTGACCGGAATAAACGGATAAAAACGTCGCTGCCCGGAATTATGGATAGCCCGGGCCAGCAGCTCTTTACCGGTCCCCGTATCGCCACGTATCAGAACGGTATATTTGCTGTCGGCAATTTTTATCGCCTTTTCGATAAGCGCGTGCATGCTCTGGCTGCTGCAAATAATGTCAGAGAAATAGCGCGGGCGTTCCGGTTCCGGCGTTGACAGCTCACTTATCTCCTCACAGAGGTAAGCGACATGAATAATATCGGCGCGCTGGCTTAAACAGGATTGCACACAGGAAATATCCTGTAGCTGGCGGCACCAGGATTTAATCAGGATCCGCCCAGGCGTGACTTTCATGGAGATGATATTGATATCACAGCAGGAAAATTCCTTCAGGACATCCTCAACCATCGACAGACGATCAATTGTTTTAATATCCCAGCGTATCGTGACCACATTTGCTCCTGGTAGTTAGCAACTGCGAAATAGATATTTTTGTGACTAGAGGGAATCTGACTACATTCTAGACGCTGTGGAATAATGTTCTGCCAAAGGACTCACATTGTGGACGTAAAGAGAAAATATAAAAAAACCGGAGCACAAGGCTCCGGTTATCGGGTCATAACCCAGGTTTATTGCTGTGGGTTTTCATCCTGGTCAACGGCAAAACACGCCACCAGTTGACCGCCGTAATCTTTCAACTGCGGCTGAAGCTGGGTACACGGACCAAAGCGACGACGGCAGCGGGCGTTAAACGCGCAGCCCGGCGGCGGATTCAGCGGGCTTGGCAGTTCACCGGTCAGCTTGATACGCTCACGGCGATCGTCCGGGTTCAGACGCGGCGTTGCGGAGAGCAGCGCTTGCGTGTACGGATGACGCGGATTATTGAAGATTTGGTCCTTCGTCCCTTTCTCCACGCAGCGGCCTAAATACATCACCATCACTTCATCGGCAATGTGCTCAACCACCGACAGGTCGTGCGAGATAAAGACGTATGACAGCCCCAGTTCCTGCTGCAAATCCATCATCAGATTCAGCACCTGCGCACGCACCGAAACGTCCAGCGCTGAGACCGGTTCATCGGCAATCACCACGTCCGGGTCAAGCATCAGACCGCGAGCGATGGCAATACGCTGACGCTGACCGCCGGAGAACATATGCGGATAGCGGTCGTAGTGTTCGGTTTTCAGCCCCACTTTCGCCATCATCGCCAGCGCTTTTTCACGACGTTCCTCTTTGCTGAGCGTGGAGTTGATCAGCAGCGGCTCTTCCAGAATCTGCCCCACTTTCTTACGCGGGTTCAGGGAACCGTACGGGTTCTGGAATACAATCTGGATTTTCTGCCGACGCAGCTTTTGCGCCTGCGGGTCGTGCTTAAGCAGATCCTGTCCCTGGTAATACAGCTCACCGCCGGTCGGGACTTCAATCATCGTCAGCAGGCGGCCAAGGGTGGATTTCCCACAGCCCGACTCGCCTACCACCGCCAGCGTTTTACCACGCTCTAAGGTAAAGGAGACGCCGTCCAGCGCTTTCACCAGGCGCTCCGGGGCGAACATGCCCTTTTTCACCGGGTAGTGTTTTTTCAGATCAATAGCCTGCAACAGCGGCTGTGACAAAGTGGCCTTTTGCGTACTCATAGCCCAGGCCTCCCGGCATCATCAAGTGGGTAGTGGCATTTCGACTGACGACCGCCTTCCAGCAGGTTCAGTTCAGGTTCTTCAGCGCGGCATTTGTCGGTCGCATAGGGGCAGCGTGGGTTCAGCAAACAGCCGCTCGGGCGGTCATATTTCCCGGGAACCACGCCCGGCAGCGAGGCCAGACGTGCTTTATCCTGAGCAAACTCAGGCAGCGCGCGCAGCAGCGCCTGGGTGTAAGGATGACGCGGCGCGCGAAAGATATCCTGCGCGGCTCCGGTTTCTACCACCTGACCGGCGTACATCACGATGATTTTGTGTGCCGCTTCAGCCACCAGCGCCAGATCGTGCGTGATTAAGACCAGCGCCATGTTCTCTTTTTGCTGCAATTCCAGCAGTAGCTCGATGATCTGCGCCTGAATAGTCACATCCAGCGCCGTTGTCGGTTCGTCGGCAATCAGCAGTTTCGGACGACAGGCTATCGCCATCGCGATCATCACGCGCTGACTCATCCCACCGGACAACTGGTGCGGATATACATCAAGACGCGAGGCCGGATCGGGGATCCCCACCAGCGTCAGCAGGTCTATTGCCCGCTGAATACGCGTTTTTTTGTTGCCGCCCTGGTGCACTTTAATAGCTTCCATAATCTGGTAGCCGACGGTGTAGCAGGGGTTAAGGCTGGTCATCGGGTCCTGGAAGATCATCGCCACTTCCGCGCCCACTAACTGGCGACGCTCTTTCTCAGAGATGCGCTTCAGGTCGCGACCATTAAACTCCAGATTTTCGGCCATAACGCGGCCTGGGTAGTCAATCAGTCCCATAATCGCCAGCGAACTGACGGACTTACCAGAGCCGGACTCTCCTACAATGCCAACCACTTCACCCTGATTCACACTGTAGCTAATGCGGTCTACGGCGCGGAATTCGGAACCTACGTCGCCGAAATGCACCGATAATTTATCTACATTTAATAACGCCATCTCGAACCTCTTACTGCTTCAGTTTGGGATCGAGCGCGTCACGCAGACCGTCACCCATCAGGTTAAATGCCAGCACCGTCAACAGGATCGCCAGCCCCGGGAAGGTCACAACCCACCAGGCGCTTTGGGCAAACTGTAGAACGTCAGAGAGCATGGTGCCCCATTCCGGCGTAGGCGGCTGTGCGCCCATCCCCAAGAAGCCGAGGGCAGCCATATCGAGAATGGCGTTAGAGAAGCCAAGCGACGCCTGAACAATCAGCGGCGCAAGACAGTTAGGAAGAATGTTGACGAACATCTGGCGCATCGCGCCGGCTCCCGCCACGCGAGATGCAGTGACGTAGTCGCGGTTAACCTCCACCAGCACGGCGGCGCGCGTCAAACGGACATAGTGCGGCAATGCCACGAACGTCAGCGCCAGCGCGGCGTTGCCAATCGAGGGGCCAAATACCGCCACCAGCACCAGCGCCAGCAACAGGCTCGGCAATGCCAGCATGATATCGACCACACGCATGATGACGTTATCGACAATCCCGCCAAAGTAACCGGCGATCAGCCCAAGAACCACGCCCATCAGCAGGGAGAGTACTACCACCAGACAGCCGACCAACAGCGACAGACGCGCACCGTACATCAGGCGGGACAGCACGTCGCGGCCTACATCATCAGTACCAAACAGATGCGCCATGGTACCGCCTTCCTGCCACGCGGGAGGAGCCAGCAGCGTATCGCGGAACTGGTCTGCCGGGTTGTAGGGTGCGAGGACGTTGGCAAAGACCGCAATCAGGATCATCACCACAACGTACACCAGCCCAACAACCGCACCTTTGTTGCGTTTAAAATAGTGCCAGAACTCCTGCAGCGGAGTCATCGGCGCCGGTGCAGCAATAACTTTATTTTCAGTAACCTGTGACATGATGGCCCCTTACTTCTTATGCCGAATACGCGGGTTCACCACGCCGTACAGCAGGTCTACCAGCAGGTTGACGAGGATAATCATCGTCGCGACCAGCAGCACCCCGCCCTGCACCACCGGATAATCGCGGCGTTGCAGCGCATCGATCAGCCAGCGCCCCAGTCCCGGCCACGAGAAGATGGTCTCGGTCAGGATCGCCCCGGCCAGCAACGTACCAACCTGCAGGCCGATAACGGTCACCACGGGCAGCATCGCGTTACGCAGAGCGTGAATAATGATGACGCGCATACGGGTCAGGCCTTTGGCGCGCGCGGTACGGATGTAATCTTCACCCAGCACTTCCAGCATCGATGAACGGGTCATACGCACAATGACCGCCAGAGGAATGGTACCCAGCACCATCGCAGGCAGGATCATATGCGCCAACGCATCAATAAAGTTGCCCTCTTCACCCCAGATGGCGGTGTCGATCAGCATAAAGCCGGTTAGCGGATTGGAATCATCAAGGAACACCATGTCGCTCACCCGCCCAGAAACTGGCGTCAGGTTCAACTGCACGGAAACCAGCATGATCAGCATCATGCCCCACCAGAAAATCGGCATAGAGTAACCGGTCAGCGCCAGGCCAACTGCCGTGTGATCGAAAATGGAGCCGCGCTTAACGGCAGCAAGTACACCCACTGGGATACCCACTGCGACGGCGAAAATCATCGCGCAGACGCCGAGTTCCAGCGTTGCTTTGAAGCGAGGTACGAACTCTTCCCACACCGGTAAGCGGCTTTTCAGTGAGATACCTAAATCACCATGCATAACCCCCCAGATATAGTGGAGGTACTGCTGCCACATCGGCTTATCCAGACCGAGTTCAGCCAACAGTTGAGCATGACGCTCAGGGGAGATCCCACGTTCACCCGCCATGATCATAACCGGATCGCCGGGGATCATATGGACAAAGGCAAAGGTGAGAAGAGTGATACCGATAAACGTGGGGATGACGAGTCCCAAACGTCGGAGAATGAACTGCAACATAACCCGGATTCTCTCTAATGACGCACGGCCTGGAACCGTGAGTCTGTATTGCTCACAAATCTTATCCCACGCAAACTGCATCGCGGGTAAAGCATTACGCCGGAGGGCGCTGCGCTTATCCGGCCTACACAACACCGGGGCGCAGCGCTTCCTTAATTGCTTTTAATTATTCGACAGAGACGTTTTCGAAGTGGTGTTTGCCTAATGGATCAACCACATAGCCTTTCACTTCTTTACGCACTGGTTCGTACACGGTGGAGTGAGCAACAATCAGAGCCGGAGCCTGGTCGTGCATAACAACCTGAGCTTGCTTGTACAGTTCAATACGTTTGTTGTGATCGTCGGTCGCACGCGCCGGCTGGATCAGGTCTTCAAACGGCTTGTAGCACCAGCGAGAGTAGTTAGAACCGTCTTTCGCTGCCGCACAGCTGAACAAGGTCGCGAAGAAGTTGTCCGGATCCCCGTTGTCACCGGTCCAGCCCATCATCACCGCCTGATGTTCACCCGCTTTGGCGCGTTTCAGATACTCGCCCCACTCGTAGGTCACAATCTTGGCCTGAACGCCAATTTTCGCCCAGTCAGCCTGAACCATTTCTGCCATACGACGTGCGTTCGGGTTATATGGACGCTGTACCGGCATAGCCCACAGCTCAACGGTAAAGCCTTTGTCCTGACCCGCTTCCTTCAGCAGCGCTTTGGCCTTCTCAGGATCGTAGGTGTAGTCTTTAACGTCGTCGTTATAGCCCCACATGGTCGGCGGAATCAGGTTTTTCGCGGCAACGCCAGCGCCCTGATAAACCGCTTTGATGATCGCTTCTTTGTTTACCGCGTAGGTCAGCGCCTGACGGACTTTCACGTCATCAAACGGTTTTTTCTCGGTGTTGAAAGAGAGGTAGCCAACGTTCAGACCCGCCTGCTCCATCAGATTGATGTTTTTATCCTGCTTCATGCGCGCGATGTCTGCCGGGTTCGGGTACGGCATCACCTGGCACTCGTTCTTCTGCAGTTTGGCGTAACGCACGGAAGCATCAGGCGTAATGGAGAAGACCAGACGGTCGATCTGCGGCTTGGTGCCCCAGTAACCTTCGAATGCTTTATACAGAATACGGGAGTCTTTCTGGTACTGCTGCAGCTGGAACGGACCGGTACCAATTGGGTTCAGATCCACTTTCTCCGGAGAACCGGCTTTCAGCATGTTGTCAGCATATTCTTTGGAAAGAATAGAAGCGAAGTCCATCGCCAGGTCAGCCAGGAACGGCGCTTCCGGGCGAGTCAGCACGAACTGAACGGTTTTATCGTCCACTTTTTTCACTTCGGAGATCAGATCCGGCAGACCCATCCCTTCGAAGTATTCATAGCTGCCGCCAGAGACTTTATGGTACGGGTTCTGGGCATTTTTCTGACGATCGAAAGAGAACACCACGTCATCGGCGTTAAAATCGCGCGTCGGTTTAAATTCTTTGTTGTCCTGCCACTTCACGCCCTGACGCAGGTGGAAGGTGTAGGTTTTGCCGTCTTCGCTGATTTCCCACTTCTCAGCAAGGCCCGGAATCACTTCAGTCGTACCGGTTTTGAACTCGACCAGGCGGTTATAGATCGGTACGGAGCTGGCATCATAGGTGGTGCCAGAGGTGAAAAGCTGCGGGTTAAAGCCTTCAGGAGATCCTTCTGAACAATAAACCAGAGTTTTAGCCTGTACGCTTGCTGCGACGGTCATAGCCACCAGGCTCAGACCAAGCTTCAGCATCCCTGACTTCTTCAAGGAAATACTCATTCTTCTGCTCCAATGTGATGTTTGTTGTTTTACCCTTTGCAGTGGGTTTGCACCGCCTGGCCTTTTTTTGTTTTTTACCCGGCCGGGTCGGCGTTAAGAGGATGGGGATTCCGTTCACATAAGCGACTGAGTTGCAGTGCGGATTCTCCATGAAATGCCCCTCATACCCTACAATCTGTCAACAGAATGTGAAAACGTCAATACAGGTCACCGTGATTTACGCCAACGGTGAGAATTCACAAACAAAGATAAAAAAAAGTGCGGAAGGACATTTTCAGCAGGGAAATTTGTGCTACGCGTACTATGCCAGAATAAACATCTTCATATTTCGCAACATTTGGTGATTAACATTTATGCAATTTATTCAAACTTTCTAAATTAATGCTGCATATCTGAGCGATTAATACCATGAACGTTAAAGCGCACAGCGGAAAATGCCAGCTTCAGCCATAAGTAGCGCAAAAAAAGTTTCAAGCAAATATAAAAAAAGGCAATGGAATATGTCACAGAATCGTTAACAGTCAGTGGGAAGTGGTGCACAATTTTTGCAGATAAAATGAAGGTCAAACGTGGGGTCGGAAAAACAAAAAATACGCCCTGCCAGCGCTTCGCCTGTAGGCCGGATAAGGCGCTTGCGCCGCATCCGGCAATGTCTGTTATAGCGTGATGTTTTGCCTGATACCGCTTCGCCTGTAGGCCGGATAAGGCGCCTGCGCCGCATCCGGTAGTGTCTGTTATAGCGTGATGTTTTGCCTGATACCGCTTCGCCTGTAGGCCGGATAAGGCGCTTGCGCCGCATCCGGCAGTGTCTGTTATAGCGTGATGTTTTGCCTGATGGCGCTTCGCTTATCAGGCCTACAAAAGCCACAAATGCAAAAAACCCGCTCAGAGAGCGGGCTTTCTAATTTGGTCGGTGATAGAGGATTCGAACCTCCGACCCCTTCGTCCCGAACGAAGTGCGCTACCAGGCTGCGCCAATCACCGAATGCGGGGCGCATCTTACTGCTCAGCTGCGCGCCCGTCAATCCCTTAGTATCAAAATGCCATTTGATCGGCGAGAAAGTCAGCAGCTCAGTTACTGGGCTGTCGCCTTATTCGCGTCCGGGATACGGCACCAGTTGTTATTCTCGTTAATACCGCCATTTGGCGAGGTATAACCGAGGCAACCCAAAATGGTGTCGTACAGTTCCACATGACGACGCGGCACCTTCATATCAGCTTCTTGCTTCAGATGTGCAAACGCCTTCGCATGGTCGGGGTCTTCCAGATATTTGTCAGACATCCACACCATCATAGGAACGCGGAACTGCTCAGGTGGCGCCATTTTACGCGGCGTACCGTGCAGGTGCTCGCGCTCGTTAATCGACTCACCGTGATCGGCGGCGTAAAACACGATCGCTTTCTTATCGCGTAGCTGATCAAACACTTTGGTAATAAAGTGATCAACATAGGTTACCGAGTTATCGAATGAGTTGATCATCTCAGCTTTCGAGCAACCGCTATCAACATTGACACATTCCGGCTTCCACTGCGCATAATCACGGGTATAGCGCTGGGTGTAGTTAAAATGCGAGCCCTTGGTATGCAGAATAATTAGATGCTTGCCACCATCTTCATTATTTTGCAGAGACTGCTGCATCTCGGTAATCAACAGCATATCGTCAACGTTCTTGCCACGGTTGCGCGGCTCTGCGCCAATCTGCTCACGATAGGCGATGTTCTCCGCCATGGTGTTACTGTAGAACCACATCTCGCTTTGCATCGCGTAAAGATCGGTCTTGAACCCTAACTGGCCGAGCACGGAGAAGACGTTTTGTTCTTTCAGAGTACGCTGCGGGTTTTCTTCTGCCCCACCCTCACGCACAAACATGCAGCGCAGCGAAAGTTTGGTTGCCGTATCACAGGAATATCCACGGAAGGCGGCCAGATTTTTCTCCTGGGCGAGCCTTGGCGTGGTATTGCGCTCATAGCCAAAAATTCCCATATGATCCCAGCGGGTCGTTTCGCCGATAATAAAGACCACATAGGTGTCGTCGAGGTTTTTGGGGGCAACATAGGTAAACTTCTTCGCCGGGTTCATCAACGATTTGTTGTCTGAGGATTCATCCACCTGTGCCCAGGCGTACAGACCCAGCGCGGAGAGCCAGTTTGACGGCAGATAGGAATTCGCCACTACCCCGCCATAGCTGGGTAAATCGATTCCCGTTGCTCGCTCAACGCTTCTCTGTTGCATGCTCAGCAGGCGAATCGGGACCCATACCATCAGACCAGCCAGTAAAACTACCGCCACGCTGCGCCATCTCATGCCAGGCGTACGTATCTGTTTCATCAGGGTATAGCGGCAGCGATTACTCCAAATCAGAACCAACGGTAAAATGCTGACCGAAACCAGCCACACGACAAAATGCCAGCCAACCACTTCTTTCGATAAATCAATATCCGTGGTCATTACGGAGGCAATAATACCGTAACCAATTACCACGTTCAGGAAGGTCATGTAATAGCTGGCACCGGCAGAACACAGCACCACTAACGTTGTCAGGACACGCCAGGCGCGCCGACCAAATAAAGAGAGAAGTCGTAGTAAAAAGAAGGTCACCAGCACAGTGCCGGCTAATTCAACAACCGCAGAGAGTCCTTTCCAGACGGTAAACTCGTGTGCATATCCGCTAAAGCGCCGGAAAAATACAGCACAGTTCATAAACAAACCGATATAGATTGCCAGCAGGAAACTGAGTTTCTGCTGCGTCATCGACTTAATATATCTCATGCAAACAAACCCTGGGAATCGGGATTAAAACACCCTGAGCAGTAGTCAAACAGACCAGGCAGGGGAAAATGCGACAACAGCAGAAGTGAAATGTCTACGGGCGCGGGTAAGTAGACCACAGGAGGGGGAAAAAGTGCTTATGGAGAATGCAAATGACGCATATATTTTTGTAAATATATGCGCCAGGTATTAATCAGACTACTAATAGGTTTAGGCGTGCGCCTCGGTATATACGCTACGCTGTGGCTGGCGGATGGTGGTGGAGAGTGCCAGCGAGATAATTAACAGCGCAAAGATAACGCAGAAGGTCACATAGAAACCGCCGAACAGCGAGGCGATAATGGAACCACAAATGCTGCCGATACCGAAACCTAAGTAAATGACGCCGTAGTTTTTAGCAAGGTTATTCAAACCGAAGAACTCGCTCACCAGTGACGGGAACACGGTGATGGTACCGCCAAAGTTAAATGCTACACAGGCAATCGCCGCGAAGAAGGTCGCATCATTCAGCGGGGCGAACAGCAGTGCCGCCATACCGACCAGCGAAACGACCTGCCCAATGGTGATAACGCGAATACGAGAGATTTTGTCGGACAGAATCCCCAGAACCAGACGACCTGACAGGTTAGCGATAGAAATGACGGTAACCGCATTTGCCGCCGTTGCCACATCCATATGCGCCAGGCTTTGCGCAATATCTTTCGCCACGCCAATCACATATAGCCCACTCATACACGCCGTCAGGAACATCACTGCCAGCATCCAGTACTGCGGTTTACGCATGGACTGCGCCAGGGTGTAGTCATTCTCAACCACGCCATTTTTCGTTTTCACTTCCTGATTCGGCGCGTCTTTCATCAGCGTGGAGCCAAAGACGATCATCACCAGCACAATCGCGCCCCAAATCATGAAGGTTTTTTCCAGACCCACAGTGCTCAACAGTTGGCTGTCGATGAATTTAAAACCGAGGCTGCCAAGACCGTAAGAACCGATGGCAAAGGCGGAAATCAGCCCTTTACGCTCAGGGAACCATTTTACACAGTTGGAAAGTGTTAACAGGTAGCCTGCGCCATCCGCCAGACCGACCAATACACCGGCGCTCAGCCACAGCATAATCAGGCTGTCAGAGTGGGCGGTTAAGAAGAAGCCGACACCCAGTAAAATACCGGAGGCCATGGTGACGCGTTTCACGCCAAAACGTTCCTGCAGTTTCCCGGCGACGGAAGAAGAAATTGCCAGCCCGAGGCTCAGCAGGCCAAAGGAAAAGGCAACCTGACTCACCGGCGCATCAAGCTTAGAAGAGAGCGCACCGTTAAACAGGCTCCAGGTATAAACAGAACCTAAAGCAAATTGGGTAATGATGGTGCCGATCAGTGTCAGCCAGCGGGTACGCTGATAATCAGAAGTTTTCATGGCAGTCTTCCTGCATAAACAAAATGGGAAATTCTCTGCCAACAACCATACCGAAGCGCTTTTATGAGCAGGAGAAAACGGCATGAAATGCCGCCAGGACGGAATGAAATGCCTGGAATGCGGAATGAATGACGAGACAAAAAGTCGGGTTACTGAATTTTATCGCATGAGTTAGTACACGCTATCGCTGGAGTGCGTGTGATTGTTGATCTCAACATGTAATCAAGATGTTTATATGCTGATTACTTACGTTAAAATTTGGCGCTCACTCCCATGGTGTACATATAGTCGCTGTTGTTGGTACTGTTTTCCGCCTGCGAAAGCGCCGCGTAAGCCGCCATGTGCGGGTTCAACAGCATATCTGCACCGACGGTGACATCCACCCAGTTACCATCCTGACCCGCTGCTGACATGCGGCTGAGACCCGACTGCGCCTTCCAGATATTCTCGCCAAACTGCTGGTTATAGCTGATTTGCGCCCACGGACGCACATCACCGAACTGCGAATTGACTCGCCAACCCAACGAACTCACGCTGGCATGCCACAGCGGATCGTTCTGCGTTACCGACGTCGCGCTATCGCCAAATTCGTTGTAAGTAGATGTGGTTGAACCGTCATAATGCAGCGCGGCAACCGGACCAGTTGTCACCTGCCTTGAAAGCGGGAAGTTCCAGCCCATACTCATGCCGCTGGTCGCATCCATAGGCGTCTCATCCGCCAGATTTACCACGGGACCCGCCACGTTCTGAGTGGAACGAATACGTTCTTCCAGAATGTCGTTATAACGTGGTTGGTGATCGCTGTCCCATGTATAACGTTCAGCCGTATGCCCTGACATCGCATCAACGATATATTCTTGTTGCCAGCCATATGCTGTATTGATGGACAGCGCACAAACTACGACGCTCGCCAGAGTTAACCTTTGGCGACCACTACCGTTTCTTATAATCATCAACGCGACTCCAGAAAAGAGCCGAATTCGGCGATATTATTGTCATTGTGTGAAGGATATTGGGCCCATCAGGCCCTGTATTAAATATTGTCTTTTTAGCTGGCGCGTCAAGGCGGGCCGAATGAAATTTTTACGCCAGTAAAAACAGCGAGGAAGAATATGCAGCGTTGCGGATGGGTCAGCCAGGACCCACTTTACATTGCCTACCACGACAAGGAATGGGGCGTCCCCGAAACCGATGGTAAAAAGCTGTTCGAAATGATCTGCCTTGAGGGCCAGCAGGCCGGGTTATCGTGGATTACCGTGCTCAAGAAACGGGAAAACTATCGCCACGCCTTCCACCATTTTGACCCGGAAAAAGTGGCGGCCATGACCGAAGAGGATGTGGAAAGGCTGGTACTGGATGCCGGCATTATTCGTCATCGCGGAAAAATTCAGGCCATTATCGGCAACGCTCGCGCTTTTCTGACGATGGCGCAAAACGGAGAGTCGTTTAGCGAATTCGTCTGGTCATTTGTTGATAACCAACCGCAAGTGAGTCGCGCCGCCAACCTGAGCGATATTCCCACCTCCACGCCTGCGTCAGACGCGCTGTCTAAAGCGTTAAAAAAACGCGGATTTAAGTTTGTCGGCACCACCATTTGTTACTCCTTTATGCAGGCGTGCGGCCTGGTCAACGACCATGTCACCAGCTGCATCTGTTATCCGGGAGAACAACATGATTCGTGAATCCAAGGCTGAAGATCTGCCGTCAATTCTGGCGCTGTGGATGGAAAGCACAATCCATGCCCATCCATTTATCGAAGAGCGCTACTGGCGCGAAAGTGAATCCGTGGTGCGGGATGTTTATCTGCCAGCCGCGCAAACCTGGGTTTGGGAAGAAGAAGGCGAGCTCAAAGGCTTTGCCAGCGTGATTGACGACCGCTTTCTCGGCGCGCTGTTTGTCGCACCTGCCGCCATCAGAAGCGGGATCGGCAAAGCGCTGGTGCAGCATGTCCAGCAGCGCTTTTCGATACTCAGCCTTGAGGTCTACCAGAAGAATCAATCAGCGGTGAACTTCTACCATGCGCTGGGTTTTCGTATTGAAGACGGCGCATGGCAGGAAGAGACTCACCACCCCACGTGGATTATGGGCTGGCAGGCGGATCAAACGCCGTAAGCGCCAACGTTGGTCCGCTATATTTTTCAAGCCACGCCAGCGCGGTGTTGCCCGCGCAGCCATTCCCCAGCTTCGAGCTGGGGAGATCTTTGGTCAGCACGTTGACGGCGCCATTTTTACAAATACCGTTCGCTGCGAGATCCAAATCAGGCCAGGCGCCTTCATGAATACAGATGACGCCGGGTTTAATACCCGCCGTCACCACCGCGCCCGCCAGAACTTGCCCGCGCTGGTTCCACACCCTGACCGTATCGCCATCCGAAATGCCGCGCGCGTGGGCGTCCTGCGGATGAATCGTTATCGGCTCACGATCCGCTACCGCGTACTGCTCCCGTAGCGCACTGTAGTTAAGCTGACTATGCAAACGGTGCGCCGGGTGGGCGGAAAGTAGCTGTAGCTGGTCCGGTTCAGCGTTACCGAACCACTCATCCGGCTCCAGCCACATCGGGTGTCCCGCGCAGTCCGCGTAGCCGTAACCTGCAATCCTCGCGGAGTAGATTTCAATTTTGCCGCTGTCCGTTTTCAGCGGATGCGCCTGCGGGTCGCGGCGAAAATCCGCAAAACGGATAAACTGTGCGCTGGCGGCGTTTTCCGGCATTTCGATCAGGGCGTTGCGCTGCCAAAACTCGGCGAAAGGCGGCAATGTCACCTGCTGACTGGCCCCACGTTGCCCGGCAATATTGTAAAAAGTCTCCAGCCACGCCAGTTCGCTTTTACCTTCGGTGAACCGTTCATATCCGCCCTTTTCCCAGCGCTCACTCAGCTCGGCAAAGACATCAAAATCATTTCGCGCTTCGTCCTGCGGCGGTACGACCTGCTTCATCGGCACCAGGTGCTGGTTGCTGTAATCGCCAGTCATGGTCAAATCATTACGCTCAAAGGAGGTGGTTGCTGGCAGCACGATATCAGCATGCTTTGCTGCTGCGGTCCAGAAACACTCCGAGATGACCACCAGCTCCGGTTTTTGCCAGGCGCGAATTAAACGGTTAGTGTCCTGATGATGGGTGAAGTTAGCGCCACCCGCCCACCACAGCATACGGATGTCCGGGAAATAGCGGTCCATGCCGTTGTGCTGGTAAAAACCGCCGGGATTTTCCAGCGCTTCGACAATTCGCGCCACCGGGATTTTATCTACCGCGTCGGTGCCGCCTTTAACGCTGCCCTGCATTGAAGCCAGCACCGCAGCCCGGCGCGTTGGGTTGCCGCCGTTGGCAAAATGGTACGACAGCCCAAAACCGCCGCCTGGCTTCCCGATTTGTCCGAGCATGGCGGCCAGGGTGACAATCATCCAGTGTTTCTGCTCGCCATACTGTTGGCGCTGCATGCCCCATCCGGCCATCAGCATGGTGGTATTTTGGTGAAATATCGCTGCAAGTTCGCGTATCTTCGCTGCCGGAATGCCACAAATCTCTGCCGCCCATTTTGCCGTTTTTGCAACATCGTCAGATTTACCCAGCAGATAGTCGGCAAAACGGTCATATCCGGTAGTACACCGGGAGAGAAAGTCCTCGTCATGCCAGCCGTTTTCCACCAGCGTATGCGCGATGCCCAGCATCAGCGCTACGTCGGTCCCCATATGCGGGGCAATCCATTCCATCTTATCGCCAAAGAAATCGACGCTTTCCGATCGCATCGGATCGATACAGATCAACCGTTTACCGCTGTCGCGCAATGCCTCAAAGTACGCGAGGCCCTGCTCATCGGACGCGTTCCAGGCAATCTTCAGGGTATTCAGCGGATTGGCGCTCCACAACACCACCACCTCGCTGTTCTCCAGCACCACCGGCCAGCTGGTTTGCTGCTGGTAAACTTCGTTCCCGCCCACCACGTACGGCATGATCGCTTGCGCAGCCCCCGTCGAGTAATCCCCCAGATGCCCGGTATAACCGCCCGCCAGCGCCATATAACGCTGTAACAGGGTCGCCGCTTTGTGTAACACGCCGTTGGACCGCCAGCCGTACGAACCGGCAAAAATTGAGGCCGGGCCGTAGCTGTCACGGATGCGTTTATGCTGCGTATGGATAAGATTCAGCGCGTCGTCCCAACTGACGCGAACAAACTCATCCTGCCCACGTACGCCCTGTGGATTTTCCGGCGAGGCGAGAAACCCTTTACGCACCATCGGAAAACGTACCCGCGTTTTACTGTGAACCTGGTCGCGCACCACGGTTTGCAAAGAGTTGGGATGAGCGGTGGGCAGCGCGCCACGCGAGGAGAAAACCGTCTCACCATCAGTGTCGACGAGGATTGGTCCCCAGTGGGCGGCAGTTAACACCGAGTAATGTGCGGGTGAATTAGCCAAGATGGCGCTCCTGAATGCGATGTGACGGCTTATTTATTATGCCGTTCAATGTTACTTACAAATTTCAGAGTCTTCCCTGGAATTTTCTTCATGTTCACACGTCATAATCAACCGCCACGGTCGCTGTGGCAAAGAAGAAAAAGTCATTAAGGAATTAAGATGAAGAAACGTGTATTTGTTATTGCTGCCATCGTGAGCGGCGCCCTGGCGGTTTCTGGCTGCACAACAAACCCTTACACCGGCGAACGCGAAGCAGGTAAATCCGGCATTGGCGCAGGTATTGGCTCTCTGGTCGGCGCGGGCATTGGCGCACTCTCTTCTTCGAAGAAAGATCGCGGCAAAGGCGCACTGATTGGCGCAGCGGCTGGCGCGGCCGTTGGCGGTGGTATCGGCTATTACATGGACGTGCAGGAAGCGAAACTGCGCGAAAAAATGCAGGGAACGGGCGTCAGCGTGACGCGCAGTGGCGATAACATCATTCTGAACATGCCAAACAACGTCACCTTCGACAGCAGCAGTGCCAACCTGAAGCCTGCGGGTGCTAACACCCTGACCGGCGTGGCGATGGTACTGAAAGAGTACAATAAAACCGCCGTCAACGTGCTGGGCTTCACCGACAGCACCGGCAGCCAGGATCTGAATATGCGTCTGTCACAGCAGCGCGCAGACTCCGTAGCCAGCGCCTTGATCACTCAAGGGGTCGCAGCTAACCGCATCCGCACTCAGGGTATGGGCCCGGCAAATCCGATCGCCAGTAACAGCACAGCGGAAGGTAAAGCGCAAAACCGCCGCGTAGAAATTACCTTAAGCCCGATCCAGTAACGTTTTGTGCCGGATGGAAGCAGACCGTATCCATCCGGCATGAAGCACTTGCCATCGTTGATTTTCGCGTTAAGGTGTTGTCACCAAATTCAGGGAAATCAGCGATGAGCAAATCAACACGGGCAACCATCAGCGATGTGGCGAAAGCTGCAAAAACCGGCAAGACCAGCATTTCACGTTATCTCAACGGTGAAAAGCACCTGCTTTCCGACACGCTGCTGGCCCGCATTGAACAAGCCATTGCCGATCTCGACTACCGTCCCAGCCTGATGGCAAGAGGCCTGAAACATGGTCGTACCCGCCTGATTGGCCTGATCATCGCCGATATTACTAATCCCTACTCCGTCAACGTGCTAAGTGGTATTGAAGCCGCCTGTCGCGATAAAGGCTTTACCCCGCTGGTGTGTAACACCAACAACGAAGTGGATCAGGAACTGCATTATCTCGACCTGCTGCGCAGCTACCAGGTCGAAGGGATTGTGGTCAACGCCGTCGGGATGCGCGAAGAGGGGCTGAACCGCCTGCAACAGTCTGCGCTGCCGATGGTGCTGATTGACCGTAAAATTCCCGATTTCGCCTGTGATATGGTCGGGCTGGATAACACCCAGGCGGCAACGGTTGCCACCGAACATCTGGTCGAACAAGGTTTTGAAGCCATCCTGTTCCTCAGCGAACCACTCGGCATGGTGAATACCCGCCGCGAACGCCTGAGCGCTTTTCGTGCCACGCTCGCGCAATACCCCGGCGTGATCGCGCAAAATGCCGAAGTCCCGCTCACGGACAATACGCAACTGGACGACACCCTGCGCCAGTTTCACCAGCAGCATCGTGGAATGCGCAAAGCCGTTATCTCTGCCAACGGTGCCCTCACGCTACAAGTAGCCCGCGCCCTGAAACGCATTGGCCTCAACTGGGGGAGCGACATTGGCCTACTCGGTTTTGACGAGCTGGAATGGGCCGAGCTGGCGGGCGTTGGTATTACCACATTGAAACAACCCACCTGGCAGATTGGTTACACCGCCGTTGAGCAGGTTGTGCGCCGGATCGATGGCGGCTCTGCGGCCATTCAGGAGCAGGTCTTCTCCGGCGAGCTGATCGTGCGCGGCTCTACCTGCCGTTAAATTACCTTCGTGATGGTGATCATAAATTCGACATCATAGGCTTTTCTTTGGAACCGGTTCCATCTAGCGTTATAACAAGAACGCTAGTCTGGAGTTTCCATGAAAAGAAAAATTATGGTGGTCACCGCCGCTTATGGGCACGACCAGGTACGGGCCGCAGGCGGGCAAACGGCAATGCTGCCCATCATCGCTGAAGCCGGTGCTGACGGCGTCGAAATCCGCCGCGAGCTATTAACCGACGTTGAGCTGAAGACGCTGTCCACGATGGCCTCTGCGATCGAAATCTTCGGCCTGCTGGCCTGTTACTCTGCGCCTGAACCGTTGTTCCTTGAGGACGGTAGCCTCAACCCCCGTCTTCCAGAACTACTTGAGGAAGCGCAGGCCTTGCAGGCACTGTGGTTAAAAGTCTCCCTCGGCCATTTTTCCCATACCGAACAGTTCGACGTTCTACGCCAATGGCTGGACAACAGCGGAATGGAGCTGGTTGTCGAGAACGATCAGACCGACTGCGGACGCCTGCAGCCGATGCAGCGCTTTAACGAAGCCTGTCAGGCGCAAAACCTGCCGATATCTTTAACCTTCGATATGGGCAACTGGCTGTGGGTGGGCGACTCCCCGCAACTGGCGGCGCAGAACCTGGCGTCAACCGTTGGGTATATCCATGTCAAAGCCGCAGTTGCACATCGCGACAGCTACCGCGCCGTACCGCCAGATACCGCCGATCCGCGCTGGCTGGCGCTGCTAAAAACGCTGCCCAACGATGTCCCACGCGGCATTGAGTTCCCCCTGGAAGGGCAGGATTTGGCGGCGGTTACCCGCCGCTACGTCGAGCTGTTACGCGAGGAGTAACGCATGAAAAATTCACTGGATGTGGTCACTATTGGTGAAGCGATGGCGATGTTTGTCGCCACGCAAACCGGCGAACTGGCGGATGTGGAGCAGTTTATCAAGCGCGTTGCAGGCGCGGAGCTCAACGTGGCGACCGGTCTTGCCCGTCTGGGCCTGAAGGTCGGTTGGGTGAGCCGTGTAGGCAACGACAGTTTTGGACGTTTTATCGTTAAGTCGCTGGAAAAAGAAGGGATTGATGCGCAGGGAGTCACCCAGGACGGGCGTTACGCTACTGGCTTTCAGCTTAAATCTAAGGTCGAAAATGGAACCGATCCCATTGTGGAATATTTCCGTAAAGGTTCCGCTGCCAGCCACCTCAGCATTGAGGATTACCACGAGAACTATTTTGCCAGCGCACGTCACTTGCACCTGAGCGGCGTGGCAGCCGCGCTTTCTGCCAGTTCCTATGAACTTCTGGCGCATACCGCCCGCACGCTGAAAGCCCAAGGGAAGACCATCTCGTTCGACCCGAATTTGCGCCCGGTATTGTGGAAAAGCGAAGCCGAAATGGTGGAAAAACTGAACCGCCTGGCATTTCAGGCTGACTGGGTTTTACCTGGGTTAAAAGAGGGCATGATTTTAACCGGCCAGCAGACGCCTGAAGCCATCGCCGACTTTTATCTACGCCATGGGGTGAAGGCTGTGATCGTCAAAACCGGGGCTGATGGCGCCTGGTACAAAACCGCCAGCGGCGAACAAGGCTGCGTGGCACCGGTAAAAGTCGACAACGTGGTCGATACGGTCGGCGCAGGCGATGGCTTTGCCGTGGGCGTTATTAGCGCCCTGCTGGAAGGCCACTCGTTGCATCAGGCGGTGACACGCGGCAATAAAATTGGCGCACTGGCCATTCAGGTTCAGGGCGACAGCGAAGGATTACCCACACGTGAACAATTAGGGGAATAAACTCCCGGCCAACTCTGTACCCTACATACAGAGGCGGCGTATCAGCATAACCAGAGGGCAGTCTATGAATAGCTCAACTAATGCAGCAAAACGCTGGTGGTACATCATGCCAATCGTGTTTATCACGTATAGCCTGGCGTACCTTGACCGCGCGAACTTCAGCTTCGCCTCCGCCGCCGGTATCAACGAGGATCTCGGCATTACCAAGGGGATCTCTTCCCTGCTGGGCGCGCTGTTTTTCCTCGGCTATTTCTTCTTTCAGATCCCGGGCGCAATTTACGCTGAACGCCGCAGCGTACGAAAACTGATTTTTGTCTGTCTGATCCTCTGGGGCGCATGCGCGTCGTTAACCGGCATGGTCAGCAATATTCCAATGCTTGCCGCCATCCGCTTTATTCTTGGCGTCGTTGAAGCCGCCGTGATGCCGGCAATGCTGATTTACATCAGCAACTGGTTTACGAAATCTGAACGCTCGCGCGCAAACACTTTCCTGATCCTCGGTAATCCGGTCACCGTCCTGTGGATGTCCGTGGTTTCCGGTTACCTGATTCAGGCGCTGGGCTGGCGGGAAATGTTCATCATTGAGGGCTTTCCGGCCATCATCTGGGCGTTCTGCTGGTGGGTGCTGGTAAAAGACAAACCGTCTCAGGTCGGTTGGCTGTCAGAATCTGAAAAAGCCGCTCTTCAGGCACAACTGGAAAAAGAGCAGCAAGGCATCAAAGCCGTACGCAACTATAGCGAGGCTTTCCGCTCACGTAACGTCATCCTGCTGTGTATGCAGTATTTCGCCTGGAGTATTGGCGTCTATGGTTTTGTCCTGTGGCTGCCGTCGATTATCCGCAACGGCGGCGCAAACCTGGGGATGGTGGAAGTTGGTTGGCTGTCATCCGTACCGTATCTGGCGGCAACGGCGGCGATGATCCTCGTCTCCTGGGCGTCCGATAAGCTGCAAAACCGTAAGCTGTTTGTCTGGCCACTGTTACTGATCGCGGCGTTCGCGTTTATCGGCTCCTGGGCCGTAGGCGCAGACCACTTCTGGATTTCTTACACGCTGTTGGTTATTGCAGGCGCGGCAATGTATGCCCCCTATGGTCCCTTCTTCGCCATCATCCCGGAAATGCTGCCGCGCAACGTCGCCGGTGGGGCAATGGCGTTGATCAACAGCATGGGCGCGCTAGGCTCATTCTTTGGTTCATGGTTTGTCGGCTACCTCAATGGCGCTACCGGCAGCCCGTCTGCCTCGTACATTTTTATGGGGGTAGCGCTTTTTGTCTCAGTGTGGCTAACGCTCATTGTTAAGCCTGCTAATAATCAACAGCTACCTATTGGCGCACGCCACGCTTAAATTTTAACTTACGGAGATTCGCATGAAGCCGTCCATTATTCTCTATAAAGCGTTACCTGACGATTTACTGCATCGCCTGGAAGAACATTTTACTGTGACTCAGGTGCCTAACCTGCGCCCGGAAACGGTCGCACAGCACGCCGACGCTTTTGCCAATGCAGAAGGTCTGCTGGGCTCCAGTGAAGCCGTCAATACCGCTCTGCTGGAGAAAATGCCCAGGCTGCGTGCGACATCTACGATTTCCGTAGGCTATGACAACTTCGACGTCGATGCCCTCAACGCGCGTAAGGTGCTGTTGATGCACACGCCAACCGTGCTGACGGAAACCGTCGCCGATACGGTAATGGCGCTGGTGTTAAGCACCGCTCGCCGCGTAGTGGAAGTTGCCGAACGGGTAAAGGTCGGCGAATGGACCAAAAGTATCGGACCGGACTGGTTTGGTACCGATGTACACCACAAAACGCTGGGGATTGTCGGTATGGGCCGCATTGGGCTGGCGCTGGCACAACGTGCGCATTTCGGCTTTAGCATGCCGATTCTCTATAATGCGCGCCGTCATCATCAGGAAGCAGAAGAGCGCTTCAATGCACGTTACTGCGACCTCGATACGCTGTTGCAGGAGTCTGATTTTGTCTGCCTGATCCTGCCGTTAACCGACGAAACGCATCATCTGTTCAGCACCGAGCAGTTTGCCAAAATGAAGTCTTCCGCCATTTTCATTAACGCCGGACGTGGCCCGGTGGTCGATGAAAAAGCGTTGATTGCTGCCCTGCAAAAAGGCGAAATTCATGCCGCTGGCCTGGATGTATTTGAGCAAGAGCCATTATCGGTAGACTCACCGCTGCTGTCACTGCCCAACGTGGTGGCCGTACCGCACATTGGTTCAGCCACGCACGAAACGCGCTACAACATGGCGGCCTGTGCGGTGGATAACTTAATCGATGCGCTGCAAGGACACGTTGAGAAGAACTGCGTAAACCCGCAAGTCGCATCATAAACAAAAGGCCGGGTAGCGCTTACGCTCACCCGGCCTTTCATGTATTACCGTATCTTAATTACTGAGCGGCATTCACCGCAGCAGTCCAGGCCTGATTAAATGCCTGATGCTGAGCAGCCAACGGGCCAATCAGCGTATTGTACTGACTTGCCTGCTGTGACGTTGGGAACTGGATACCGTTGGCGACAAAGCTCACCTGCGTATCCTGCTGCGCCACAAAATCACCAACCTGCACCAGCTGCTGCGTGAAAATTTGCGCGGCAGGGATCAGCGGCTGTAAGGCCTCTGCTGGTGCAGTAACAACTTTGTTGTAGACCTGATCAAAGACCGGCTTCAGATCTTCGCCCTGCTTCAGCGCGCCATGCGCAGCATCTGCCTGTAGTTTCGCATTCTGCAACTGTTGCCCTAATACACCTAGCGCACCATTTGCCTGACGCAGCGGTTCACGCTGAGTCACATAATCCTGAGGAACACGAATCGCATTTACGCTATCAACCACCGGACGCAGACCGGAGTCCATCGCCTGATTAACCTGCTGCGAATAGCCATACAGAATCGCGTAATCAGACACAAACGGGCCAAACTGTTTTTTCTGATCGGCGGTCAGCGTTGGTAAACGCTCTCCGCTACGCATTGCAGTATTCTGCAGAAAATCGATAAACGCTTTGCGTTGATCGCCTTCTTTATCAAAACACCCACTCAGGCCAACTACCATTAAGAGCGCCAAAACAGGCGCAAACCAGCGAGAGCAGGACTTACCTGTCGCCATTTTAATACTCCTTTCACCCAAAAATGCGCACAACGACACCCGCGTGCCTGACGTTGACAAGGATAGTCCAGGTCAGCCCCGCAAGATACCCTTTCCGCGTAATCTTGTGGGGGAAAATAACCGTTCCCGCCACCGTTCGTTTTGCTAAACAATGCTGCATTCACCACTCGGCGTCATATTTTAGTCATCTTTACAATCGGAATCGATCGTTCGGAGATTCCGACCTTTATCAGTTCGTTAGCCAGCAAAAGATTGTCACCTGCGATCCGCTGAAACGAATCCATCACACAACCCTTAAATCCGGCTTCATTTTTTCCGACTACTCTTAATGAGCTTCGAAGAAATTCACGATCCCGCTGTGTGATTTGTAGGAGTTCTCAATGGAATACAAAGATCCTATGTTTGAACTGCTAAGCAGTCTGGAGCAGATTGTTTTTAAAGATGTATCGCAGACGGTCACTCTGCCGCAAAAAACCAACCCTTTCACCGAATTTGAACAGCTACGACGAGGGACAGGTTTAAAAACAGATGATTTTGCCCGAGTGATGGGCGTGACGGTCGCGATGGTTCATGAATGGGAGTCTAAACGCGTAAAGCCTTCCACTACCGAATTGAAGTTAATGCGCCTGATTCAGGCAGACCCTAGGTTAAGTAAGCAACTGATGGATTGAACTATTTTTCAATTTTGCTTAAGAACGGTCCTGTTTCAGGGCCGTTCTCTTACGAAGGTTATCCACAAAAAAGAAAATAGTAGTTGCATCCACATGCGTAAAATGAGTTAATGCCCTCAACGGTTTGACGTACAGACCATTACAGCAGTTAGTAAGGCAAGTCCCTTCAAGAGTTATCGTTGATACCCTTCGTAGTGAGCATTTCCTTTACTGTTAAAAAATCTGTAAAGCACGCCATATCGCCGAAAGGCACACTTATTTTTTAAAAGGTAATACACTATGTCCGGTAAAATGACTGGTATCGTAAAATGGTTCAACGCTGACAAAGGTTTCGGCTTCATCACTCCTGACGATGGCTCTAAAGACGTGTTCGTACACTTCTCTGCTATCCAGAACGATGGCTACAAATCTCTGGACGAAGGTCAGAAAGTTTCCTTCACCATCGAAAGCGGCGCTAAAGGCCCGGCAGCTGGCAACGTAACCAGCCTGTAAGCTTAAAAAGCTCAAAATTCTGAATCCCTGCCAAACGGCGGGGATTTTTTTTATCTGTACTTCGCAGCACATCCCACCTAAACGCTTCTTTGCATTACTTTACCCGTCGCCCCTTTGACCTTTCCCTAAGGGCAAGCTTTATAGTGAGCCAGTCTATATTCCACAATTTTCACAAGGAATTGAAGCTATGTCGAAATCCTCACTGCTGCTGATTTTAGGTTTGCTCACTACAGGTACTGCGTTCGCGGCAACGCCGGAAGCTACTTTTCTGGCCGAACACGGGCTTAGCGGGAAATCCGTCGAACAAATCGTAGAGACGATTGATCAGTCACCGCAGAGTCGCCCGCTGCCGTACTCAGCGTCCATCACCAGCACCGCGTTGAAGCTCTCTTCGGGCGATCAGGTTTATACCCTGCCGCTCGGTGAAAAATTCTATCTGTCATTTGCCCCGTATGAATGGCAAACACATCCTTGCTTCAACCACAGTCTTTCTGGCTGCCAGGGCGAAATGCCGGAGAAGACATTCAATGTCAAAGTGACGGATAACAAGGGTGATGTGGTGGTACAAAAAGCGATGAAGAGCGGCCGTAATGGCTTTGTCGGGGTATGGCTACCGCGCAATATGGAAGGCACCATTGCAGTGAGCTACAACGGTAAAACGGCGGAGTATCCTATTAAGACGATGGAAGACAGCCAGACATGTCTGACAAAATTGCAGTTGCGCTAACAACATAAAAAAATGCCGGATGGCGCAATGCTTATCCGGCCTACTGGTGTTTCTCTCGTAGGCCGGATAAGGCGAAGCCGCCATCCGGCATTTTCTAAGTCAGCGCAGGGCCGTTACTGCAGCAGAGAAATATCTGCCACGCGCAGGAACAGCTCGCGCAGTTTTTCGAGCATAGACAGACGGTTAATACGCAGATCTTTATCTTCTACGTTGACCATCACTTTCTCGAAGAACGCATCAACCGGTTCACGCAGTTCCGCCAACTCAACCAGCGCTTCCTGGTAACGACCGGCAGCGAAGACAGGCTCCAGCTTATCGCGCAGCACAACCACCTGCATCGCCAGCGCAATTTCTTCCGGCTCTTTCAGCGTTGCCGCATTCACGCGGTCATTCAGCGTCTCTTCAGACTTCGCCAGGATGTTCGATACACGCTTGTTCGCGGCAGCCAGCGCGGACGCGGCTTCCAGCGTACGGAAGTGCGAAACCGCCTTCATACGTGCGTCAAAATCAGCCGGACGAGTCGGACGACGTGCCAGTACGGCCTGAATGGTGTCGACGGTGTAACCTTCGTCCTGATACCAGGCGCGGAAGCGACCGAGCATAAAGTCGATAACGTCATCCACCACGTTGGCGTTGGTCAGCTTGTCACCATACAGACGAACCGCTTCTTCGGTCAGCGTTTGCAGATCCAGATTCAGGTTCTTCTCAACGATAATACGCAGCACACCCAGCGCAGCACGACGCAGCGCAAACGGGTCTTTGTCGCCTTTCGGATGCTGACCGATACCGAAGATACCCGCCAGGGTGTCCATCTTGTCAGCAATCGCCACGGCACAAGCTACCGGGTTCGACGGCAGGTCATCACCGGCAAAACGCGGCTGATACTGCTCGTTCAGCGCCACAGCTACATCTTCTGCTTCGCCATCGTGACGCGCGTAGTGCATGCCCATCACACCCTGGGTGTCGGTGAACTCGAAGACCATGTTGGTCATCAGGTCACACTTGGACAGCAGGCCAGCACGCGTTGCGTGGTTAACATCAGCGCCAATCTGACCAGCAATCCAGCCCGCCAGCGCCTGGATACGGTCAGTCTTGTCGCGCAGCGTACCCAGTTGCTGTTGGAACAGCACGGTTTGCAGACGCGGCAGATGGTCTTCCAGACGTTTTTTACGGTCGGTATTGAAGAAGAACTCGGCATCCGCCAGGCGCGGACGAACGACTTTCTCGTTACCGGAGATAATCTGGATCGGATCTTTCGATTCGATGTTGGCAACGAAGATAAAGTTCGGCAGCAGTTTGCCGTCGTTCGCGTAAACCGGGAAGTACTTCTGGTCACCTTTCATGGTGTGTACCAGCGCTTCAGACGGAACAGCGAGGAATTTCTCTTCGAATTTCGCGGTCAGCACTACCGGCCATTCCACCAGCGAGGTGACTTCTTCCAGCAGGCTTTCGCTCAGGTCAGCGTTACCGCCAATCTTACGCGCCGCTTCTTCAGCATCGGCTTTGATTTTCGCTTTACGCTCAGCGTAATCCGCAATTACTTTGCCGCGCTCACGCAGGATTTCCGGGTACTGATCGGCAGAATCGATAGTGAATTCCGGCTCGCCCATAAAGCGGTGTCCACGGATCACGCGATCGGACTGAATGCCCAGAATCGTTGCCGGAATCACTTTGTCGCCCAACAGCAGGGTCACGGTGTGAACCGGACGCACGAAGTGGACATCAGACGCGCCCCAGCGCATCAGTTTCGGGATAGGCAGCTTCGCCAGTGACGTGGCGATCATGTTTGGCAGTAGCGTTTCTGCGCTTTCGCCTTTTACATGCGCACGGTACAGCAGCCATTCGCCTTTGTCGGTAGTCAGACGCTCAGCCTGATCAACCGTGATACCGCAGCCACGTGCCCAACCTTCTGCCGCTTTGCTCGGTTTGCCTTCAGCGTCAAACGCCTGAGCAATGGCCGGACCGCGTTTTTCAACTTCGCGATCGGGTTGAGATTCCGCCAGATTCGCGACTTTCAGCGCCAGACGACGCGGCGCAGCGAACCACTCAACGTTGCCGTGCGCGATGCCAGCGTTATCCAGCTCCGCGGTAAAGTTTGCAGCAAAGGACTCAGCCAGGCTGCGCAGTGCTTTTGGTGGCAGCTCTTCAGTGCCGATTTCCACCAGAAAAGTTTTCTCAGACATGGCCGCCTCTTATTTGTCTTTGTTGCACATCGGGAAGCCAAGGGCTTCACGGGAAGCGTAATAAGCTTCTGCCACTGCTTTGGTCAGGGTGCGAATGCGCAGGATATAGCGCTGACGCTCGGTGACGGAGATGGCTTTACGCGCATCCAGCAGGTTGAAGCTATGGGCGGCTTTCAGAATACGTTCATACGCAGGCAGCGGCAGCGGATTTTCCAGCGCCAGCAGCTGCTGCGCTTCTTTCTCGTACTGCTCGAAGCAGGTGAACAGGAAGTCCACGTCGGCGTATTCGAAGTTGTAGGTGGATTGCTCCACTTCGTTCTGATGGAACACGTCGCCGTAAGTGGTTTTACCCAGCGGGCCGTCGCTCCAGACCAGGTCGTAAACGCTGTCTACGCCCTGAATGTACATGGCCAGACGTTCCAGACCGTAAGTAATTTCCCCGGTTACTGGTTTACATTCCAGGCCACCAACCTGCTGGAAGTAGGTGAACTGCGTCACTTCCATGCCGTTCAGCCACACTTCCCAACCCAGACCCCAGGCACCCAGCGTTGGGTTTTCCCAGTTATCTTCCACGAAACGGATATCGTGAATGGTCGGGTCCATACCCAGTTCTTTCAGAGAACCCAGGTACAGCTCCTGAATGTTGTCCGGAGACGGCTTAATCACTACCTGGAACTGATAGTAGTGCTGTAAGCGGTTCGGGTTTTCGCCATAGCGGCCATCGGTCGGACGACGAGAAGGCTGCACATAAGCAGTCGCCATCGGCTCCGGCCCCAGCGCACGCAGGCAGGTCATTGGGTGAGATGTTCCCGCGCCGACTTCCATGTCCAATGGTTGAACGATGGTGCAGCCCTGGCGAGCCCAGTAATCCTGTAAGGTCAGGATCAAGCCCTGGAAGGTCCTGGTATCAAACTTTTGCATATTATTTCGTGCTGGATACGTGTGGATTTAAAGGAAGCGATCAGTATACCCGCTGGCTGCAAGATATACAGTACGAAACGGGAAAAAGGGGGAACTTAGCGCATGGAAAGGTGCAAAAACTGCCCGTCTGCATCAAAAGAACAGACAAAACTCTCTTTACGGAAGGTAGAACCACGCATCTCATAGCTACCCTGGAATTGTTCCAGTCCAGAGATATCAATTTTCTGCGCGCCAGTGTTGTAGCGTTGCGCCGCCTCATTTTTGCACAATGACTCCATATCCAGCGAACGTGTGGCACTGACCTTAACCTTTTGCGCTTTCTGCGCAGGTGCAGACGATTGTGTGTCAGCGCACGCTACCAGCAAAAGGGCAGCGATCGCGGGAAAGAAATACTTCATCATCATTTTATTACCGCCTGGTTTGCTGGTCAGTCTTATTATTAGTGTCTGGAAACAGATCCTATTTTGAGAATCTCATCAGACCATCTCAAGCTTTAGCGTAAGAACTCGGATTATTCCAGTGATCTACGTTCGCAAAATATCGGTCAGACTTTTTTTAATGGACACAGAGGAACTGATGCAGCCCAAAATTTTCTGGATTGATAACCTGCGCGGGATAGCCTGTTTAATGGTCGTGATGATCCACACCACAACCTGGTACATCACCAATGCGCAAAGCGTCAGCCCGTTGAATTGGGATCTGGCTAACGTGCTCAATTCAGCCTCTCGCGTCAGCGTTCCGCTGTTCTTTATGATTTCGGGCTATCTGTTCTTTGGTGAGCGTAGCGCCAAACCGCGCCATTTCCTGCGCATCGCGCTCTGCATCCTGTTTTACAGCAGCGTGGCGCTGGCCTATATTCTGCTGTTTACCTCGATCAACGCTGAGCTGTCGCTGAAGAACCTACTGCAAAAGCCGGTGTTCTATCACCTGTGGTTTTTCTTCGCGATCGCCGTCATCTACCTGGTTTCTCCGCTGATACAGGTGAAAAATATCAGCGGCAAGATGCTACTGGCGCTCATGGTTGTGATTGGGGTGATTGCCAATCCCAACACCGTCTCGCAAAAAATCGGCGGCTTTGAGTGGCTCCCAGTCAACCTGTACATCAGTGGCGATACTTTCTATTACATCCTGTACGGCATGCTGGGCCGGGCGATTGGCATGATGGATACGCAAAAGCGTGCGCTCAGCTGGCTCTGTGCGGAGGTATTTATTACCGCAGTATTTATTATTTCTCGTGGCACATTGCATGAACTGCGCTGGCGAGGCAATTTTGCCGACACCTGGTACCTCTACTGCGGCCCAGCGGTATTTATTTGCGCCGCCTCGCTCCTGACGCTGGTCAAAAATACGCTCAGCACACGTACCCTGCCGCTACTGGGCCTTATTTCTCGCCATTCATTGGGCATTTATGGTTTTCATGCGCTGATCATTCACGCACTACGTACCAACGGAATTGAACTCAAAAACTGGCCACCGCTGGATATGCTGTGGATTTTCAGCGCCACGCTGGCAGGAAGTTTACTGTTGTCTATTCTGTTGCAGCGTATTGATACACGTAGGCTGGTGAGTTAGGTGTCTCCAGGCAGCGCCCGATTACACGAACGCTGCAGTAAAAATTGCCCCATTAAACAGACGAAGAATGCTGCCGGGTATAACCCTATTTCGAAGGGCGCCAACGGGGCATTCCACACCCCCACCAGCAACAACCCTGCCGTGATGAGCGCCACCATCTGACATACGGAAGCGAAGCGTTCATCGTTTTGATTGAGATTTACTGCGCGCTGATAGGCATACGTTACGAACATCCCCGTCATCAGCGCCCCCAAAAAATACCCCTTGCCGCTCAATAACGGGCATGCACGCCATAAACCGATACTGTAAGTCAGTATGCCTGAGAGGAATAATATCCATGGCAACAGCCTGGTTGTCTTCATTGGGATCTCCTTATCCATCATGGATACAATATGAATAACCCGCTAAAGACAACACAGAAAAAAGCGACTACGCTGGACTTTCAGAATACATCCATACGTGTAACTTATTATTTTTGTGGATATATGTATGCGGCAAATTCCCCTCTGCTAGCCAGAGGGGAAAGTGGTCAGGACATCAGCGGTTGTAATTGCTGATAGATACGACGGAAGGTTTCTCGACGCTGTTGATAACGAGCATGACGCTCCGCGTCAGGATAATGCGCCTGCTCCAGCGTAAGCTGAGGCAGTAACTCTGATAACGACGTTTGCGGATTCATGGCAACTTGCGCCAGGCGCGCCGCGCCGAGTGCAGGGCCAACGTCACCGCCGGTACGGTAATCCAACTGCAATCCGCTGATGTCAGATAGCATCTGACGCCAGTATTCACTGCGTGCCCCACCGCCGATCAGCGTAATGCTGGCGGGCTGAACGCCACATGCATGTACCACGTCCATACCGTCAGCCAGCGCGAAACCCACACCTTCCAGCACCGCCTGTGCCAGTTCTGCCGGACCATGCTGATGCGTCAGACCGAAAAATACGCCCTTAGCCTGCGGATTGTTATGCGGCGTACGCTCGCCGGACAAATAAGGTAAAAACCAGACCGGCTCCGCGTGTTCATCCGCCTGTTGCGCAGCGTCAATCAACGCAGGAACGCTCGCCAGTCCAGTTAATTTTGCCGCCCAGTCCAGACACGATGCTGCACTTAACATTACAGACATCAGATGCCATCGCTCAGGCAAAGCATGGCAAAAACTGTGAACCGCACTTTCCGGTTTGCTAAGGAAACCATCACTCACCGCAAAATAGACGCCGGATGTCCCCAGCGAAAGCATCGCCTGACCGGCATTCATCATGCCTACGCCAACCGCGCCCGCCGCGTTATCACCGCCTCCGGCAACAACCGCAACCTCCTGCATTCCCCAGGCTTTGGCGACGTCTGGCAATAAGGTTCCGGTAATCTCGCTGCCTTCATAGAGCGCAGGCATATGTGCGCGAGTCAGTTTACAGGCAGCCAGCATGACATCGCTCCAGTCACGCTTCGCGACATCCAGCCACATTGTCCCTGCAGCATCAGACATATCGCTGGCAAAATCACCGGTCATGCGCAAACGCAGGTAATCTTTCGGCAGCAGGACTTTATCAATCTGGTTGAAAATCTCCGGCTCGTGGCGTTGCACCCACAGCAGTTTTGGCGCGGTAAAGCCAGGCATCATCAGGTTGCCGGTGATGGCACGAGACTGCGGAACCTGACTCTCCAGCATCTCGCACTCTTCAGCACAGCGACCGTCGTTCCATAAGATAGCCGGACGCAATACCTTCTGTTGTTCATCCAGTAGCGTCGCGCCGTGCATCTGCCCGGCAATCCCCAACGCTTTCACCTCGCGGAGTGAATGCTGCTGACCCAGTGCTTTTACCGCGCGATCCGTTGCCAGCCACCACTGCTCAGGGTCTTGTTCTGACCATAACGGGTGCGGGCGCGAGACGGTGAGTTTCTCCGTTTTTGAAGCCACCACATCGCCCTGCTCATTGAGCAGAATGGCCTTTACGCCTGATGTGCCAAGATCTATCCCGATATACATAAGGCATCGTTCCTTAAAGAAAGGCCCGGTAGCGCTAGCTGACCGGGCTTACGGACGTTCTCAGAGACCCGTTATTTGTCGAACAAATAATGGTTTACCAGATTTTCCAGCAATTCCTGATGACCGCTCTGGTGCACTGGCGCCAGGTTGTGTTGTTCAGCGTACTGCGCAATTTCTGTCAGCGTCATCTGGCCTTTCAGAATTTGCTGGCCCAGCTCACCATTCCAACCGGCATAACGTTTAGCCACACGCTGATCCAGGCCACCGTCTTCAATCATACGGGCCGCAATTTTCAGCGACAGCGCCATGGTATCCATCGCGCCAATATGACCATAGAACAGATCGTATTTATCGGTGCTCTGACGACGTACTTTGGCATCAAAGTTCAGGCCGCCGGTAGTGAAGCCGCCCGCTTTCAGGATTTCGTACATCACCAGCGCATTCTCTTCTACGCTGTTCGGGAACTGGTCGGTGTCCCAGCCCAACTGTGCGTCGCCGCGGTTGGCATCGACAGAGCCAAACAGACCCAACGCGATAGCAGTGGCGATTTCGTGATGGAACGAATGGCCTGCAAGCGTAGCGTGGTTGGCTTCGATATTCAGTTTGATCTCTTTTTCCAGACCGAACTGCTTGAGGAATCCGTACACGGTCGCCGCATCGTAGTCGTACTGGTGCTTGGTCGGTTCCTGCGGTTTCGGCTCGATAAGCAAAGTGCCCTGGAAACCGATTTTGTGTTTGTGTTCCACGACTAATTGCATGAAACGACCAATCTGCTCACGTTCCTGACGCAGATCGGTATTCAGCAGTGTTTCATAACCTTCACGGCCGCCCCACAGAACGTAGTTTTCACCACCTAACTTGTGCGTGGCATCCATGGCCGTAACCACCTGCGTGGCGGCCCAGCTGAACACTTCTGGATCTGGGTTTGTGGCCGCACCCGCACCGTAGCGTGGGTTAGTGAAGCAGTTTGCTGTACCCCACAGCAGCTTCACGCCGCTCTGTTCCTGTTTTGCCGCCAGCACATCAACCATCTGCGCAAAGTTGTTTTTGTACTCTTTCAAAGACGCGCCTTCCGGCGAAACATCCACGTCATGGAAGCAGTAGTAAGGCACGTTCAGCTTGTGGAAAAACTCAAATGCCACATCCGCTTTGCGTTTCGCCAGCGCCAGAGCTTCACCAGGCTGCTGCCATGGACGATCGAAAGCGCCCATACCGAACATATCCGCCCCGTTCCAGCAGAAGGTATGCCAGTAGCAGGCCGCAAAACGCAGATGATCTTCCATGCGCTTGCCCAATACGATTTCGTCAGGGTTGTAATGGCGAAATGCGAGCGGGTTGGTGGATTGAGTGCCTTCGAAACGAACACGATCGAGTTGGTCAAAATAAGCCGGCATAATAAGCTCCATAATCAGGTAATACGGCAAGTAAACTGCGATATGGCTATACTGGAATTTCCTGATTTATTGCTCAATTACGTTATTTCACACCGCCATTAAGAGAATACCCAAACGTGCGCTGGCTCCCAAAAAAACGCGCTAAATAAAGAAATAAAAAAGCGATCGCGATCGAAGGTTAGTCATTAAACAAAAAACCGTAATGCGCAGATAAAAAATGACAATTGTCATCCCGCGACCAGTATGTAAATTTTGCGTAGCCTCAGGCAATCAGGAATTTTGTCACGCTTCATCAAGCAGTCGTACCTGCGGTTTTGCTAGTATCGACAGGCCCACGTTAACCTTTCCAGGACAGGTTCTTATGTTTGATAAACGTCACCGCATCACTCTGCTATTTAATGCCAATAAAGCCTACGACCGCCAGGTGGTAGAAGGTGTGGGTGAATATTTACAGGCATCGCAATCCGAGTGGGATATATTCATTGAGGAAGATTTCCGCGCCCGTATCGATAATATTAAAGACTGGTTAGGCGACGGCGTTATTGCTGATTATGACGATGATGATATTGCGCAATTACTTGCCGATGTTGAAGTTCCCATCATCGGCGTTGGAGGCTCCTACCATCTGGAGCAAGATTATCCACCGGTACATTACATCGCCACCGACAACCATGCGTTGGTAGAAAGCGCTTTCCTGCACCTGAAGGAAAAAGGGGTTAACCGCTTTGCATTCTATGGTCTGCCATCGTCAAGCGGCAAACGCTGGGCCGCGGAACGTGAATATGCGTTTTGCCAGTTGGTTGCCAAAGAGAAGTACCGCGGCGTTGTCTATCAGGGGCTGGAAACCGCACCGGAAAACTGGCAGCACGCGCAAAATCGTCTGGCGGACTGGCTACAAACACTACCGCCGCAAACCGGTATTATCGCCGTTACCGACGCGCGGGCACGACACGTCCTGCAAGTCTGCGAACACCTGCATATTCCGGTTCCGGAAAAGCTGTGTGTGATTGGGATCGACAACGAAGAACTGACCCGCTATCTGTCGCGGGTGGCGCTGTCATCCGTGGCCCAGGGAGCCAGGCAGATGGGGTATCAGGCCGCTAAACTCTTACATCGTTTACTAGCAAATGAAGAACTGCCGCTGCAACGTACACTGGTTCCTCCGGTGCGCGTCATTGAACGCCGCTCAACCGACTACCGTTCATTAACCGATCCGGCGGTGATTCAGGCGATGCACTTTATCCGCAACCATGCCTGTAAAGGTATTAAGGTTGAACAAGTGCTGGATTCAGTGGGGATTTCTCGTTCGAATCTGGAGAAGCGTTTTAAAGAAGAGGTCGGAGAGACTATCCACGCCGTGATTCATGCCGAAAAGCTGGAAAAAGCGCGCAGCCTGTTGATATCTACCACACTTTCAATCAACGAAATCTCACAGATGTGCGGCTATCCGTCTCTGCAATATTTTTATTCGGTCTTTAAGAAAGAGTATGACACGACGCCCAAAGAGTATCGCGATGTGAACAGCGAAGTGTTGCTGTGAGGATTATTGCCGGATGCGGCGAAGCCGCCATCCGGCACACAGAATTACATATGCGCGGCGATTAAACGCTGGTTATCCTGATACATTGCGAACAGATAGTTGTTGTAGCTCTGTCCTTTAGTGGAATAACCCTTCAGCTTATGAATCATCGCGGTAGCGGTGACTTCCTGATCGGCTTTACGCAGTTGCGCACGTGACTTACGGAATGAAGAGTAAGCCGGATGCGTGTTCAGGTTGATGACGTAAGCATTCACCGACTCTTTCACCGATTCAAACTGTGAGTAGCCTTTCACCTTACCCGGGGCATTGTTACAACGACCTTTGCCACATTTCATGCCAAACAGGTTGTTGTTGCTACGCGCCAGCTTCGACGTACCCCAGCCACTTTCAGCCGCAGCCATGGTTGCCACCATACTGGTCGGGATAATGTCTACGCGCTCAAGCAGCGTATTCCATGGGATTTTACGCGTGTTGCCAGACCAGCTCACCTTGTAGCGCTTCGCGATGTCTTTCATACGCGTACGCTCAGTCGGTGACCAGCGGTTCTGGTACTGTTTTGAAATCAGCCAGTTACGGTCCGCCGTAATGGCAGCATTTTGACTGGTAATATAAGGCATAACCGTCCGGAGAAACGCTTTTTTCCTTGGTGTTCCGGAAGGGTATTTTCGCAAATCAGGAAGTGAACTACTCTTTGCACTATTGCGAGAATACTCTTGTTTACTGCTTACCTGTGTATTACTTGTCTTGATTACCTGGGGCTTGTGACTCGTTGTCGCCGTGTGTGTCTTTGCCAGCACCTCACCCGAAAATGCAACGGTGAGTAACATAAGAATCATTGCCCCATATCGTCGAATGGGAGTCAATATCATTAGGTCTCCTGGTCGGATTTATACATTCCAACACCTTATATTTTTCACAAAAATGAGAGATGAATCTCAAATCATATCAAAAATAGCCGTCAAGAGCACCCAAAGGAATAGTCCAATTCTGAAACTATGTCACGCATTAACGGTTCAGGGTGCTATTAATTCGAAGAAAATGTGGAGGTTATCGCAAAATAAGTTCATTTTTTGCGCGCGATCGCTCACCCTCACTTCTCCTCCTGGCGGAATCGACTCAAAGGAGGAGTTTCCGGCCTGATTTCACTGGCAAACTGGCGAAAATCGCAGCACCAAGGACAGCATTATGAAACTTGCCGCCGTTGCGCTGGCGCTCATGCCCGGCATTGCCATCGCCTCATCATGGACTTCTCAGGGACTCCCCATCTTCGAAGCGGAAGGTACGGGTAAATTCGTCAGCCATGCAGCGTTGACGAAGGGTACGCGTCCTTTAATCCTAAATTTTGACCAACAGTGCTGGCAGCCTGCTGATGCGATAAAACTCAACCAGATGCTGTCGCTAAAACCGTGTGAAGGCGCCCCGCCGCAGTGGCGCTTATTCAAAGACGGCGATTACACGCTGGAAGTGGATACCCGCTCCGGAACGCCAACGTTGATGCTCTCGGTAAAAAGCGCCGCAGACCCTGTCACGACCCAGATTCGCCAGTGCCCGAAATGGGATGGTTCGCCGTTAACACTGGATGTGAGCCAGACCTTTCCGGAAGGTGCCGTGGTGCGCGATTTCTACAGCCAGAAAACGGCAACGGTAAAAAATGGGACAATTACCCTACAGCCTGCCGCAGCCAGTAACGGACTGTTGCTGCTGGAACGGGCGGAAACCGATGCCCCGGCCGCTTTCGACTGGCATAACGCTACGGTGTATTTCGTCCTGACGGATCGCTTTGTAAATGGTGACCCAAGCAACGACCACAGCTACGGGCGTCGCAACGACGGCATGCAGGAAATTGGTACTTTCCACGGGGGCGATTTACGCGGTCTTGCCAGCAAACTCGACTATCTGCAACAACTGGGCGTCAATGCGTTATGGATCAGCGCGCCGTTTGAGCAAATTCACGGCTGGGTCGGCGGTGGCACCAAAGGTGATTTCCCCCATTATGCTTACCACGGCTATTACACTCAGGACTGGACCACCCTCGACGCGAATATGGGTAATGAAGCTGACCTGCGTGCGCTGGTTGACGGCGCGCACCAGCGCGGCATTCGCATCCTGTTTGATGTCGTCATGAATCATACCGGCTACGCCACGCTGGCGGATATGCAGGAGTATCAGTTTGGGGCCCTGTACTTGTCGGGCGATGAACTGAAAAACACGCTCGGTGAACGCTGGACGGACTGGAAGCCAGCCGCCGGGCAAAGCTGGCACAGCTTTAATGATTACATCAACTTCAGCGATAAAGCAGGCTGGGAAAAATGGTGGGGGAAAAACTGGATCCGCACCGATATTGGCGATTACGACAATCCGGGTTTTGACGACCTGACCATGTCACTGGCTTTCCTGCCCGATCTGAAAACCGAATCCACCACGCCTTCCGGGCTGCCAAACTTTTATCTACACAAACCAGATACGCACGCTAAAGCTATTGCTGGTTACACGCCCCGAGATTATCTGACCCACTGGCTCAGCCAGTGGGTGCGTGATTACGGGATTGACGGGTTTCGGGTCGATACCGCCAAACACGTCGAACTTCCCGCCTGGCAGCAGTTAAAAACACAGGCCAGCGCGGCGCTGGTTGAATGGAAGAAAGCGAACCCGGATAAAGCGCTTGATGACAAACCTTTCTGGATGACCGGCGAGGCCTGGGGTCACGGCGTGATGCAAAGCGACTATTACCGTCACGGCTTTGATGCGATGATCAATTTCGACTATCAGGAGCAGGCGGCAAAGGCCGTCGATTGTCTGGCAAATATGGATGTCACCTGGCAACAGATGGCTGAGAAATTGCAGGATTTCAACGTTCTGAGCTATCTTTCCTCGCACGATACGCGTCTGTTCCGCGAAGGTGGAGACAAAGCCGCCGAGCTATTGCTGCTGGCGCCAGGCGCGGTACAACTCTTTTACGGAGACGAGTCGGCCCGGCCCTTTGGACCAACAGGTTCAGACCCATTGCAGGGTACGCGCTCAGAAATGAACTGGCAGGATGTGGCCGGAAAATCTGCCGCTATCGTCGCTCACTGGCAGCGCATCAGTCAGTTCCGGGCCAGACATCCCGCCATCGGCGCCGGTAAACAGACCACGCTGACATTGAAGCAGGGATACGGATTTATCCGCGAGCATGGCGACGATAAGGTGATGGTGGTGTGGGCCGGTCAGCCCTGATCCCAACAGGCTTCCCGCTGTGCATACAGCGGGAAGCCCAACACAAAATAAAAAACCAGCTAGGCAAACATCTGCAGCACAAAACATCAATCCAGCTCGTTCCCCCTGATTTGCACCCTGCCATAGGTAGCGCTATGGTTAGCCACTTTACTACTCAGTTCGACAGACCCCCTGCTATGACATTCTCACTTTTTGGCGACAAATTTACCCGCCATTCAGGCATCACCCGCCTGATGGAGGACCTCAACGACGGTTTACGCACCCCAGGCGCCATCATGCTCGGCGGTGGTAATCCGGCGCAAATTCCAGAGATGCAAAATTACTTCCAGTCTCTGCTGACAGATATGCTGGCAAACGGCAAAGCCACTGATGCGCTTTGCAATTATGACGGTCCGCAAGGGAAAACCGAGCTACTGTCTGAACTGGCGAAACTGCTACGTGAGAAACAGGGTTGGGATATCGAGCCACAAAATATTGCACTGACAAATGGCAGTCAGAGCGCGTTTTTCTACTTATTCAATTTGTTCGCCGGACGCCGCGCTGACGGAACAACGCAAAAAGTGTTATTCCCGTTAGCGCCGGAATACATTGGCTATGCCGATTCCGGGCTGGAAGAAGATCTCTTCGTCTCAGCACGTCCGAACATTGAGCTGCTACCGGAAGGCCAGTTTAAGTATCACGTTGATTTTGAACACCTGCACATCGGTGAAGAAACGGGCATGATCTGCGTGTCGCGCCCCACTAACCCGACAGGCAACGTGATCACCGACGACGAGCTGATGAAGCTGGACCGGCTGGCCAACCAGCATGGGATCCCACTGGTGATTGATAACGCCTATGGCGTACCATTCCCTGGCATCATCTTTAGCGAAGCACGCCCACTGTGGAACCCCAACATTGTGTTGTGCATGAGCCTTTCCAAGCTGGGTCTGCCAGGCTCCCGCTGCGGTATCATTATCGCGAATGAAAAAATCATCACTGCGATTACCAATATGAACGGCATCATCAGCCTTGCACCTGGCGGGATGGGACCGGCGATGATGTGCGAGATGATTAAACGTAACGATCTGCTGCGCCTGTCCGAAACGGTTATCAAGCCGTTTTACTATCAGCGCGTTCAGGAGACGATTGCGATTATTCGCCGCTACTTGTCGGAAGATCGCTGCCTTATCCATAAACCTGAAGGCGCGATTTTCCTGTGGCTATGGTTCAAAGATTTACCGATCACCACCGAACTGTTGTATCAGCGCCTGAAAGCGCGCGGCGTACTGATGGTTCCTGGTGACTACTTCTTCCCGGGGCTGGATAAACCCTGGCCGCATACCCATCAGTGCATGCGGATGAACTACGTGCCAGAGCCGGAGAAAATCGAAGCTGGCGTGAAGATTCTGGCGGAAGAGATCGAACGCGCCTGGCTGGAAGGCTAACGCAAACCCGACCCAGGTGCGGGTCGGGCTCACTTCACAGCGGCTGTGAACGCAGGCGCTGTCGCTGAATACTGACGGCATCAATACACTGCAACGCGCTGGTCGGGCAGGCCTCGACACACGCGGGCCCCGTCTCGCGATGCCAGCACAAATCGCATTTTATCGCCTGCGCCCGCGACGAACGGGCAACGACATTCATTGCCCCAAACGGGCAGGCCAGCATACAGCTTTTACAACCAATACAACGTGCCTGTTCAACGAAGATATGCCCATGTTCACGACGAATGGCGTGAGTTGGACAAACATTCGCACAGGGAGCGTCTTCGCATTGATGGCAGGCGACCGCCGTGGTAAAGGCGTCGTCTTTGATGACCCGAATCCGCGGTATAAACGCAGAAGAAGAGACCGAAGCACAGTCCTGATTTTGCTGATGCGCGACGACGCAGGCAACTTCGCAGGTACGACACCCAATACATTTTGCCGCATCCGCCATAATAAACGCGTTCATTGCCCCCTCCCTCTGCGTGAAAACCACAGAGTGCCAGAGAGACCGCCCCTGACGCTTTGATCGGACAGGGGAAACGGTTAAATACTGTCAGGTGCCTGAACGACTTTGGGGATTGCCTGCAATTTTGTAGGCCGGGTAAGCATAGCGCCACCCGGCGATCCTCATTTACGCCGAATTAATATGCTCTTTGCAGTAGCGCCTTTTCCACGCCGCAGGCGTCAGGCTGGTATGCTTACGAAAGATTTTGCGAAAGTAACCCACATCATTAAATCCACATTTAATCGCCACTTCGGTAAGTGACAGCGAGTCACTGATCAACAACTTTTCCGCTGCCCTTACCCGCTGACGATGCAATGCTTCAGTTAGCGTCAGCCGGAAAGCGCTACGGAATACACGCCCCAGATAATCCGCATTGCAATGCAGCTCTTTCGCCAGAGTTGAAGCACTAATCGGCAGATGGAACTGGGTGTGGATTATTTGTTGCGCTTTCCATGCCAGCGCATTACCGGGGCTATCTGCGGGTTGCTCACTAGCCGCCGCGGAGATTTGCTGCAAAATCAGCAGTAGGATCAGTTCCAGCGCAACGCTGCGATGAATATTTTCCTGCTCACGTAAGAACTGGCGAAACAGCGAAATAATATATTGTGGCTCGCTAACCCGGGCATGCTGAGGAATCGCAAGCAACGGTTCTGTAAGTGAAGCATCGTTTTCTGCTGTCACCTCAAAGTGTAGCCAGTAAAATTTTAAATCAGCCGGAAACTGTCCCACACCAATATGCGAACGCTGCGGCCATAACAGCAAACTTTCTCCAGCATTCACGCAAAAAACGGTCTGACCTTCGCGAATCATTAATGTCCCTTTTTCGACAAAGATGATTTCCCAGGATTGCAATTGCCGCGCCGGATGGCTTCCCACACCTCGGGAAATAAATAGCCCACCATTTTGCACTTTAATCGGAAGAGACATGGATAATTCGAGCATATATATTCAAATTCCCGCTTTTTGCATTATTTAAACTGCTCTTTATTATTGATTATTCACGATAAACTTGCTTTTCGCTGGATCGAAATCACATTTTTATAATGAAGTCGGAATTGTCATCTTTTTATACTTTTCTCTTCCCTTGTTGACCCAAACATTTCGTGCAGAATAAATAACGTACTTTGCAAATTACAAACAAATAACCCGCAACGTAGCGGGATACTTTCTGAACATCCTCTCCGGGAGTTATTTATGACTTCGGCTCCGATTACGACATCTGATTTGGCACAGCGTGCCCAGGACGACAAATTATCCCTGCGTGAAAAAATAGGTTATGGGTTAGGCGATGCTGGCGGGACGGTAATTACCTGTCTGATCATGAACTTCCTGACATTTTTCTACACCGATGTCTTCGGGTTAACGCCCGCGCTGGTCGGCACATTGTTTATCGCCCTGCGCGTATTTGATGCCATTTCCGATCCGATAATGGGCATACTTGCCGACCGCACGCAAAGCCGCTGGGGGCGTTTTCGCCCATGGCAGCTGTGGGTGGCAATTCCCATTGGCATCATTGGCGTACTCACGTTTACCGTCCCTGACGCCAGCATGAGCGTAAAAATCGCCTGGGCATTCGGCACCTATCTACTGCTCTCTGTCGGCTATACCGCCATCAACGTACCGTATTGTGCGCTGATCAACACCATGACGACCCGCCATAACGAGGTGATCGCCTGTCAGTCCTGGCGCTTTGTGCTGTGCGGCGTGGCGGGATTCCTTGTCTCCGTTGGTCTGCCGTGGATGGTGGATATTCTGGGTCAGGGCAATGTCGCGCAGGGTTATCAGTTCGGCGTGGGCATCCTGTGCGCCATCGCTGTGGTGATGTTCCTGTGCTGCTTCTTCTGGGTTCGCGAGCGTGTGCCGCTGGCGATGATGGGGAAATTTACCCTGCGTGAACACATTGGTGGGCTACGCAAAAATGACCAGTTGCTGCTAATGCTGGTGATGTCTTTCCTGCTGATTAACGTCTTCAATATTCGTGGCGGCGGGTACATGTATTTCATTACCTACGTGCTGGAAGGCAGTACCGCTTACACGTCGCTGTTTTTCACCATGGTGACCTTTGCGTCCATCATCGGTTCAGTGGTTGTCAGCCCGCTGACCCGCCGTATAGATACCGTCAAACTCTATTACTACACCAACCTGGTGCTGGCAGCCCTGGCAGTGATGATGTGGTTCCTGCCGACCGGTCCGGCTTATCAAACATTATGGCTGGCGGTTATTCTCGGCAACGGCATTATTCTGGGCTTTACGCTGCCTCTGCACTTCTCGCTGATGGCCTTTGCCGACGATTACGGCGAGTGGAAAACCGGCGTGCGTTCTTCCGGCATGAATTTCGCCTTCAACCTGTTTTTCATCAAGCTGGCCTGGGCCTCAAGCGCGGGGATCATCAGCCTGTTATTTATTTTTGTCGCCTATCAGCCAGGCGCTGGTAACCAAACCGCCAGTTCGCTGCAAGGAATTACCGCGATGGAGACGCTGCTTCCCGCGCTGTTCCACCTGCTGTTGGCGCTGTCTATCCGCATCTGCAAACTCAATAATCCGATGATGTCGCGCATTGCCACCGATCTGCGTCTGCGTCATGTACAGCCTTAAGGAGCACGAAATGAACGTACTGGAAGTCGACCTGCATAAGCTCACCGTCAGCGATCCGTTCCTCGGACAATACCAACAGTTGGTCCGTGATGTAGTGATCCCCTACCAGTGGGATGCGCTGAATGACCGCATTGCAGAGGCGGAACCAAGTCATGCGATAGAGAACTTTCGTATCGCCGCAGGACTGCAGGATGGCGAATTTTACGGCATGGTTTTTCAGGATAGCGACGTAGCGAAATGGCTGGAGGCAGTCGCCTGGTCCCTGTGCCAGAAACCTGATGCGGAACTTGAGAAAACCGCAGATGAGGTCATCGAGTTGGTGGCCGCTGCGCAGTGTGAAGACGGCTATCTCAATACATACTTTACAGTGAAAGCCCCGGATGAACGCTGGACTAACCTCGCCGAGTGTCATGAGTTGTACTGTGCAGGTCATTTGATCGAAGCAGGCGTCGCGTTCTTTCAGGCGACGGGAAAACGTCGTCTTTTAGACGTAGTGTGCCGTCTGGCGGACCACATCGATAACGTTTTCGGGCTTGGAGAGAATCAACTGCGCGGCTATCCGGGACACCCGGAAGTTGAGCTGGCGTTAATGCGCTTATACGAAGTGACCCAACAACCACGCTACATGGCGCTGGTAAATTACTTTGTGGAGCAGCGCGGCGCGCAACCCCATTTCTATGACGAAGAGTACGAAAAGCGCGGCCAAACCTCTTACTGGCATACTTACGGCCCGGCATGGATGGTGAAAGACAAACCCTATAGCCAGGCTCATCAGCCCATTTCAGAACAGCAAACGGCGATCGGTCATGCAGTACGTTTTGTTTATCTGATGACCGGCGTGGCGCATCTGGCACGCTTGAGTCAGGACGAAGGCAAGCGTCAGGATTGCCTGCGTCTGTGGAAAAACATGGCCCAGCGTCAGTTGTACATTACCGGCGGGATCGGTTCACAAAGCAGCGGAGAGGCGTTTAGCAGCGATTACGATCTGCCTAACGACTCCGTGTATGCGGAAAGCTGCGCCTCAATCGGTCTAATGATGTTCGCCCGCAGAATGCTGGAGATGGAGGCAGACAGCCAGTATGCCGACGTGATGGAGCGCGCCCTGTATAACACCGTATTGGGCGGGATGGCGCTCGATGGCAAGCACTTCTTCTATGTGAACCCGCTGGAAGTGCATCCTAAATCATTAAAATTCAATCATATTTATGACCACGTGAAACCCGTTCGTCAGCGCTGGTTTGGCTGCGCCTGTTGCCCGCCGAATATCGCCCGCGTACTCACCTCTATTGGTCATTACATCTACACACCACGTCAGGACGCGCTGTATATCAATATGTACGTGGGCAATAGCATGGAAGTCCCCGTGGCGGATGGCTCGCTCAAGCTGCGCATTAGCGGGGATTATCCATGGCATGAGCAGGTGAAAATCGCCATCGAATCACCGCAGTCGATATATCACACCCTGGCCCTGCGCCTGCCAGACTGGTGCACCGCACCGCAGGTTTTACTGAATGGTCAGCCAGTTGAGCAGGATATTCGTAAAGGATATTTGCACATCAGCCGAACCTGGCAGGAAGGCGATACGCTCAGTCTGACCCTGCCAATGCCGGTGCGTCGGGTATACGGAAATCCATTAGTGCGTCATGTCGCCGGTAAGGTCGCCATTCAGCGTGGACCGCTGGTGTATTGCCTGGAGCAGGCCGATAACGGTGAGGAATTGCATAACCTGTGGTTGCCAAAAGAGAGTGAGTTCAGAGTATTCGAGGGTAAGGGATTGTTCAGCCATAAAATGTTAATTCAGGCTGAAGGCGTGAAGCAAAGTACTGCCGATGCAGCACAACAATCGTTGTGGCACTACGATGTTTCCCCAGCTTCGCGCCAGGCGCATACGTTGACGTTTATTCCGTGGTTTAGCTGGGCGAACCGTGGTGAAGGCGAAATGCGTATCTGGATAAACGAGCAGTAATAATAAGGCGGATGGCGGCGGTTAGCCCCCATCCGTCAATGTCTCATGAAAAGATTGCCCTCCTCCCTGAGGACAAACGGGTGAGAATCAGAAACGCCAGGTCAGACCGGACATAAAGGTGAAGCTGTCATCACGATCAACCATCGGACTATTTTTAATGTCATCCGGCAGTGCGCTATAGTTGGCGCTTGCCAGCAGCGTCAGGTTAGTGGTTAATGCGTATTTAGCGGACAGGCCAACATACGGTGTCCAGCTATCGCCTGGGGAATAGCTTGATAAGCCACTACGACGGGACTCATTACCCGAAATGCCGTAGTAGTATTCATTGAATTTTTCGTCATAGTAGAGCACGCCAATTGATGGCGTCAGCGTCAGCTTGCCCATCGGCATTGGACGGAACAGTGAAACTTCCCCTACCCAGCCATTACTGTTGTCCAGCACATCCGCAGCAGCGGAGACTTTCACGCTACCCCATCTTTCATGGTGATACCACGCGGCACCCGCCATTGCCGTTGCGTCACGCTTATCCAGCGTTTTCATCGCGTGATCGTCATTGTCGCCGGGATCAAACTCAAGCGGCATATAAGAGGCAGTAATACTAAATTCATTACTTTCACTCTTAGACAAAATATAACCTAGCGTTGTTTGCCTAAAATAAAATGATTCACTTTCATAACTGACAAGCGGTACTGCGTGAACATTATCATTATACCCGCGATAAGGTGATTCATTATATACAGCGCCAGCGCCAATAGAAAATTCTGCGGCAGTTGCACTCGCCATAAAAGAAAAGGCGAGCAGCGCCACAATATTGTGTTTAATTAACATGCCAACATTCCATTTTAAAATAAGCTACAAAGCGGGTGCATAATAATGCTTACAATTTCATCGGTGCAAGGTTCATATTTATATAGTAATATATATAAAATTATATATATTGGGCTTGGCGATGAATAAATTACAACTTAAACACCGGGAACTGAAGATTATTTCGGTAATTGCTGCCAGTGAAAATATCAGCCATGCCGCTACTGTTCTCGGCATTGCTCAGGCCAATGTAAGTAAGTATCTTGCTGATTTTGAATCAAAAGTTGGGCTAAAGGTATTTGACCGCACCACCCGACAACTGACCCTCACGCCGTTTGGTATAGCGTTACTTCCTTACATCAATGACATGTTAGACAGAAATGATCAGTTAAATAATTTCATTGCTGATTATAAGCACGAGAAACGTGGAAAAGTAACGGTATATGCACCAACCGGAATTATTGCTTACTTATCGCAACATGTTATTGCAAAAATTATGGATATTGGCGATATCAGTCTGGTGCTAAAAACCTATAACCTGGATCGCAAAGCATTTTATGAAGGCGTCGACTTTCCTGACGATTGTGATATTTTACTTTCCTATGCTCATCCTAAAGATGAATCACTGGTCGCCAGTTTTATCACTAAATATGCGGTTATTGCTTTTGCCAGTCGGGAATATCTCACCAAGAATCCTATTAGTAGTCCTGATGAATTAGTTAACCATTCCTGCATTCTAATTGATTCTATGATGATTGATGATGCCAACATTTGGCGATTCAATTCTGCTGAAGACAAAAAGATGCGCGACTATCGTGTGACGGGAAATTACATCTGCGACAATACACAATCGGCACTGGCGCTGGCGCGTAACCATTTGGGGATTGTTTTTGCGCCAAATGAAAGTGTGCAAAAAGATTGTCGTTCCGAGATGCTGGTCCCGTGTTTCTCAGAACAACATGAATGGTGGCTGGATTTAGTGGCGATTTTCCGCAAGCGTGAATACCAGCCCTGGCGAGTGCAGTATATTCTCGATGCAATGCTCGCGGAGATACGTCAGCAACTTGCTCAGGCGATACGACAGCCTGAGTAAGCGAAATAGCCTGCGCTTAGTGGTCGAGATACAGGTAATGCACCCAACTGGTCATCCGCAGCAACACCTTGCGCATGACCGACACATGTTCGAAGTGGTCAGAGTAAACGGCGACCTGCGCGTAGATCCCATCAGGTAATGCGTTCACATCCGCATTATCGTTCAGCTCAATCGTGGCGATTACCCCTTCCGAACCAGGCGTAGAGTTTAAAGATTGCAGTGCCCCGTTCGACTGGTATGTACCACCCGGTACCGCCGGACTAATGGCGGCCAGTTTACCGCTAAACACCTTACCCGGCAGGGCGTTAAACACCACTTCAGCTTCATCACCTGGTTCCAGTCGCAACAGCGAGTTTTGACGGAACTGGGCGATAATTTGTCGTTTCTGATCCGGGATGAATACCATGACCGGACGCATCGGCAGCGCGGCGGCATAGGTTCCTGGGCGCATCAGCACCTGAGTGACGTAACCATCGCTGGGCGCGCGAACCACGGTCTGGTCCAGGTTGAACTCTGCTTCCGCTAGCTGTGCTTTCAGGCTGGCAATTTGCGAATTCTCACCCAGTACCAGGCTGTCCAACTGGCTCTGAATTTGCTGTTGTTCTGCAACGGAGGATTTCACCGAGGCTTCCTGCGCCAGGTAGTTTTGGCGCGCCGCATCGATATCGCGTTCAGAAAAAGGATTCACCTTCGCCTGACTCCCCTGCGCATAGCGCTGGTAATCTTTTGCCAGTTTGTCACGCGTGGCCTTTGCCCGCTGCGTGTTGGCTTTCATTTCGTCTAACTGCGCAACCAGAGCCTGCTCTTTATGCTGTGCGGTAACAATATCAGCCTTCAGGCGATCGACCCGCGCCTGATAACGCCCTGGATTAAGCTTAAACAGAACCTCGCCTTTTTTGATTAGCGTATTCTTCTTATCCGTCACTTCTGTCACTACACCCGTTACCTGCGGCACCACGGGAATAGAAATTACCGCTTTTTGTGCCTTAAATGTATACGGATGGTTATAATTCATCAGTAATATAAGTCCGCAAACAATGAATATACCGCCTAATGCCGCGGTAGGAACTGTCCATTTATTTACAGGAATTTTAAAAATTTTAAATATTGACCATGCGCACGCCACATAGGTCAGAACAATCAGTAAATCCATCGATATTACTCCGCCGGAGAGGTCTTGGCCTCACCCAGTTTCTTTTCCAGATCCGCAACCCTTGCCTGAAGCTGGATCAGGGAAGAATCCGCGCTCTGCATGCCCCACCCGCGTTCCGGGCGATAAAGCGTTGCCCAGATCCATAAAAAGGGCCAAATAACATGTAAGGTAAACAAACTAACCCAACCCGCAACATGTATTGCGTCGGCATGAGGATGGTTACGTTTCTTTGCAATTAGATAGGGAATATCATGCAGAATAATAATCCCGTAAAAAATGACCAGGAATACAAAAATAAGCACTCCTAATGCAAAATAATTAAGGAACATATTTGCCTCAGGGATTTAAATTAAGGAATTCGGATGCAATTTGATTTAAACAATAGAGTTGATAATAGTATTGGAATGACCAGATTGGATGCAATTATCTTATTTATATAACGATATATGGGTTTATATATACCCGTCGTCTTTCGAGCTGCTTCTTTGTTGGCTGCGTTCGTTCACCCCAGCCACTTACCTGAGGACATAACTTGATGCCCGGTACGCTAAACGCGACCGGGCAGTAGGTGACGTGAAATTAAAACAGCCCCAGTGGTTTATCAGAGTAGCTCACTAACAGGCATTTGGTTTGCTGATAATGCTCAAGCATCATCTTATGCGTCTCGCGCCCGATACCCGACTGCTTGTAGCCGCCGAACGCCGCATGCGCCGGGTAAGCATGGTAACAGTTGGTCCAAACTCGCCCCGCCTGAATCCCACGCCCCATTTTGTAAGCCAGATTTCCGTTTCGACTCCAGACACCAGCGCCAAGCCCATATTGGGTGTCATTAGCGATTTCCAGCGCTTCCTCCATGGTTTTAAACGTCGTGACAGCCAGCACCGGTCCGAAGATCTCCTCCTGGAAAACCCGCATGTTGTTCTTACCAAACAGAATAGTCGGTTCGAGGTAGTACCCCTCTTTTAACTCGCCATCCAGCTGCTTGCGCCGCCCGCCGGTGAGAACATCTGCCCCTTCTTTTTTACCAATGTCGATGTAATTCAGAATGGTTTCCAGTTGACCATGCGACACCTGCGCGCCCATTTGCGTCACGCTGTCTAACGGGTTGCCGCTACGGATACTTTCCACCCGACGTATGGCTCTTTCCATAAAACGTTCGTAAATGGATTCTTGTACCAGCGCCCGACTCGGGCAGGTACATACTTCGCCCTGGTTGAAGGCAAACAATGCAAAACCTTCCAGCGCTTTGTCAAAGAACGCATCTTCTTCATCCATCACGTCCGCGAAGAAGATATTGGGGGATTTCCCGCCCAGCTCCAGCGTGACAGGGATAATGTTCTGCGTGGCGTACTGCATGATCTGCTGCCCAACTTCCGTTGAGCCGGTAAACGCCACTTTTGCAATGCGTTTTGACGTCGCCAGATACTCACCGATTTCCCCTCCCGCGCCGTTTACCACGTTCACCACGCCAGGCGGGAGCAGATCGCCGACAACTTCCATCAGCAACAACACGGACAGCGGCGTCAGACGCGCAGGTTTAAGCACGACACAGTTACCGGCAGCCAGGGCGGGCGCCATCTTCCAACTGGCCATCAACAGCGGGAAGTTCCACGGGATAATTTGCCCCACCACGCCAAGAGGTTCATGGAAGTGATACGCCACGGTATCGCTATCAACTTCGCTTATTCCCCCTTCCTGTGCACGAATACAGGACGCGAAATAGCGGAAATGATCAATCGCCAGCGGCACATCTGCCGCGCTGGTTTCACGGATGGGTTTACCGTTATCCCAGGTTTCAGCCGTCGCCAGCAGCTCCAGATTTTGCTCCATACGATCGGCAATTTTGAACAAAATCGCCGCCCTGTCCTGCACGGAAGTCTGCGCCCATTTGTCTTTTGCTTTGTGCGCGGCATCCAGTGCCAAATCGATGTCCTTTTTGCCGGAAGAGGCCACTTCGCACAGTAATTGCCCGGTTACCGGCGTCAGGTTTTGGTAATACTCACCGTCCACCGGTGCGATCCAGTCACCGCCGATAAAGTTATCGTATCGGGCTTTTAACTTCAGAGGGTAACCATACTCGCCGGGATAAATACGCGTTGAAGGGGGGTTATTGGTCATGACCGTCTCCTTGCTGTAGGGGTACTACAAGGGTAGACGGGGCTGGCGAATTATTCGCCAGCCTTTTACTGCTTTACGACAGGTATCACGAATTACATGGCAGCACGATAAATCGCCATGATTTCTTCATGTGTCGCCTGAATCGGGTTAGTGAAACCACAGGCATCTTTCAGGGCATTAGTCGCCAGAACGGCAAAATCTTCTTCTTTCACGTTCAGCTCACGCAGCCCAGCCGGAATATTCACTTTCTGCGCCAGTTCGCGGATCGCCGCGATGCAGGCTTCTGCCCCTTGCTCTTCGCTCAGACCAGCAACGTTCACACCCATTGCCGAGGCGCAATCGCGCAGGCGAGCGGCAGCAACTTTGCTATTAAATACCTGTACGTGCGGCAGCAGTACGGCATTACATACTCCGTGTGGCAGATCGTAGAAGCCACCCAACTGGTGCGCCATCGCATGCACGTAGCCAAGAGAGGCATTGTTAAAGGCCATGCCTGCGAGGAACTGCGCATAGGCCATGGCTTCGCGCGCCTGAGCATTGCCGCCCTCTTCCACGGCGACCGGCAGGTTTTCCGCAATCATGGTGACAGCTTTAAGCGCGCACGCATCGGTAATGGGGGTCGCAGCAATAGAAACATAGGCTTCGATAGCGTGAGTCAGCGCATCCATACCGGTAGCCGCCGTCAGAGACTTCGGCATACCGACCATCAGCGAGGAGTCATTGACGGACAGCAGCGGTGTAACATGCTTATCCACAATCGCCATTTTAATGTGGCGTACTTCATCAGTGATGATGCAGAAGCGGGTCATTTCAGATGCCGTACCCGCCGTGGTGTTGATGGCGATCATCGGCAGCTGCGGTTTTGCAGAGCGGTCTACGCCTTCGTAGTCACGAATATCGCCACCGTTAGCCGCCACCAGCGCAATGCCCTTCGCACAATCGTGAGGAGAGCCGCCGCCGAGAGAAATAACGCTATCACAGTCATTTTCTTTCAGCATTTTCAGGCCAGCAGCAACGTTACTGGTCGTGGGGTTAGGATGCGTACCATCGTAAATTACGCTGGAAATATCATGTTCCTGTAGCGCTTTTTGAATATCGCCAGCCATACCTAATTTCGTCAGCATGGCATCCGTAACAATCAGCGTACGGCGAAAACCATATTCCGCCATTGTATTCATTGCGTCTTTTAATGCGTCAGCGCCGATTACATTCACGGAAGGAATAAAAAATGTTGAAGCAGCCATTGTACGATCCTTAATTACTCTAAAGAGGTAGGAAGCATACGAGTGAAATTTCCAACAAAATATGATCGTGGTTGTTATTTTAATAACACTTACAATTAAAAAGCACATTAGGTTCATAATCTAATGTGCTTATTTCAATCAACATCTATTTTGTATTAATTCATTTAATCCATGAATTAATTGTTTCATTATTTTTCAGGGAACAGCAACGCATCGCGTAATAAATGATCATTTCCCCGACGGCGAGTAAAACCAATGCGGTCAAAATATTCCAGAATTTGGATAGCCAATTTGCGCCCAACGTTAAGCCTGTCGCGAAAATCGGCGGCACATGTCGATCCCCTTTCCTGATCCAGTTCGCGGATCATATTGGCAAAGGCCACAATCCGATCGTTACGGTAATAACGATCTTTCACGATCGCGGTAATGATGCCTTGCTGTGCCGCTTGTCGTAACGCCACACGCATCATCTGTTCATCCGTTCCCGTCTGTTTTGCCAAATCGCGCACCCACCACGGCTCATCGCCAAAAAGCGGTTCTACTTTTTGCCAGATTGCCAACTGCTCATCGCTGAAACCCGCCTTATGTTCCGGCAAATGCAACCAGCCATGATGGCTATGAATAGCGCCACTCTCGCGCATCTTTTCAATTAGCAGCAATACCAGCGCTTCGTCTTCCATCGGCAAAGCCATACGGCGCAGGCGCTCGCGCCCGGGCCCTGGTTCATCACGGTGCTGCTCATGGTAGGTCGCCAGCGTATCGAGAACTTTCCGCTGCCAGCGCGCGGCAACGGGGGCATTCAACAGGCTGTATCCCGCCTGAATAAATCCATGCTGCTCAATCAACGGACGCATACCGTTGCCATTGAGCTGACGCGCCCAGGCAAAGTCAGGAATATTCACCGCCCCACGCGCCAGGTGCAGCGCCAGAGCGTCACCGTCAGTCTCCGCGTTTTCCAGCGCCGACAGCCACTGTAAATATTCCGGCTTACGCTTTCCGCGTCGCGGCGGATTAAGCGTCACAACACGTGCACCTGCCAGCGTTGTGCGGGCAGAAATATCACGCAGCACCAGACGGTCGTTATCAGCAAGCCAGAGTGGTGTATCAAACACCAGTTCCGCCAGCGTTCCTTCAAGCAGAGAGATGCGCCCGGTGACATGGCTGGCCGCGTGGTGAATATGCAACGGTTGCCACTGCATCAGCGGCGCAGCATGTTCTAAAGAAACAATCACGCGGGTAAAAGCCTCTGGCGGCGCATCGGAAAGCAGCCAGTCGCCGCGGTTTAGTTCTTCTTTTTGCGCATCGCCGGCAATATTCAGCGCAATACGTTGTCCCGCTTGCGCGCGGTCGGTGGCCTGATTTTGTGCATGCAGGCTACGTACGCGCATCGGTTTGTTGACTCCCGTGAGCCACAGCGTGTCACCGACATTCACTTCACCGCTGAGCGCCGTCCCGGTCACTACCAGCCCTGCGCCTTTGACCGTAAAGGCACGGTCAATCGCCAGGCGGAAGCTGTGTTCGCGGGCATGCTCGCGCGACGTTAATTGCAACAAATGGTCACGCAGTTCCTCGATGCCACGGCCTTCACTGGCCGCAGTGACGAAAAGCACCGACTCCGCGAAACCATAATTCCCCAGCGTGGCCTGAATCTCCGCACGCACCTCTTCAATTCTTGCTTCGTCTACGCGGTCGGCTTTCGTGAGTGCCACGGTGATCTGCGGATTGCCCGTCAGCTGCAGAATTTGCAAATGCTCACGGGTTTGCGCCATTACGCCATCATCACACGCCACCACCAGTAACGCGTGATCGATGCCGCCGACCCCCGCCAACATGTTGGACAGAAACTTTTCGTGTCCAGGAACGTCGATAAACCCCAGCACCCGCCCATCCGGCTGCGGCCAGTAGGCATAGCCGAGATCGATGGTCATGCCGCGCTTTTTTTCTTCCGGCAGACGGTCGGCATTCACACCGGTAATCGCCTGTAATAACGTTGTTTTTCCGTGGTCAACGTGTCCGGCGGTTGCAATAATCATTTCAGCATCATCTCCATAAACCGGGTCTCGTCTTCAAGGCAGCGCAGATCCAGCCATAAGCGGCCATCATAAATTCGCCCAATAACCGGCACGGGCAGCGTACGCCAACGGGTTGCCAACGCTTCAAGGCGGCTCCCGCGCCCGTCATGTGGGGTAAAGGTTAGCGCCGCGCTGGGCAGCCTATCAACAGGTAGTGAGCCGCTGCCAATCTGCGACAGGCAAGGCATCACATTCAGGGCGAACTCATCACCGTAATGCTCTGCAAGCTGTGCCTGTAATTGCTGTGCCTGCGCGTGGATCGCTTCTTGTGAGCGGGTGAGCTGGCGCAACGTCGGCAACTTCTCCGCCAGTGCTTCCGGGTGCAGATAGAGCCGTAGCGTCGCTTCCAGCGCAGCCAGTGTCATTTTATCTGCCCGTAATGCGCGTTTCAGCGGATGGCTCTGCAAACGAGCGATCATCTCTTTTTTACCGACAATTATCCCAGCCTGCGGCCCGCCCAGCAGTTTATCGCCGGAGAAACTCACCAGACTGACGCCAGCGGCAATCAGTTGCTGCGGCATCGGCTCCTGCGGCAAACCATACTGGCTGAGATCGACCAGCGAACCACTGCCCAGATCCGCCACCACCGGTACATCCAGCTCCTGGCCAATTACGGCCAGCTCCGCCTCATCCACCGACTTTGTGAAGCCTTCAATGCTGTAATTACTGGTATGCACTTTCATCAGCAGACCGGTGTTTTCATTCACCGCCTGGCGGTAATCTTTCGCATGGGTCCGGTTGGTGGTCCCCACCTCGCGTAGAATGCATCCGGCCTGACACATGACGTCCGGAATACGAAACGCGCCGCCAATTTCCACCAGCTCGCCGCGAGACACAACCACCTCTTTGCCGTTCGCCGTGGCGGCCAGCATCAGCAGAACAGCTGCCGCATTGTTATTGACGATACAGGCGTCTTCCGCCCCCGTCAGACGGCAGAGTAAATCCGCCAGGGCCCGATCCCGATGTCCCCGCCCGGCATCATCCAGACTGTATTCCAGCGTCACCGGCGTGCGCATCGCCTGTACCACCGCTTCAATTGCTTCTTCGGCCTGCGACGCGCGCCCAAGGTTGGTATGCAGCACCGTTCCGGTCAGGTTAATCACCGGGCGTAGCGCGCTTTGCGATTCTCGTTCCAGCCGGGCGCTGGCTTCTTGTGCCCAGTCCTCACACCATGCCGGGAGCGCGTGCGTGTCGCGAATAGCTTCTCTGGCTTCGTCGAGCATGTGACGCAGCAGGTCAACCACCCGGGTATGGCCGTGAGATTCACGTAAGGCTGGGAAGGCGCTATCGCGCAATAAACGATCGATAGCAGGAAGCTGGCTGTAGAGTGAACGCATGTCGGTTGTCATGAAAGGGCCTGGCTGTTGGTGGCCCTCTCCACCGTGGAGAGGGATATCGATATAGGAAGGATTGTACCGTGACTTTGCTCAGGCGGACATAATACGCATCAAGCCTTTGGCGGTTCCGTGCGGGCAAAACTCTCGCGTTGAAAGAGCGTTTCCACCAGTTTGACCAGACGGGGTCGGTCAACACACCAGCCGGGCGCAACCCGACGGAAATTGAGATAACCGACGGCGCAGGCAATCGCAATGGTTGCCAGGTTAACCGTATCCGTTTTCAGCGTACCATCCGCCAGATAGCCTTCCAGCACATCCAGACTACGGGTGATCTTCTCACGCTGACGTAACAATTCTGTTTCTGACTGCTGCGCGGCAGGGCGAGCCTGTTCGCGCACCGAAACTAAACCGGCATCCATAATGCCGTCTGCCAACGCTTCCAACTGGCGTACCTTCAGCGCAGCCAGCGGATCACGCGGCAGCATGGCTGGTGCAATATCCAGTAGCTCTATATATTCCGCGATGATAGGAGAATCAAACCAATACTCGCCCGCATCGGTGACCAACGCGGGTACTTTACCTAACGGGTTATAGCGCGCCACGCCGCTATCCGCGTTATAGGGGAGTTCATTCACAAATTCGAAGGTGATGCCCTTTTCCAGTAACAGAATAGAAATTTTACGCACAAAAGGGCTGGTATAGCTGCCAATGAGTTTCATGCCGGGTCCTTTTTGCCAACAAAAAAGCGGTGCCCAACGATAGTGGGACACCGCTTAGTATGGCTCAGGTCACTGAAAATGGCAGGTGATGGCAGTCTCAATGATCCAAATAAAGGTAATGCATCCAACTGGTCATGCGCAGCAGTACTTTACGCATTACCGACACGTGGGCGAAATGGTCGGAATAGACTGCAACCTGAGCATAGATACCGTCCGGCAGCGCATCCACATCGGCATTCGGATCCAGCTCAATCGTAGCCAGCACGCCATCGGTACCCGGCACCACCGTTAAGGACTGTAATGCGCCCTGCGCCTGATAAGAACCGCCCGGAACGACCGGAAGAATACTGGTCAGCTTGCCGGTGAAAACCTGGCCAGGCAGCGCATTAAACACCACTTCCGCTTCATCGCCCGGCTTAAGGCGCAGCAGCGAGTTCTGGCGGAATTGCGCCACGATTTGCCGTTTTTGTTCAGGAATAAACACCATTACCGGACGCAAAGGTAATGCTGCTGCGTAAGTCCCCGGACGAATTAAAATCTGCGTGGCATAACCGTTGCTGGGGGCACGAACTACCGTCTGTTCAAGATTGTATTTAGCCTCGGCAAGCTGGGCACGTAGGGACGCAACCTGAGATTGCTCACCGTTGACCATACTGTCTAATTGGCTCTGAATCTGCGTCTGTTCTGCAACCGAGCCTTTGACCAGCGCATCCTGTGCCAGATAGTTTTGCCGGGCGTTATCGATATCGCTTTCAGAGAACGGGTTAACCTTCGCCTGACTGCCTTTCAAATAACGTTGATAATCTTTATACAGACGGTCACGTTCAGCAGATACACGGGTGGTATTGGCGACCGCTTCCGACAACTGTGCTTTCAGGTTGTCGATGTTGTGCGTAGCGGTAACCAGATCAGCCTGCAGCCTGTCGACACGCGCCTGATACCGTACCGGATCGAGCTTAAACAGCACATCGCCTTTTTTAATTAGCTGATTATTTTTATCCGTTACCTCACTAACAATTCCTGTGACTTGCGGAGTGACCGGAATTGAAATAACCGCTTTTTGCGCCGTAAAGGTATACGGGTGGTTATAGTTCATTAATAAAATCAATCCCGCAACAATGAACACCCCACCTAATGCAGCGGTAGCAAGCGTCCATTGGTTTACCGGAATACGGAATATTTTAAAGATGGACCAGGCAAAGGCCACATAGGTCAGGACTATCAACAAATCCATGATTAAATCTCCGGAAAGGTGGAGTTATCGGTTTTTTTCTCCCCATCCAGTCTTTTTTCCAACTGGGTGATTCGCGCTGCCAGCGCGGCAATCTCAGGGTCTGACTCCTTTCCGGTCGGTGTGATATGTGACTGCATTCCCCATCCCTTTTCAGGCTGGTAGAGCGTGGCCCAGATCCACAGGAACGGCCAAATAACATGAAGAGTGAACAAGCTCACCCATCCTGCAGTATGGATGGCATCGGCATGGGGATGGTTACGTTTTTTAGCCATGTTATAGGGAATATCGTGAATGGCGATGATTCCATAAAACAGAACCAGAAATACGAAAATCAGCACGCCCAACGCGAAATAATTTAGAAACATACCTGCCTCGAATTCACGCTAATTAGAGTTTTTTTATGCCGGCAGCCGTATGCACCCTGGCTGATGTTTTGAACATAACTGGAGTTAAGGGTTTTTGCCATACCACAAAATAAATATTTTTTCTGGTGAGAAATTGCTTTGTTTTGCAATAAAAAATGTCGGGGGTAGAACCTGCCGCAGATCACATCTGATAAATTTCAGATGAAAATACTTTGCGATTCACATCACAAAAATCCAACAAACAAGGAAAGCAAAAATGTGAATCACTTCACATTTAATCCTCATTTTCAGCGAATTATTGCACTGCGATGTTTTTTTGTACCGGTATTTTGTGATGAAAATCACATTAACTAACGCCATACACCCTATATTTACGTGACGAATGTCACATAAAAGGCCGTCGACTGGACAGTTGAACGATTCAGTGCCAGATTTCGCAGTATCTACAGGGTCCGGCTACCTCCTGCCGCTACATTAACAAACCTCGGGCTTTCAGCCTGCGTGATAGCAAACATAAGAAGGGGTGTTTTTATGTCATCCGATATTAAGATCAAGGTGCAAAGCTTTGGTCGATTCCTCAGCAACATGGTGATGCCAAATATCGGCGCGTTTATCGCGTGGGGTATTATCACCGCATTATTCATTCCGACAGGGTGGTTGCCGAACGAAACGCTGGCGAAGCTGGTCGGCCCGATGATCACCTATCTGCTGCCGCTACTGATCGGTTATACCGGTGGTAAACTGGTTGGCGGCGAGCGTGGCGGCGTAGTTGGTGCAATCACCACCATGGGCGTTATCGTCGGTGCGGACATGCCAATGTTCCTCGGCGCGATGATTGCAGGTCCACTGGGCGGCTGGGCGATCAAACACTTCGACAACTGGGTAGACGGTAAGATCAAATCCGGTTTTGAGATGCTGGTGAATAACTTCTCCGCTGGCATCATCGGTATGATCCTCGCCATTCTGGCATTCCTCGGCATTGGCCCATTGGTTGAAGCACTGTCCAAAATTCTGGCGGCAGGCGTTAACTTCATGGTTGTCCATGACATGCTGCCGCTGGCGTCTATCTTCGTTGAACCGGCGAAAATCCTGTTCCTCAACAACGCCATTAACCACGGTATTTTCTCACCGCTGGGTATTCAGCAGTCCCATGAGATGGGCAAATCCATCTTCTTCCTGATTGAAGCAAACCCGGGTCCGGGTATGGGCGTCCTGCTGGCGTACATGTTCTTCGGTCGCGGCAGCGCTAAGCAATCTGCAGGCGGCGCGGCTATCATCCACTTCCTGGGTGGTATCCACGAAATTTACTTCCCGTACGTGCTGATGAACCCGCGCCTGATCCTGGCCGTTATTCTCGGCGGTATGACTGGCGTATTTACCCTGACTATCCTGAACGGCGGTCTGGTTTCTCCGGCGTCTCCGGGTTCTATCCTGGCCGTGCTGGCAATGACACCGAAGGGAGCTTACTTCGCTAACATCGCTGCTATCTGTGCGGCTATGGCAGTCTCCTTTGTGGTCTCAGCCATTCTGCTGAAAACCAGCAAAGTGAAAGAAGATGATGACATTGATGCCGCAACCCGTCGAATGCACGACATGAAAGCGGAATCCAAAGGCGCATCCCCGCTGGCGGCTGGCGACGTCACCAACGACCTGAGCCATGTGCGTAAAATCATCGTTGCCTGCGATGCCGGTATGGGTTCCAGCGCTATGGGTGCGGGCGTACTGCGTAAGAAAGTACAGGATGCAGGGCTGTCTCAGATTTCCGTCACTAACAGCGCGATTAATAATCTGCCGCCGGATGTGGATCTGGTCATTACCCACCGTGACCTGACCGAACGCGCGATGCGCCAGGTGCCTCAGGCACAGCACATTTCGCTGACCAACTTCCTCGACAGCGGTCTGTACTCCAACCTGACCGAACGTCTGGTCGCTGCGCAGCGCCACAACGTGAACGAGGAGAAAGTTCGCGACCACCTGAAAGACAGCTTTGAAGAGGGTGATACCCACCTGTTCAAACTGGGTGCGGAGAACATCTTCCTTGGCCGTAAAGCGGCTAACAAAGAAGAAGCGATTCGCTTTGCTGGTGAGCAACTGGTGAAAGGTGGTTACGTTGAGCCAGAATACGTCGAGGCGATGCTGGACCGCGAAAAACTGACCCCGACTTACCTGGGTGAGTCCATCGCAGTACCGCACGGTACGGTTGAAGCCAAAGACCGCGTGCTGAAAACCGGTGTGGTGTTCTGCCAGTACCCGGAAGGCGTTCGCTTCGGTGAAGAAGAAGACGATATTGCCCGTCTGGTTATTGGTATCGCAGCGCGTAACAACGAGCACATCCAGGTGATTACCAGCCTGACCAACGCTCTGGATGATGAATCCGTGATCGAACGTCTGGCCCATACCACCAGCGTGGATGAAGTTCTGGAACTGCTGGCAGGTCGTAAGTAAGCGTTATTGCCCGGTGGCGCTCACGCTTACCGGGCCTACAAAATCCTCTCCCTTGTGGAGAGGGTTAGGTTGAGGGGAAATCAATGCAGTCCCTCACCCCAGCCCTCTTGGGTAAAAACATTAATGAAGGTTAATACTATGAAAGCATTACATTTTGGCGCAGGTAATATCGGTCGTGGCTTTATCGGCAAACTGCTGGCGGACGCGGGGATACAGCTGACGTTCGCGGATGTAAATCAGGTCGTTCTCGATGCCCTGAATGCCCGTCATAGCTATCAGGTTCATGTCGTGGGTGAAAATGAGCAGGTTGATACCGTCTCCGGCGTCAACGCTGTAAGCAGCATCGGCGATGATGTTGTTGAACTGATTGCCCACGTAGATTTAGTCACTACCGCCGTCGGTCCGGTTGTACTTGAGCGTATCGCTCCAGCCATCGCCAAAGGACTGGTTAAACGCAAGGCGCAGGGCATCGCTACTCCACTAAATATCATCGCTTGTGAAAACATGGTGCGCGGAACGACCCAGTTGAAAGGCCATGTAATGAACGCGTTAGCAGATGAAGATAAAGCCTGGGTTGAAGAACATGTTGGCTTTGTCGATTCTGCCGTGGACCGCATTGTTCCGCCTTCAGCTTCAGCAACCAACGATCCGCTGGAAGTTACCGTCGAAACCTTCAGTGAGTGGATTGTCGACAAAACACAGTTCAAAGGTGAACTGCCAAATATCCCAGGAATGGAATTAACTGATAACCTGATGGCATTTGTCGAACGTAAACTCTTCACGCTGAACACCGGGCATGCTATAACCGCGTACCTCGGAAAATTGACCGGTCATCAGACCATCCGTGACGCGATTCTCGACGAGAAAATCCGCGCAGTGGTAAAAGGTGCGATGGAAGAGAGCGGCGCGGTACTGATCAAACGCTATGGCTTTGATGCAGCAAAACATGCGGCATACATTCAGAAAATCCTCGGTCGTTTTGAAAACCCGTATCTGAAAGATGACGTTGAGCGCGTGGGTCGTCAGCCGCTGCGTAAGCTGAGCGCAGGCGACCGCCTGATTAAACCACTGCTGGGTACGCTGGAATATGGTTTGCCGCATGCGAATCTGGTTACCGGTATTGCGGCAGCGATGCACTATCGCAGCGAAGAAGATCCGCAGGCACAGGAACTGGCCGCGCTGATTGACGAAAAAGGTCCACAGGCCGCGCTGGCGCAAGTTTCCGGGCTGGATGCCAATAGTGATGTCGTGCTTGAGGCTGTTAACGCGTATAACGCAAAGAAATGATGCAGGACCTGGCGCAGGATATCCTGCGCCTGAATAATAGATTGTCAGATATGCAGGCAATAATGGAACAAACGCAGGCCTTTGAAAATCGTGTGCTTGAGCGTCTGAATGCTGGCAAAACCGTACGCAGCTTCCTCATCACCGCCGTAGAACTGCTCACCGAGGCGGTGAATATCCTTGTGCTTCAGGTATTTCGCAAAGACGACTATGCGGTGAAATACGCCGTAGAACCGCTGCTCGACGGCGATGGTCCGTTGGGCGATCTTTCCGTTCGTCTGAAGTTAATCTACGGCCTGGGCGTACTCAGTCGCCCGGAGTACGAAGATGCAGAGCTGCTGATGGCGCTGCGGGAGGAGCTGAATCACGACGGCAACGAATACGCATTCACCGACGACGAAATTCTTGGACCGTTTGGTGAACTTCACTGCGTGACGGCACTCCCGCCGCCACCCCAGTTTGATACCTCAGACTCTGGTTTGCATGCCATGCAGATCCAGCGTTACCAGCAGATGGTACGATCCACCATGGTCCTTTCCCTGACCGAGCTGATTTCTAAAATCAGCTTAAAAAAAGCCTTTCAAAAATAAGACGATGCTTGCTTATTTCTCTTCCTGCTGCGGTCGATACAGCTGCCGATAGTACGCCAGACGTTGCAGATACAGCTGCGCGTTTTCCTGCGGTATTTCTGAAGGGACAACGTTGCGCGGCGGTGTTTTATTCAAATATTCGCGAAAAGCCTGGCTTGAAGCCATAAAATCGACAGTTTTATCAATCAGGATTGAAACGTTCTCACCTATTTTCGCCATAATCTTCCCTCCTCCATGTATTAACCGCGCTCAGCCTGTGCGGTTGATCATTTAAGTTTAGGATCAGTTGGGTGTTTATATTGAGGAAAACGTGCTTCACCACGAACACGCCAATAAAAAGCACCATGGTCGATCTTATCGCTTAAAATTCCTTGTTAATCAATGTAGTAACATTATCATTAGCTAATTAATACTTACGGTATTTGATTATTTATCTTCGAGCAGTTGTGAATAATCCCGCTCTGCGCGCATACTATAGGGCATTCATCCTATTTTTATCAGAAGCTATCCTATGAAAGAAGTCGAAAAAAACGAAATTAAACGCCTGAGCGATCGTCTGGACGCTATTCGCCACCAGCAGGCAGACCTGTCCCTGGTTGAAGCCGCCGACAAATACGCGGAGCTGGAAAAAGAGAAAGAAACTCTGGAAGCCGAGATCGCACGCCTGCGTGAAGTTCACAGCCAGAAGCTGAGCAAAGAAGCGCAAAAGCTGACAAAACTTCCGTTCCGTCGGGCCATCACCAAAAAAGAGCAGGCTGACATGGGCAAACTGAAGAAAAGCGTGCGCGGCCTGATCGTCGTCCACCCGATGACCGAGCTTGGCCGTGAAATGGGCCTGAAAGAGATGACGGGCTTCGCGAAGAGCGAGTTCTAATCTCCCACCGGGCAACATCCGCTTGCCCGGTCCTTCATTCCCCCCTCAATTGGCCCTACCAATTTTAGCCAGATCCTACCAGCACCTCACATTTCATTAAAATGCGCGTACAATACCGTTGCCAATAAATAACATTTGATTAACCATTCATTGTCATTACCCCTACACAACAATATTGGCAGGGCCACTTTTACACATAATGTGACGAAGATTTGAGCAAAGACTCATTCCATTATGTCAGCGGCCCCCAGGAGACCTGCAATGAATCTCTGGCAACAGAACTACGACCCGGCCGGTAACATCTGGCTTTCCAGTCTGATCGCATCGCTCCCTATCCTGTTCTTTTTCTTCGCCCTGATTAAGCTCAAGCTGAAAGGCTATGTTGCGGCGTCATGGACGGTGGTGATCGCTTTATCGGTCGCCTTGCTGTTTTACAAAATGCCGGTCGATCACGCGCTGGCATCCGTAGTGTACGGTTTCTTCTACGGTCTGTGGCCAATTGCCTGGATCATTATCGCCGCGGTATTCGTCTATAAAATCTCGGTGAAGACCGGGCAGTTCGACATTATCCGGTCATCGATACTCTCGATTACCCCAGACCAGCGTCTGCAAATGCTGATTGTTGGTTTCTCCTTTGGGGCATTCCTCGAGGGAGCGGCAGGCTTTGGCGCTCCGGTAGCGATTACCGCCGCGCTGCTGGTTGGTCTTGGCTTTAACCCGCTGTATGCGGCAGGTTTGTGCCTGATCGTAAATACCGCGCCGGTCGCTTTTGGCGCAATGGGCATTCCGATTCTGGTCGCCGGTCAGGTTACCGGACTGGACAGCTTCGAGATTGGCCAGATGGTAGGTCGTCAGCTGCCGTTCCTGACCATTATCGTGCTGTTCTGGATTATGGCGATTATGGATGGCTGGCGTGGTGTCAAAGAAACCTGGCCTGCGGTGATGGTCGCTGGCGGCTCGTTTGCTATCGCACAGTACCTCAGCTCTAACTTTATCGGGCCGGAACTGCCGGACATCATCTCTTCTCTGGTCTCACTGGTGTGTCTGACGCTGTTCCTGAAACGCTGGCAGCCGGTACGTATCTTCCGTTTTGGCGATATGGGTGCTTCGCAGGTCGATATGGATCTGTCGCGCACCCGCTACACCGCTGGGCAGGTGGTACGCGCCTGGTCACCGTTCCTGTTCCTGACAGCTACCGTCACGCTGTGGAGCATACCGCCGTTTAAAGCGCTGTTTGCGCCAGGCGGCGCGATGTACCACTGGGTGGTCAATATTCCGGTTCCGTTCCTCGACAAGCTGGTTGCCCGTATGCCGCCGGTCGTACACGAAGCCACGGCCTACGCGGCGGTGTACAAATTTGACTGGTTCTCCGCGACCGGTACCGCAATACTGTTTGCCGCCCTGCTGTCTATCGTCTGGCTGAAGATGAAGCCATCTGCTGCGCTGCAGACCTTTGGTAGCACGCTGAAAGATCTGGCGCTGCCTATCTACTCCATCGGGATGGTGCTGGCGTTCGCGTTTATCTCTAACTACTCCGGGCTTTCATCCACCCTGGCACTGGCCCTGGCACATACCGGCAGCGCATTTACCTTCTTCTCGCCGTTCCTTGGCTGGCTGGGGGTATTCCTAACCGGGTCCGACACCTCATCAAACGCATTGTTCGCCGCCCTGCAGGCCACGGCCGCTCAGCAAATCGGCGTTTCTGATGTGCTGATGGTGGCCGCAAATACCACCGGCGGCGTGACCGGCAAAATGATCTCTCCACAATCTATCGCTATCGCCTGTGCGGCAGTGGGATTAGTGGGGAAAGAGTCTGATCTGTTCCGCTTTACCGTGAAGCACAGCCTGATTTTCACCTGCATGGTGGGTGTGATTACCACGCTGCAGGCCTATGTCTTAACCTGGATGATTCCATGATAGTGATGCCCAGACGCCTGTCAGACGAAGTCGCATCTCGTGTGCGGGCGCTGATTGAAGAACAACAGCTGGAGGCGGGCATGAAGTTGCCCGCTGAGCGCCAGCTGGCCGTACAGCTCGGCGTATCGCGCAACTCGCTGCGCGAGGCGCTGGCGAAACTGGTGAGCGAAGGCGTGTTGATTAGCCGTCGTGGCGGCGGGACGTTTATCCGCTGGCAGCATGAGGCATGGTCTGAACAAAACATCGTTCAGCCGCTGAAAACTCTACTGGCAGACGACCCTGATTACAGTTTCGATATTCTGGAAGCCCGCCACGCCATCGAAGCCAGCACCGCCTGGCATGCAGCTATGCGTGCCACTGCTGCCGACAAAGAGAAGATCAGACTCTGTTTCGAGGCCACACAAAGCGAAGATCCAGATCTCGCCTCGCAGGCAGACGTTCGCTTTCATCTCGCCATTGCGGAGGCCTCGCACAACGTGGTGCTGTTACAGACCATGCGCGGTTTCTTCGACGTATTGCAGTCTTCGGTGAAACAGAGCCGCCAGCGAATGTACCTTGTGCCGCCCGTATTTTCGCAACTGACGGCGCAGCATCAGGCCGTCCTGGATGCGATTGTTGCCGGAGATGCCGACGGAGCGCGTAAAGCAATGATGGCGCACCTCAGTTTTGTCCACACCACGATTAAACGATTTGATGAAGATCAGGCCCGCCAGGCGCGTATCACCCGCCTGCCCGGTGACCCTGGTGAGAATAGCAGGGAGAACAACACATGATTATTTCAGCAGCCAGCGACTATCGCGCCGCAGCCCAGCGCATCCTACCCCCCTTCTTGTTCCACTATATAGACGGTGGGGCGTATGCAGAGCACACTCTGCGCCGTAACGTGGCAGACCTGTCTGAAGTGGCACTTCGCCAGCGCGTGCTGAAGAATATGTCCGACCTGAGCCTGGAGACAAAGCTGTTCAACGAAACGCTCTCCATGCCGGTGGCCCTTGCACCTGTCGGTCTGTGCGGCATGTACGCGCGCCGGGGCGAAGTTCAGGCCGCCGCCGCCGCTGATGCCAAAGGCATTCCGTTTACGCTTTCCACGGTATCCGTATGTCCGATTGAAGAAGTCGCTCCAACCATCAAACGTCCAATGTGGTTTCAGCTATATGTTCTGCGCGATCGCGGCTTTATGCGCAACGCGCTGGAGCGCGCCAAAGCGGCAGGTTGCTCCACGCTGGTCTTTACCGTCGATATGCCAACCCCTGGTGCACGCTACCGTGACGCCCATTCCGGGATGAGCGGCCCAAATGCCGCACTACGCCGCTACTGGCAGGCAGTCACCCATCCACAGTGGGCATGGGACGTTGGCCTGAACGGTCGCCCACATGATTTAGGCAATATCTCGACTTATCTTGGTAAACCTACCGGTCTTGAGGATTACATCGGCTGGCTGGCGAATAATTTCGATCCGTCGATTTCCTGGAAAGACCTCGAGTGGATCCGTGAATTTTGGGATGGTCCGATGGTGATCAAAGGGATCCTCGATCCCGAAGATGCCCGAGACGCCGTACGCTTTGGTGCGGACGGCATCGTTGTCTCTAACCACGGTGGCCGCCAGTTAGACGGCGTGCTGTCTTCTGCTCGCGCGCTGCCCGCCATTGCCGATGCAGTAAAAGGCGATATCACCATTCTGGCAGACAGTGGGATCCGCAACGGTCTGGACGTCGTACGTATGATTGCGCTGGGCGCGGATAGTGTTCTGCTGGGACGTGCTTATCTGTACGCGCTGGCAACCCACGGTCAGGCCGGGGTGGCGAATCTGCTGAATCTGATCGAGAAAGAGATGAAAGTGGCAATGACCCTGACCGGTGCGAAGTCGATTAGCGAAATCAGCCGTGATTCGCTGGTACAGGAACTGGGTCAGAACCTGCCTGCTGCATTAGCGCCTCTGGCCCAGGGTAGCGCTGCGTAACACTCTCCCCCGTAAAATCGCGTTTTCTGCATGGTCGGCCTGTTCTCAGTCCGGCCATTTTTTATGCAAAAATAACGACCAGTTAACATTTACAACCAATATATTTGACAACTTTTTATCCACCTGCCAAATGTATATACAAGCTAATACAAGAGCGATTTATACAGATAACAACCATCATAACGGGCGAGGGTGACATGGCTTATTCCGGTAAAGTGAATATCCAGCAGGCGATAGATGACAGTCCTTTTTCGCGCTTCCATTGGGTCATTATTGTCCTGGGATTTCTGGTTTTAGCCATTGACGGCTTCGATACCGCGGCGATGGGTTATATTGCTCCCACGCTCTCAGCCGACTGGGGCATCAAGAAGCAAGATCTCGGACCGGTGTTAAGCGCCGCGCTATTAGGCCTGTCATTTGGCGCCCTGCTCGCCGGACCCATTTCCGATCGTATGGGCCGTAAGCGTGTCCTGGTATTTTCCTGTCTGTTCTTTGGCCTCGCCAGTCTGGGAACCGCCTATGCCCAGACCCTGAATATGCTCACATTTTGGCGTTTTCTCACTGGACTTGGACTTGGCGCGGCAATGCCCAACGCCATCACCCTGGTGTCAGAATTCGCCCCGAAACGTTGTCGTTCAATGGCGATTAACACCATGTACTGCGGCTTTCCGTTAGGCGCTGCGGGCGGCGGCGTAATCTCCTCCTGGCTTATTCCCAATTACGGCTGGCACAGTGTTCTGCTTGCCGGTGCGATCGCCCCGCTGGCCCTCACCGTACTGTTGGTGCTGTTCCTGCCGGAGTCGGTGAAGTATCTGGTTCACCGCGGTAAAGGGGTGGCACAGGTTAAACGCATTGCTCAACGTTTTATGTCGGGAAATCTGGAACAGGTTACTCAGTTTTATCTGGATGAAGACCGCGTCACGATCAAAAAAGGCAGCGTGGCGCAGCTATTCAGTATGCCCTGGCTGCCGGGCACGCTGATGCTCTGGACGACCTACTTTATGGGGCTGGTTATCTATTACGTGCTGCTGAGCTGGATGCCAACGCTGATGCTGGGCATGGGCTATCCGCTGGCTGAATCCGCCTGGCTGACGTCACTGTTTACCTTCGGCGGTACCGCAGGGATCCTGCTGGCCGGTTGGTTAATGGACCGTTGGGAAGCGCATAAAGTGGTATCACTCGGCTTTATGCTGACGATGCTGTTTGCCCTCGCTCTCGGGTTTGAACACAACCATATCATCCTGTTCGGCGCACTGATCTTCCTGATGGGGATTACCATGAACGGCGCGCAGTCCGGGCTACAGACGCTGGCTGCAACGTTTTATCCAACCCACTGCCGCGCAACGGGCATTGCCTGGATGCAGGGCGTGGGCCGCTTCGGCGGCGTAGCCGGAACGATGATGAGCGCCCAGTTGCTTTCCCTGCAATGGCAGGCAGACAGTATCTTAATGTTCCTCAGCCTTCCGGCTTTGGTCGCCGCTGCCGCGACGATTTACAAGCTGCAACGCTATAAACCGCACGCGCTGACCGTCGCATAGTACCGGCTCTTTCTGCTATTCTGCCCCCCGTTATTAAGGGGGCAGTATGCTAAACATCGTTTTATTCGAACCAGAAATCCCGCCAAATACCGGCAATATTATCCGTCTTTGCGCCAACACCGGCTTTCGTCTGCATATTATTGAGCCAATGGGCTTTACCTGGGACGACAAGCGCCTGCGTCGCGCGGGGCTGGATTACCATGAATTTACCGCTGTGCTACGCCACCCTGATTACGCCGCCTTCGTCGCCGCAGAAAATCCGCAACGTCTGTTTGCCCTGACCACCAAAGGTACTCCAGCGCATAGCGCGGTAAGCTATCAGGATGGGGATTATCTGATGTTTGGCCCGGAAACTCGCGGTCTGCCAGCCAGCATCCTCGACGCGCTGCCTGCCGAACAAAAAATTCGTATTCCGATGATGCCGGACAGTCGCAGCATGAACCTGTCGAATGCGGTGTCGGTGGTGGTGTATGAGGCCTGGCGCCAGTTAGGTTATCCCGGCGCGGTATTGCGTAGTTGATTTTTGTCGGATGGCGGCTGACGCCTTATCCGACCTACGAAAGAATTTACCGTTATTTTTCGAGCGTTATCGGCGCAGTCAGGTTGGACACGGACTGCGCTTGCCGACCTGCGCGTACACGTAGTACGTGAGGATGGCGAGCACAGCCCGGGTTCAAGATGACAAGTAAGATAGCTCGAAATCAGATTCCATCGCCGTATTCGAAAGTATGATGAATCCCGTTGAAATGCTGATCCATATCCATAGACGGCTTATCGCTGTCTGGCTTACCGACGATGCGCGCCGGTACGCCTGCGGCGGTGGTATGCGGCGGTACGGGCTGTAGCACGACCGAACCTGCGCCAATCTTCGCGCCGCGTCCGACTTCAATGTTGCCGAGAATTTTTGCTCCCGCGCCGATCATCACGCCTTCACGAATTTTCGGGTGGCGGTCACCGCCGGCTTTACCGGTCCCGCCCAGCGTGACGGATTGCAGAATAGAGACGTCGTTTTCAATCACCGCGGTTTCACCAACCACAATGCCGGTGGCGTGATCGAGCATAATCCCACGGCCAATTTTTGCCGCCGGATGAATATCTACCTGGAAGGTAACGGACACCTGATTTTGCAGGAAGATCGCCAGTGCCTGACGCCCCTGATGCCACAGCCAGTGACCGATACGGTAGGCCTGAAGCGCATGAAAGCCCTTCAGATACAGCAGTGGAGTGGAATATTTATCGACAGCCGGGTCACGCGTGCGTACTGCCTGAATATCGCAGGCCGCTGAGGCAATCATTTCAGGATCGGCCGCGTAGGCCTCTTCTACGACTTCGCGAATCGCAATGGCGGGCATGATTGGAGAAGCGAGTTTATTCGCCAGCATATAGCTTAGCGCACTGCCGAGATTTTCATGCTTGAGCAGTGTTGCGTGGTAAAAACTGGCCAGCATTGGCTCACATTCCGCCAGTGCCCGGGCTTCCGCTTTAATGTTTTTCCAGACGATATCCAGTTCTTCACACGGCATTGCGTACTCCAGAAGGTAGCAAAACGACCGATCCGTTCTTCGCGGATCGGGTCGTTATATTCAACAGTTCCTTACAGCTAGTGGCGACTCAGCTCGTCCTTGCGTGCACGGCCTAATAACGTCAATGCTGCCTCGCGCGCGTTTTTTCCGCAATACAATACTTGATAAATTTCCTCGGTTATTGGCATCTCAACACCAAAACGGTGCGCCAATTCACGAACTTCTTTCGTATTGCGATAGCCTTCAACCACTTGGCCAATCTTGTCCTGCGCACCCTGCACGTCCATCCCCTGGCCGAGCATCATGCCAAAACGACGGTTGCGCGACTGGTTGTCGGTACAGGTCAGCACCAGATCGCCTAAACCCGCCATCCCCATAAAGGTGGCAGGATCGGCCCCCAGCGCCGCACCAAGACGAGACATTTCGGTCAGCCCACGGGTGATCAATGCGGTTCGTGCATTCGCGCCAAAACCGATGCCGTCAGACATCCCCGCACCAATGGCAATGACGTTTTTCACCGCGCCGCCAAGCTGCACGCCAATGAAATCCGGGTTGCTATAAACGCGGAAGCTTTTGCCGCAGTGCAGCAACTGCTGGAGATCGTCAGCAAAAGTGTCGTCCGTCGAGGCCAGAGAAATCGCCGTCGGCATGCCCGCAGCCAGCTCTTTGGCGAACGTCGGGCCGGAAATAACCGCCAGTGGAATTGAGTCCCCCAGCGCTTCACGCGCGACGTCCTGCAGCAGACGTCCTGTTTCCGCTTCCAGACCTTTTGTCGCCCAGACCAGTCGTGCGTCAGGACGCATCAATGGTTTGATGTTACGCAGCACTTCGCCAAAGACGTGGCTCGGCACCACCACCAGAATATTACGACTGGCGGCCAGTGCAGTGGCTAAATCACTTTCCAGGCGCAGCGTGTCGGGAAAAGGCACATCAGGAAGGAACGCGACGTTGCAGCGATCGTGCTCGAGAGTCGCGATATGTTTAGGATCATGGCCCCACAGGACAACCTGATGGCCATTTCTTGCCAGGGTGATGGCAAGAGCGGTGCCGTACGAGCCGGCACCAATCACAGTCATTGAAGCATTACTTTGGTTCATCAGGCATCCTGATGTTCTTCAGTACCTTCGCCAGCCTGCTGCTGTAAATAGTTCATGAACAGCGCATCAAAGTTGACCGGCGCAAGGTTCAGTTGCGGGAACGTACCGCGTGAAACCAGGCTGGTGATGCATTCGCGGGCATACGGGAACAGAATGTTCGGGCAGTATGCGCCCAGGCAATGCGCCATCTGAGTCCCTTCGATACCACTGATGGAGAAAATACCGCCCTGCTGAACTTCGCACAGGAACGCAGTTTCTTCACCCAGGGAAGCCGTTACGGTGACACGCAGCACTACTTCATACACGTCATCTGCCAGTTGGGTAGATGCGGTATCAAGATCCAGTTTAACCTCTGGCTGCCAATCTTTCTGGAAAACATGCGGTGCATTTGGCGCTTCGAAAGACACATCCTTGGTATAAATACGTTGGATCTGGAAAGCCATTTCAGTGTTATTTTGTTCTGACATGTTGAGAAAACCCTTTAGTGTTGTCCTTTAAATACTTCGGTACGCCTTAACGCAGCAGCGGATCCAGTCCACCACGCGCATCCAACGCATACAAGTCGTCACAACCACCAATGTGCTGTGCATCAATAAAAATCTGCGGAACCGTAGTACGGCCACTGCGCTTGATCATTTCTTCACGCTTCACGGCATCGCCGTCAATCGGAAGCTCCTGGAAACTCACACCCTTGCTGTTCAGGAGCGCCTTTGCGCGATGGCAAAACGGGCAGGTTGCTTTGGTATAGATCTCAATATTGGCCATGACTTATTCTCCAGTGTTCTTTTTACCCTGCGGCATGAAAGAAGACGGGTAAATTATTTGCCGCGAACCAGTGGCAGATTCTCACCACTCCAGCCCGCTACGCCATCTTTCAGTACAGACACCTGCTCAAAACCGGCTTTGATCAGCGCAGTTGCTGAATCCTGGCACTGCATGCCTGAACCATCAACCACAATCACAGGTTTGTTTTTGTGTTTTTCCAGTTCGCCAAAATTATTGGCTTTGATTTCGCTCGGCAGCAGGTTAGTGGAGCCTGCGATATGGCCTTTGCGGAAGTCGTCGCGCTGACGTAAATCCACGACAACGGCGTCTTCTTTATTGATGAGACGTGTGGCTTCTCCGCGCGTAATCACCTTCACTTTGGAAGTCAGGCTCTTAAACGTGGTAAATAATACAGCCGCCAGTAACGCAATCCAGGCGATACTCAATACAGGGTGGCGACTAACAAATTGCATAATTTCTTGCATGGGGGGTAACAACTCCCGACTCAGTGATTAAAAAAACCAGGAAAGGAGTATACCTGCGCGTTGGCGCAAATACAGCCAGAGCGTGCATTGGATTGCATTTTTGCGGGGCGCTACGGAAAAAAAAACCTAAAACCACGCCCTCTGCGGCGCGCTCTGGTCGATTATTTGATCTTCCGGGGCTACTTTATCGATTCAGCTGTAGTAAAATTACGCAATTATTTTTTATCTATTAAGTGTGAGGTTGTCGCAATGTCGGTTTCTAAAAAACCTATGGTACTGGTGATTCTGGATGGCTACGGCTATCGCGAAGACAGCCAGGATAACGCCATTTTTAGTGCTAAAACCCCGGTAATGGATGCCCTGTGGGCAAAACGTCCGCATACCCTGATTGATGCGTCTGGCCTGGAAGTTGGCCTGCCCGATCGCCAGATGGGCAACTCCGAAGTCGGTCACGTCAACCTGGGCGCGGGCCGCATCGTGTATCAGGACCTGACCCGTCTGGATGTAGAAATTAAAGAGCGTACTTTCTTCGCTAACCCGGTGCTGACCAATGCGGTCGACCAGGCAAAAAATAGCGGCAAAGCGGTTCACATCATGGGTCTGCTCTCTGCGGGCGGTGTTCACAGCCACGAAGATCACATCATGGCGATGGTAGAAATGGCTGCTGAACGCGGGGCTGAGAAAATCTATCTGCACGCTTTCCTTGATGGCCGTGATACCCCGCCGCGCAGCGCTGAACATTCACTGCAGAAATTCGAAGAGAAATTTGCCGCGCTGGGCAAAGGCCGCGTAGCGTCCATCATCGGTCGTTACTACGCGATGGACCGCGACAACCGTTGGGATCGCGTTGAACAGGCTTATGACCTGATGACGTTGGCCAAAGGCGAGTTCCAGTTCGCTACGGCGGTTGAAGGCCTGCAGGCTGCTTATGCCCGCGACGAAAACGACGAATTCGTGAAAGCGACCGTGATCCGTGCTGAAGGCCAGGCTGAAGCCGCCATGGAAGACGGCGATACGCTGATTTTCATGAACTTCCGTGCCGACCGTGCGCGTGAGATCACTCGTGCGTTTGTTAACGCTGACTTCGACGGCTTCGCCCGTAAGAAAGTCGTTAACCTCAACTTTGTGATGCTGACCGAATACGCGGCCGACATCAAAACTGCGGTTGCTTACCCACCAGCATCTCTGGCTAACACCCTTGGCGAGTGGATGGCGAAGCACGACAAAACGCAGTTGCGTATTTCCGAAACCGAAAAATATGCGCACGTGACCTTCTTCTTCAACGGCGGCGTAGAAGAGCCGTTCAAAGGTGAAGACCGCATCCTGATCAACTCGCCGAAAGTTGCGACCTACGATCTGCAGCCGGAGATGAGCTCTGCTGAGCTGACCGAAAAACTGGTTGCGGCGATTGAGAGCGGAAAATACGACACCATCATTTGTAACTACCCGAACGGCGACATGGTTGGTCATACCGGAGTGATGGAAGCAGCGGTTAAAGCGGTTGAAGCGCTGGATCACTGCGTTGAACAGGTCGCGAAAGCGGTTGAATCCGTTGGCGGCCAGTTGCTGATCACCGCGGACCACGGTAACGCAGAGCAGATGCGCGATCCGTCCACCGGTCAGGCGCACACTGCGCACACCAACCTGCCCGTTCCGCTGATTTATGTCGGTGGTAAGAACGTTAAAGCAGTCGAAGGCGGCAAACTTTCTGATATCGCCCCAACGATGCTGACGCTGATGGGTATGGAAATCCCGCAAGAGATGACTGGTAAGCCGCTGTTCATCGTGGAATAATCCCTCCCCATGAGGGGAAAGGCGATTAATACCATCACTCGGGCCGTGAAACCACGTAAGTTTTCAGTCAGGCCCTTGTTCTACGCCAGCGCGCTTAGCGCTGGCGTATTGCTGTGCGCCTTTTCCGCCCACGCGGACGAACGCGACCAGCTCAAATCTATTCAGGCTGATATCGCGGCAAAAGAACGCGCGGTACGCCAACAGCAACAACAACGCGCCACCCTCCTCGCTCAGCTTAAAGCTCAGGAACAAGCCATCGCCGTTGCCGCAAGGCAGTTGCGCGAAACGCAAAACTCACTGGCACAGCTGAATGCGCAAATCGCAGAGATGAACGCAGCACTCGCGAAGCTGGAAAAACAGCGGGCCGCGCAAGAACGCAGCCTGGCAGCCCAACTCGACGCAGCTTTTCGCCAGGGCGAACACACCGGCATTCAGCTCATTCTTAGCGGTGAAGAAAGCCAGCGTGGGCAACGCCTGCAGGCCTATTTCGGCTATCTGAACCAGGCGCGACAGGAAACCATCGCGCAGCTGAAACAAACCCGCGAAGAGGTCGACTCGCAAAAAGCCGAGCTGGAAGATAAGCAGAGCGAACAGCAGACGCTACTGTACGAACAGCGCGCCCAGCAGGCTAAGCTGGAACAGGCACGTAACGAACGTCAAAAAACGCTTTCGAGTCTGGAATCATCGATTCAACAGGGTCAACAGCAACTGGGCGAAATGCGCGCCAACGAATCCCGTCTGCGCAACAGCATTGCCCGTGCCGAAGCCGCAGCCAAAGCGCGTGCGGAACGTGAAGCACGCGAGGCGCAGGCCGTGCGCGATAAGCAACAGGATGCGTCACGAAAAGGCTCAACCTATAAACCGACCGAAAGTGAAAAATCACTGATGTCGCGTACCGGCGGTTTGGGCTCGCCACGCGGTCAGGCATTCTGGCCCGTTCGTGGTCCAACGTTACATCGTTATGGCGAACAGCTGCAGGGTGAGCTACGTTGGAAGGGGATGGTTATTGGTGCATCCGAGGGCACCGAAGTTAAAGCCATTGCCGATGGTCGTGTCATTCTGGCGGACTGGCTGCAGGGCTATGGCCTGGTGGTCGTCGTTGAACACGGTAAAGGCGATATGAGCCTGTACGGTTATAACCAGAGCGCACTGGTCAGCGTCGGTACGCAGGTTCGCGCCGGGCAGCCTATAGCACTTGTGGGTAGCAGCGGCGGTCAGGGCAGGCCGGCACTCTATTTCGAAATTCGTCGCCAGGGTCAGGCGGTCAATCCACAGCCGTGGTTGGGAAGATAAGTTTTGCCACAACAATTTCGTCGTCTACTACTCTCTCTCGCCAGTCTGCTGGCCTTCGCAACACCTGTATTTGCTGGCAAACTCGCCATCGTCATTGATGATTTCGGCTATCGCCCACACACTGAAAACCAGGTACTGGCGATGCCTTCTACCATCTCCGTTGCCGTTCTGCCTAACGCCCCACATGCGCGTGAAATGGCAATCAAAGCACATAACAGCGGGCATGAAGTCTTGATCCATCTGCCAATGGCGCCGCTGAGCAAGCAGCCGTTAGAGAAAGACACGTTACGCCCTGAAATGAGCAGCGAAGAGATTGAGCGCATTATTCGCGACGCGGTAAGTAAAGTGCCGAATGCGGTCGGTCTGAACAACCATATGGGCAGCGCGATGACCTCCAGTCTTTTCGGCATGCAGAAGGTGATGCAGGCGCTGGAACGCTACGACCTCTACTTCCTGGACAGCATGACCATTGGTAACAGCCAGGCAATGCGCGCAGCGTCAGGAACCGGTGTGAAGGTCATCAAACGCAAAGTCTTCCTGGATGACACGCAAAACGAAGCCGATATTCGCCGTCAGTTTAATCGTGCCGTCGAGCTTGCGCGCCGCAACGGTTCCGCAATCGCCATTGGCCACCCTCACCCGTCTACGGTTCGCGTCCTGCAGCAGATGCTGTATAGCCTGCCAGCCGACATCACGCTGGTTCGCCCAAGCAGCTTGCTCAATGAACCACAGGTGGATACCTCCAGACCAAACCTCACACCACCGAAGAACGGTACGCCTGATGCACCACGTAATCCTTTCCGCGGGGTGAAATTATGCAAACCGAAACAGCCGTTAGAGCCGGTGTACGCCAGCCGCTTCTTCAGCGTGCTCGGCGAAAGCATCACCCAAAGCACGCTGGTGCAGTATATGCGCCTGCAGTGGCAGGGCTGGCAATAATCAGTCTTTACTATCCAGCGTTAAATGGGCCAGGCGGCGCGGCGTCAATGATTTATCGCGCCACTGGCTAAAACGGATAGCCCACAACAGCACCTGATAACCCAGCTTAACGCTGCAGATATTACTCACCATACGCTTGAACATACCCGATACAAATACTTCAGCAATCATGCGCTGGCGGATTTTCTCGTCCGGCTCTTTGCGTATGCAATGACAAACACGTAGCGCTTCGTAAATCACCTGCTGTTTGAATTCCGGGTAAATTGGAATGCGTCCGGCGTAGTCGTGATTCATCTTATCCAGCAGACGGGTAATTTTGATGTAGTGGCGCTGGTAAGCGAGGTTTTTCAGCCCGGTGCGCGGCAGACGGCTAACAGATGCGCCGTGCAGGAAGTATTTGTACAGCGGGACTTCCGTGTAACGCGCGCGCTTCGCATTAAACATAAACTCCGTTGTCCAGATAATATCCTGGTGGTGCAGGCCAGACAGGAAGGTCAGCCCCGCGTCGCGGATAGTCTGATGACGATAAACGCCCATCCAGACAACGTGCCGCCAACGGCGGCTGGCTAACGCTTTGCGTAACCAGTCTGGCCCAGTCATCACGCCGGTAGAACGAATACGATCGGTAGGAATGGATGCCCAGGTGTGGCCCGTCTCGGCAATACACCAGTCAGCGTTGCACTGCGCAACATCCAGGTTGTCTTTCAGCGCCATGTTCATCAGCGTTTCATACATTTCCGGATAGGCAATATCATCGCCGTCTACGTACGCGATGTACTCCCCCCTGGCAACTTTCATACCGGTATTGCGCGCCGCAGAAACGCCCCCATTGCGCTGGTGCAGCAGATGAACGTGCGGATAACGATCCGCATAAGACTGAGCAAGCTCCGCAGAGTTATCCGTAGAGCCATCATTAACAATAATGATCTCCAGGTTCTTCCAGGTTTGCGCAATCAGTGAATCCATACACGCAATGAACGGCTCACCCGTGTTGTAAAGCGGCATAATGACGCTCAGGAGACCAGGGGTATAGGTCATATCAAATCCTGCCAAACAGTAGAGTTATCGGCACTTTTTAGCATATTAAGCGGTAGATTTTCAGAAAAAAATATTAATTCTTTAGCGGAAAATGCGCCGGGCAGGAGGAAGCAAAAAAGCCCCGGACGGTAATGATAATCAACATCCGGGGACAACACACAGAATCCACAGGGTGGATACGGTTAATCCCAGCTCAGGATCACTTTCCCTGACTGGCCTGAACGCATCGCGTCAAAGCCCTGCTGGAATTCATCGATAGAGAATCGATGGGTGATGATCGGCGACAAATCCAGACCAGACTGGATCAGTGCAGCCATTTTGTACCAGGTTTCAAACATCTCACGACCGTAGATACCTTTAATAAACAGCCCCTTAAAGATAACTTTGGTCCAGTCGATTGACATATCAGATGGCGGAATACCCAGCATAGCAATACGGCCACCGTGGTTCATGGTGTCCAACATGGCGCGAAACGCTGGCGGCGCCCCGGACATCTCCAGGCCCACATCAAACCCTTCGGTCATACCCAGTTCAGCCATCACGTCGGTCAGATTCTCTTTCGACACGTTGACCGCGCGGGTGATACCCATTTTGCGCGCCAGCTCAAGGCGATACTCATTAACGTCAGTGATCACCACGTGGCGTGCGCCAACGTGCTTCGCGACCGCTGCCGCCATAATACCGATTGGACCCGCACCGGAAACCAGCACATCTTCCCCAACCAGATCGAACGACAGCGCCGTGTGCACTGCATTACCGAACGGATCGAAGATAGACGCCAGGTCGTCGGAGATATTGTCCGGGATTTTAAATGCGTTAAATGCCGGGATCACCAGGTACTCCGCAAAGCAGCCAGGGCGGTTTACACCGACACCGGTCGTATTGCGGCACAGGTGAGTACGTCCACCGCGGCAGTTACGGCAATGCCCGCAGGTGATATGACCTTCGCCTGAAACGCGATCGCCGATTTTAAAGCCTTTAACTTCCTGACCGATGCCAACAACTTCGCCGACATATTCATGCCCAACGACCATCGGTACCGGGATGGTTTTTTGCGACCATTCATCCCAGTTATAAATGTGAACGTCAGTCCCGCAGATGGCTGTTTTACGGATTTTAATCAGCAAATCGTTATGACCGACTTCCGGTTCAGGAACGTCGGTCATCCAAATGCCCTCTTCCGCTTTCAGTTTGGATAACGCTTTCATTTCACATCCTCAGGCAATAACGCCCAGTTGTTTACCAATGCGTGTGAACGCCTCAACAGCACGCGTAATCTGCTCAGGGGTATGCGCCGCAGACATCTGGGTACGGATACGCGCCTGGCCTTTTGGAACCACCGGATAGAAGAATCCGGTAACGTAAATCCCCTCTTTTTGCAGCTCGCGGGCGAATGCCTGCGCCACTACTGCATCACCCAGCATGACTGGGATGATCGCGTGATCCGCACCGGCTAACGTAAAGCCTGCGGCAGACATTTGCTCGCGGAACTGACGTGCATTCGCCCACAGGCGATCGCGCAGGTCGCTGCCAGCTTCAACCATTTCCAGCACTTTAATGGAAGCCGCAACAATCGCCGGTGCCAATGAGTTGGAGAACAAATAAGGACGGGAACGCTGACGCAGCCACTCAACAACTTCTTTGCGCGCTGCGGTGTAACCACCGGATGCGCCGCCGAGTGCTTTACCCAGCGTACCGGTGATGATGTCCACGCGACCCATCACGTCACAGTATTCATGGGAGCCACGACCATTTTCGCCGACAAAACCGACGGCATGGGAATCATCAACCATGACCAGAGCGTCGTATTTATCCGCCAAATCGCAAACGCCTTTCAGGTTAGCGATTACCCCATCCATAGAGAACACGCCATCAGTGGCGATCAGGATATGACGAGCGCCCGCTTCACGCGCTTCTTTCAGGCGAGCTTCCAGTTCCACCATATCGTTGTTGGCGTAACGGAAACGTTTTGCTTTACACAGACGCACGCCATCAATGATAGAAGCGTGGTTCAGGGCATCGGAAATAATTGCGTCTTCTGCGCCCAACAGCGTTTCAAACAGGCCGCCGTTGGCGTCGAAGCAGGAAGAGTAAAGGATGGCATCTTCCATACCGAGGAATGCCGCCAGTTTTTGCTCCAGTTGCTTATGGCTGTCCTGGGTACCGCAAATAAAGCGAACCGAAGCCATACCAAATCCGTGAGAATCCATACCCGCTTTTGCCGCTGCAATCAGTTCCGGATGGTTAGCCAGTCCCAGATAGTTGTTCGCACAAAAGTTAATAACGTGGCTTCCATCCGCCACGGTAATATCCGCCTGCTGGGCAGATGTAATAATGCGTTCTTCTTTAAACAATCCTTCCGCACGTGCGGTTTCGAGATCGTTCGTTAACTGTTTGTAAAAATCCCCACGCATTTCAATTCTCCAGACTGGGCAAATTTCAGCACATATTACCCAAAGCTATACGTTGATACGAGATGACGCATCATCACTTCTTCAAAATGAAGCATAAATCACGTGTACCCGCACGGCTTATCGGTGAATGGCTGAAGCCTAAGCCATGTAGTGATATGATAGAAGTATTCGTGTCTGAGATTGTCTCTGACTCCATAATTCGAAGGTTACATTTATGATCATCGTTACCGGCGGCGCGGGCTTTATCGGCAGCAACATCGTTAAGTCCCTGAATGATAAAGGCATCACCGACATCCTGGTGGTGGACAACCTGAAAGACGGCACCAAGTTTGTTAACCTGGTGGATCTGAATATTGCTGACTACATGGACAAGGAAGACTTCCTGATCCAGATTATGGCCGGGGAAGATTTCGGCGATATCGAAGCGATTTTCCACGAAGGCGCATGCTCTTCCACCACCGAGTGGGACGGCAAGTATATGATGGACAACAACTATCAATACTCCAAAGAGCTACTGCACTACTGCCTGGAGCGTGAAATCCCGTTCCTGTACGCGTCCTCTGCCGCCACCTACGGCGGTCGCACTTCTGATTTCATCGAATCCCGTGAATATGAGAAACCGCTGAACGTCTACGGCTACTCAAAATTCCTGTTCGACGAGTACGTGCGTCAGATCCTGCCAGAAGCCAATTCTCAGATTGTTGGCTTCCGCTATTTCAACGTCTACGGACCGCGTGAAGGCCACAAAGGCAGCATGGCAAGCGTTGCTTTCCACCTCAACACCCAGCTTAACAATGGCGAAACGCCAAAACTGTTTGAAGGCAGTGAAAACTTCAAACGTGATTTCGTTTACGTAGGCGACGTGGCTGCGGTAAACCTGTGGTTCCTGGAAAACGGGGTTTCCGGCATCTTTAACCTCGGTACAGGTCGTGCGGAATCTTTCCAGGCCGTTGCCGATGCTACGCTGGCGTACCACAAAAAAGGCAGCATTGAGTACATTCCATTCCCGGAAAAACTGAAAGGCCGCTACCAGGCATTTACCCAGGCAGATCTGACGAACCTGCGCGCAGCGGGCTATGACAAGCCGTTTAAAACCGTCGCCGAAGGCGTCACGGAATATATGGCCTGGCTGAACCGCGACAACGCTACAAATTCACAAAATCATTCGAGCGGTATCAAGGCGGCAACTAAGTGAACCTCCGGGAGCTTACAAGAGTAAGTGACCGGAGTGAACGCAGGCAGCCAACGCAGAGACAGCTTGAAGGATGAAGTGAATGAAGATTTTGGTGGTTGGCCCGTCTTGGGTGGGCGACATGATGATGTCGCAAAGTCTCTATCGCACGCTCAAGGCGCGCTATCCCCAGGCGATAATCGACGTGATGGCACCTGCCTGGTGCCGTCCGTTATTGTCGCGCATGCCAGAAGTCAACGAAGCTATCGCCATGCCGTTGGGGCACGGCGCGCTGGAGATCGGCGAGCGCCGTAAACTCGGCCACAGTCTGCGTGAGAAGCGCTATGACCGCGCTTATGTGCTGCCTAACTCGTTTAAATCCGCTCTGGTGCCATTCTTTGCGGGTATTCCCCATCGTACCGGTTGGCGTGGCGAGATGCGCTACGGTCTGCTGAACGATGCGCGCGTACTGGATAAAGACGCATGGCCACTGATGGTCGAGCGCTATGTGGCTCTGGCTTATGATAAAGGCGTGATGCTGACGGCCAAAGATTTGCCGCAGCCTCTGCTATGGCCACAGTTGCAGGTCAGCGAGGGTGAAAAATCGCTAACCTGTAGCCAGTTCTCCCTTTCAGCCGAACGCCCCATCATCGGTTTTTGCCCAGGTGCGGAATTTGGTCCAGCAAAACGCTGGCCACATTACCACTACGCAGAGTTGGCGAAGCAGTTGATCGATGAAGGCCATCAGATTGTGCTGTTTGGCTCAGCAAAAGACCATGAAGCTGGCAATGAGATCCTGGCAACGCTGAGCACTGAACAGCAAGCCTGGTGCCGTAATCTGGCGGGCGAAACACAGCTGGAACAGGCCGTCATTCTGCTCGCCGCCTGCAAAGCGGTCGTCACCAACGATTCTGGATTAATGCACGTGGCCGCGGCACTGAACCGTCCACTGGTCGCATTGTATGGTCCAAGCAGCCCGGATTTTACGCCTCCGCTTTCCCACAAGGCACGTGTCATTCGCCTGATTACGGGGTATCACAAAGTGCGTAAGGGCGATGCGGCAGAAGGCTATCACCAGAGCCTGATTGATATCACACCCCAGCGCGTACTGGAAGAACTCAACGACCTGTTGTTACAAGAGGAAGCCTGACGGATGCGGGTTCTGATCGTTAAAACGTCGTCTATGGGCGATGTACTGCATACGTTGCCTGCCTTAACCGATGCGCAGCAGGCTATTCCGGGTATTCAATTTGATTGGGTGGTGGAAGAAGGGTTCGCTCAAATCCCCTCCTGGCATTCAGCCGTTGACCAGGTTATTCCAGTAGCGATCCGTCGCTGGCGTAAAGCCTGGTTTTCAGCGCCGATTAAAGCCGAGCGTAAAGCGTTTCGTGATGCGGTGCGTTTACAGAAGTATGACGCGATAATCGATGCGCAGGGTTTGGTTAAAAGCGCGGCGTTGGTGACACGTCTGGCACGTGGCATCAAGCATGGTATGGACTGGAGCACAGCCCGCGAACCGCTGGCGAGTCTGTTTTATAATCGCAAACATCACATAGCCAAACAGCAGCACGCGGTAGAACGTACGCGTGAATTGTTCGCCAAAAGTCTGGGGTATGCTAAACCGCAGTTGCAGGGTGATTACGCGATTGCGCAGCATTTTATGAATGAACATAAGGCTGATGCAGGCCAGTATGCTGTATTTCTGCACGCCACGACACGTGATGATAAGCACTGGCCAGAAGCCAACTGGCGGGAGCTGATTGGCCTGTTAAATAATACGGGCATCCGTATTAAACTCCCCTGGGGTGCTCCTCATGAAGAAGCGCGCGCCAAAAGGCTGGCAGAAGGGTTTCCCTACGTTGATGTCCTGCCGCGAATGAGTCTGGAAGATGTGGCTCGCATTCTGGCGGGGGCAAAGTTTGTGGTGTCGGTTGATACAGGATTGAGCCATTTAACCGCCGCGTTGGATCGCCCTAATATTACGTTGTATGGCCCAACGGATCCCGGACTGATTGGGGGATATGGGAAGAATCAATACACACAGCAAAGCCATTCCGGAAAATTGCAGGATCTGGATGCTAACTTAGTCAACATATCGCTAGTTGATAATAATTTGCTTTAACTTTAAGAGATGAACCATGCTTCGCCAACACATGTTTTCTCGCTTTATTTATAGTATAAAAAATAATCCATTCGATTTTATATACTTCTTATTTTACGCTGGGATCCTGGCAACGCTTGCGATGGTGCTGGTCAATCCAGATGAAGCGCTGAAGGTATTTATTTTCTCCACGGCGCTATCTCTACCGCTTATAGGAAAAAATATAAAACATGTGTGCAGTAACAAACAAAACCTGGTTTTACCTGTTATGTTGTTGCTCTTCGGTTTACTCCAGATTATTTGGGTAGAAATATTTAAACAGCCAGGATCTGCTTTTACCGGAGCCTATAGGTCATACCAGAACGGTGGCAAAGTGATGATTTTTGCCGCACTGGTTATGACCGCTTTGGCATCGCGAGAGCCATGTGCCAACAAAACTCGCATCACCAGTATCTGGACGATTCTTACAGCAATAGGCCTGTATCTTTTCGCAGGCTACGAGGTCGCCGGGGCACCAGATATTATGACCTACCGTGTTGCGCTGGGCTTTGAACACCAAACCGGCACAGCCTACGCTCTGACGCTAATTGCATTATTAGCCTCTCAGGCCATTATTAATCTGCGTCTAAAACACACCGTTGCACTCTATCTGTTACATTTTTTGATATCGCTTGCAGTCATCATCACAACGCAAACTCGAGCCGCTATTTTGGTATACCCGATCCTGAGTGTCGGCCTATTCCTGATGTACTATCGTCACAACCGCACTATGCTATTAAGGGCACTGCTGGGTTTTGTAATACTGGTGGGGGTTGCTGCAATCCCCTTAAAACCAATCATTGAAAGCCGCTATCAGAACTTCCTGGTTGATCTGCACTCTTATAATCAAAACAATAGTAATACTTCTATCGGCGCGAGACTGGCGATGCAACGGGCAGGTATTGAAGCCGGGAAAATGCACCACTGGGGACAGTCACTCGAACAACGCGGAGCAGAAATTCAGCGACTTGCGGTGCAGGACACTTCGCTGCAAGGGGCACTTGAGTTCATTAACGTCCACCTGCATAACGAAATAGTTGATACCTTCTCACTAAAAGGCATCCCTGGTGTTGTTGTGCTACTCTTGCTCTATACTGCCATGTTTTTAATAGCTTACTGGCAACGTAGTCCTCTGTTGTTCGTCGTCTCAGGCGCTATCGCAGTCTATGGCTTGAGTGATTTATTATTATATGCCAAAGGTGAAGCCCTGAGCAGCGTGCTGGCGTTATGTGTAGCAGCAGTACTGAGCTCGAGTCCAACAAGAGAACGATGCCATGGTTAACGCTTCCGGTTATTTACTGAGCATTATTATACCTACATACAACAACGCTGAACTCATCACAGCGACGTTGGCGTCTATACATCAGAGCATCACTGATGATGTGGAGGTAATAATTGTGAATGATGGCTCTACGGATTTAACCGAAGAGCGTATAAATGCGTTTTACCGTGAAAAAGATTGTCATAATGTTAAATATATAAGTCAAAAAAATCAGGGTGTTGCAATCACCCGTAATGTTGGTCTTGCTCATGCGACAGGGAAATATATTGGTTTTGTAGACAGTGATGATATTGTCTGCCAGAATTATTTTACAATTCTCTTGCCTAAGTTAAGAGACGAAAAATATGATATCATCGAATTTAACTTAACTCGAGATATAAACAATTTGTATAAGAACGCGCCGAAAATGGAAAACAACATTACCCAGCGCGAAATAATCTTATCAGATGACAATTACGCCCCTCTATTACCAACATTCAAGGCAGGGCAATGGCATCTGATGACAAAAATCTTTCACCGCAATATCATTGGTAGCGATAAGTTCGAGGAACATCGCCGCTACGAAGACATGATTTTTTGCCCATTCCAGTATTTTAAATGCCATAAGATTCTAAAAATCGAGAATAAATTATATTACTACCGAGTAAACGATAAAAGTATTACCGAGAACATTATTGATAGTGACGCTGACAGCATCTTCTTTGCTATGCGAAAAATGTATAACTATATTAATGAAAATAGATCCAAGCGTACTGTTGCGACATTTATGATTATCAATTGCTTTCTCGAAGGACGTAAACTTTTACGCAAGAAAAAAGGCTATTATCGCTATAGCGAGAGTATGCTAAATGACATTCAGAATGCACTTGCATGCTGCGATACGAAAATCGTTAAGAAGAAAATAATTCTGAAAATGAAATATCCCCATATCGATCGTTCTATTTCTGAAACAAGATATAAGATAATATCTGCTTGCAAAAGCTTATTCTTGCGAAAGGGATTTTAACATGTTTGAAAAAGTTGACCGGATTCTTATTTGCAAGCTCAAGTTTTATGGGGATGTTCTGCTAACTACACCTGTTATAGCCAGCATTCGGGCTCGTTATCCGCAAGCTAAGATCGATTTGCTGCTCTATAAAGATACCAAAGCAATCTTAGCCGCCCATAAAGATATCAATAATTTTTATCTGATTGAGAAAAAGCAAGGCCTGCTGTCAACAGTGAAAAATTACCTTTCAGTACGTAAACAACTGAAGAAAAATCACTACGACCTGATCGTTAACCTCACCGAACAATGGCCGATCGGCGCTCTTATAGCGTCTTTGCGTTGCCCTTCAATTGCTTTTGAGCGCGAAAAAGATCAGTGGAACCGACTTTTTACGCGAGTAACGCCATCCATTGGAACACATATTGTTGAACAAAATTTATCTATTCTAAAAGGTATCGGGTTTAGCGAAACAGAACTGAAGAAAGAGATGTCTCTTTGTTATCGCCCTGACGACTATCAACATTTAGTTACCCTACTCCCGGAATTGCCTTCACAAAAATATGTCGTTATTCAACCCACTGCCAGACAAGAGTTTAAATGCTGGGACGATGAAAAATTCGCGCATGTTATAGACCACCTTCATCGGTGTGGTCTGCATGTTTATCTTACCTGTGGGCCAGCGCTAAGTGAGCAGCAGCAGGTTCAGCGCATTGCTGAACTGTGTCAATCCACCCCTGATCTGACGCTGGCAGGTAAAACCACCTTTTTGCAGTTGGCTGCATTGATCGATCATGCAGTTCTGTACATTGGCGTCGATTCTGCTCCTATGCATATGGCAGCGGCGCTAAAGACACCGCAGGTCTGCCTGTTTGGCGCCACCAATTATCAACAGTGGAAGCCATGGTCAGATAAAGCTATATTGATTTGGGCTGGCGATTATCATCCAATGCCTTCTCGAGATAAACTCGACAGATCTAAAAAATATCTAACATGGATACCGGAGCAAGCTGTGATTGACGCTATCGATAAGGTACTTCATGATAGTGACAATATAAAAGGTAATGAGAAAGCATAAATGGACAGCAAAAAAAACGTTATTAACATTGCTTACTGTACAGATGCCAATTATCTGGAATATGTAGCAGTGTCCATTATGTCTGTCATAATGAACAACCCGGGGCAAGATCTGTCATTCTTCGTCTTTGTCTATGACGTTACAGATGAAGAAATCAATAAACTGCGTTCTACCAGTGATAAAATTCAGGTTATCAATATCGATAAGGAAGAGATTGAAAAGTATAACAATGACTTTGCAATCAAACACCTGAACCGTTCAATCTATATGCGATTAGCGGTCCCACGACTGCTTAGGGATAAGGTAGAGTCTTTTATCTATTTAGATGCAGACACACTGTGCTTCGACAGCATTCATGAAATTAATAACATTGACATTAGTGAAGTTATTTGTGCCGTCAGTCATGATTCGCTTGATAATAGTAGCAACAAAAATGCGAAACGATTAAATTTAACGACAGATTTTTATTTCAACTCCGGATTTATGTATATTAATATCAAAAAATGGACTGAACATAATATTGAAATAAAAGCCAACCAAATATTGTTCGATCGGGTCAAAAATCTCCCTTATCCGGATCAAGATGCTCTGAACATTGCTATTAATGGCAATGTTAAATTTATTGATAACAAATGGAATTTTTTATTTAACTGGTTTACTGAACAACAGAAAGAGACCTTCTTTTTTCAAAAAGATACTCTACCACGTATTATCCATTTCACCGGTGGAAGGAAACCCTGGTATAAAGAACACACTGGGCTTTCACAGCAACTTTATCTTTTCTACCATCATTTCACGCCATGGCGAAATACTGAACTACGGTCTTATGCTCCACGTATGAGGCCTACTGATTATCGTGTTTACTCACGTCAGGAAGCCCAAAAGGGAAATTACTATGCCTCTCTCAAATGGTATATGAAATACCTTAAGACTAAATTACGTTAATAAAAAACTCCCTTACGGGAGTTTTTTATTATTTTTTTAATTTTTCACGCAAATAACCAATATAACTGATTACTGAGGCGAAATACTTCCCTTGTAACCTTTCATGGCGTGACTTCTTTTTGTACTGTTTTGGCGTTCTGGCAGGTAGCAGTGGAACTGTCGCCCACGGAGAAGCCTTCCAGGCTTCAACAAAGTACTGTGCTGAAGGATAGTTAGCCCATGAATTCCAGGGTTTAGTTACACCAACATAATGAATAAGAATAGTGTCATTGGTGATGTATTCTTTATATCGAGAAGTGTCTTTACTCTTTAACTCTTGTTTAATGCCATATATTGCATCGTAGATTCTAGGTAGAAAAATGGTTTTCCCTAAAAACATAATATTCAAAACATCCTGATCAAGAAACGCAAATTTCTTGGTTTTGTCCAACAGAATAGAAAATGCTTTAGCGAAAAACTGGTGTTCCTTCCACTTCTTTAAATTAGCAAAAATAACACCAGCATTAAAATATTGCTCAACAAATTCCGGAACGTTAAGTCGAGTGGCAGCATATGAACGACTGTCATCAATATCTTGAATAACTGCAGCCACATGATGCTCAAACTGAATTTTTGTTAATTCAATCAACGACCCTTTACATACCACATCGGCATCTATATATAATAAATTATCAATTTTTTCACTAAGATACTCAAATGCAATAAACCTAAAATAGGTCGCATAAGACCACGCATTCCCGCATGGCAAAACCTTTAATCCTTCAGCATTCATCACATAAACAGTTATATTCGTTGAATACTGCTTTGCTAATATTTCTAATTTTTGCTGATAGTCTGAGTCAATATAATCAGTAAAAAGATGAAAATGAATATTGATATCTTGATTATGTAGTAAAACGGACGACATCGAAACCGCCGCGCCAAACATAAAGTTCTGATCAACCCCCCAGGCGATATTGAGCTGTGGTTTTTGTTCTTTTGGAGCACCAAAGAACTCAATGGTATCCTTGATAGACTGATGACAATCAAAATTCATGTACTACACCTTTTCAATATGCTATCTGACAATTATATGCACAACTAACTAGTGTGACCGTACGTTATGTAGTTTATTTTTTATATACATTACATGACTAAGCACCGAACGGATATATTTACGTTGTGCCCTTTCATGCCGTGACTTGCGTTTATATAGTTTTGCCGTATTTGCATTTAATAAAGATTTTTCCGCCCATGCTGATTTTTTATAGGCATCTATAAAAAACTTGGCTACCGGGTATTTGGCCCATGAATGCCATGGCTTAGTAACACCGACATAGTGTATTAATACCGTATTATCGGTGATGAAATTCTGATATAGTTTATCATTCTTATTTTTCAATTCCTGATCCACACCATAAATACAGTTAAAATCTCTTCTCAGGAAAATAACATTACCGACAAACAAGATGTTCAGCACATCCTGATCAAAATAAAGAAGCTCTTTTTGACGTTTATCTAAAATGGAAAATGCTTTAGTCAACAACTGCTGTTCACGCCACACTTCGAGATTGGCAAATACCACGCCAGAGTTAAAGTAACCGTTACTCAGTTCAGGAATGCCGAGCCTGTTGCCGGATTTAATACGCACATCATCGATATCATTGATGACAGCCGCATATTCCCCACAGAAATTAATCTCCGTAAGCTCTTGCAATGAACCTTTACAGATAACATCGGCATCAAGATACAGTACAGAGCTTAGCTCCGTACTTAAATATTCAAATGCAAGATAACGATAGTACATCGCATAAGTCCATGATTTCGTACTCGGTAGTTCACGAAATACCGCGTTATCGAACACAAGAACCGTCACAGTCGTACTATACATTTGGGTCAGGCGTTTTACACTCTCCAGATAATCGTCATCTATATAGTCTGTTGCTATATAAAAGTGAATATCAATATCAGGGTTATTCACTAACACTGAGGTCATTGAAATGCCAGAGCCAAATAAAAAATTACGGTCGACACCATACGCAACACTTAGTTTTTTACTCTTCTCATGCGTAGAGCTGTCTATGACGTGTTTTTGAATAACTAGCTTCTGGAAATCAATGTTCATAATAAAATGGCCTCAAACTTTATATGTGATTTATAGCGCTTTTCTTATTGTTCTTCGTCTTATTTTTTGCGCTTTTGTGACAGCCTGTTCAAACAACCTGACTTCCTGACGAAAGATTTCACGTAGTGGCATCGAAAAATAGACACGTAAAAAACGGTAGATATCTCTGGACGTCAGACCGATCTCAAGTGAAGAGAAATAGAGTCCGATCAAGTCCTTGTCTCGCCAGCGGCGCGGTACATGTTGACGAATTTGTGCACGATGCAGATCGATTACGGAAAGTTTGATATCCGCAATATTTTCTGGCATCGGTTGTTGGAGTAAAAAATGGCAAATATAGCAATCCCGATGATTTACTCCACCCCGATGCATTTTACCCACCATTTCTGCCACACGGGTAATAATGGTCCGTTTTAATACAAAATCAGGACGCTCAACTCCCCACCCGGCACAAAAATCTTCAAGGCTGATGGCGGGAGAAAGGTCCTCAGTGATGATAAACGAGGTTCGCTCTAACGGATTCAGACCTTTTTGACCAAATGCAACCCCTGTCATAGTATCAACATTCAGTTCTTTTAAGCGGTGAATCGCCAGCCACTCACGGTCGGCACCCAGTACAGGCATACGCAGAGATATAAGGTTCTTCACCACTTCTTTAAGCGTGGTTCCATGATGATATTTAAGAAAATAACCCTTTCCCATCATCTCAAAACGTAGGGTACGCCGTGTTTCCAGAGCGCGAAAAACCTCACCATCCAGCTTAGTGACTTCAGTAAACGGGTCTTTTCCTTGCCACTGCGTGGCAAATGGTTCTTTTAATTCAATCATTCTTAGGACCTAAAATGATATCTGCAGCTTTATCTGCCAGGCTGTAGAGATCTTCTGTATCAGCAAAATGCCGCGCGTTCCCGGCCCAACGACTTCTCTGCTCATTATTTTGCAGCGCATCGAAAAGTGCTGTATTCAGATTTTCCTGCTCAAAAGGTTCAGGAATCACCACCCCACATTGTGCGGCGTTGATATAACCCGCATAGCCGCAAACTTCGGTAGTTAATACCGGTAGCCCGGCAACTACAGCTTCTAGTAAGACAATACCGGCAGCTTCCTGTACAGCGGGGTGAAGTAATAAATCAGCAGCAGACATCAATTCTGCGACATCGTCTCGCCCCGAGAAGAACTGCACTTGTTCTTCAACCCCCAATTGACGAGCCTGAGCGCGATAGCGATCGGCCTTATCCTGACCAACAACCATCAATCGCGTGCGGTGGCGGATGACATCAGGCAAAGAAGCCAACGCCTGTAATGTTCTTGGCACACCTTTGCGTTTGAAATCGGAACCTACCTGTAAGAGTAAGTACTGATCGAGACCAATACCGTTTTTTTCTCTGACAACCTGCCGGCTGTTTTCAGGTTGTTGGCTGTACTTTCGGTCAGGATAAATTCCTGGTGGCAGGATACAAAAACGCTGGCTCTCAGTTTGGTAATGATGTTTGAAGTCACCAATTTGCTTATCGGTTAACATCAAAAGCGTAGTGCCGGCACCCTGCTGAAATACGGCTTTTTCAAATGCAGAATAGTGTCGGTACCTGCGAGTCAATTTGTAGAAAAAGCCTTTCTCGCGGGCGACCTTTTCTGCATAGCAAACGTCCGCAGCGTAATACACATCCAACCCAGGCATTTTATTAAAACCAACGACACGATCGACGGGATGTTGAGTTAAATAATTCTGAACCCACTGATAATATTGCTCGTTTTTCCCATGATTCGTTCTGGATGTGACGGGGACGAGTATAATCTCCAGCCCTTTCGGACGCTCGCCCTGCCATGACTGGGTAAATACCTGAACATGATGGCCACGAGAAGCAACCGTCAGCGCTACCCGCAAGAAATCACGTTGTAACCCACCATAGGGAAAATACTTGTACAAACAAAAAGCAATATTCATGCATTAATATCCGCATCGCGTCGCCAGGCATGTCAGGTTTGAAGCATCAGAATCGTGTAATCCTTGCCTAAAGCATCCAAAGATGACTTTCTGAGCTTTCGAAACGTTTCTGCCCGCTAGCTACCTGAAATTGCGCAGTAGTATATCATTTATTATCACGCATTCCGAAATGAATATTTTTTGAACAAAATACAAAATAAGCCATGAAAAACATACAGATAAAAAAGAAACCAGTTCATCAGAAAACGTACACCGCACAAGAGGTTAAGACATATAAATGCGGCCATGTGCATTTTTGAAATAGCCATCAGCGAAATCGGTCCCTCATCAATTCCATCGTTTTGATACAACCTGGATAAAAATGATGGTAAAGCCATAGTTAAATACATAGAATCCCCAGCACATTCATAAGTCAGCTACCATTATGCTCGAATTGCTTTACACCGCCCTTTTCTACCTTATTCAGCCTTTGATCTGGATACGGCTTTGGGTGCGCGGACGTAAGGCTCCGGCCTACCGTAAACGCTGGGGCGAACGCTACGGCTTTTATCGCCGCCCGCTAAAACCTGGCGGCATCATGCTTCATTCGGTTTCTGTGGGCGAAACGCTGGCTGCAATCCCATTAGTTCGCGCTCTGCGACATCGTTATCCCGACTTGCCGATCACGGTAACCACCATGACGCCAACCGGTTCCGAGCGCGTACAATCTGCTTTTGGCACTGACGTTCAGCACATTTATTTGCCATACGATTTACCGGATGCCCTGAACCGTTTTCTGAATAAAGTTGACCCCAAACTGGTGTTAATTATGGAAACCGAGCTGTGGCCAAATCTGATCGCGGCACTCCATAAGCGCCACATTCCTCTGGTCATTGCCAACGCACGTCTTTCTGCTCGTTCAGCCGCTGGTTATGCGAAATTAGGTAAATTTGTTGGCAGACTACTGCGTCGAATTACGTTGATTGCCGCACAAAACGAAGAAGATGGCGCACGTTTTATTACGCTTGGCGCCAGAAGCAATCAAGTCACCGTTACTGGCAGCCTGAAGTTTGATATATCCGTCACACCGCAACTGGCCGCAAAAGCGGTGACATTACGTCGTCAATGGGCGCCTCACCGCCCGGTATGGATTGCAACCAGCACCCACGACGGCGAAGAAAGCATCATCATTGCCGCCCATCAGGCGTTATTAAATCAGTTCCCGAATCTTTTACTGATTCTGGTTCCCAGACATCCTGAACGGTTCCCGGATGCCATTAACCTCGTACGCCAGGCTGGACTAAGCTATACCACTCGTTCTTCGGGTGAAGTTCCATCATCAGGTACTCAGGTTGTGATCGGCGATACCATGGGTGAGCTGATGTTGCTGTATGGCATTGCCGACCTTGCTTTTGTCGGCGGTTCACTGGTTGAACGTGGTGGACACAACCCGCTGGAAGCGGCAGCGCATGCTATTCCGGTGTTGATGGGACCACATACGTTTAATTTTAAAGATATTTGCGCCCGTCTCGAACAGGCAAGCGGATTGATCACCGTCACCGACGCAACTACGCTGGTGAAAGAGGTCTCTTCCTTACTGACCGATGCAGATTATCGTAATTTTTATGGCCGTCACGCAGTTGAAGTTCTGTATCAAAATCAGGGCGCGCTACAGCGTCTGCTGCAACTGCTGGAACCTTACCTGCCACCCAAAACGCATTGAGGCAAGTCATGCAAAAACGGGCGATTTATCCAGGAACCTTTGATCCTATTACTAACGGCCACCTCGATATCGTGACGCGTGCGACAAGCATGTTTGATCACGTGATTCTGGCAATAGCCGCAAGTCCCAGTAAAAAGCCGATGTTTACTCTGGAAGAGCGCGTTGAGCTGGCACAACAGGCAACGGCGCATCTTGGCAATGTGGAAGTGCTGGGATTCAGCGATCTGATGGCAAACTTTGCCCGTGATAATCAGGCGAACATTCTGATCCGTGGCCTGCGCGCGGTAGCCGATTTTGAGTATGAAATGCAGCTGGCCCATATGAACCGCCACCTCATGCCACAGCTGGAAAGCGTTTTTCTGATGCCATCTAAAGAGTGGTCTTTTATCTCATCGTCACTGGTGAAAGAAGTTGCCCGCCACCAGGGTGACGTGACGCACTTTTTGCCGGAAAACGTCCATCAGGCGTTAATGAGTAAACTGAAGTAATGCACCAGGCCGGATGCAGCATCCGGCCAGCAATGAAACTATTTCTGACAGCGACGACAATAGAACGTTGTACGCTGGGCGTGTTTTGTCGCAACAATCGGTGCGCCACATGCGTGGCAAGGTTCACCTTCTCTCCCATAGACCTGCAGCTCCTGGGCAAAATAGCCAGGCTTACCGTCACTTTGCAGAAAGTCCTTCAGCGTCGTCCCGCCCTGCTCGATAGAGCGCAGCAACACCGCCTTGATTACGCGTACCAGCAATTCACACTCATCTTTCGACAATGATGACGCAAGACGGTCAGGATGAATCCCAGCCGCAAATAGCGACTCGCTGGCGTAGATATTACCCACACCCACCACCAGCTTGTTATCCATCAGCCAGGGTTTAAGCGCCGTTTTCTTCTTCGCACATTTCTGCTGTAGATAATTGGCGTTGAAATCGTCGCTCAGCGGCTCAGGGCCAAGATGAGCGAGTACATTATGTCCATCCAGTTCTTTAGCCCACAGCCAGGCGCCAAAGCGACGGGGATCGGTATAACGCAGAACTTTGCCGTTGCTCATCACTAAGTCAACGTGGTCGTGCTTGTCTGCCGGAAGCTCTTCAGGAAGGATACGCAAGCTACCCGACATCCCCAGATGAATGATTATCCAGCCATCCGCCAGTTCTAGCAGCAGGTATTTCGCGCGCCGCTGTACGCTGAGGACAGGTTGATCACTCAGACGATAGATTTCCTCAGATACTGGCCAACGCAAACGACCGTTACGCACCGTCGCGTGCATAATCGTTGCCCCCACCAGATGCGGCTCAATACCACGGCGGCTGGTTTCGACTTCAGGTAATTCAGGCATAGTATCTCCGGCGGTATGTCAGGTCTCATTAATATGGGGACGGCCAGAAAACAAAAAACCCCGCCGAGGCAGGGTTTTTCTTTACATCAAAACGAAAATTATTTGATTTTCGCTTCTTTGTATAAAACGTGCTGACGAACAACTGGATCGAACTTTTTCAGTTCCAGTTTTTCCGGCTTAGTACGTTTGTTCTTCGTAGTGGTATAGAAGTGACCAGTACCAGCAGAAGAAACCAGCTTGATTTTCTCACGAATACCTTTAGCCATGATTTATTTCCTCTTAGTACTTAGTACTTTTCGCCACGGGCACGCAGTTCAGACAGAACTGTTTCGATGCCTTTCTTATCAATAACACGCATACCTTTAGCAGATACACGCAGGGTGACAAAACGCTTCTCGCTCTCAACCCAAAAACGGTGAGAGTGCAGGTTAGGCAGGAAACGGCGTTTAGTCGCGTTCAGTGCGTGGGAACGGTTGTTACCGGTCACCGGACGCTTGCCAGTAACTTGGCAGACTCGGGACATGTCTATTCTCCAAAAATCAAATTAGCTCGAGCTTCGTATGGGGTATTGGCGCCTCGTCAGGCTTCTCAGCCCGGTTATCGCAGTTCAATACACTTAATCTTTCAATGTTGCCTCGTCATTGGACGCAACAAGAATGATTTTGCGTATTTGCGAACTCTCGATTGCCAGGCCCAAATGCCAAACCCGAGATTCTCAAAGGTGGCGTAGTATACGCTGAGTCAGCGATGTGCTCAAGTCCCGAACAGACAAAGATCCCGATGGATCGCGTAAAGTGCGTTAAATCCAACCGCGTTCCGCAAAAGAAACGTACTCTCCGCGCCCAATGACCAGATGATCAAGCACCCGGATATCCATGAACTGACAGCATTTCACAACACGCTCGGTGATGAGTTTATCTGCTTTACTCGGCTCTGCACACCCCGAAGGGTGATTATGCGCAAGGATCACCGCAGAAGCATTCATTTTTATCGCTTCACGGACAATTTCTCTCGGATGCACCTCGACATGGCTAAGCGTACCGGAAAAAAGTTTGCTGTGTTTAATCACGCGATGTTGAGAATCCATAAAGATCACCAGAAAGATCTCGCGTTCCTCTTGCGAAAGCTGACTTTGCAGAAATTCACGCGCCATTTCCGGACTAAGTAGAGCACGCTCCTCTATCATTCGCACGTTGTAGTAGCGTCTTGCCAGCTCCGCAATCCCCTTCAACTGTGCGTACTTCGCGATACCGATTCCCTGAACATAGCTAAAATCCATGTAATCAGCAGACAGCAGACCATACAGCGACTCAAAATGCTGAAGCATCTCTTTCGCCAGCGTAAGCACATCTTTACCCTGCATGCCGGTACGTAAAAAAAGAGCCAAAAGCTCAACATCGGTCAGAGAACTGGCCCCCTGCGCCAACAGCTTTTCCCGGGGCATCATACTTCCTGTATTTTCCATGCTTCTCCCTCCTCTCGCGTCCGCATAGTGGCATAACACCGACGGTGAATCGACGTGCTGTTTTCACTTCTTCGTAGCGCCTCGCAAAGTGGAGTACGGTCAAAAGCACGACAAATTGCGGATTGTGATAAAATATCCGCCTTCTGGTGAAACCCAACAGGAAAGATCATGATGAGCCTGGCCGGTAAAAAAATCGTACTTGGCGTCAGTGGTGGTATTGCTGCGTACAAGACCCCTGAGTTGGTGCGTCGTTTACGGGAACGCGGCGCTGACGTCCGCGTGGCGATGACCGAAGCGGCAAAAGCATTTATTACTCCCCTGAGTTTACAGGCGGTTTCAGGTTATCCCGTTTCCGACAGCCTGCTTGACCCCGCAGCCGAAGCCGCGATGGGCCACATTGAGCTGGGAAAATGGGCCGATTTGGTCATCCTGGCACCCGCTACAGCAGACCTGATTGCTCGTGTCGCCGCAGGTATGGCCAACGACCTGGTGTCAACGATTTGTCTGGCAACGCCTGCTCCTGTTGCTGTACTGCCAGCCATGAACCAGCAGATGTATCGCGCTGCCGCGACCCAGCACAATCTGGGTATTCTTGCCTCACGCGGTTTGCTCATTTGGGGTCCTGACAGCGGTAGTCAGGCATGTGGTGATATCGGCCCTGGACGTATGCTGGATCCGTTAACGATTGTGGATATGGCGGCAGAACATTTTTCACCTGTCAACGATCTGCAACATCTCAACATCATGATTACGGCGGGCCCGACGCGTGAACCGCTTGATCCCGTGCGTTATATTTCCAACCACAGTTCCGGGAAGATGGGGTTTGCGATCGCGGCCGCTGCCGCAAAGCGCGGTGCAAACGTCACACTGGTATCGGGTCCGGTTTCGTTATCCACACCACCATTTGTTCAGCGGGTTGATGTGATGACCGCGCTGGAAATGGAAGCCGCTGTGCAATCTGCGGTTCAACAACAGCATATTTTTATCGGTTGCGCTGCAGTCGCTGATTATCGCGCTGAAACTGTCGCCCACGAAAAAATAAAAAAACAAGCGACGCAGGGTGATGAATTAACAGTAAAAATGGTCAAAAACCCGGACATTATCGCCGGTGTTGCCGCACTGGATGCTAACCGTCCTTTTGTCGTTGGGTTTGCCGCCGAAACAAATAATGTGGAAGAATATGCCCGGCAAAAACGCATCCGCAAAAACCTTGATGTGATCTGTGCGAACGACGTTTCGCTGTCAACTCAAGGGTTTAACAGCGATAGCAACGCATTACACCTTTTTTGGCAGGATGGAGACAAAGTCTTACCGCTTGAGCGTAAAGAACTCCTGGGCCAATTATTACTCGACGAGATCGTGACCCGTTATGATGAAAAAAATCGACGTTAAGATTCTGGACCCGCGCGTAGGGCAACAATTTCCGCTCCCGACGTACGCCACTTCTGGTTCTGCCGGACTTGACCTGCGTGCTTGTCTTGATGACGCCGTAGAGCTGGCGCCGGGCGCAACAACGCTGGTGCCAACCGGGTTAGCTATCCACATTGCCGATCCTTCTCTGGCAGCGGTAATGCTCCCCCGCTCCGGGCTGGGCCATAAGCACGGTATCGTGCTGGGCAATCTGGTTGGTTTGATTGATTCCGACTACCAGGGCCAACTGATGGTGTCCGTCTGGAACCGTGGTCAGGACAGCTTCACTATTGAGCCGGGCGAACGTATCGCGCAGATGGTATTTGTACCGGTCGTGCAGGCTGAATTTAATCTGGTGGAAGAGTTTGAAGCCACCGATCGTGGCGAAGGTGGCTTCGGCCATTCCGGGCGCAAGTAACCCGCAGAAAAGCATCCCATAGCGTAATAACGCAATAACACACCGCAAACAACAGTTTGCGGTCGCTGTGTGGATGCCTGCCTGGCAAGAGCTTATTTTCAGGGGTATTTTGTAACATGGTAGAAAAGCAAACTGCGAAAAGGAATCGTCGCGAAGAAATACTTCAGTCTCTGGCACTGATGCTTGAGTCCAGCGATGGTAGCCAACGCATCACCACAGCAAAGCTGGCAGCCTCAGTTGGCGTATCCGAAGCGGCATTGTATCGCCATTTCCCCAGCAAGACCCGTATGTTCGATAGCCTGATTGAGTTTATCGAAGATAGTCTGATTACGCGTATCAATCTGATTTTGAAAGATGAAAAAGACACCAACGCGCGTCTGCGTCTGATCGTTCTGCTGATTTTAGGGTTTGGTGAGCGTAATCCAGGCCTGACACGAATTCTGACCGGACACGCGTTGATGTTCGAGCAAGACCGTCTGCAAGGTCGCATTAACCAACTTTTTGAGCGCATTGAAGCGCAGTTGCGCCAGGTTCTGCGCGAAAAAAGAATGCGTGAAGGTGAAGGCTACACCGTGGATGAAACGCTGCTGGCCAGCCAGTTACTGGCTTTCTGCGAAGGTATGCTGTCCCGGTTTGTACGTAGTGAATTTAAATACCGCCCAACGGATGATTTTGACACCCGCTGGCCGTTGGTTGCCGCTCAATTGCAGTAGCGATTTCGTCTTGTCCGGCCTACGGAGTTACGTAGGCCGGACAAGCGCAGCGCCATCCGGCAGTTCTTAAACGCCGTACGCTTCGCGATAGGCCCGTACTGCCACCAGATGCTCCGCCATCTCTGGCTTCTCTTCCAGATACGCAATCAGATCTTTCAGGGTAATGATAGAAATCACCTTGCAGCCATAATCGCGTTCCACTTCCTGAATCGCGGAAATCTCGCCGCGACCGCGTTCCTGACGATCGAGAGAAATCAGTACCCCCGCCAGAGTGGCGCCATTCGCCTGAATAATCTCCATCGACTCACGAATAGCCGTACCTGCGGTGATAACATCATCCACCAGCATCACGCGTCCCTCAAGTGCGCTACCTACCAGATTACCGCCTTCGCCATGGGTCTTCGCCTCTTTGCGGTTAAAGCAGTACGGCATATCTTTATCGTGATGTTCCGCAAGTGCTACAGCCGTAGTAGTCGCAATCGGAATACCTTTGTAGGCAGGGCCAAACAGCAAATCGAACTCAATACCGGAATCCACCAGCGCTTCGGCATAAAAACGGCCTAACAGTGCCAGGTCGCGCCCGGTATTAAACAGCCCGGCGTTGAAGAAATAGGGGCTTTTGCGCCCGGATTTCAGCGTAAATTCGCCAAACTTTAGTACCTGCTTGCTAAGCGCAAACTCAATAAACTGGCGCTGATACGGTTTCATGGATTCGCTCCTCATCTCACTTTATTACAGACAAAAAAAAGGCGACTCATCAGTCGCCTTTAAAATCAATTTTCTAACGCCGCCTTCTGCGTCGCTACAATGGATTCGATTCCCCCTCGGGCCAATGCCAGTAGGGTGAGAAGTTCTTCATGGCTGAACGGTTCGCCTTCCGCCGTACCCTGAACCTCTATAATGCGACCGTCTTCAGTCATCACCACGTTCATGTCAGTTTCTGCCGCTGAATCCTCAACGTACTCCAGATCACAGAGCGCTTCACCATTGACAATCCCCACGGAAACCGCGGCAACCATCCCTTTCATCGGGTTAGTTTTCAGCTTACCGCTCGCCACCAGCTTGTTCAGCGCATCCGCCAACGCAACGCATGCGCCAGTAATCGATGCAGTACGCGTACCGCCATCTGCCTGAATAACATCACAGTCCAGCGTAATAGTGAATTCACCGAGTGTCTTCAGGTCAACGGCGGCGCGCAGCGCACGAGCGATCAGGCGCTGGATTTCCATGGTACGGCCGCCCTGCTTACCTTTCGCCGCTTCACGGGCGTTACGGGTGTGCGTGGCGCGTGGCAGCATGCCATATTCTGCGGTGATCCAGCCCTGGCCCTGACCTTTCAAAAAACGTGGGACGCCTTCATCAATAGAAGCGGTACACAGCACTTTGGTATCACCAAATTCGACCAGCACGGAGCCTTCAGCGTGTTTTGTATAATTACGGGTCAGGGTGACGGGACGCACCTGATTGGCACTACGACCTGCTGGACGCATGATAAAATCTCCGGCTTGAAACGAATGTGGCTGCGCATTATACGGACTTCCGACGGTTATTCCTATCCTGACAAGACGTGGATGGCTATAATCCTCCCATCTCATCTTTAAAAACAGGAACGTCTATGATCCGCAGCATGACCGCCTACGCCCGGCGTGAAATCAAGGGTGAATGGGGTAGCGCAACCTGGGAAATGCGCTCGGTAAACCAGCGTTATCTGGAAACTTATTTTCGCCTGCCGGAGCAGTTCCGTAGTCTCGAACCCGTTGTTCGCGAACGTATTCGCACGCGTCTGACGCGCGGTAAAGTCGAATGTACCCTGCGTTTTGAGCCTGATGCCAGCGCGCAAGGCGAGCTGATTCTGAATGAAAAACTCGCTAAACAGCTCGTTAGCGCTGCTAACTGGGTCAAAATGCAGAGCGATGAAGGTGAAATCAACCCGGTTGATATCCTGCGCTGGCCAGGCGTAATGGCTGCCCAGGAGCAGGATCTGGACGCCATTGCCGCCGAAATCCTCGCCGCGCTTGACGGTACGCTGGATGACTTCATCGTTGCGCGTGAAACCGAAGGTCAGGCGCTGAAAGCGCTGATCGAGCAGCGTCTGGAAGGCGTCAGCGCTGAAGTCACAAAAGTGCGTGCTCATATGCCGGAAATCCTGCAATGGCAGCGCGAGCGTCTGGTAGCCAAACTGGAAGACGCCCAGGTGCAGTTGGAAAATAACCGCCTTGAGCAAGAGTTGGTGCTGATGGCGCAACGTATCGATGTGGCGGAAGAATTAGATCGCCTGGAAGCCCACGTCAAAGAAACCTACAACATTCTGAAGAAAAAAGAGGCGGTTGGCCGTCGTCTGGACTTCATGATGCAGGAATTCAACCGTGAGTCGAACACTCTGGCATCGAAGTCTATCAATGCCGAAGTGACGAATTCCGCGATTGAACTGAAGGTACTGATCGAGCAAATGCGCGAGCAGATTCAGAATATCGAGTAATTTTGCGTACCATACCTATGCTATCGTAAAGCACAGGATAGCCTGCTAAATGCGGGCTATCCCTACCGCCAATAAGTGCTGATTGATATAAAATTGGAGTAATTATTTATCTGGCATATATTTGTCGTTATAAAGACTCTTCAGAATATCAACCCGAACAGCGTTGCTGCTGTTCATATTCACAACTGTCAGTACTTCATCAGATCCCCTGAGGCGCCAACATTCTGCCTCTATATCGCATTTTTCCTGTTTTTCATAGCCCGCCATTGAGAGATATTCACTAATTTTCCACGTATCCTTGGTATTATAGAACGTCACACTCCATACATCAGCCTTAGGGCCAGAAATGTTCGTATAATTAAAGTCATACACTTGGGATATTCTCGGCATTTTTTTTAAAACTTGGGGAGTGTAATAATCATATTTGGCTCTATCAAACTCTGAATATTGTGCGTTACCTGCAAGTCTCATTTTAATATTAGGCCAGAAATAAGAGCTGCATATAGCTATTACCATCAGCACTATTATGACTGCCTGTTTCATATGTTTCCCTTTTTTACCAGTTAACGACCGTTCCATCTCTGGAAACTATTTTAACGTTACCAGAACTGAAGTCACTGTAAGGTATCACTGTTCTCATGAATGAGGGTAAAACACCTTTTACAGGAAGAGCTAAAGCTGATTTCATCGGTTCGGGAAATAAAATCGGTTGGAATGAGGTGTTTTTAAAAGAGCCGATTGGACCATAATAATCCCAACGTCTGAGGGCTTCCTCTTTGCTGACGGGCTGCAATAGCGGGAATGGGTTACTATATGAGAAGACGCGGTAGAATCCCAGCAAATCGGATACTAAATCCTCACCACTGAAACCGCTGTCGGTGTAAAGATAAAAGGGGAAATTTGACTGTAAACCTTCAAAACGATGAGCAAGCGCCATCATCATGGAAAGCGCTATACTATATCGTTCAAATAAGCTGCGCCCTTTTCTAATTCTCCATCTGATAAACTTCCCAATTGTGAGGCCTCCTCTTCCCATGCTTTGAGTGTATTTTACATCGTAATAATCCTTTCCTGAATGCTCGCCTTGATGCATATCCGAGAGTAACTTTCTGACATCATCTCCTCGAGCGTGTCCCATATCTACCCACCCCAAAACTTCGGTGTAGATTATCCCGCTTCTTAAAATTCCAGCCTCTCTGCCATCCTGAATTTCCTCTCTTACGCTCATGTCTATCACTCCGACTCACTTAATGCTGAAAATTTTGCTGTAAATGCGCCTACACGCATAGAGGCGATAGCTGAGGGGAACCATTTTTCAGAATAGAAGCCGCTGCATATCAGAGTTTACTCAGGATGACGTCCCTAATGGCTTCTAGAGTGTCAACTTGTCCTATGGTCGGGGGGATAGTTTGATGAAATATCATACGTGGCTCGCCAGTAAACGGCGGCGCTACGCGTTTTTTCCGATGAGCATGTTTATAACCTCTCACTACGCATTATATTTTCTCATCATTTATCAACATCATTAATATCATGATATCGCATATCATATGGCATTTTCGCCAAACCAGCATTAGCTGTAGTTATTAAAATCACTTCACCTTAGAAAATCTCAATCGTGACAAGGCGCACAAATCGTTAACCTTAGCCCCCAGCAAATCAGGGGGAATGCATGCTGTTACACGTTTTATATTTAATTGGTATTACTGCCGAAGCCATGACCGGTGCGCTTGCTGCTGGGCGTCGTCGTATGGATACATTTGGCGTCATCATCATTGCCACCGCGACGGCCATTGGCGGCGGATCGGTACGCGATATTCTTCTCGGCCACTATCCTCTTGGCTGGGTAAAGCACCCTGAATACGTCATTATCGTGGCGACCGCTGCGGTACTCACCACTATTATTGCTCCCGTCATGCCCTATCTGCGCAAAATATTCCTCGTACTGGATGCGCTGGGCCTTGTGGTCTTTTCTATTATCGGTGCTCAGGTGGCACTGGATATGGGTCATGGACCGATTATCGCCGTGGTCGCTGCGGTCACGACCGGCGTCTTCGGTGGCGTATTACGCGATATGTTCTGCAAACGCATCCCGTTAGTGTTCCAGAAAGAGTTGTATGCTGGCGTATCATTCGCCGCTGCTGTGTTGTACATCGTGCTACAGCATTATGTCTCCAGTCATGATGTAGTGGTTATCTCTACTCTGCTCTTCGGCTTTACCGCCCGATTACTGGCGCTGCGCCTGAAGTTAGGTCTGCCGGTATTTTACTATCGCCACGAAGGCCATTAAGGCATAAAGCCCGCGATCCGCTGAGCAGCTAACCAGTTGCTCAGCGCTGTGACCTCTCGATCCTCCAGCCATTGAATAACCTGCCGTGCCCGCCGTTCTCCCATGAAAGGGAGCTGCCGCCAGCTTTGTTCATCGCGTTCTTTTAATTGCTGCCACGAACCATCCCGGCTGGCATTTAGCGTTGCCTGTGTTAACGGTATTCCCATGGCAATCACCCAGCGCGTGAACGGGAGATCGCGCGACAGGTTGAACTGATGCCACAGCTTCTCCCCTTTGATTACACCAAGTGCAGACTCTAACTGTTCCTGAGTTAACCCAAGCCAAGAAAAGATATGTTCAAAGCGATACACCTGGTTGAGCTCTCGCCATCCCGCCTCGCCGATCCCCTCCAGCCCCAGCACCTCTTTGCCGCCCAGCCAGACCAGTCTGGCAACAAACTGTTCCTGGCACTCCGCTGTAGCATAAAAACAGGTTAATGAATTGAAGCGCCCCTCGGGGGGTATTGGCTTAGTACGCTGAGTGCTGCGCCAGACCACCTCGTCTATACGGGGTATCCCTTGTCCAGCCAGGCGCACCAGAATCTGATCGCCAGGCGCGATATCCCATTCATTCCAGCGTCGGACGGAGCCAATATTGACGCGCTGTACGCGTTTATCATCCAGCATGACGGGAGTCAGCAATGCAACCACCGCAATTTTCCCGCTTTTACCAACGGAGAACTGAATACCAGTAACCTCAGATACCCTCGTCACGGGAGGATATTTCCACGCCGCCAGCCAGTCACCCTGTCCGGGTAGCCAATACTGTGCCCGTGGTTCTTTTGCCGTTCGCACCACGACACCATCCGTCACAAAAGGTAATGCTGAACTCCACCACCTGGCGCGCGACTTTTCGACGTCATCCGCATTCTTCACGGCCTGAGTATAACGTTGCGTGTAACTAAACCCGGCAGCCGTGAGCTGCTCCAGTCTTTCAGGCATGACCGCCGGACCATCAGGCCAGGCCCAGATAAAAATTGCCAGCGAGCGTAACATTTCCGGATTGCCCTGGCGCATCATTAATCCAGCAACCTTCGAGCGGGCGTTCATTCCCCCTCTCTGCTTCTGAATATGCCCGTCTTGCTGCAAAAATATCTCACCCTGCAACGTACTGTTAGCGAGTTTCCCCTTGGTGGAATGTGGTACGGAAGGGATCTGCAGAACCTTTTGCGTCCAGTCTTCGCCTTTCAGGCCATTACCACGGCTAATCGCCCGTACCAGATTGCCATTGCGATAGACTAACGTCACCGCCACGCCATCCACCTTCGGTTGCACCCAGAGATCGCTGCGAGCGAGCATCCATTGCTGTAGCGCTTGCTTATCAGCAAGTTTTCGAACGCCCGTGTGGGGAACTGGATGCGAGACGGTGCCACTTATTGGGGGCACAGACAGATCTGGTGGGACTTCATCGCCAAAACAGCGCTGCCATTGAATTAGTTGCGCATTGAGCTGGTCATAAACGCCGTCGTCTACGGCACTTTCCCCTTGTTTCCAGTAACTGTCATTCCACTGTGTAATCTGCTGCTGTAGTCGTGAAATTTCCTCGTTTGCCCTGGCAGGCGACCAGACGGGGCATACCGCCCACGCAGGTAAATGCCACACCAGTAAAACCAGCCCTATGCATTTCCATAATCCCATGCTATCTCCGCTGAACGATACGTTTCCCGGCAGGTATAGCGCGAAGTGAAATAGAAACAGAGCGGCAAAAATTCATCCTGCGAACAGCTTTCCGGACATTTGCATGTATTGCTGCAAATCACCGATAAAACAGGAAACTGGTACGCAAAACGCAATAAACATGCGCAAAAAGTGTGACAAGGGCTACGTCACATAGCGGCTACGTGTATAATAAGCCCGTATGTAGGCTCTCTTTCGACAATCACATACATTAAGATACTCATGGCTCAAGGCACGCTTTATATTGTTTCTGCCCCCAGTGGCGCGGGTAAATCCAGCCTGATTCAGGCTTTATTAAAGACCCAACCGTTGTATGACACCCAGGTTTCTGTTTCGCACACCACGCGCGCACCGCGCCCGGGGGAAGTGCACGGTGAACACTATTTCTTTGTGAACCATGATGAATTCAGAACCATGATTGGCAGAGACGCGTTCCTGGAACACGCGGAGGTTTTCGGTAATTACTACGGCACCTCGCGTGAAACCATTGAGCAAGTATTAGCATCCGGCGTAGACGTCTTTTTAGATATCGACTGGCAAGGTGCGCAGCAAATTCGTGAAAAAATGCCGCATGCGCGCAGTATTTTTATTTTGCCACCGTCTAAGATTGAGCTGGACCGCCGCCTGCGGGGCCGCGGTCAGGATAGCGAAGACGTGATCGCGAAACGTATGGCGCAAGCTGTTGCAGAAATGAGCCATTACGCCGAATATGATTATCTTATTGTGAATGATGATTTCGACACCGCCCTGGGCGATTTGAAAACCATCATTCGCGCCGAACGTCTGCGCATGAGCCGCCAAAAGCAGCGTCATGACGCTTTAATCAGCAAACTGTTGGCAGACTGAACCCACATTCAGTATCATGCCCAGTCATTTCTTCACCTGTGGAGCATTTTAAGTATGGCACGCGTAACTGTTCAGGACGCTGTAGAGAAAATTGGTAACCGTTTTGACCTGGTACTGGTCGCCGCGCGTCGCGCTCGTCAGATGCAGGTAGGCGGAAAGGATCCGCTCGTACCGGAAGAAAACGATAAAACTACCGTTATCGCGCTGCGCGAAATCGAAGAAGGTCTGATCAACAACCAGATCCTCGACGTGCGTGAGCGCCAGGAACAGCAAGAGCAGGAAGCCGCTGAATTACAAGCCGTTACCGCTATTGCTGAAGGTCGTCGTTAATCACAAAGCGGGTCGCCCTTGTATCTGTTTGAAAGCCTGAATCAACTGATTCAAAACTACCTGCCGGAAGACCAGATTAAGCGTCTTCGGCAGGCGTATCTCGTTGCACGTGACGCTCACGAGGGCCAGACACGTTCAAGCGGTGAACCCTATATCACGCACCCGGTAGCGGTAGCCTGCATTCTGGCCGAGATGAAACTCGACTACGAAACGCTGATGGCTGCGCTGCTGCATGACGTGATTGAAGATACCCCAGCCACCTATCAGGACATGGAACAGCTTTTTGGTAAAAGCGTTGCAGAGCTGGTAGAAGGGGTATCGAAACTTGATAAGCTTAAGTTTCGCGATAAGAAAGAGGCGCAAGCTGAAAACTTTCGCAAGATGATTATGGCAATGGTGCAGGATATCCGCGTCATTCTCATCAAACTTGCCGACCGCACCCACAACATGCGCACGCTGGGCTCATTACGCCCGGACAAACGTCGCCGCATCGCCCGTGAAACCCTCGAAATCTATAGTCCGCTGGCACACCGTTTAGGTATTCATCACATTAAAACCGAGCTGGAAGAGCTGGGTTTTGAAGCGCTGTACCCAAACCGCTATCGCGTGATTAAAGAAGTGGTTAAAGCCGCTCGCGGCAACCGCAAAGAGATGATCCAAAAAATCCTCTCGGAAATCGAAGGGCGTTTGCAGGAGGCAGGTATTCCGTGTCGCGTAAGCGGGCGTGAGAAGCACCTGTACTCTATTTACTGCAAAATGGTGCTCAAAGAGCAGCGTTTTCACTCCATCATGGATATCTACGCATTTCGCGTCATCGTTCATGATTCCGATACCTGCTATCGCGTACTCGGCCAGATGCACAGCCTGTACAAACCACGCCCTGGTCGCGTGAAAGACTATATCGCCATTCCGAAAGCGAACGGATATCAGTCTTTGCACACCTCAATGATCGGCCCTCATGGCGTCCCGGTTGAAGTACAGATTCGTACTGAAGACATGGACCAGATGGCAGAAATGGGTGTCGCAGCGCACTGGGCTTACAAAGAGCACGGCGGCGAAAGCAGCACCACTGCGCAAATCCGCGCTCAGCGCTGGATGCAAAGCTTGCTGGAACTGCAGCAGAGCGCCGGTAGCTCGTTTGAATTTATTGAAAGCGTCAAATCTGATCTCTTCCCGGATGAGATTTATGTTTTCACACCGGAAGGGCGCATTGTCGAACTGCCCGCCGGTGCAACGCCTGTCGACTTCGCCTACGCCGTGCATACCGATATCGGTCACGCCTGCGTCGGCGCGCGCGTCGACAGACAGCCTTACCCGCTTTCACAACCGCTCTTTAGCGGCCAGACCGTTGAGATTATCACCGCGCCGGGCGCACGTCCGAACGCAGCGTGGCTAAACTTCGTCGTCAGTTCGAAAGCGCGCGCCAAGATTCGCCAACTGTTGAAAAACCTCAAGCGCGATGATTCCGTCAGTCTGGGTCGTCGACTGCTCAACCATGCCCTGGGCGGTAGCCGTAAACTGGCTGAGATCCCGCCAGAGAGCATCCAGCGTGAGCTTGAGCGTATGAAGCTCGCCACGCTTGACGATCTGCTCGCAGAAATCGGGCTGGGTAACGCCATGAGCGTGGTGGTAGCGAAAAACCTCCAGCAGGGCGAAGCAACAGCGAACGTACCAGCACAATCTGGCCATGGTCATCTGCCAATCAAAGGCGCAGACGGCGTGCTGATCACTTTCGCGAAATGCTGTCGTCCAATTCCAGGTGATCCAATCATTGCCCACGTCAGTCCGGGTAAAGGTCTGGTGATCCACCATGAGTCCTGCCGTAATATTCGTGGCTACCAGAAAGAGCCAGAGAAGTTTATGGCGGTGGAATGGGATAAAGAGACGGAGCAGGAATTCATCACCGAGATTAAGGTGGATATGTTTAACCACCAGGGTGCTCTGGCGAACCTGACGGCGGCAATCAACACGACCACCTCCAATATTCAAAGTTTGAATACGGAAGAGAAAGATGGCCGCGTTTATAGCGCCTTTATTCGCCTGACCGCTCGCGATCGTGTGCACCTGGCGAATATCATGCGCAAAATCCGCGTCATGCCGGACGTGATAAAAGTCACCCGTAACCGAAACTAGTCTTATGAATGAACAGCGCTATGCACGTATCCGCGAGATGCTCGCACGTCGTCAGCCCGATCTGACCGTCTGCATGGAGCAGGTTCACAAACCTCATAACGTTTCTGCGATTATTCGTACTGCAGATGCGGTTGGCGTGCATGAAGTCCACGCCGTCTGGCCGGGTAGCCGTATGCGCACCATGGCCTCTTCTGCCGCAGGCAGCAACAGTTGGGTGCAGGTGAAAACTCACCTTACCATTGGCGATGCGGTCACACATTTAAAAAGCCGGGGCATGCAGGTCCTGGCAACCCATCTGTCAGATAAAGCTGTGGATTTTCGCGAGATTGATTACACGCGCCCCACCTGCATCCTGATGGGCCAGGAGAAAACCGGCATCACTCAGGAAGCGTTGAATCTGGCTGATCAGGACATCATCATTCCCATGACTGGCATGGTGCAGTCACTGAACGTTTCTGTCGCCTCCGCGCTGATTCTGTACGAAGCACAGCGCCAGCGGCAAAACGCGGGGATGTACCGACGAGAAAACAGCATGCTGCCACAAGAAGAGCAGCAGCGCTTACTGTTTGAAGGCGGTTATCCGGTGCTGGCGAATGTCGCTAAGCGCAAAGGTCTTCCCTACCCTCACGTAAACACGCAGGGCGAAATTGAAGCCGATGCAACGTGGTGGGCCACTATGCAATCTGCGAGATAAACGCGATGAAAGGCCGTTTACTGGATGCCATCCCACTCAACTCTCTGACCGGCGTTGGCGCAGCGCAAAGCAGTAAACTGGCGAAAATTGGCCTGCACACCGTGCAGGACCTCCTGCTCCACCTCCCTCTGCGTTACGAAGACCGTACCCATCTGTACCCAATTGGCGAACTGCTGCCGGGTGTCTATGCCACCGTTGAAGGCGAAGTGCTGAACTGCAATATTACCTTCGGCGGCCGCCGGATGATGACCTGTCAAATCAGCGATGGCTCGGGGATTCTCACCATGCGCTTTTTCAACTTCAGCGCAGCGATGAAAAACAGCCTCGCTACCGGGCGTAGGGTACTGGCCTACGGCGAAGCCAAACGCGGGAAATACGGCGCAGAGATGATTCACCCGGAATACCGCGTACAAGGCGATCTCAGCACGCCAGAATTGCAGGAAACACTCACACCAGTATATCCAACCACCGAAGGTGTGAAGCAGGCCACGCTGCGCAAGCTGACCGATCAGGCACTGGATCTACTCGATACCTGCGCCATTGCCGAACTGCTGCCGCCAGAGCTGTCACAGGGCATGATGAGCCTACCCGAAGCACTGCGCACGTTGCACCGCCCCCCACCGTCGCTGCAACTCAGCGATCTGGAAACCGGACAGCATCCGGCGCAGCGACGTCTGATTCTCGAAGAACTACTGGCGCATAATCTCAGCATGCTGGCACTACGCGCCGGGGCACAGCGTTTTCACGCCCAGCCGTTAAGTGCTAACAACGCGCTAAAAGATAAGCTGCTGGCAGCATTGCCGTTCAAACCTACTGGCGCACAGGCCCGCGTTACCGCTGAGATTGAACGCGATATGGCACTGGATGTGCCGATGATGCGCCTGGTGCAGGGTGATGTCGGCTCCGGTAAAACGCTGGTTGCCGCGCTGGCCGCGCTGCGGGCTATCGCACATGGTAAGCAGGTTGCGCTAATGGCTCCTACCGAACTATTGGCTGAACAACATGCAAATAACTTCCGCAACTGGTTCGCGCCACTGGGCGTTGAAGTGGGCTGGCTGGCGGGCAAGCAGAAAGGTAAAGCGCGTCTGGCGCAACAAGAAGCCATCGCCAGCGGTCAGGTGCAGATGATTGTCGGCACGCACGCGATTTTCCAGGAACAGGTGCAGTTCAACGGGCTGGCGCTGGTTATCATCGACGAACAGCACCGCTTCGGCGTTCATCAGCGCCTGGCGCTGTGGGAAAAAGGTCAGCAGCAGGGTTTCCACCCACACCAGCTAATCATGACCGCCACGCCGATTCCACGTACCCTGGCGATGACAGCCTATGCTGACCTCGACACGTCGGTCATTGACGAACTGCCTCCGGGGCGTACGCCGGTCACTACGGTCGCCATTCCGGATACCCGCCGCAGCGATATCATTGATCGCGTGCGCAACGCCTGTACCCACGAAGGACGTCAGGCATACTGGGTCTGTACGCTGATTGAAGAGTCCGACTTGTTGGAAGCTCAGGCGGCAGAAGCGACGTGGGAAGAGCTTAAACTGGCGCTGCCAGAACTCAATATTGGCCTGGTACATGGGCGCATGAAGCCCGCCGAGAAGCAGTCAGTAATGGCGGCCTTTAAGCAGGGTGAACTGCATCTGCTGGTTGCCACCACGGTGATTGAAGTGGGCGTGGACGTGCCAAACGCCAGCCTGATGATTATTGAAAACCCGGAACGCTTAGGTCTGGCCCAGTTGCACCAGTTGCGTGGTCGCGTAGGCCGTGGCGCGGTGGCTTCCCACTGCGTTCTGCTCTACAAATCACCGCTGTCTAAAACCGCGCAGAAACGCCTGCAGGTTCTGCGAGACAGCAACGACGGGTTCGTAATTGCGCAAAAAGATTTAGAGATTCGCGGCCCCGGCGAGCTGTTAGGTACTCGCCAGACCGGAACGGCAGAATTCAAGGTCGCAGATTTACTGCGCGATCAGGCGATTATCCCGGAAGTTCAGCGCATTGCCCGCCATATTCACGAACGTTATCCGCAACAGGCCGTGGCACTGATAGAGCGCTGGATGCCGGAAACCGAACGCTACTCCAACGCGTAGTTAATTCATAGCGGCGGCGGATGTTATCCCGCCGCACAGCCGTTATTGCGCGAAAATCGGTAACAGCAGATACAGCTTAATCACCAGCGCGTTGACGATATCGATAAAGAACGCCCCCACCATCGGCACCACCAGAAACGCCATATGGGATGGTCCAAAACGTTCGGTAATCGCCTGCATGTTGGCAATCGCCGTCGGCGTCGCGCCGAGACCAAAACCACAGTGTCCGGCTGCCAGCACGGCGGCATCGTAGTTCTTACCCATCATGCGCCAGGTGACGAATATCGCGTACAGCGCCATGAAAATAGTCTGCACAACCAGGATTGCCAGCATCGGCAAGGCCAGTGAAGCCAGTTCCCACAGCTTCAGACTCATCAGCGCCATCGCCAGGAACAGCGACAGACTTACGTTACCCAGCACCGAAACTGCACGTTCGAACACCCGATAAAAACCCAGTAGCGCCAGACCGTTACTGAGGATCACCCCAACAAACAGCACGCAGACGAAGGTCGGCAATTCCAGCACTGTTCCAACCAGCATTTGCGCAACGATTTTACCCACCGTCAGACAGATAGCGATCAGAGCAATGGTTTCAATCAGCACCAGCGAGGTGATCATGCGCCCAACGTCCGGCTTTTCAAATGCGGTCGGCACGGCCTGATCGTCCGGCATACCGTCTGGCGTGGTGGAGTGTTTGACCAGATAGCGTGCCACCGGGCCGCCAATCAGCCCACCCAACACCAGACCAAACGTTGCGCAAGCCATCGCCACTTCAGTCGCATTGGTGAAGCCATAACGTTCAATAAACAGCTTGCTCCACGCGGCCCCGGTTCCGTGTCCACCAGAGAGGGTGATCGAGCCAGCGATCAGACCCATCAGCGGGTCCAGACCCAGCAGGGTCGCCATACCGATACCGATGGCGTTTTGCATCAGCAACAAGCCAACAACCACAATCAGAAAAATACCCACCACGCGGCCGCCAGCACGCAAACTGGCGATATTGGCGTTCAGGCCGATAGTGGCGAAGAAAGCCAGCATCAGCGGATCGCGCAGGGTCATATCGAAGTTCACTTCCCAACCCATGCTTTTTTTCAGCACCAGCAGCGCAATCGCCACCAGCAATCCGCCTGCAACGGGTTCGGGAATGGTGTATTTTTTCAGGAAGGAAACAGACTGGACGAGCTTACGTCCCAGCAGCAACACAAGGGTTGCCGCAACCAGCGTTGATAACGTATCGAGATAAAACATTTACAGCTCCATTAGTGCGTTTAGCACAATCACGCACGATGCATTCCAGACCGATTTTTAGCTCTTATTGAGTTTTCGGAGTGGATTTTAAGCAGAAAATGATGAAAAGTTATATAAAAATGTTTGTTTATCCGTTTTAAATATTAAGAATACCTGCTAGCAAACGTTTGCTTTTCTGCCCTGGTCAGATAAAATCACCGCTTTTCCACCATGGGATTGCCTCTGATGTCCGTTAACGCCGTAGAGTCAACAAATGCGCAACCGGTTGCGCAGACTCACAACAGTGAACTGATTTACCGTCTTGAAGATCGCCCCCCGTTAGCCCAGACCCTGTTTGCCGCCTGTCAGCATCTGCTGGCCATGTTCGTCGCGGTGATCACCCCTGCTCTGTTAATTTGCCAGGCGCTTGGTTTACCGGCTCAGGATACTCAACACATTATCAGTATGTCGCTGTTCGCCTCCGGCGTGGCTTCTATCATCCAGATCAAAGCCTGGGGGCCGGTCGGCTCAGGGCTGCTATCCATTCAGGGCACCAGCTTTAACTTTGTTGCGCCACTGATTATGGGCGGTACGGCGCTAAAAACCGGTGGCGCAGATGTCCCAACCATGATGGCGGCGCTGTTCGGTACGCTGATGCTGGCAAGCTGCACCGAGATGGTTATCTCGCGTGTCCTGCACCTGGCGCGTCGTATTATTACTCCGCTGGTCTCAGGGGTGGTAGTGATGATTATCGGCCTGTCGTTGATTCAGGTGGGTCTGACATCGATTGGCGGTGGCTATGCCGCAATGAGCGACAACACCTTTGGTGCGCCGAAGAATTTACTGTTGGCAGGCGTGGTGCTGGCGCTAATCATCCTGCTTAACCGTCAACGCAACCCGTACCTGCGCGTTGCGTCATTGGTGATTGCGATGGCGGCAGGCTATCTGCTGGCCTGGTTTATGGACATGCTGCCGCAAAATACCGCACCGGTAAGTCAGGACCTGCTGATGGTGCCAACGCCGCTGTATTATGGCCTGGGCATCGACTGGAGTTTACTGCTGCCGCTGATGCTGGTCTTTATGATCACTTCACTGGAAACCATCGGCGATATTACGGCCACCTCTGATGTCTCCGAGCAGCCGGTTTCTGGTCCGCTGTATATGAAGCGCCTGAAAGGCGGCGTGCTGGCGAACGGTCTGAACTCGTTTGTTTCCGCCGTGTTCAACACCTTCCCGAACTCCTGTTTTGGCCAGAACAATGGGGTTATTCAGTTAACAGGCGTTGCCAGCCGCTACGTTGGTTTTGTGGTGGCGCTGATGTTGATCGCGCTGGGCCTGTTCCCGGCAGTCAGCGGTTTTGTACAGCATATTCCTGAGCCGGTACTGGGCGGCGCAACGCTGGTGATGTTCGGTACTATCGCAGCATCCGGTGTGCGTATCGTGTCCCGCGAGCCGTTGAACCGCCGCGCGATTCTGATTATCGCGCTGTCGCTGGCCGTTGGTCTGGGTGTTTCCCAGCAGCCGCTGATTCTCCAGTTCGCCCCGGATTGGGTGAAAAACCTACTCTCTTCCGGTATCGCCGCTGGCGGTATTACCGCAATCGTTCTGAATCTGGTATTCCCACCAGAAAAGCAATAAGCAAAATGCGGCGTTGGTTCTGAATCAACGCCGCTGTAACGCTCTTTCACCATTCCCGCCTTGAGCATTGCGCCTAAATCGTGCATAACTTGACTATGTGCACTTCGCGGGATGGAAGACCATGAAATTTATTGGAAAGCTGCTTCTTTACGTGCTGATCGCCCTTGCAGTGGCGATTCTCGGCCTTTATTTTCTACTGCAAACCCGCTGGGGGGCAGAGCACGTCAGCGCCTGGGTTTCGGAGAACAGCAGCTACCATCTGGCGTTTGATGCCATCGATCACCGGTTTTCCTCCCCTTCCCATATTCTGCTGGAAAACGTCACCTTTGGCCGGGATGGTCAACCCGCAACGCTGGTCGCTAAAACGGTCGATATTGGGCTGAGTAGCCGCCAAATCACCGACCCGCTGCACGTAGACACCATTTTGTTGCAAAACGGCACGCTGAATCTTTCCCAGCAAACCGCACCGCTGCCGTTCCAGGCCGATCGCCTGCAATTGCAGGATATGGCGCTTAACAGCCCCGGCAGCGAGTGGAATCTCAGCGCCCAGCGCGTTAACGGCGGCGTCATTCCCTGGAGCCCTGAGGCAGGTAAAATTCTCGGGAGCAAAGCGCAAATTCAGCTCAGCGCCAGTTCGTTGACGCTCAACGATGTTCCAACTACCAACGTCTTGATTGAAGGCAGCATCGACCATGACCGGGTGACGCTAAGCAATATTGGCGCTGACGTGGCGCGTGGGGCATTAACCGGCGTAGCGCAACGCAATGCCGACGGGAGTTGGGTTGTGGAGAATCTGCGCCTGAACGATATCCGGCTGCAAAGCGACAAATCGCTGGCCGACTTTTTTGCCCCGTTAAGCACTATTCCTTCCCTGCAAATTGGTCGTCTGGAAGTGACGGATGCCCGTCTGCAAGGCCCCGACTGGGCGGTGACGGATCTCGATCTGAGCTTGCGCAACATGACCTTCAGCAAGGACGACTGGCAAACTCAGGAAGGCAAACTGTCGATGAATGCCAGCGAGTTTATTTACGGCTCTCTGCACTTCTTCGATCCGATTCTGAACGCCGAGTTCTCACCGCAGGGCATTGCGCTGCGCCAGTTCACCACCCGCTGGGAAGGCGGTATGGTCAGAACATCCGGAAACTGGATGCGCAGCAACAAAGCGCTGGTCCTTGACGATGCCGCTATTGCTGGTCTGGAATACACGCTGCCGGAAAACTGGAAGCAGCTGTGGATGAAACCCCTGCCAGAGTGGCTAAACAGCCTGACGCTGAAGAAATTCAGCGCCAGCCGCAATCTGGTGATTGATATCGACCCGAGTTTCCCGTGGCAGCTCACTGCACTGGACGGCTACGGCGCTAACCTCGGGCTGGTACAGAACAATCAGTGGGGGATCTGGAGCGGGAGCGCCACCCTCAACGCTGCCGCAGCCACCTTTAACCGTACGGATGTGCGTCGTCCTTCGCTGGCGCTAACGGCAAACAGCAGCACCATCAATATCAGCGAACTGAGCGCCTATACGGAAAAAGGACTGCTGGAGGCCACTGCCAGCATTTCGCAGCTACCTCAGCGCCAGACGCAGGTCAGCCTGAACGGGCGCGGCGTGCCAATGACGATCCTGCAGCAGTGGGGCTGGCCCGCACTGCCGCTTTCCGGCGATGGCAACATCCAGCTTACCGCCAGCGGCAATATTCAGGCCGATGCGCCGCTCAAGCCAACGGTCAACGGTCAGCTGCATGCGGTGAACGTGGAGAAACAGCAGGTAACGCAAACTATGCAGGCGGGCGTGGTTTCGGGGAGTGAAGTCACTGCACCACCACCCGCACAATGATTTATTGCCCGGTGACGCTTCGCTTACCGGGCCTACTCACGCTCATAAGCGAATATATTCACTGCACAACAGCCACTTCACCGGCTCGTCTTCTTCAATCACCGGGAAGCGACCGCCAGATTCCAGAAAGTGGTTGTCATGCTGGTCGTCATTGACCATCGAGATTTCCCAGCCCAGCACGAACGCCTTCTCCGCCCAAAAGCGATGATACAAGCGCGGTGGCAGGCACACTCCTTGTCCCGGTTTCAATACCAGCGTCTCGCCAGCGTTAACGGTACGCCGCTGACCATCCACGCTAACCTCAACAACGCGTCGGGCGTCATACTCATCATCAGGCGTGACCCACGCCAGCTGCATACATAAATCACCGCCGCCGCGATTAACGATATCTTCCATTTTATGGCGATGAAAATGCCATGGCGTTTGCTGATCCTGCTGAATTTGCAGCATCTTTTCGGCATACGGTTTGGGGTAATCCGCTGACCCCATCAGACCATTGCGCAACGTTAGTAACGTCAGCCCCGTTTGCGCAAAATCTCCGTGCCCGAAGTCGGTAATATCCCAGCCCAACTGGAGATCACGCACTTCACGCCACAGAGTTTGATCCTGTTGCCGCCAGGCATCGACCGTAAAATATGCGAAATCAGGCAGACAGACCCGAAAAGTCTCAGCGATGGCATGCGCTTTATCGACGGCATAATTAATGTGTGAACGCTTCATTCCACTTTTCCTTGTTGCGAAAGAGGCGGGTCGCCCCGCCTGCATGCCGTTAGTAAAGTGATGCTTTGCCGGTTGAACCGAACAGTTTCATTTTGTGGCGGATCACGTCCCGCGCGGCGCTAATGGCTTCCGGATAGATTACGTTCGGGTCCCACCAGGTTTCTTTCGCCAGGATTTCGCGGACTTTCTGGAAGTAGGCGTATTTCATATCGCTGGAAATGTTGATTTTGCCAACGCCCAGCGTCACGGATTCGGCAATTTCCGCATCCGGGTTCGCGGAACCACCGTGCAGCACCAGCGGAATATCCACACGCCCGGCGATATCGCGCAGGATGTTCATTTGCAGCTCAGGCTGCATCCCTTTCGGGTAGATCCCGTGCGCGGTTCCAATCGCCACCGCCAGCGTGTCTGCACCCGTTCGGGCGATAAAATCCTCAGCCTGAGCAGGATCGGTATAAGTTACTTTCGACACGCCGCCTTCCACTGACGTCCCAGTCTGGCCAATCGTTCCCAACTCCCCTTCCACCGAAACACCTACCGCATGCGCCAGTTTGACCACTTCGCGGGTCAGCGCCACGTTCTCTTCATATGGTAGCAGCGAGCCATCAATCATCACCGAGGTAAACCCACACTGAATCGCCCGCAGGACATGCTCAACCGAAGCGCCGTGGTCCAGATGCAGAGTAAAGGGAACCGGGCTGCGCAGGGTGATATCACGGACATAGCTAAAAAACGCATCGCCGACAAAATCATGTTCGCTGGGGTGAATGGAGATAATCGCCGGGGTATTGGTCGCCTCCGCTTCTTCCACTACTGCGCGTACAAAGCAGCTGTCCGCCACGTTGAATGCGCCGATGGCAAAACCGTGCTGACGGGTAGGTTGCAGTAATTCTTTCATCGAAACTAACATGTTAATTCTCCAGTTTCAGGGTGTAGAAAGCCCTGCCAGTGCGTCATCGCAGAGGCATAGAAGGCGTTACAGAAAATGAATCAGGCTTTGCCGATAGCGCCGCTGGCCTGCAGGTACGGAATAATGGCTTCCTCGCAGGCCTGTTCCATCAGGGCCAGGGCATCAACGAGTTCACCGGATGTGTCGCGACACAGGGTATGCAGTAGCGCAGCCTTTCCGGCTTCGAAAACCGCCGCACCAACGTTTATCTTGGCGACACCAAACGTCGGACAGCGCTGTAGCTGGTCAAACGGCGTCCCGCTGCCGCCATGCAGCGCCAGCGGCACCGTTGATAACCGGGCTATTTCCTCCAGCCGCTGGAAATCAATAGCAGGAGTGATACCCGGCGCGTACATGCCGTGTGCCGTACCCACCGAAACCGCCAGCAAATCGATCCCGGTCTGTTGGATGAAGGGTTCCACGTCGGCGGCCTGGGTCATCAAATCAGCGTTAGCGGCGTGGTCATAGCACGGAGCATCGGCCAAATGACCCAGCTCGCCTTCCACGCACAGAGAAACGCTGGCTGCAAGCTCAACCACCGCCCGGGTCTGGCGAATGTTCTCCTCCAGCGCAAAGGCGGAGGCGTCGATCATTAAGCCGCTGAATCCGGCGCGAAAAGCCTGGCGAATGCGTACAGGATCCTTTCCATGATCCAGCGCCAGCGCGACCGGTACCGAGGCTTCCTCTGCCAGCGTTTTGACCACCGCTGCCGCTATCGGGGCCGGAAAATGCTCCAGATGCCCCTGATACAAATTCAGGATGATGGGCGCACGGTGTTTCTCCGCCACTCGCACCGCTGCGCGGGCGCTTTCCAGGTTCATACAGTTGATGGCCAGCAGCGCGTACTGTTCGCGCCAGGCTTTGGTCACCATGCTTTTCATATCGGCAAACATATGGCCTCCGGTTATTCCAGGGTGAAGGTGATTTCTTCGTCTTTCAGCTTTTGATCGCTGAGTTCGTCAAACTCTTCATCACGCTCGGTTACCGGTTTCTTCCACAGCGACAGCATGACGCCACAAATCACCGTACCGATCCCCAGCGCCAGGCAAAACAGCAGCGGATGCGTAAAGAGCGGAACCACAAACATGCCGCCGTGCGGTACCGGGCTTTCGACACCCCACACCATAATCAGGCCACCCGCAATCGCCGAGGCCACCACGCAGGAGCCCACCACGCGCAGCAGGTCGCGCGCCGCAATCGGAATAACCCCTTCGGTAATCATGCAGATCCCCATCGGGAATGCAGCCTTCAGCGCCTCACGTTCCGCACGGGTGTACTTGTGACGCGTCAGCAGGAAAGAGAGCGTAATGCCAAATGGAGGGATCATCGAACCAACAAACTTCACCGCTTCCGGACCGTACACGCCGCTGACCAGCATGCCGTCAGCAAACAGCGACATGGTTTTATTCACCGGCCCACCGAAGTCGAATGTCGCCATCGCACCGAGGATAGCGCCCATCAGAAAGCGGGATCCGCCCTGCATGGACTCCAGCAGATGAATCAACGCGTCCTGCAGCCAGGCAATCGGCTTGCCAATCAGCGTCATCATCAACAGGCCGCCGATAACGGTACTCAGTACCGGCAGCACCATGATGGGCATCAACCCCTGCATCGACTGCGGCAAACGGATATAGCGCTTGAGCAGCAGGACGGTATAACCGACCAGAAATCCGCCCAGCATCCCACCGATAAAACCGGTATGAATTTCTCCGCAGACGAAGCCGACAATCAGACCCGGCGCGAATCCCGGACGGTCAGCAATGGAGTACGCAATCGCCGCACTAATCAGCGGTACGATTAACCCCATCCCCCAGCCGCCAATCTGGTTGAGCATCCAGGGAATAGTTCCTGTTTTTTCACCGACGTTAGTGCCGCCAAGTATTTGCCCGAGAGCAATACAGATCCCGGCGGCGACAATTAACGGGATCATCCACGAAATTCCCGTTAATAAATGTTTTTTTATTTCCTGAGATAGCGGAATTTTATTTTCACTCATGTGAAACCCCTCCAGAATGAGGAACGCTACTGGTTATTATTAACTAATGATTTTTCAACCTTTTCAAGAAACTGAATGGGCGATTTTATGACGATTTCAGTTTTTACTCGCACAATGCGTTTGTTTGAAAATCTCTCCTCCCCTTTTATTTTTACATCGACAGCAAGAATCACGACATCAGCCGCAGAAATATCTTCTGTCAGCAGTTCGTTTTCTGTGCCAATGGTGCCCTGGGTTTCAACTCTTATATTATGACCAAGCGCTTTGGCACCTTTAATTAACTTCTCACGGGCAATATAGGTGTGCGCAATACCCGCCGTACAGGCGGCAACACAAACAATATTCATAACATGCTCCACATTTTATTTAGCAGACATTGGATTCAGCATATTGGCTAAAAAGCTCAATAATTTTTTGTGGACTACTTTCAACTAATAGTTGTTCAATAATGTCGTCATCTGCCAACGCGCCAGCAACCTGCGAAAGCAGACGAATATGGGTGGTGTTTTGATCTTCAAGACGTACGGCAAACAGAATAATGCAGCGCACGTTGCTGCCGTCCAGGGTTTCCCAGGGAATATCCTGGCGGGTACGCCCAATCGCCAGCGTGGTATTGACCACCGCCGAGGATTTCCCGTGCGGGATCGCAATATGGTTTTCGAAGCCGGTCGAGCCTTCTGACTCACGTTGCCAGACATCCTGAATAAACGTTTCGCGACAGCTAATTGCTCCATCTTTTTGCAGAATATCCGTCAGTTCCTCAATAGCCTCCGTTTTGCTTGTAGCCTTCATGTCCAAAATAACGCGATTTGTATTGAGTATTTTCGTGATGTCCATCAATCATACCTCATGGAGTTCAGACATTAATTTTCAACGACCAGCGACGTCGCCCGATGTAATTTTTCCGTAATAACCGTTTCTGTTACCCGCTTAATATCCGCATCATTGAAGAAGGCAGTGACATACACGACCGGCATGGCAACCGCGGGTAAATTAATCGTCGATACCACCAGTTCAATATCGTCCGTCAGTACAGTGGGCAGGCTGCCTGCCGACACCACGCCGACGATAGTCCAGTCCGGAAAGGCGCGTAGAATACGGCTTTTGAGTAAGTGAGAAGTGCCGATACCCGTTGAACAGACCAGTAGTACGCGTTTACGCGCTATCTGACGCTCCATTGCAGCCTGAAAATGCACGGTTAAATATCCCACTTCATCTTCCGACACGGCCCGCTCGCCCCAACCGCTAAACACCCGATTCACCGCACATTGGGTCAGACGCCACACGTCCTGCAACTCGCCTTTGATATCCTCCAGCAGCGGATTACGAATGCGGATCTGGTAGTTCAGTCGGTTAATCAGCGGCTTAATGTGGATCAGCAATCCGTCATACAGCGCCGTGTCCTGGCTAAGATCGCTGTCGACCATCTCGGCGAAGGTGGCAATCAACCGATGGGTAATCAAACGCGCTTCGTCGCTGGAGTGCATATGACCAATCACGCTCACGTCATTATGCTCTTCAATCACCACACCCGAGGAGATAATGTATTGATATATAAACCAGACTTCGTCTTCCGGCAGCGGGTGGGCAATGCGTTTTTCGATATGCTGAATCATGCGACTGGCAATGGAAAATATGTTCTCATCACAGGTAGAGATGCTCTCTTCTTTTCTCGGAAGCGCATTGCCCCGCGTGATGCGGTACATCATGATCAGAATATGGGTAAAGATATTGACGTAATAAGGCTCGCCGAGCGACCAGCACAGGTCGTTCTCCATTTCCTGCAATAACGTCTGGACAAATAAAACGTCTTCTTCGCCAAAGTAATGCACTAACGCTTTATAACTGCCCGGATCCAGGCGTGAATAAATCACGCTGCCGGGTTCATTATGGTTAATCACACCGTTAATCAGCGACGCCATCGCCTGGCGCACACCGCTCTCGCTGCCTTCAATGTGCGTGCCGCTCTGACTACGAATCAACGACAGGCCCAACGGGGTAATCCAGGATTCAATTACTTTCAGATCGTTAACAATCGATGCGCTACTAATGAAATAACGTTCGGATAATTTACTGATCGACGTTTCATGCGGCGTTTCGCTTAATAATTGTGAAGCTATCTTGACTCGCCGTGAATTATTCATCATGCCGTCAGCATCATCACCCTCCGTTCCTAATAACTGGTCCATATATAAAAGGTCTGTAATATTATCAGCACTTAATATCACCCCAGCACCAGCACGTTTATCGATGGCTATTTTCCATTCTGATAACCATGGTTCCAGTAAGCGCAGATCGCGCTGCACAGTTTTCTCTGAAACAGATAAATATTCGGCAATTTTCAGCAGCGTGACATATTCCTTCTTAGACAGAAGAAATTTTAATAATCTGTTTTGTCGCGAGGTAATCATTTGCATTATTTACCCTTATTACATACCAGATTAAATATCTATACCCGTCATACTTCAAGCTGCATGTGCGTTGGCTTTCCTCGCTCACCCCAGTCACGTACTTATGTACGTTCAGGGGATTCGCTGCGTCGCCGCCTTCCTGCAACTCGAATTATTTAGGTTATAAAGAAGCATTGATGCTCCACGTGTAATCCGTGATGATAAATATAAGAGGACTACGATGCGCCAACAATACTAAATCGTGTCCTGTATTCCGGACAGAAATAAGACAAAAACGGGAAATAGTGAAATATTTACGGCGCAGATCACATTTTTCGTGGGATTCAGAGTGATATCGCTCGCAAATATGGGGAGATAAAAATTTAATTCAGGATGTTTTGGATTTTCAGATCTGGAATGCTGCTCGCAGCGTGGGCCGGATAAAACGCATTGCGTCGCCATCCAGCCCACGTTGAGATTTACTTACAGGGTAATCGTCAGCACATCCGCATCCGGCGTGACAACCGTTCCCCACTCACTGCCCACAGATGAGCCGCCCTTCACGCCGCTAACCTGCGTAATATTACGCAGACACAGCGTCCAGTTGCGCGCTTCGCCACTTCCTTGCACGGTGATGGTATTACCCGTGCGCGTCGCCTTCAGCGTGAAGATAACCGAACCGTCAGCCGCCGGGACTTCACAAATCGCCTCCCGACCCTCCTGCAGATGGAACAGCTGGAACGCCGTCCCTTCGTGCCAGGCGTAGTCCGGCTTCTGGTTGTTGCAGCCCAGCGCCAGCAGTGTATTGTCGCGCACATAAACCGGCAGACTCAGGAAGTCATGCTGCTGCTTATGCCAACGGCTGCCCACCACCTCGTCGTTACGCCACAGATGCGTCCAGCGTCCTTCCGGCAGATAGAACTGCACATCACCCGCCTCGCTAAACACCGGCGCAACCATCACGCTATCGCCCAGCATGTACTGGCGGTCGAGATAATCACATGCCGGATCGTCCGGGAACTCCAGCATCATTGCGCGCATCATCGGCGTTCCGAGTTCATTGGCGCGCGCCGCTTCGCGATACAGGTATGGCATCATGCGGCATTTTTGCTCAGTGAAGTAGCGCACCACATCGCAGGATTCATCATCGTACGCCCATGGAACACGGTAGGATTTACTACCGTGCAGGCGGCTGTGGCTGGAGAGCAACCCAAACGCACACCAGCGCTTGTAGACGTGCGCCGGGGCGGTATTCTCAAAGCCGCCAATATCGTGACTCCAGAAGCCAAAGCCGGACAGGCCGATGGACAACCCGCCACGCAGGCTTTCGGCCATCGATTCATAGTTGGCATAGCAGTCACCGCCCCAGTGCACCGGAAACTGCTGCGCGCCGACCGAGGCCGAACGGGCGAACAGCACGGCCTCTTCTTCACCGACGGTCTCTTTCAGCACGTTCCATACCAGTTCGTTGTAGATGTACGCATAATGGTTGTGCATTTTCTGCGGATCGGCACCGTCAAACCACTTAACGTCAGTAGGAATGCGTTCGCCAAAGTCAGTTTTGAAGCAGTCAACGCCGATATCCACCAGACCTTTCAGCTTGTTGGCATACCACTCGCAGGCTTCAGGATTGGTAAAGTCATAAATCGCCAGGCCCGGCTGCCATTTATCCCATTGCCACAGGGAGCCGTCCGGGCGCTTGAGCAGATAACCTTTCTCTTTCAGTTCATTGAACAGCGGGGATTTCTGGCCGATATAGGGGTTTATCCATACGCAGACCTTCAGCCCTTTCTCTTTCAGGCGGCGGATCATGCCTTCCGGGTCAGGGAAGGTCACCGGATCCCACTCAAAGTCGCACCACTGGAAGGCTTTCATCCAGAAGCAGTCGAAATGGAAGACGTGCAGCGGCAGATTGCGCTCGGCCATCCCATCGATAAAACTGTTCACCGTCTCTTCATCGTAATTAGTGGTGAACGATGTAGTCAGCCACAAACCGAATGACCAGGCTGGCGGCAGCGCCGGACGACCGGTAAAGCGGGTATAGCGATCCAGCACCGCTTTCGGCGTAGGGCCGTCGATGACGAAATATTCCAGATACTCGCTTTCAACGCTGAACTGCACTTTTGACACTTTCTCAGAGCCAATTTCAAACGACACGCACTGCGGATGGTTTACCAGCACGCCGTAACCACGGTTGGTGAGATAAAACGGGATGTTCTTGTAAGACTGCTCGGTACTGGTGCCACCATCGCAATTCCATGTTTCCACCGTCTGGCCGTTACGTACCAGCGCAGTAAAGCGCTCGCCCAGACCGTACACTGTTTCGCCAACGCCCAGATCCAGGCGTTCAAACATATAGTTTTTCCCGCTGTTGGTGTCCTGCACGTAGCCGTTATTTTTCAGCTGGCTGCCGGTAATACGTTCGCCGTTACGCAGGAAATCCAGCGACCAGAACTCACCTTTAGTGACCCGCACGCTCAAATTACCGCTTTTCAGTTCGGCAAATTCAGCGGTGTTTTGTATCTCTACGTTGACGTCCTGCAGCACGTTCAGCGAATAGTGCGGACCGTTATTCAACGCGCCCTGGAAATGTTCCATACGCACACCCACCACGCCTTCCTGTGGCGAGAAAAAGCGCAGGGTGAAGAGTGGAGTATCCAGTTGCCAGGTACGTTCACGCACATCGCGCGGCGCAACGTAGACAATCATCTCGTTACCCTGTTGCTCGACCTCGAATACCTGAATCGGGTGAGTTAAATTCAGGCCAGGCTGCGTCAGCCAGTTTCCGTCGCTAATTTTCATCGTTGGTTCCTTAGTTCTGTAATTCTTTCGTCGAAAAATCCTGCTGATTGCGGTGCGCACCCTGAGCCAGCTGACTCATGATTTCCGTCAGATACGGCGTTTTCAGGGTATAGAAGCGTTTGGCAATCACGGCACTCAACAGGTAACAAATAGCCGGGACAATCGTGAACAATGCGATAATGATGCTAATGGTGGCGCTGTTCTGGGTTTTCGCTGCGGCATCGTAACCGCCGCCCGCCAGCATCCAGCCGATCATCGCCCCGCCGAGCGCCAGACCCAGCTTGAGCACGAACAGCGTGCCCGCGAAGCTGATCCCCGTCAGACGTTTTCCGTTACACCACTCGCCGTAATCAACGGTGTCGGACATCATCACCCACTGGATTGGCGTCACGAGCTGATGCAGTACGCCAATCACGAAGATGAAGGCGAACATGGTGAGATTTGCGTGCATCGGCACAAAGAACATTGCCAGACTGACGACCGCCAGCAGGGCGTTCGTCCACCAGAAGATGCTGACTTTGCATTTCCAGTCAGTCAGCGGTTTTGCCAGCGCAGAGCCGATAAGATTGCCGACGCAATAGGTGGTGAGGAAGGCGACAAACACTTCCGGGGTACCCAGAATCCAGGTGACGTAATACATCATCGCCCCGCCGCGAACGCAGACGGCAAGGATGTTGAGGATGGTCAGCAGGCCGACGATACGCCATTGGTCGTTCTGCCAGATGTCGCGCAGGTCTTCACGCATTGAGTTGCTGCTCGGCGGCGCTTCCACGCGTTCTTTGGTAGTGAAGAAGCAAAACGCCAGCATCAGGAACGCCACAACCGAGAGCACGGCAATCCCGCCCTGGAAGCCCAACGCTTTATCTTCGCCGCCAATCAGATTCACCAGCGGCATCATCAGCACGGTGGAGAGCATGCCGCCCGCCGTCGCCAGCACAAAGCGCCATGACTGCAGGGAGATACGCTGCGTTGGGTCATTGGTTATCACACCGCCCAGCGCGCAGTAGGGAATATTCACCACGGTATAAAGCAGGGTCAGCAGCGTGTAGGTGATTGCGGCATAAATCATTTTGCCGTGCAGGCTGAGATCCGGCGTGCTGTAGGCGAGCACACAGACCAGACCAAATGGCAGAGCGCCAAACAGCACCCACGGGCGGAATTTCCCCCAGCGCGAACGGGTGCGGTCGGCGAGCAGTCCCATGCAAGGGTCTGAGATAGCATCCAGCGCGCGAGCCAGTAAGAACATCGTGCCGACAAAACCGGCCGGGATACCAAAAATATCGGTATAGAAGAACATCATATATAACATAACGTTATCAAAGATGATGTGGCTGGCGGCATCGCCCATGCCGTAGCCAATCTTCTCTTTAACGGACAAAATCTCACTTTTCATTACGCATCCTTGTTAGCACTTTCACACGCACTGATACCGGTTACAGTTCTTGTAAACCATCCCTGTGAGCGCGGGTATTCCGATATCTCGTTATCAAATTACGATTCTTGTTTTCTGTGATCAGAGTAGCGTCAAAAAATGTGTCTAAGTGTAAGTAATGGATTTTGCGGGGATTTATTTGAAACTGGTCATGGTATGGAGAAACGGAAGTTAAAAAAGTGAGTGAGGGGGTGTGGAAACGTTTGGAAGTAGCTATAATGCGCCCCGCCTCCATGTAGCAATCGAGGCGCGGAAGATCGTCATCTCCGGTGAGGTGGCTGGACTTCAAATCCAGTTGGGGCCGCCAGCGGTCCCGGGCAGGTTCGACTCCTGTGATCTTCCGCCAAAATTCTCATATCATCCCAGCCATTTGCCATATATTCTCAGCATATGCATGCTTTTATAATTCTCGCCCACAATATCTATTTTCATTTATGATTAACGAGAATCCCATATGAGCACTGCCCTTACGATCATGGCCATCGCTGCTACTGTAATTAGCCCATTATTAGCCATTCAGACACAGAAATTTATAGAAAGATATTCTCAGAAAAAATCATTAAAAATTGATATATTCAAACAACTTATGGCTACTCGATCTCAGAACTCTCGACTGTCTAATGAACATGTTCGCGCATTAAATATGATCGACTTAGCATTTTACGGAAAAATAAAAAGAGGAAGAACCAAGAGAAGCGATTCTGAAAGTAAGGTATTATCTTCGTGGAAACTATACTTTGCGCATTTAAATACATCTTACCCTGATAATGATAATGCATCTGGCACCATATGGAACCAAACAAGCAACAATCTTTTTCTAGACTTGCTATCAGAGATAGCGAAAGATATTGGGTATGATTTTGAGCGAGTTCAATTACAAACAGCCATATATTCACCTATGGCCCACGGGGCAATAGAAAACGATAAATTAAAAATTAGACAGGGGTTGGCTGCAATATTCTCAGGAGAAAATGCCCTAAAAATGGAAATTATAAATATTCCTGCAAGACAGGGCAATTAATCTATTCACTATTTATCCTGTGGCTCAATACCTAACCGTTCCAACTCCTTTCTCCCTAATGTTTTGAGCCAATTCCCTAAACTCATCCCTTCGGCCTTTGCCGCAGCCTCGAACTGCGCCTTTAACTCGGGTGTGATACGAATCTGGAAAGTTGGTGCTTTTCCGGATTTAGACTGATTTGGATCGCGTTTAGCTGTTGACATGTACGTACCTATAAGAGCAGTACACCACCAACCAGGTACGTACCTTTATATCTGGCGACCTGACTTATAACGCCCTCGCCTGGTACTCGCAGTACCCGACGAGAGCTAACCTCATCAACTATCAAGGAGTTGATTATGGCTGATTCGCATTCTACCCCAGACATCGACCAATCCGGAACTGAGCGTTCGCTAATTGTGGGATATCGCCCGAATGTTTTCGACAAATCCACGCCAAAAATTATTCTTTCCGGCAAGTGGCTACGCGAAGCGGGGTTTGATACGGGGCAACAGATTACCGTAAAAGTGATGAATGGCTGTATCGTCCTGATGGTCTATGGCGAGCAGGAGCAACGGTTGCAGGATGAGCTGAAAGAGGCCAATCAGAAGTTAAATAGAATTGAGAGCACGCTGGCGACTCTTCAGTGAATTACGAGTCAACATGTAAGTGGCGCTTACATGTTAACCTGATGCCGGATGGCACTTGCGCTTATCCGGCCTACTTTCAAAATGAATTAATCTTCCATAACAAATCATCCTGCTTATATATAGATATTTTAAATTCAGCCGTGGAATGGTTTATTTATTTTTTCTCTATTATTAACACCTTCACTATTGCAAACCAATCGTAAAAACCCTCATATATTATTTTCTCAACAAAATGGATTATTAAAATGGCAATTCCTGCTTATCTCTGGCTCAAAGACGATGGTGGCTTACTTATAAAGGGATCTGTTGATGTAACCAATCGCGAACACTCAATCGAGGTGACATCGTTTAGCCATAACCTTTACATCCCAACGGATGGCAATACAGGAAAGCTTACTGGCACACGTGTGCACGGCGCATTGATTTTTGAGAAGGAATTCGATAGCGCTTCACCTTATCTTTTTAAAGCCGTTGCCACAGGGCAAAGCTTGCAATCGGCAGAATTTAGGTGGTACGAGATCAATAATGCAGGTCAGGAAGCAGAGTACTACAACATGCTCCTCGAAGGGGTTAAAGTTGTATCCGTAACACCGATGATGCATGACACTAAAACTGTCATCAATGTTGGTCATAGAGAACAAGTACAGCTGCGTTACGATAAAATTACTTGGCATTATCTCGATGGTAACATCCAATATTCGGATGCCTGGAATGAACGCATAACCGAATAAGTGAAATCATATGGACACTATCGAAGAGCTTAACGGTACATATTTTTACAGAGGGTTTGCTAATCTTTCAGCAGGAGAACTTCTTTTCTGGATTTTCCTGGATGAAACAAGTGAACAATTTGGCGTAAATGATTACATGACCTTGGGTCTAATTTTACTTGGTCAACCTACGATCGCAACCAGAGGTAAGCCGATAGGAGCAACAGCAGGCACATCACCACTGAGCTCTCAGCTACGACACTGGTTAAATATAGAAACCAGACGTTTACCCACCCTAACTACAGGAAGTATAAGACGATTAAAATTTGCATATGTAACCAATTTGGGCGCTTTTGTTGGAAGATGGATCCCAATATTGGGGATTGTCATAATGGCTTATGACGTGACTGCGATTTCATACAAAGCCACAATTAAATACAACACTATAGCCAGAGGTAAAGATAAGCTATGGTAAGTGATAATGATGTCATCGCCTGGTACGATGAGACATTTAATAAACCCAGCTTATTCTTTAAAAAGCGTTGGCCAGTCACCCTCGACACAAGTCTTTCAACAGGAGATTATGTGTGGGCCAGTGAAACGGGCGCAGACATCATGGATGCTTACTTTGCAACTTTCAATGTTGATTGCGCCAATTTCGATTTCTATAAATATTGGCCTATTGAGACATTCATACTTTATGCAATTTTTACCTGTAGCAGGGATGACGATGAGCCACAGCCATTAACCCTCCGTATGCTGACAGAGTCTGCAAAAGCAGGTAAATGGCTTTATGACTGAGCCTTATTGACGGATGCCATTTATCCAACCTACCGCTTCCAAAAAAAAGCCGCCGATCGATTATTCAGCGGCTTTCTATTACCTGTGATGCATCAGAAGTTATATTTCACGCCGAGCATACCGCGGGTATCGCTGTAGCCTTTATCGCCGACCTGTTGGGCCACGTTGCTCCACACGTTGAGGCGCGGAGTGATTTGACCTTCAACGCCGACTTTCAGCTCACCGATGTTTTTGGTGCCGCGCATGTCGTTGCTCACATCGTCCATCTTCACGCTGGTTGTCTGTGTGTTGTGGATCCAGTTGGCTTCAACAAACGGCTGGAACTCGCGAGATTTACCGTCGTCGATGGCGTTGTGCCCGTTGATAAAGGCTTTCACGCCCAGACGGGTCATCAGGTTGCCATCGGTGTTGTCCTTCACGCGGGTACCGTTCGCTTCGCGGTGACTGTCGGCTTGCACGTCCATCCATACCACCTGCGCTTTCGGTTGCAGCCAGTAGCTGTTGCGCTCGCTTTCACCCAGTTTGAAACTGTAACCGGCTTCAACCGAAGCGGTTATCCCGCTGGATTTGTATTTCTCTGCTGCCTGCTCCTGGCCCATCACTTTGTTATCAAACCAGTTATACAGCGCCCAGGTATCTACGTAGGTGCCGGTCTTGTCGGCGTCATTGGCATACCATGTGCCGTACAACCCCACGCTGTAACCGGTGACCTGGCCACGTGAATGGTAGCCGGTCAGGCTGGACTGCGTGCGGTTCTGGCTGTTGGCATAACCGGCCATCGCGCCGAGGTGCCAGCGGTCAAGACCGTCGCTACTCCACTGCGCCAGGTCGCCGCCTAGCTGCATCACATAGCTGTTGCTTTGGGTTTTCAACTGCCCGCTACCGTCTTTGAAGCGGGTATGCGCCCCAACGTTACGCATCCACAGGCTGGTAACTTTCTTCTCGCCTGTCAGCATATCGACGTACTGCGTTTCACCCAGACGATCGTGCAGTCGGGTCATAAACAGCGTGTTAGCCGCATAGTTGTTCGCCAGATAACTGCCTGCTTCCGGACGGTATTGCTGCTCAGTGACAGGAGGCGCAACAGGTTCTTCCGGCTCAGGGATAATCGGGTCTACAGGATCGACCGGGTCCGGATCAACAGGGTCCGGGTCATGCGGATCGACGGGGTCCGGGTCTTCCGGATCCGGCGGAGCAGGAATAAAGCTGGTCAGATACCAGTTACTGCCTTTCTGCACCACGTTATAGTCGTACGCACCGGCAACAATACGGCCCGCTTTCTCAAAAGTACCGTCAGAATTACCGGCCACTTCGATGATCTCAATACCTTCAATGGTCTGCGCCCCGGTTCCGCCAATGTTATTCACCACCACAAACGCATTACCCGCAGTGTTGCCGAGCACTTTCAGCTTGTCGGTTTCGGAGGTATCGTCATTCAGGACAGTATTGAAAACCAGTTTGCCGCCGTTCCCGGTAAAATCTTCATTGATGGTAAGCGTCTGCCACGGTTCGCCGTCAGCATGCCCAAAGTTCACCACTGACCCGCCGTTCAGCGTCAGGTCGGTGAGCGTTGAGCTGTTAGTCATGTTCCAGGTCGCGTCGCTCATTTGCAGCGAGATAACGCCCGTCCCGGCAGTGGCGCTGGTGATGTATGACGCCCCGCTCCACAACGAGTTGTCGGTCATGTTGAGCTTAATGGTACTGTTTTGCTGCGGCAGGCTGCTGGTTGCAGCAGTCGCGCCAGCGGCATGAAGATCGCCGTCGATAAGAAAACGCCCGCCAGTAGAACCGTCTACGATGCCGCCCGTTTCAGTACTGATGGCATAACTTTCGTTGCTGTGATCGCCCGCCATGGTAATGGCGGCACCGCCTGCCAGGTTTATCGCCCCGCGTGAAGCCGCATACAGGCCGCGTGGCGCTTTGCTGTATGACGCCGCTTTCGCCGAACTGTTCACGTTGATCGTTGCGTTTTCACCGAGATTCACGGTCGCGTTGGTGGAATAAACCGCATGAGCGCTGACGCCGTTGACCGTAATCGTCGCGTTGTTGCCCAGTTCCGTTCTGGACGATGAGGCGGCATAAATCCCCGTTGAAGAAGCACCCGAAGTCTCAATGGTGGCGTCATTGCCAAGCAGTATCGAGGAACCGCTCTGCCCGGTGCGAAGACCCTCTGAACTGTCACCGATCGTCACAATGTGTGCCCGGTCGCCGACCACAATTGTATTTTTGGCCTGCGTGGCGTCTTTCATCGCGTTTGCTGTGATACCACGTCCCTGGGAACCGGTGGTCTGAATATACAGATCGTCACCGACGTAAATGCTGGCCGAGCCCTTCCAACCCTGGCTATAGGAGTTGTAACCGGCGTTAATACCGTCACCATCCTGACCGTCCACATAAATACTGGTGCGATCCCCGGTGATGATAAAGACCGGGTTATCCGGCGTATTCGCCCCGTGCGTGCGGATACCGTCAACATCTTTACCATTATTGGCGGCATTCTTCGACTGCGTGCGAATCGTCAGGTCGTCCCCAAAAATAACGCCCGGACTACCCGTTGTACTGTTCTGAATAACGGTAACAGAGTGCTCAAAAGCTTCAGCGCCGGGTCCATTAATCGTTAATCCATTGCCATAAACGGGAATAGTGCCCGCACTCCATTGATAAACATAATTCGGCATGGCGCTGGTTTTAGCGAAACTGGCATTTGCCTGCGCTGGAATTATTGCCTGCAATTCCGGGGGCAGACTGCTAACCAGTCCGGTGGAGGGTAGACTATCAACGTCAACCCATGCCGCTTGAGCTGAAAATACCATAGAGGTTAATGCGGCTGAAACCGCTATGGCAATACGAGAATAAGATTTGGGATTTGGCATATTAGCCTCCTGCTTTCAGGCGTAGAGCGTCCACCACATCGCAAGGATGTGAAAATAATAAAACTCAAAAATACGTTATAAAATATTCGACAATATTTGATGAATACTATGGCCTAACTTATCTTCAAGCCTGAGCTTGTAGACATATATTTTCTTAATATCGATATTATCTATTTTGGTAATTTGCTGAATACTTTTCCCTGACACAAAACGCTTCAGTAATATCATTTCAGTATAGTTAAGTGAGCGTCCACGTTTGCTGTTAGCGAGATGACCAGTAAAGAGTCGCCTAATTTTCTGATGTTGAACTTCGTCATCATCATCAGAATATATAATCCCTTGTATTTTATTGCTTTTGGACAGCCAGTAGTTGGCTAACGGCGCCAGGTTCCTGTCTGCTATCAACACAATATGCATACCGCTGTAGGCAAGCCGGTCAACCCATTGCGGGTCGGCAAACAGGCGCAGATTCGGGAAAGAAAAGTCCACAAAAATAAACCCACGCGACAAATGGTTTTGATTATTAAGCAGAAGCTTTTCAATAATTCCTTTTTGCAGAAAGCCATTCCCCTCAGGCCAGATCGCAAATGCGGCACGGTGACAGTAACTGGCACGAACCGCAGTATCCGGAAATAATTGACAGGATAATTCACAGCTTATGCAACGAACAGTCTGTGACGGTGATCTCTTCATCAAAAATGACTCCTGTTATTTTTCCATAAATATTTCATTGGTAAATAAATGTGTCAATCCAACACGTAGTACATTCCTTGTCAGTTAATAACAGTGGCGCTAATAAAATGTAATAAACTCCTGATGCACTAATATGTATGGTCTGTGAGTAATACGATTGCGCTAAGCTTATTTACGCTTTATCTCAGAATAACAACCTATGCATTAGGAATTTTATGCATAAATTCAGATTCCAGGATAAACAGTAAAAAAGCACTATTTGCTAAAAAATAACCTGCGTAAAAGTCACTTACTAATTACGTAATTCTGATAACTCAATCACCCTTGTCATGTTGTGGACAAATATAAAGATAATTCAGATAAAACTGTAATGAATTCTCATTATTTAACCTTAGTTAATTCTCACCTAAGAAATAAGATTACTAACGTATTGTATTTAAAGATATTTTAACGAATTAGTGAAATTCTTATCTTCGTTCATGAACAAAGAGTGAGGCGCATTTTCGATTTGGATGTAAAATTTAAAGGATGCGTTAGCACACGCTGTGATTCGTTTTGGTTACTGAGGGCTGGGCAATTGTACCTTATCAATCAGTTGGTCGAATTTAATCCTGATAGCAAAAGTCTGGTCAATCGTCAGACCGGGCGAGCAATTCAGCTCCAGCTCCCTGCCTCGCTCTGTTTTCTCTATTTAATTACTCACGCAAGTGACATTGTTTCCCAGAACACGTTGATGACAATTGGTTGGGGTGAAAGAAATAATGTGACCACCACCAACACATTTTACCAGGCTATTCTGACGCTACGAAACGCGCTGGCGGACGTGGGGTTGCCTCGTGATACGGTGAAAACTATTTCCCGACGCGGGCTCAGATTAAATGAGAATACGCAAGTAGAGACAATAACGCTTCAACAGAGTGAAGTTTCCCCGCCGCCGGTTATTGAAGAAATCCCCCCCGCAAAGATAATTCCTTCGACACCACAACAAACGACGCAGATACCCTGGTTTGAGGTTTTATTTAGCGCCAGTGTCGTGATTGCCACGTTGATCATCTGGCTGGTGTGGTATCAAACGCGCCCTGTTATGCCGTTTAGTAAATTTGTCCAGGCTTCCATGCAGACCCCATCGCGGCAAAATTGCAAAATCTATTACTCACCAAATGAACACGACCAGCAAGGCTATTTCAATCTGATGCAGTTACATCCCTATCTCTGTGAAAACAACAAGCACGTGTTTCTTACCGGTTACAGCAAAGCGGAAAGGATCGTGGCATTTGTCTGTGATAAAGATGCACGGGTGGATGCTAACGCATTTTGTACTACTCATTATTACTGGATGCGAGGGCAATGAAAAAAACACGCCACCTTATAGTGCTCGTGGCCGGGCTGGTTACTGTGCTCGGTTCAGGCGGATGGTTATGGCATTCACGCTATGCCGACAAACCGCTGAATTGCATCGGTAACATGGAATGGAATATTGGCAGCAACCGCTTTACGGGTACGTTATCGTTTCGGATGTACAACAGTGAAGGCCTGGCCACTATTACCGGCAAACTGTACGGGCGTAATACCTCAGACATTAGCAGGAACATCTATTTTAACTACACCCAAAAGCGCGATGCCCGAGTGCTACAGGCGATGCAGGTCGTCAAAACCTTCGCTGACACCGCTGATGAAGCGGATATTAACGACACATTACCTGGATTTTACCGCCAAAGCGGACGAAGCCTGAGCCTGGTCATGGAGGAGTATAAAGGTGCATGGATTTTTGCCAGCTCCAATGTGCCCTCGCTGTATTGCCGCAAAAGGTAGCGTCATATCCGGAAACAAAAAGTACGGCCCCTCAATGAAATTCACATTTGTCATCATTGACTTACGCGACATGGGTCACTGAATCCACACATAACCCATTGCTATTCTTCATCGCGAATCAGGAAACATCCTGAATATCATAATATCCGTTGCGTAATAATTAAGCGAAATGGGCGTTATATTTTGCCCAGAAGACTTCAACCTACGGATGGATATTTGGAGAAGACGTGGGCAGGGGCGTTTATCTCTCTCGCGAGCAATGTCTGAGCGTTCAGGCGTTATCGCATTTCAGGAAACGGTGTGTTTCCGGTGTATTTTTGGCGTACATATGAGGGATACGTAATGTTTACTTTTAAAAAGTGCCTGATTGCACTTTCTATAAATTTGGCCGTTGTTTCATCAGGTTTTGCTTGTACGACCCTGCTGGTCGGCAACGAAGCATCAGCGGACGGCTCCATGCTGGTCGCCCGTAGCGCAGACAGCGATGCCCTGAAAGCACAGCATTTTGTCATTCATCCGGCAAAGCAAAATCAGACCGGGGTATACAGCACCAAAGCACATAATGGTGCGAATGATTTTACCTGGCCACTGCCGAAAAACTCTCTGCGTTATACCACTGTCCCAAACTGGAAAACCCAACTGCACGGCGCGACCGGATTTAACGAGCTGGGTGTCGGCGTGAGCGGTACAGAATCCATTTTTGCCTCACCGAAAGCACTGGCCGCCGACCCGTACGTTGAGGATAAAGGGATCACCGAAGACGATATCCCGGATATTCTGCTGTCACAAAGTAAAACCGCACGTGAAGCTGTGGCGCTGTTGGGCCATATCGTTGAGACCGTCGGCGCAGGCGAAGGTTTTGGCGTTGCCGTCGTCGACGATAACGAGATCTGGTACCTGGAAACCGGTAGCGGCCACCAGTGGATGGCGCAGCGTCTGCCGAATAACCAGTATTTTGCCACCGGTAATCAGGGCCGCTTACAGGATTACGATCCTAAAAGTCCGGACATGATGGCGTCAAAAAACCTGATTCAATTTGCGACTGAAAAAGGGCTGTACGATCCGGCGAAAGACGGTAAATTCAACTTCTCCAAAGCCTATACCCGTGATGACGAGCGTGACCGCACGTATAACGACCCTCGCGTATGGACCATCCAGAAAGAGTTCAATCCTTCCGTAAATCAGGATATGGCCAAAGGGCGCGAATTCCCGGTCTTCATGACGCCAGAGAAGAAAATGACGCTGGACGATGTGAAAGCCGTGTTGCGTAGTCACTATGAAGGGACCAGCCATGACCCGTACACCAACGGTCTGAACGGCAAAGAGCCATGGCGTCCGGTCAGCGTTTTCCGTACCTATGAAGCGCACGTCATGCAGGTCCGTCCGTGGTTGCCAAAAGAGATTGGTGAAACGACCTACATTGGCCTGGGCATGGCTGACCTCACCGCCTTCGTTCCGTACTACAGCGGTCTGAAAGCGTATCCGGCTAACTACACGATGGGTACCGATAAAGCGGACGATCAGTCTATCTACTGGAAATATCGTAAATTACAAACGCTGACGATGACCGATTATCCGAAGCTCGCGCCAATCGTCAAAAAAGCCTACAAAGCGTGGGAAGACAAAGTGGCGAAGGAGCAAAAAGAGGTCGAAGCAGAGTATCTGAAGATGGCGAAAACCGATAAACCCGCCGCGGATAAGATGCTGAATGACTTCAACCTGCGCATCATGGCCGACGCCGAGAAGCTGACGGAAGATCTAACCAATCAGCTATTTACCATCCGTACTAAAGACATTCAGTCTGATATTTTCTTTGCGAATGCAACGAAAAAAGACTGAGTAACGACGCGATAGTATTCTGGCGTAAAGCGCTTATTAGCTTTGCGCCAGCATTTCACACCGCGCCTTCACCGCCTCGTGCAGAAGGCGTACCGCGGTTGAAAGCTGCTTCCGATGCGGGCAAATCATATTCAGCGGGACTTTCTCTCCCTGATAATCCGGCATCAGCAGTTGTAATCGACCGTCACGCACATCCTCGCTGACATCCAGCCACGACTTGTACGCCACACCTTCTCCGGCAATCGCCAGGCGCCGGATCACTTCCGCATCGTCACTCATAATGGTGCCGTTAACCTGCACACTGCTGACCTCGCCGTTGCGCGTAAACGTCCAGCGATCGTGCAGGCGGCCGCGTAATACGAAGGTCATGGCGTTGAGCTGTGTTAAATCATCCGGGGTTTGCGGCGCGCCGTTTTGCGCAACCCATTCCGGTGATGCCACCAGCACGCGTCGGTTACCCGGTGCAACGGGCAGGGCAATGTAAGACGCGTCTTCGGTGTTGCCATAGCGAAACGCAACATCGACGGGGTCTTTAAAGACATCCGTTACCTGGTCGGAGAAAAAAATCCGCAGGCGCAGCGCGGGATAGCGGCGTCGAAACGACTGAAAGACCGGCAGCAGCAGGTTACGACCGAGATCGGAAGGCACGGCGATTTGCAGCGTGCCTGACACTTCATCTTCCGGGGTCTGAATTTTTTGCAGCCCGGCATGCATTACGTCCAGCATCTGGCGAGCATAGGGTAGCCAGACCTCGCCCTCCGGCGTCAGGCGCAGGCTGCGCGTAGAGCGGGCGAACAAGCGGATAGCCAACGTAGACTCCAGACGCTTGATAGCAGAACTGACCTGAGCAGGCTGAACGCCGACTTCGCGCGCGGCATCGCTAAAACTATTCAGCGCCGCGGCGCGGACAAACAACGTGAGATCTTCAAGCCGGAACATTTTCACTCCCCGAGTATAAGTCCTGTCGCCGTAGGGCTATTTTTCCCGTTCTGTTACCGGTTTACCATCAAATTATTCAACTGATTCCTGTGACCGGAGAGACCATGAAAGCCATCGCCATTACCCGCGCCGCGACCGACGGCAATAACATTGAATTTTTACAAGAGATTGACCTGCCCATGCCAGTTGCTACCGGGCACGATCTGCTGGTTGAAGTGAAAGCCATTTCCGTCAACCCCGTTGATACCAAGGTCCGCGAAGGTTTTAACGCTGATGTGCCGCGTGTGCTGGGCTGGGACGCCGTTGGCGTGGTGAAGTCCGTGGGCGAAGCCGTCACCCTGTTCGCACCCGGCGATGAAGTCTGGTACGCCGGAGCGCTCGGCCGCGCTGGCAGTAACAGTGAATTTCAGCTGGTTGATGAACGTATTACCGCGCTGAAGCCAAAAACACTGGATAATGCTTCTGCTGCGGCGCTGCCACTGACAGCTATCACCGCCTGGGAAATGCTGTTCGACCGTCTGGGCGTTGAGGAAAATGGCAATGAAGATGATGTGTTATTGATTGTTGGCGCGGCTGGCGGCGTCGGTTCTATTCTGACACAACTGGCCAGTAAGCTGACCAAAATGACCGTCATCGGTACCGCATCACGTCCGCAGAGCCAGAAATGGGTACGTGAAGCGGGCGCTCATCATGTGATTGACCACAGCAAGCCGTTGACGGAAGAGCTGGCACGGATAGGCATTAAAGAGGTGACGCACGTTGCCAGCCTGAACAATACCGAGCAGCACTATTCGCAAATTATTGCCGCACTGGCGCCGCAGGGCAAACTGGCGCTGATTGACGATCCGCAAACTCTCGATGCGCGCCCGCTGAAGGCCAAAAGCATTTCGCTGCACTGGGAGTTTATGTTTACCCGTTCGATGTTCACAACCCACGACATCATTGCGCAACATCAGTTACTGACCCGCGTGGCGCAGTTGATCGACGACAGCACCCTCCGTACCACGCTGGGCGAACATTTTGGCGCGATTACCGCGGCAAATCTGCAAAAAGCCCACACGCAAATTGAAACCGGTCGCTCGGTCGGCAAGATTGTGCTGGAGGGGTTTTAACATGTCTGATTCTGACGTGATTTCAATTATTGCGGTACTGAAAGCCAAACCGGGGAAAATCGACGCACTGAAACAGGCGCTACAAGCTCTGCTGCTGCCCACGCGCCGGGAGCCGGGCAATATTGAATATGCCCTGTTCCAGTTACGCGACACGCCGGATGTGTTCTACGTGCGCGAATCCTGGCGCGGTCAGGCCGGTCTGGATGAGCATATCGCTCTGCCACATTTCCAGGCGTTCATTCTACAAATGAACGATCTGCTAGCCGAACCGCTACGGCTGGATTATCTGACGCCGATTGAGCCTTAATGTCTCGACGCGCCCCCGCAGCTATGCGGGGGATTTATATCAGCCATTACGCCCAGCCATAACTCCCCCATCGACATCCCAGATGGCGCCAGTTACCCATTGCGCTTTGTCTGACAACAGGAAGGCGACGGATTCAGCCACATCACGCGGCATACCAACCCGACCAATCGGATGGAAGCTGTCAAAGCTGCTCATCACACCTTGTACGTCTTCTTTCGGGATAAATCCTTCGTAGATAGGTGTATGCACGACTGCTGGCGAAACGGCATTGACGCGGATCCCATTCGCCCCCAGCTCGATGGCCAGATTTTTAGTTAATGCATGCAGGCCCGCTTTTGCCATTGAGTACGCTGAAGAAGGTGTTGCGCCAATTGCCTGTTGCGCCCACATCGAACCAATATTCACGATGGCACCCTGGATGTTAGCCGCCACCATATTACGCACGACATCGCGGGTGATAAAAAACGTCGCGCGGTTGAGGCTCATGTACAGTTCATAATCTTCAACTTCATGATCAGTGAAAGGTTTTGGGAAAAAAACCCCAGCTGCATTTACTAACAGGTTGATGTCTTTGTGCTCAGCATTCACCGTTGCCATCACCTGCTTAACGCCCGCTTCTGACATCAGATCCGCCACAATGACAGAGACGTCACCCAGTTCCGCCAACGCCTGACGGGCCCGTTCCGCTTTCTCGGCGCGATTGCCAACCAGCACCACTCGACCACCACCCTGGAGGATCAGTTTTGCGGTTTCAAATCCGATACCACTGGTACCGCCCACCACTAACAGTTTTTTGCCGACAAATAATGTGTTCATCGCTAGCCTCGTTTCACGTATTCGTTAATGCGCTAACAATGCCACTCCCCTGAGGCGCTGACGAATGAGAAGAAATAGCGAACCGAGAAAGAAAATCTATCTCGATGGCATATACTGAAGATATTCACAAAACGGGAAATGACCTGATGCGCTCGCTTAATCGGCTTAAATGGTTACACGCTTTTGAGGCCACAGCCCGCCACGGCAGTTTTACTGGTGCGGCGCAGGAACTGGGGGTCACTCCGGCTGCCGTTGGGCAACTGGTACGTGCGCTGGAAGACTGGGTTGGCCACCCGCTGCTGCATCGAACCCGTTCAGGCAAAGAGCGTCTCACGCTGGTCAGCGAAGCACAGGACGCGTTGCGCGAGATAACCCAGGGACTGGATAATCTGGAATCTGGGCTGAACAAGTTACGCGGTCGGCGAGCACGCTCGGTGGTGATTATCACGGCCTCTCAGGTACTGGTGATGAACTGGCTGATGAGCCGCCTCAATCGTTTCTCACAAGCGCATGAAAACATAGAATTACGCTTGAACGTGACGGAAAAGCTGATGGATGTTGCTCATGGCGAAGCGGATCTGGGCGTACGTTGCGGTAAAGGCGACTGGCCTGGGGTAAATAAAACCTGGCTGATGGATGAAGAAGCGGTTCTGGTCTGTAGCCCACGTATTGTGCCAGTAGATAAAATATCCTGTGGAGAATGGTTGGCCGCACAGAAGCTTATCCATGATGACACTCCCCACCCCGGCGCCAATTTCCCGGGCTGGAATGATGTCCTGACCGCTACCCAGGCACCTGCCGTTCGCGACAGTGGATTGCACATCAACTCTACCTCTGCAGTGATTCTGGCGGCGCTCAGCGGTCAAGGTGTCGCCATTGTGCGTAGGGCATTGGTGCAGCAGCTACTGACAGACGGACAACTGGTTCAGCTTCATCCCAACACCCGCTGGCCTCTGGCGTGGTCTTACTACATTGTTACGCCACAGCACGCGGTAATGCGCCCGGAGGTAAAAGTCTTTAATGACTGGCTGATTGCGGATGTGCTGGCAGAAATCGCAACCATCTCTGCTATGATGCCTGCACACAAATAAAACAAAACAACATGCCGAGGGAAAGATGAGTTCCACCAGAAGAGGGATGATGAACGTCCTGATTGCCGCCGTATTGTGGGGAAGTTCAGGCGTTTGCGCGCAATACATCATGGAGCAAAGCCAGATGTCGTCGCAGTTTCTGACCATGACGCGCCTGATTTTCGCCGGGCTCATTCTGCTGATGCTCTCTTTCGTTCACGGCGACAAAGTGTTCTCCATTATCAAAAACCGCAAAGACGCCATCAGCCTGCTGATTTTTTCCGTGGTTGGGGCGCTCACCGTACAGCTAACCTTTCTGCTGACTATTGAAAAATCCAACGCCGCCACCGCGACGGTGCTGCAATTTTTGTCACCGACCATAATCGTGGCGTGGTTTTCCGTGGTGCGCAAAGCACGACCGGGGATTTTAGTGCTGACTGCGATCTTCACCTCGCTTATCGGCACCTTCTTGCTGGTCACCCACGGTAACCCGACGTCGCTGTCTATCTCACCTGCCGCGCTGTTCTGGGGAATTGCCTCGGCGTTTGCCGCCGCGTTCTACACCACCTACCCCTCAACGCTTATCGCGCGCTATGGCACGCTGCCGGTTGTCGGCTGGAGTATGTTAATCGGCGGCATGATCCTGCTGCCGTTTTATGCCGGACAGGGCACTAATTTCGTGGTGAATGGCAGTTTGATTCTGGCGTTTTTCTATCTGGTGGTCATCGGCACGTCGCTGACGTTTAGCCTGTACCTGAAAGGCGCGCAGATGATTGGCGGACCGAAAGCGAGCATTTTAAGCTGCGCGGAACCGTTGAGCAGCGCGTTGCTGTCCCTGCTGCTGTTAGGTATTACCTTTACCCTGCCAGACTGGCTGGGCACGCTTTTGATCCTCTCTTCGGTAATACTTATCTCAATGGACTCACGTCGCCGCGCCAGAGCGGTTTAACACCAACCGGCGCGGCAAAAGGTTATGATTACCAGCCCGGAACCGCGCCACCGTTAAAGATAGTTTCTGCCGCCTTCGCCACTTCAGGTGACTGATAAGATTGCAGGAACTCTTTCACATTCTCGGCATCTTTGTTGTCTTCTCGCGCCACCAGAATGTTCACATACGGTGAGTTTTTGTCTTCAATAAATACGCTGTCATGTACCGGGGAAAGCCCGGTTTGCTGGATGTAGGTGGTACTGATAATCGCCACATCCACTTTCTGATCGTCCAGTACACGCGGCAACTGCGCACCTTCCAGTTCCATAATTTTCAGATGCCGCGGATTATCAGTGATATCCAACGCTGTTGGCAGCAGACCGGTATCCGCTTTCAGCGTAATTAACTTCTCTTTTTGCAGCAGCAACAGCGCCCGGCCCAGATTGGTAGGATCGTTAGGTATCGCAATCGTTGCACCGTCTTTTAGTTCAGCGACAGTTTTGATTTTCTTCGAATAACCAGCCATCGGGAACACAAAGGTATTGCCTACCGCAACCAGCTTATAGTCGTGTGCTTTATTATCTTGTTCAAGGAACGGACGATGCTGGAAGACGTTGGCATCCAGCTCACCATGATTGGTGGCATCGTTGGGCAGCAGAGAACCGCTAAAACCCACCAGTTCTACCTCCAGACCATATTTTTCTTTAGCGACTTTCTTCGCGACCTCCGCTACATCCTGCTCAGCACCGTTAATTACACCCACTTTTATATGCTTTGCATCACTGCTCTGTTGATCGCATCCTGCCAGCAATAATCCCGCCAGTAATACCGCCGCCCCGGCCCCGAAATAAGGTATCTTCAGCTTCACGTTTTATCCTTTTGCAATAACCGCCTGATGAGTAATGAAATGACTATAGCGGGAAGGCCGCTGCGGTTTAAAAAACGAAAAAGCATCAGCAAGAAGAAAAAAGCATAAAGCAGACATATGGACAAAAATGCCCGATAGCGCTTACGCTGACCGGGCTGGTGACATGAGGTTATCTGTAGGCCGGATAAGCGAAGTGCCATCCGGCGATAGCAACATCACACCAGAGCTTTGACTATCTCCATCAGCCTGACGATATCTGCAGGCCGGGTATTACCGGTCTGTGGGTCGATAATCGAGCTGTAAACATGCGGCATGACGCGCGGTACTCCCGCCTCCAGACAGGATTGCAGGATAACGCCGAAGTTATCGAGATCGATACCGCCGGTCGGTTCAATCAGCGTCATGCCGTTTCGTGCTGCAGTCGTCGCCAGTGCGTATAGCTCAGGCAGCGACTGTTCACCGCCCATTGGGAAGAACTTCGCCGCATGGGCTCCTGAATCCAACATCATACGGACCGCTGCCTCGCAGGAAACGCGGGCTGGCGTGCCCTGGCTGCTGCTGACGCCGGTCGAGATCAACACGTCCCCCGGCGTGCCAGTGGGACTGACTAACGCGTTGATATGGGTCTGTTCACCGCCCGTTGCCGCCAAGGCGCCTGCCGCAAACCCGCAACCGGTAAAGGTCTGGTTGACGTGTGCTGGATGTACCTGTGAGGCAATCATCGCCGCTTTGTAATACTGCGCCGGGTCACCGGCCCCCAACCCCACAGAAATCGACGGCACGTCGTTCATCCAACGTTTTACTTCCAGAACCCCTTCCTCAACCGAGGAAAACTGCGCCGAAAGAATGCCAATCACCGCGTGGCCTTCGGCAGCATCATAGATTTCCCGCGCATTGGCGATATCCTTCGCCAGCACGTTAATAGCCACTTTATTACGATAAAAATTAATGTGCTGCATGTTCTGCAATCTCCTTTAATCGCTCTACGATCAACGCCATTTCCCCTTCTGCGACCGTACGCGGGTCAAGACTAAAGACGCCCTGATGAAGGTTGTAACGGCGAGCGTAGATCGCGATATCGCCCTCACGCAGGTGCGCTTCTACAGCGTAAGCATCCATTCCCAGCACCTGCGCATTCACCCCAATACGAATCCGCCAGATAGCGCGTCCGGCCTCATCCTGCTCGATATCCGCATCCAGTCCGCGAATCGCTGAAATCGCCTGCGCCACAGGGCGGAGCTCTTCGGCAGTGACTACGGTTTGTCCCTGATGGTAGTTTTCCAGGGCATACACCAACCCAACCATATTCTCTTTGCCGATTTTCATCGCCCGGGCAATCCCGTGGTGCTGCGCTTTACACGCGGCAATCCACTGTTTCTTCCCGGTGATAAATCCGGAGGTCGGCGCGTTAAAAGCTTTTGCCCCGCTGTAGACCACCATATCCGCCCCGCTCGCCACCCATGCGTGTAAATCCTCCTCGGCGGCGGCATCGACAATCAGCGGCAGGTTGTGAACCTGCGCGATCTGCACAAAATCCGCAATGCTCAACATCCCCTTCTGCACGCAGTGGTGCGATTTCACGTACAGCAGCGCGGCGGTGCTATCGGTAATCGCGCTCTCCAGCTGCCAGCGGGCCGCCAGATTACTTGAGCCAACCTCCACCACCCTCCCGCCGCCCAAACGGATGGCGCTGGTGATAGGCGCACCGTAGTCAACGTTATGCCCGCGCAGCATGACCACTTCATTGGCCATACCTGCGCTGTCCGGCATCAGCGAGACTCGCGCCTGGTCACCACGGGTAATGGCGGCGGCAACAGCGATAGCAATGCCCGCCGATGCACAGGAGGTGACATAGCTGTCTTCAGCCCCGGTGTAGCGGGAAACCAGTTCTCCAGTTCTGTCCACCAGCCGATCAATTTCAACAAAGGCTGAAGCAGCCCGTGCGGTGGCCTGCATTACTTCCGGCGCTACGCTGGAAACACCCAGAATCGTCATCTTGCCGCAGGCGTTAATGACCTGTTTTAGCCCCAATTGTTGGTAGATATTCTGTGTCATGGCTTACAGCACTCCCAGCAGCGAACAGACCACGCTGAGCGCGACAATCGACAGTAAAATCGTGGTGTAACGCGGCCCTTTCTTCACCAGATAGAAATAGATGGCGAACACCGCCGCCAGCGGCAACAGGCCGGGGGCAATAGAGTCGAGGATTTGCTGGACCACCACTTCAGAGCCTTTCAGGGCGCTAAGTTTTAACGGCGTGGTGATCTTGACGTAGCTTGCAGAAAGCGCGCCCATCATGATCAAACCCAGCACGTTAGCGCCGTAGATAAGTTCCTTTATTCGCCCTCCCTGCAGCAGCCCAATTATCGAGTCACGCCCCAGCGTATAGCCTTTGTGAACCATGCCATAGCTGATTGCCAGCGTAATAGCAGGATAGAGAATTAACGGTACAATTCCGCCCATCGCGCTGCCATTCGCCGCAAACGGGATGAATATAGCAATTAACAGCGGCATCACGGCGGCCCAGATGATGGAGTCCCCCATCCCGGCCAGTGGTCCCATCAGCCCGGTTTTAATCCCGGTAATTGAGGCGTCGCTGATCGGCTCGCCGCGGGTTTTCTGTTCCTCCATCGCAATGGAGATCCCCTGAATCACCGCCCCGAACGTCTGCTCCGAGTTGAAGAAGTTCAAATGGCGTTTCAGCGCTTCAACCTGCTCCTCTTTTTGCGGGTAGAGTTTTTTGATGATCGGCGTCATTGAGGCGCAGAAAATAAGGCTTTGCAAACGTTCATAGGAGCTGGAAACTTCCGCGCCTAGCCAGTAGATAAACCAGGCTTTGGTGATGTCTGCTTTGGTCAACGTGCCGCTTTCACGCGCGCGCTCCACCAGTTCATGCTGCATTACGTCGCTGCTCATCATGCTGCTCCTTCATTTTTCGCCAGACCTTTAATGAGGAAGGCCACGCAGGTACCAAAGATTGCCATCGCCATGATGTCTACCTTCAGATACAGCACCGCAAAGAAACCGCCGATAAACCATGGCAGCAGGCTCTTTTTACCGATCACCATAATGGTGATGGCGAAGCCCAGCGCCGGCAGAATGCCGCCCATAATTTCAAAGGAGTGCGTCAGCCAGTGCGGCATCAGCTTAAGGAAGCTTTCCACAACGTCCTGACCAAAATAGTTGGCGGCGAAGACCACCGGGAAACGCAGTACCAGTCCGAGCAACGCCGGGTAGAGGAACGCACAGCGCATAATGCCCGCCATGTTTGCCGTTTCCGCATGCTTGTCGGCCATATGTACCCATGCCGCGTTTAGCGTGCGGCGCAACTGGTCGAGGAACACGCCGATAACGCCAAACGGGATCGCCAGTGCGATAGCCAGGTTCGGGTCCATTCCGGCCTTCACGGCGATAGGAATTGAAATGCAGGCAGCCAGCGCCGGATCCGACGGGACGTTGCCGCCTGGCGTGGAGGTCACGCCGAGATAAACCAGCTGCATACCTGCACCGATGATCATCGCCGTTTCCATGTTGCCTAACAGCAGACCAACGAATACGGCAATCACCACTGGCTGTAGCAGCATGGCGGAGAAGGTGTAGCCAAGGCGTAATCGGGCAAACCAGTAATACAACCCCATTAGGCTTGCGAAGACTAAAGTATCCATAATTAAGTACCCTGTTATCAAAGAATTAGAATTTTTTCAGGATATCGTCCAGCGACTGAGGCTTATCTTCCGGGATAGTCTGGAAGAACACCTGAATCCCACGATTTTTCAGGTCGCTCAGAATGCCGACGTCTTTTTCATCCAGCGTAATGTTCTGGAATACCGCTTTGCGGTTTGGCCCACCGCCCAGCCCACCGACCTGAATGGTGGTGACATCAAAACCCAACTGGACCGCTTCCTGAACCGCCGCCAGAGAGGGGAACAGCACCAGAACCTTGCCGTCACCAAGCTGGTTTTCTTTCCATGCGGCGGCAAAACTCTGGTTACCAAAGCAATCCACTTTGATGTTCGGCGGCGCGGCCATCAGGTAGATGTTTTTCATAAACGGATCGGCATCCAGCTCATCGCTGACCACTGCAATCCGGTTTGCCTGAGATTGCCCAACCCATTTGGTCACCACTTGCCCATGAATCAGACGGCTATCGATACGACATAAAACGATGTTTGCCATGATGTTTATTCCTTATTGTGATTGTTGTAATTGACGTACGTGGGCAACAACGTCCAGGCAGCTACTACGCCCGGCCTCGACCAGATCGGCCACGCAGGTGGTCAGTTGGCCATGCTCGCGTTTGTCGAGCGCCTCCAGTAACAAAGAGGCGTTGAGCCCTGAAATCACTGCCACCGGGTAATCGGCGCTCAGCCGTGCCGCCACGTTAGACGTGGTGCCGCCAATAAAATCAGTCAGGATCAGTGAGCCTTCCGGCATAGTTTTCACTACGGCTTCGACGCGTTGATAAAATTCGCCGAGCGTATCAACAGGCATTAGCGCGATTTCCGTTACGCCTTTGATTTCGCCCATCACCATGCGCAGGCTGTTGCAAAGCTGTTGCCCCCAGCCGCCATGGGTCAGCAGCAGGATCTGGGGCAAGGATTCAGTGGTAGTCAAAATGGCCTCCTGGCTCGATTACATGAGACTTGCAATGCCTGATGGCGCTTTCGCTTATCAGGCCTACGGGAAGTGCTTTTGTAGGCTGGATAAGGCGTTTTATGCCGCCATCCGGCAAACTCATCAAAGTAAGAGCAAAGGCTGTGCCAGAATTTGTGTCACGCGGGGGAGTTATGGATGCCGACGGGGCGCAAAGCCCCGCAAGTCTTGGGATTAGCTATACAGCAGTTCGTAGATATAAAAATATTCCGCGTCCGATAAGCGAATGGCATAGGCCTCTTCGATCGGCAGGAAAGCCGATTTAATGACACTAAACGCACGAATATCCAGATCCGGCTTGTTCTCCAGCGCCATCTGTAACGGTTTGCGGTTAATCACAATACGCTCGACCATACAGCAGCAATGGATCAGGAAGCGCAGTGTCACCTGACGGCTCGGTTTGAGCGACAGCGCAGCGGTCAGATTATTCAGCACGCCTTCCATCTCTTTCAGAATACGCTGCGGGTTGAGCACCGAAATATGGTTAATGATGCTCTCCATAGTCAACGCGCTGATAAAGCGCATCGCGCTACGCTCCATCTCCAGCCGGCGTTCGCTGCTGGAGAGATCTGGCGTCAGCAGGCTGAGCACCAGCTCAGGGCCTTGCTCAGAGAACAACTCCTCGAGCGAGATAAACGGAATATCCGGCAGTCCTGGCTGGAAAGTACCCACTATGCCCGCCAGACGTTCACTGGCGTTAATCGCCTGCTGAACACGCTCCAGGCTGCGAACTTCGTTGTAATCGAGGATCACCATCCGCGTATCCTGCGACATCAACTCACCGAAGCTCTCTTCCAGCACCTTTTTGATTTTTTCTGCTGTTCCCATCCCTGTAATGCAAGAAATGACCAGCACTTTACCGCTGTTTTCCTGCTGTGGCGTACAGAGCTGACAGGGAATATTTTTGCTCTGCATCAACGCCGCCAGCTGCGGCAAGTCGCTGGTTTCGTAGCTTAAATCCAACCCTATTTCCAGCAGACTGGTGAGCGTGATGTTGGGCATCAGCAGAACGTCTATCTGGAATAATTTGCTGATCGTACTGCCAAAATGGACCAGCGAGCCAATATCCACCATCAGGATCAATCGGCGATACTGCCGGGTTTGGATCATCTGTGTCAGAGCTTCCAGCGTGTCATGCACTGACTGCTCGAAAGGCATATCGATAGCGCTGAACACCTCGCGCTCCAGCACGCGATTCACGTACTGCGCCTGGCTTGTGGCGGTCGTCGCGCCGTGGGCAATCAAAATCACCCCGCAGTCAGGACTGGCGTCAATCCGTTGGCGGTAATGGCGACACTCTTTGAGGAACAGGCACAGCCAGACCACCTCCGTCGCCGGACACTGAATATGCAGCAGTTCATTGATTTTTCGGCATAACAGCGTGGCGTTTTCGTATTCATCTTTGCAGCGATCGAGGATCAGGCTGGAAGAATAAAGTTGCGGAATAAGGCCGCGCTGCACGTAGCCAATCAGCGCCAGAAAGTGTTTGCGCAGCGGGTTAACCAGATTTTCCGGCAGCGTAAAACCAAGCACCTGCTCAACGCAGCCGATCAGCAGCGTAACTCGCTCTTCAATCTGATCGCCATAGCGCGGGGGATGCGCCACACTATCGCGGCTGTAGAGACCATATTCAAAAATCGAGCTGAGTTTGTTTTTGAGGATTGCCAGCGTTTCAGCAGGTGGTACGTTGCTGTTACGCAGGTTGATATATTCCCGGGTCAGGAAGCTGTAAAAGAGATCGCTCTCTTCAATTTCAGCTCCGGTGGCCAGCGAATTTTTCAGTGCCGGCAACGTGCGGGCATCAATGCTCAGGTTTTCTTTGCCTTCGAACAGCGCCCCAACCAGCAGACGTTGTTCCGGCGTGGCGTTAAAGGGGATCTCGGTCAGACGTTTATCCAGCTGTAGCGTATCGCTGTGCTCCGTCATCCCCGAGGCCCAGGCCTGGGCGCAGAGAAACTGAATATCGCTCTTGAGCTGACCAATATTGCCTTCCAGCGGCTTGTTCAGCAGCCAGAGCAGCAGGGTACGGTCGATGCTTATCGTACGCTCGATTTTGCGGCTCTCACGCTGTAAGAAACCAACAATCAGTTCAACTTGCTCTTCCACCGAACGCTGGCGGATACCGGGGAGATCGATACATACCTGAATACGTCGCTGGAAGGTACGCAGCAAAGCCGAGCTTACCGGTTCGGTGGTCGCACATATCAGGCGAACTGAAATAGACCGCGCCACAGCGCTTGAACCCAGCGGCCGGTATTCACCTTTGTCGAGAATAGAAAACAGCTTTTCCTGACCTTCATACGGCAGGCGATGCACTTCATCAAGCAGGAGATAGCCGCCATCAGCCTGTTCGACCAGACCGGGTTTATTCTCGTTTGCGCCGGTAAACGCCCCCTGTCGATGACCAAACAGGTGCGAAGAGAGCAGTTCCGGGTTATGCGCGTATTCCGCGCAGTTGAAATAGACCAGCGGTGGAGGCGTTCCCTCTGCACGTTCGCAAGCGAAACGGTGCATCAGTTCGGCAAAAAAGGTTTTACCCACGCCGGAGGGACCGGTCAGCAGAACATGCAGTCCGTGGGGATACAGCACCGCCGCGCGGCCTTTTTCCACCGCATCACGCAGGCTGCGATCGTAACCAATCAGGCCGGAAAAGGGATCGTCTGTTGCCTGGTTTTCCTGAACAGGCAACAGGTCGGCAACGGTTTGCACTTCTCGCTCGGACTCATCCAGTTTGCGCCCCAGCAGCGTTTCAATCGCCTGACGATGCAGAAAGAATACCGGGCGCCCACGGCTTTTAATCGCCAGGCCGTCGTTCCAGAGCTGATTGAGATCTTTACTGACCGAGTTGCGCGCCAGCCCGAGGTTGAAGCCGATGGCCTCCGCCGTGAACGCCGTTTCCTGCGCCAGATGGGCAAGATTCAGTCCTCGCGTCAGCCGTTCCAGCTCTCCCAGTATTATCTCAATCCGTCTCATCTCTTTACCGCTTAAGAAATAAATGATTGTTCAGAACATACACTATTCTGCTGCGCAAGAAAGTGAGGCGGCATCCAGACCTTCCGGTCATCAAAACGTTTTCGACAAATAATGGCGCGCGGAACCGGTTTCCGGGAAGTTATCGAGGGTCATTTGCAGCTGATAGCCGTTTTTCTGATAAAACGGCAGCGCCTGGAAACTCATGGTATCCACCAGCGCATGCAGGCATCCTCTCTCACGCGCCGTCTGTTCTGCGGCCTGCATCAATTTTGTGCCGTAACCACCTTTACGCAGCGAGTCATGCATCCACAGAAAATCAATGCACAGCCATTCGCCTTTGATTTTGCCGATCAGCCCACCCAGAATGTCATTGCGCTCATCGCGCCAGTACACCGCCAGGTCGCCAAAATTGGTGGTTCTCAGAAACTGCCGGTTGTAAGCGCGCAATCCGGCAAGCAGGGCATCTTGATCGTCTTCGGTAATCGTATCTGTAATCTGTATTTGCATCCTATCCTCCTGAAATAACTACAACTTCTGGCTGATTTATTTTTAGACATTAACACAGGGTGATGAGTGAGTCGTATGCCGTCTACACTTACTCTTGAGATGATGCGCATAGACAACAAGGATTATTATCATGAAACGAGTCATTTTTCCGATTATTGCCGTCCTTTTCACGCTACCCGGTCTGGCACATGCCGACTCGGCTTATGGCAGTCTGCAGGCTGTACACGAAAAGAATACTGTTATGAAGGATTTACGTAAGATTTGCACCCCGCAAGGGTCGCCATCTGATGAGGTATGGGAAAAAACGATTATGGCTGATACGCGTAATCAGCAGCACATCCGCGAAGCCATTCTGGCCATTCAAAGAAACAATCAAAACAACTACTGGGAAGCGCTTGGCAAAGTTGAATGCCCGGATTTATAGGCGTGAAGCGAAATAGCCCCACGCCAGAGGGAAAGCGTTAACGCTGAGGAATAATTAAGTCGCCGCGCAGCACGTACGACCCCAGCACGCTCTGGGTTTTCTCGTTGAGCCAACTGACGATCCGCGCCGCCATGGCGTCCATGGAATATTCAATCGCCGGGATCGTAGGGATTCCCGGCAGATGCAGCGAACCGGCCAGGCTAAAGACCATAATATCTTGCGGTACTGATTTATTAAACGCCTGCAACTGCGGGATAACCCGCTGTGCCTGCTGTTCATCCGCCACCAGCAGCGCGTTAAAATTCAGCGTTGACGCGTTGTTCAGCAGCTCCTGCAAGGCCACTGACGATGACGTTGCAGCCATAAATACCAGGTTACGGTTAAACGGCAGGAAGTTTTTTTCCAGCGCGTGTTTATAGCCCAACAGCACCTGATCGGAGAAACCCATCCCGTCCGGATGAATTAAAGCAATCTGGCGTCGGTTCTGACTTATCAGGTAGTTACAGGCGGTTTCGGTAGCGAACTCATGATCGAACTGGATGCTGTTGACGTCATCGCCGGAATCCAGACAATCCACCAGAATGACATTCTCCTGATTGATGTTCAGCGGAAAACGCGCGCCAATAATCAGGACGTCATCGCACAAGCCGCAGCTTAATTCATCAAGAGCGCTCATGACTTCCGCTTTGGTATTGGCAAAACGCAGCAGCAGGTGCTTTTGATGCTGGCTAAGATGCTTTTCCAGCGCATAGAGATAACCCGTGGTCTGATTAATGTTGTCCTGCGCGCATATCACGCCGATACAGCCCGTAGACTGGCTGAGTAGCGACTGCGCAATCACGTTCGGACGATAATTGAGTTCATCCACCGCTTTCAACACGGCGAGGCGGCTGGCCTCTTTTACGCCACGCGATCCGCTCAACACGCGTGACACAGTGGCTTTTGACACGCCAGCCAAACGCGATACATCGTTGATAGTAGACATCATTCTCCCCTGACAGGACCCGCCTGGCCCTTTCCATCCTGAATTTAACATTGGCTCAAATAATCGCCATCCGCAGTATAGCTGTTTCCGTTTTTCATGGAAACCGATTTTCCATTTGGACTCAAAAAGAGATCTTCACAGCTAATTTCGTGAGCTAAATCCAAATAATTAGCCTTATAAGAATAAGATCTTGATGGCCGTCACAGTTCTGTTTTCCATGAATGGAAACCGGTTTCCGTATGATATCAAATCAGACTCGCAATAAGTTTTTACATTTAAAGGATGGTTCACTATGTTCAGGATTATGTTGTGTTGTTCGGCAGGGATGTCCACCAGCTTGCTGGTTCGCAAAATGGTTGAAGAGGCAGAGTCTCGCGGATTGCCTGTGAAGATTGAGGCCTACGGCGTTTCCGAATTTGACATTCAGTTTCCAAATTACCAGGTGGTGCTACTCGGCCCCCAGGTAAAGTACATGCTTAATACGCTCTCCGAAAAGGCTGCCACCCAGGGTATACCCGTAAAAGCCATAGATATGATGGATTACGGTATGCAACGCGGTGACAAAGTGCTGGATTATGCTCTGTCGCTGATTGAAGCGACACACTAGAAAGGTGTCATTATGAGTTCGTTATATCAGTCAATGGTTGCCGTCATTGAACAATCCATCACCCCGCTCGCTGGCAAGTTAGGGCAGCAGAAGTATGTGATTGCAATTCGTGACGGTTTTACGGCGGCGCTGCCGTTTATGATCATCGGCTCCTTCATGCTGGTGTTTATTTTTCCGCCGTTCTCTGCCGATACTACCAACAGCTTTGCCCGGGGCTGGCTCGATTTCTCGGCAACTTATCGTGAACAGCTTATGCTGCCGTTTAACCTCAGCATGGGTGTTATGACGTTCTTTATCTCCGTGGGCATTGGTGCCAGCCTGGGCCGTCAGTTTAACCTCGATCCGGTGATGTCTGGCCTGCTGGCCTTTATGGCGTTTTTACTGGTTGCTGCGCCCTATGCCGACGGTAAAATCTCGACGCAGTATCTTTCCGGTCAGGGTATCTTTACCGCCCTCATCACCGCCATTTACTCCACCCGTATATATGCATGGCTGAAGCAGAATAACGTGACAATCCGTCTGCCGAAGGAAGTCCCGACCGGCGTCGCGCGTTCATTCGAGATCCTCATTCCGGTACTGGTGGTGATTGCGACCCTGCATCCGCTGAACCTGTTTATCGAAGCACAAACCGGGATGATCATCCCGCAGGCGATTATGCACCTGCTGGAGCCGCTGGTTTCCGCTTCTGACTCACTGCCCGCTATTCTGCTTTCTGTGCTGTTGTGCCAGATTTTCTGGTTTGCCGGCATTCACGGCTCATTGATCGTAACCGGCATCATGAACCCATTCTGGATGGCGAACCTGTCCGCTAACCAGGCCGCTCTGGCAGCGGGCGCTGCGCTGCCCCATGTCTATCTGCAAGGTTTCTGGGATCACTACCTGCTGATTGGCGGCGTCGGTTCAACTTTACCGCTGGCATTCCTGCTGCTGCGCAGTCGCGTCGCGCATCTGCGTACTATCGGCAAAATGGGAATTGTGCCTAGTTTCTTTAATATCAATGAGCCTATTCTGTTTGGTGCGCCAATCATCATGAACCCGATGTTGTTCATCCCGTTTGTCTGCGTCCCGCTGGTTAACGCCGTGCTGGCCTATAGCGCCACCAAACTCGGCTGGCTGGCACAGGTTGTTTCACTGACGCCGTGGACTACGCCTGCGCCAATCGGTGCTTCCTGGGCCGCAAACTGGGCATTAAGTCCGGTGGTGATGTGCTTTATCTGTATGGCGATGTCAGCGCTGATGTACCTTCCATTCCTGCGTGCTTACGAACGTTCTTTGCTGAAAACCGAAGAGCAAAAAGCACAGGATGCCGTCTCCGTGGCGAACGCTGCCCGTAGCAACTCATAATGAATCAAGGAGTCAGAACAATGAGATACCGTTTTCCTGAAAACTTCTGGTGGGGCAGTGCCTGCTCAGCGCTGCAAACCGAAGGGGATAGCCTGAACGGCGGCAAAAGCCAGACCACGTGGGACGTGTGGTTCGACCGTCAGCCAGGTCGTTTCCATCAGGGAGTTGGCCCGGCAACTACCTCGACCTTTTATCAGCACTGGAAACAGGACATCGCACTGCTCAAACAGCTGAAGCATAACAGCTTCCGTACGTCTCTGAGCTGGTCGCGCCTGATTCCGGACGGTACCGGCGAGGTTAATCCTGAAGCCGTCGAGTTCTATAACAACGTCATCGACGAGCTGCTGGCACAAGGCATTACGCCATTTATCACCCTGTTTCATTTCGACATGCCGATGGTGATGCAGGAGAAAGGTGGCTGGGAAAACCGTGAAGTGGTCGAGGCGTTTGGCCGCTATGCACAAACGTGTTTTACATTGTTCGGCAACCGGGTTAAGCACTGGTTTACCTTTAACGAGCCAATTGTCCCGGTTGAAGGCGGCTATCTGTATGACTTCCATTACCCTAATGTGGTGGATTTCAAACGTGCAGCCACCGTGGCGTATCACACCGTACTGGCGCATTCGACGGCGGTTCGGGCATATCGTGCCGCAAACCATGACGGTGAAATCGGCGTGGTGCTGAATTTAACGCCTTCCTACCCGCGCTCACAAAATCCGGTGGATGTAAAAGCCGCACACTATGCGGATCTGCTGTTTAACCGCAGCTTCCTCGACCCGGTGCTGAAGGGTGAATATCCGGCGGATCTGGTTGAGCTGCTGAAGGAGTACGATCAGTTACCAACATGCCAGCCAGGCGACAGCCAGTTAATCGCCGAGGGCAAAATCGACCTGCTCGGCATCAACTACTATCAGCCGCGTCGCGTGAAATGTCGTGATAGCGCCATCAACCCGGATGCACAGTTTATGCCGGAGTGGCTGTTTGATTATTACGAAATGCCGGGGCGGAAAATGAACCCCTACCGTGGCTGGGAAATTTATGAGCCGGGTATTTACGATATTATTACCAATCTGCGTGATAATTATGGCAACCCGCGCTGTTTTATTTCTGAAAACGGTATGGGTGTCGAGAATGAGCAGCGTTTTATTCAGCAAGAGCAAATCAACGACAGCTACCGTATTGAATTTGTTTCTGAGCATCTTAAATGGCTACATAAAGGAATTAGCGAAGGCTGTAATTGTCTTGGCTACCATATGTGGACCTTTATTGATAACTGGTCATGGCTTAACGGTTATAAAAACCGCTACGGTTTTGTTCAGTTAGATTTAGCAACGCAAAAACGTACTGTGAAAAAAAGCGGCGAATGGTTTGCCCAGACCGCCGAAAATAACGGATTCGATTAGGAAGAGAACAACATGATTGCATTAGAAGAAGCAGTAATGGAAATCATCGTCAATGCCGGGCAGTCCCGCAGTCTGTGCTTTGAAGCGCTGCATGCCGCGCGCGCCGGCAATATTGACGAGGCAAAAAGCCTGCTTCGTGAGGCTGACGGTTACGCCCGTCAGGCTCATCACATGCAAACCAAATTGATCGAACAGGACGCCGGGGAAGCCCGGCAACCAATGACATTAATTATGGTGCATGCGCAGGACCACTTAATGACGTCGTTATTAGCCCGCGAACTGTCAGAAGAAATTATTCATCTGTATCAGCGTTAATCGTTAATTACACATTCAACAACGGAGAAAGCATTACGATTAAATAAAGCAGCCCTGTACCCGTTATTAAATAGACAAATCAACTTGTTTTGGTGATAGCAAATTAAACCGAGACGGGATGGTTATTATCTTAAAATAAATTAATGCACACGCTTATTCAGAATGCTCTACGCAAACTGAAGGGTAAAGTGTCGATGAGATAACCATGAACATGATAAAAAAACTTCCAGTCACGCTGGCGGTCGTCGCCGCGCTGTGCCCAATTTCTGTCCTCGCACAGGAATTCACACAAGAACAAATCGATGCCATCGTTGCCAAAGCCGTCGATAAAGCGCTGGCTGAGCGTCAGGCAAAAATGGACGCCGCCGTGGCGAAAAAAACCGATGTCATTAACGAGCCGCAAAGCGCGGCGCAATCGCCGGATATGGCTATTCCGTTCGGTGTGAAATTCAGCGGCTATGCGCGTTACGGCGCGCATTTCCAGAGCGGCGATCAGAAATACGTTGGCGTTGATGGCTCCTACAACGGTGCTTCCGCTATCGGTCGCCTGGGTAACGAAGGCAACGGCGGCGAGTTCCAGCTCTCAAAAGCGTTCAAAAGCGATAACGGCGCCATCTGGGACATCAACGTGATGATCGACCACTGGGGCGACGAAGTTAACCTGAAAAAAGCCTACGCGGGCGTCACCAACGTACTGGAATCCAATCCCAACGCCTATATCTGGGCAGGCCGCGACTTCCACCAGCGTCCGCAACAGGGTATCAACGACTACTTCTGGATGAACCACGACGGCCAGGGCGCCGGGGTGAAGAACTTCGACATCGGCGGCGTACAGTTTGATGTCGCCACCGTTGCCGCAGTTGAATCGTGCAGCCCGGAAGTGATGGAAGACGAAGCCAACCCATCGCGTATTACCTGTACCGGCGGTTCCGGTACCGGCGATAAAGGCAACTACGCTGTGACGTCAAAAATTCACAATATGAAAGTGGGCCCGCTGGATCTGGAGATCTACGCCAACTACGGTTTTGACTCCAAAGCCGTCGAGAGCGATGACCGCCTGAAAGCCTGGCAGGGCGCATTCGTGCTGAGCCACACCAACGACAGCGGCGTGAATAAAGTGATTGCCCGTTATTCTGATAACTCCGACAACAGCGTCTATAACAAAACCGACGACCTGACTACGGTTTACGCCAGCTTCGAGGGAAGTCATAAGTTTACCCGCCAGGCGCAGGTGGAATACCTGTTAGCGTTCCATGATTACGACAACAGCACCGATAAGAGCGATAACCGTAAGAACTACGGCGCGATTGTGCGTCCAATGTACTTCTGGAACGACGTTCACTCCACCTGGCTGGAAGCGGGCTATCAGCGCGTAGATTACGACAACGGCGGGGATAACCACGGCTGGAAACTGACGCTGTCGCAGAACATGTCGATCGCCATGGGACCGGAGTTCCGCCCGATGCTGCGCTTCTACGTCACCGGCGGCAAGGTGGATAACGATCGCACCGCGCGGGTCAACGGCACGCAGGATGAAACGCTGGACGACTTTAACCTTGGTGCCATGTGGGAAGCATGGTTCTGATTAGTGAGTAGTGAAGTGCCGGATACGGCGAGAACGCCTTATCCGGCGAACAACACCGAGATTATTGCATACCTTTTATGCGAACTTTCGCTGCCACCAAAAGCGCCGTCAGCAGCATCAGGCTGCCGGAAAGCATCAGGGGCGACAGCAGTCCGAGGGTATCGAGCGCATAGCCTCCCACCGCTGCCCCGCAGGTATTGGCAAGCTGGATCACGGCGACCTGGACGGATCCGGCTTTTTCTGCCTGATCGGCAAGCGAACGGGTGATCCACGTCGACCAGCCGACCGGTACCAGCGCAAACAACAGCCCCCAAATAATCGCAATACCCGCCGCGACCACTTTGTCGCTGCCCCACAGGATCAGGACCAGCGCACTGAGCGCCAGCACCAGTGGCGCACCGGCTAACGCCAGTTTGACCGAACGCTTCAAAATCATCGACGAGAACGACGTACCAACGAAACTGGCAATACCGAAGCTCAGCAGCACCAGCGTCAGGCCATCAACGTCAAAGCCCGCCAGATTCATATAGATCGGGCGAATATAGGTAAAGAAGGCGAACTGACCAGCAAAGGACATGAAGATGGCAATCATCCCGGCCATCACCCCTGGACGCTGCAACAGGCTGAACATGTTTTGTTTCTGATGCGAAGGTTCACCTGGCAGCGAAGGCAACGCTCTCACCACCCAAATCGTGCACAGCACGCCCATTACCGCCGCCGCATTAAACACGTTACGCCAGCCGATAATGCCGCCCAAAAAGCTCCCCAGCGGCGCGGCAATTACCAGCGCGATGGAGACCGCGCCAAAAATAACCGACAGCGCTTTCGGCACCGTACGTGCAGGAACCAGACGCATGGTCAGCGACGCCGACATCGCCCAGAAGCCGCCAAGCGCCAGACCGAGGCAGGCGCGGCCAACGAGCAGCAGCGAAAAAGAATTGGCAAAGGAAACCAGCAGACAGGAAAGCGTCAGTAGCACCGAAAACAGGATCACCACATAGCGACGATCGGTCGCCTGAATAATTTGCGTCACAAACAGGCTGGCGAACATGGCGACAAATGCCGTCACGGTCACCGATTGCCCGGCCACGCCTTCAGAAATCCCCAAATCCTGCGCCATCGGCGTTAACAGGCTAACGGGGAGAAATTCAACGGTTATCAGGCAGGCAACGCAGAACGCCACGGCAAATACCGCCGACCAGTTAGGTCGGGAATTTGCCTCAGCGCGGGATTTTTGTTCAACAGCTTCACTCATTTTGTTACCTGCGTGGGGTTATTGTAGAAAAGTTACGCAGTGTAACATTAAATTTGTGACGTAATTAACGTTTTGACAACTATTCACCAGAGATCGGCTGCGCCTTATCCGGCCCAGGACAGAGAGCCCTTTCTGGCTCAATTAAGCGTCACGCGCAGCCCGGGCCAGGCCGGTTATCCACTCCTGGTGACCGTTGATCATCGGATTGGGCAGCGTAAGTGCCAGTTCTTGTGCCGGAACGCCAATTTGTGATTCCTGGGTCAGAATACGTACGCGCCCGCCGGGTAAATCCTCAAAGAGCCAGGCGTGGATAACATCCAGACGTGTAGTGGCGTCGCCTTCCGCCCAGCCATGCCAGGCAACACGCGCGGCCTGGCCGTCAACCGGCGGCACATACTCAGTGATTTGCGCTTCGATGGGGAAACCAAAAGTCGTAAAACGAAAGCGGGCATCCATGCTTAACAATGGACCGGAACCGTCGTGAAAACGGATATCCGCTACGTTGCTGTAATACGTCGGCCAGCGCATTGTGTCATTAAGCTGTGCCCAGACGGCACGGGCGCTCAGTCCGGCAACGATAATTTCATTTGAAGCAAAGTTATCAGTCGTCCCCGGCAGATACGCTGCAGGCCAGATAATTGCACGTTGTTGAGTCGCTTGATTCATGATGTACCTCGTCGTGTGAGTTAACGAGGTACATCATGCTTTCGCGTAAGATATAAAGATAATGACGATTCAAAATAGTCGTCATCATAAATTTTGATATCAGTGCAGCCAGTGCACGCCATCCTCGGGCTGGAAAAAGGCGTTATAGCGCATCTGGAACGCATTAAGCTCCTGCATATCCGGCTCCATCTCGCGCAGAAAACCGAGCGCCAGACGCACCTGCGCGTCGGTAATCGGTGCAGCCAGCCGGGCTTTTTGCAGCCAGCGGTGCCATTGCAACAAGTTCTGCTCACTGCCGTCGACAATAACGATTTGCCAGATCAACAGCACCTGGGCGGCATTTTGTAGATGCGATTCATCAGGACGGTGGAGGTACTGTAAAAAAGCCTCACCCTGTACTTTTCCCATCTGATCGATCATCGATTCTACCGGCACGACATCAATGTTCAGCCGCTCGCTCAGACGGCGAATTGCCTGCCGCGACCCGGACGTTAGCACCCGAAATCCCACCACAAAAACAACCACCAGCGTGGCCAGCATTATCCAAATCATGCGCACATCCATTACCAGACAGGACGCCCATCATAGCGGCAAATTCACCTCTGTCGACGACTGAACATGTCATAATGTGACTTATCGAACTCGCAGGCAGACATCATGAAATCTGATATCAGAACGCTCGATCTCAATCTGTTAAAAACGCTGGATGCCCTGCTGGATGAACGCAGCGTAACCCGGGCGGCGCAGCGGCTGTCGCTCACCCAGCCTGCGGTAAGCGGTATGCTCAACCGCCTGCGCGACTATTTTGACGATCCGCTGTTTAGTCGCACACCGCATGGCATTGTTCCGACGCTGCGTGCCCAACAGTTGGCCGCCCCGGTCAAACAGATCCTCAGCGACATCGATATCCTGCTTAAACCGACACAGTTTGACCCGCTCACCGCAGCGCTCACCTTTACCGTCGCCGCTACGGATTACGCGCTCAAAGCGGTTATCGTGCCATTTATTGCCGCGCTTCGCGTGCGCGCACCGGGCATTCGTGTACGAGTGATCCCGGTTGAGCCAGTGCTGCTCACCACACAGTTTGAGCAGGGGAAAATCGACCTGGCGTTGCTGACGCCGGATTCCACGCCCGACAACCTGCATAGCCGGGCGTTATATGATGAAGAGTACGTTTGTCTCATGCGTCATGCGCATCCTGATGCGGGGCAACCGCTGACGCTCGATCGCTTCTGCGCGCTGGAGCATGTGCTGGTTTCTTATGAGGGTGAAAGTTTCTGGGGCGTCACCGATGAGGCACTGGCAAGCGTCGGACGCCAACGGCAGATTGGTTTGTCGGTTAGCAGCTTCCTGGTATTGCCGGACATCCTCGCTATCAGCGATATGATTGCCGTTGTTCCTGCCCGTCTGGCGTATGACGACACCCGTATGCACGTTTTACCGCCCCCGCTGCCCATAACCGGTTTTACAAAAAGCATGGCCTGGCATGAACGCACGCACCGCGATGCCGCTCATCAGTGGCTGCGCAATCTGGTACATGAAACCAGCCAGTTTAGAGTATAAAAAAGCCCGCCATTAAGGCGGGCAAAAGTTACCAATGCACACTTAACTTAAGCTACTTTCAATTGTTGAATCTTTTTCTCGCGGCGAATTTTACGTTCTTCAAACACAGCCACGATGGCCATCAAACAGATACAACCGATAGCGGCAGCATCCAGCGCGGCGAAAGTGCCTGCCCAGCCGGTCAGCCCGAAAATCGGCGTGCCGTCGGCAATCATCCCCAAACCGAGCTTGGCGAAGCTGTCACCAATCAGATAAGCGAAAGTGCCTTTAATCCCATCGGCTGCGCCGATCGCTTTTTTCGGCACAAACCCGACTGCCGCAACGCCGATTAACAGTTGTGGGCCAAACACCAGGAAGCCCAGCGCAAACAGCGAAGTCAGATAAACGTACTGGTTGCTGGCGTGCTGATAAACGCCCAGAGTGGCGATAATCAACGCCAGCGCTACACAGGCCACCAGCGCACGACGACCGTTAGCCAGGTCGGAGAGCCAACCCCACATCAGCGTGCCAACCAGCGCGCCCACTTCAAACAGGGTAAAGCCCTGAATCGCCACTTCTTTGGAGAGCTTCAGCTCCTGGAAAGCGTAGACGGTGGACCACTGGTCGATACCGATTCGCACTACGTACAGGAAGATGTTCGAGAAACATAACAGCCAGATCACTTTGTTTTTCAGCACGTACTCAACAAAGATCTGCCATTTGGTCATCTCGTTTTCTTCGGTTTCTTTGTCTTCTTCGCTGATCTCCTCACCGAACAGCTCTTCGGCTTTACCGAGGCCATAAGATTCCGGGGAGTCGCTGCCGTAGCGCAGGCCGATAAAGCCAACAATCAGAGCAATAATCGACGGGAAGATAAACATACCGATGACGTGACCGTCGAACAGATAGTTAGCGCCAAACAGCGCCACGCCCGCTGCACCCGCACCGCCGAGGTTGTGGGAGATATTCCACATACCGAGGTAGGAACCCCGCTTGCGACGCGGCGTCCATTTAGTAATGGTGGAATAGCTACATGAGCCGCCAGTACTCTGGAAGAAACCGCTCAGCGCGTAGAAAGCGATCATCAAAAACAGGCTGGTTGAACCCGCGCCCATGCTGGCGCTGAAGCCGAGCATACAGATGGCGGAGAGGATCAGCATAAACGGCAGAAACTGCTTGGTGTTTTTGCCGTCCGCGTAGTAGGAAACCAGCGTTTTACCCACGCCGTAGGTGATGGAGAAGCCCAGGCCAATCATCCCCAGCTGCGTCATGCTCAGCCCGTAGGTGGAGATCATGTCGTTCTGCGCGATGTTGAAGTTTTTGCGGATCAGGTACATGGTCAGGTAGCCGATAAAGACCACCAGATAGGACTGCATGAATGGTTTGAACCACATTTTGCGCCGCACATCGAGCGGCAGATCCAGGGTCGGCTTGCGCACCTGGTTTAGAAAGGCCAGCATTTGACACTCCCGAGCTAATTTTTATACCTGCGAATAGCAGGCATTGTAAAAATCAGCCGGAAGACGCGCCTGAGACAGCGTCCAGGTGAAACCGGGAAAATTTCTTAGTTTTGCTCCACTCGGGGCAAAAAGGTGAGGTGCATCACGCTTCGTTGAGTTCGCGCGGAGCCTGGGCGTTTAAAAACGGCAGCAGCAGCAGCGCGGAAATTCCCGCCGCAATAGCGATCACCACAAAGAATCCGGTCCAGTGCCAGACCTCCATCACCTTCGCCAGCGGCCAGCCGGAGAGCGATGCCCCCAGATAAGCAAACAGCCCGACAAATCCGGTTGCCGCGCCCGCCGCCTCTTTGTGCGAACACTCCGCCGCCGCCATGCCGATCAGCATCTGCGGGCCGAAGACGAAGAATCCGGTGGTGAAGAAGCACGCGGCCTGCATCACATAGCTGGCGAACGGCATTAGCCACAGCGAGCCAACGGAGAGCAAAATTCCGGCGGCGAAAATCAGGTTCATTGGACCGCGGTTGCCGTTAAACAGCTTGTCCGAACCCCAACCCGCCACCAGCGCGCCAACAAATCCGCCCAGCTCAAACATTGTCACGGCGGTATTGGCGGTCACCAGATCCACGCCGAGCGTCTCCGACATGTACAGATTGCCCCAGTCGTTAATCGCGGCACGGACCACGTACACCAGCACATAACACAGTGACAGCAGCCAGATATAAGGATTCAGTAGCACATAACGGGTGAGGATCTCTTTGCGGCTTAGCCCAGCGCCTTCCTGCTGTTGGGCAATTTCCAGTTCATCATGCCGCCAGTCGCCAATTGGCGGCAGACCAATCGCCTGCGGCCTGTCGCGCAGCCGCCAGCAGAGAAAAATCCCCACCACAATCGCCAGCAGCCCGGCGATCATCATCCCGGCGCGCCAGCCGTAGTGCAGCGCTGTCGCCGCCATCACGATAGGGATCAGCGCCCCGCCGACGTTGTGCGCGGTGTTCCACAGCGCCCACCAGCCGCCGCGTTCAGTACGCGAATACCACGCGGTCAATAAACGCGCGCAGACCGGCGATCCCCAGCCCTGGAAAAAGGCGTTCAGCGCCCACAGCACCGCAAAGGCCCATAGCGAGGTGGAGAATCCAAACAGAATGTTTACCACGCCGGTGGCAATCAGTCCGATGCCCATAAAATAGCGAGCGTTGGATCGGTCGCTGACGATACCGGAAACAAACTTCGACAGGCCGTAGGTGATGTAAAACAGCGTCGCCAGCAGCCCAATGTCGCTGCGAGTCAGCACGCCGCTGGTGAGGATATCCGGTACGGCGGCATTGAAGCTTTTGCGTGTGAAATAGAACAGCGCGTAGCCGAGCCAGATGGTGGTCAGGATATGCCGCCGCCAGTAGCGGTAGAGGGCATCCACTTCACGCTTATCAGTAATGAGCGGCGCACTGGCCGGAGCTTTTAAAAACGAAAACATGACCGCGCCTTACACATATCGCTGGGGTAACGACACGCTGACCCGCGTGCCATGCGTACAGGAAATCGAGAGCGATCCGCCGAGGGCGCTAATCCGTTCACGCATCCCAGTGAGGCCAAATCCCTGTTGATTCGACCCAGGCGGCAGGCCGCTGCCGTCGTCCTCAATCACCAGCATTAGCCGTTCATCCTGTTGCCAGCCCTGAAGCGTCACCGCGCTGGCGTTGGCGTGCTTAACGATGTTGTTCAGCCCTTCCTGACAGACGCGAAACAGCGTCACCCGCTGGCTTTCGCTAAGTGCAGATTCATCAATTCGCCAGTCGAGATGGCTGACGATACCGCGACTTTCCAGCTCCATTTCGCGCATCAGTGAGCGGATGGCCTGCTCCAGCGTGAGATCGTCCAGTTGACGTGGTCGCAGACGGCCTAACAGGCGACGCACCGAATCGTACACGCCGAGAGAAAGTTGTTCGATGTGCGCCCCGCTGCGCTTCACCCCTGCGTTTTCTGGCGCCAGCCGCTGAACAATACCCGCCTGGGTGCGAATGGCGGTGATGGTCTGGCCGATATCATCGTGCAGTTCGCGCGCCACATCCCGGCGCACGCTCTCTTCGGTTTCCAGCAGGCGTTCCGCCAGACGATGGTTGCGTGCTAATTCATTTTGCAGCGACTGGTTAAGTTCGCGCAGACGCTGAATACCCGCACCGAGCAGCAGCCCGGTCAGGCTTTGCACCAGCAGCGAGAGCAACAGATCGACGGGATGATCGTGCCAGGTCTGGCTGGCAATCAGCGCGATGGCGTTCATCAGCGTCGCAATCAGCGCCCCCTGCCAGCCGTAGTGCCAGGCCAGCGCAATGATCGGCAACGCGAGGCAAAACGGCGTGAAGCGCGAAAGTTCGGCGGGTAAACCGAGCTGTAGCCACAGGCTGACGCTAAACAGCAGCAGGTACCAGACCAGATGTCGCCCGCGCCAGTTCACCGGCTGCGACACCACCGCCGGGCCCAGCGGCAGCCAGGTCGTGCTGGTCAGATAGTGCCAGAACACCAGGCAGATCGGCGCCAGCGTTAATCCGCCGGTGAGCGTCAGCAGCAGCGCGTTCCACGCCTCTTCACCTTGCCCAAGCCAGGGCAGCGATTGCAGCAACGCCGCCGCCGTGAGCGCCGCGCCCTGCAACAACAGCGTGCGCCAGTCGCGCTGATGGCGGTATCGCGAAATCAACATCACCGGGAGTAACGTGAGGAAGCTGCCGATCATCAAAAGTGGTAAATGGACCAGCGCCACTTCCTGCGCCAGCCAGAAAAGAAGCAGCCATTCCGCACCCAGCAGCACCGGCCAGTAGCCGCGCGGACATTGCAGCATCAACCCCAGACGCAGGCCAAACGGAAACAGCAGTACCGCCAGCTCCGGGCGCTCAACCAGATGCAGGCTGATGCTCCACAGGCAAAACCACGCGGCAGAGAAGATAAAGAAGCAGGCAACAACGGTGATTAACCGGGAACAGAGCGTGTTCATTGCCAGCCGTCAAACATCCGTCGGGCCAGTTCGACGTCGTTGCTGACCCCCAGCTTTTCCATCAGGTTGGCGCGATGCACGTGCACCGTTTTCGGCGACAGACCCAGTTCAGCGGCAATCTCTTTGACCGCCATACCTTGCGCCAGTTTTTCCGCCACCTGACGTTCGCGTTTGGTGAGCGGATCCTGACGACCGGCCGCCAGTTTGACGGCGATGTCCGGCGTCAGGTAACAGCCGCCAGTCGCCACGGTATGCACCGCCGCGATCAGCTCATCCGGGCTACAACGTTTAGAAAGGAAACCACGCGCGCCCGCGTTGAGCGCCTGCTCCACCAGTGCCGGGCTGTCGTGGACAGAGAGCATGATAATCGCCATTCCTTTTGGCAACTGGCTTAACAGTTCAAGACCGGAGATATCAGGCATCGAGATGTCGCAGATACACACCTGCACGCCGCGTCCCGGTAATCCCGCCAGCGCCTCACTGCCTGAGCCAAACTCAGCGACCACCTGCAAATCAGGTTCCAGCCCCAGCAGTTGGGCAAAGCCGGAGCGGACGATGAGGTGGTCGTCAATAAGGGCAACGGTAATCATGGGTTCATCCTGGCGCTAAGGCATGCCTGATGGCGCTACGCTTATCAGGCCTACGGGCGGGTGCCGTTGTAGGCCGGATAAGGCATTAATGCCGCCATCCAGCAAAAGCGCTTACCTTAACGATAAGTGCTTTGGTGTTCAAGCCTTGAGCGATCAGGCTATGCCAGTTGTGACTGTAAATGTCCGGGTGTGCTGCGGTTCTATTTCAATCAAGGTGCCATTGCGTTGTGCTGCCAGGAATCCTTCAGGTCGACAGGTTGCAGGCAAGGCGAATGCCGCAACCTGTTGATCGCCGTTATAGAGGATCCAACGCGTCACATAATTCAGCTCCGTGCTGGAGAAACGCGTAACGAACGTGGTGCCATCAGGCGCGATCATGCTAAATTCTGGCTTATTAGTGTACCTGTCCAGTTGGTCAGCAAAGAAGACAATTTCCGGATCGTAAAAATGGGGTTCATTGAGCCGCGCCAGAGAAGCCTCGCCCTGTACAATCCGCTGATTAAACGCCAGCCACTGCTCAGTCGGCTTAACATGCGCGGGTATCGACTCACGCAGCTTCATGGCCTCATCCGGAATATTCTGGCTGAAGGTGGCTTCCGGTACGTAGGCATAGTTCATATGGCACATGTACTGCAACGGCATTGCCACTGAGGCGAGGTTGGTAACCGCCATCTGAATATCAAACAGCGCGCTCGCTTTGTGCATTACCACCGCAGGATGCGCCTGATAATGATGACCGAACCCCATCACATACTCATAGCGTCCACCCACGCGCAAATTCTCACCCTCCAGCTCCAGCCAGGCTTCATCCATCGCGGCACAAGCCATTTCACCGTGCAAAGGATGTGAATCCTCTGGTGATGGGCAGCCATTTGCCAACAGACCTGAGTGGAAGGCAAAACAGCCGTAGGTCGCCACCACTTCCGCCGCCGGTTTCGGCTGACTGAACATGTTACGCATGGTCAGGTCATGGCCATCAAACTGAGCATCCCAGATCATCTGCCCCATCCAGGGCAGAATAACCAGATGTCCACGACTGTTTTCTACCTTCAGCCCTTCCACTCCGCTGGCGTAACGAAATGCGGTAACCGTGAAGTCGTTATTCTTCAGTAAGATTCGCGGATGCTCTGCAAAGAGTTCTCGCCACAGCGTTATACGTGTTGTCATGATCGCTCTCCTCAGGAAACTGTCGCTTCAGCCAGGTTGTTGCGCACTTTGCTTTCACGCCAGAAGTAGATACCGACGTACACGAAACAGAGCATGGAAACCAGGAACGAAAGTTGCAATGAATGGAACATATCGGCCACATAGCCCTGAATCGCCGGAACCACCGCCGCGCCGACAATCGCCATGACAATGACGGCACCCGCCATTTCGGTATGCTCGTTATCCACGGTATCAAGCGTACCCGCATAGATTGTCGCCCAGCAGGGTCCAAACAGGACACTCACCAGCACTGCGACATACACAGCGCTGAAGCTTGGCGCCAGTGCAACATAGACGAGGAACAGCGCACCAATAATGGAATAGAGAATCAGCACTTTTTCCGGATTGAAGCGCGTCATCAAAATGTTGGCGATAAACTTGCCGATAAAGAAGCAGGCGAAGCTATAGACCATGAAGGTTGAGGCGTCGCGCTCGTTGATATCACCTAATTCCAGTGCCAGACGGATGGTGAATGACCACACCGCGACCTGCATCCCCACATAAAGAAATTGCGCCACAATTCCACGACGGAAACGGGCATTGCTGGCCAGATAACGCAGTGTATCCATCGCTGACGGGCGTTTATGACTCGTGGTTTGCGCGACTTTACAGGTCGGGAAGCGAGTCAGCAGGAATAACACCATCACCACAACCAGTACCATAATCATGTACTTGTATGGCTCAAGGGTATTTTCCAGCATCAACACTTTAAAGTTATGGATCTGCTCAGCGTTCATCCCGGCCATCTGTTTTTCCAGGCTTTCACCTTCAGAGAAGACCAGATATTTACCTAGCAGAATGCCAGCAGCCGCACCAATAGGATAAAAAGTCTGACTGATGTTCAGGCGTAAAGTGGCATACGCTTTTGGGCCGATCATTGAGCTGTAGGTGTTGGCTGCTGTTTCCAGGAAGCTCAGACCAATCGCAATCGCGAAAATCGCCGCAAGGAACATGGTGTAGGTGGCCATGTGCGATGCCGGGAAAAAGAGCGTACACCCAACGATATAAAGGGTCAGCCCCATTAAGATGGCGACTTTATAACTGGTCTTTTTAATCACCAGAGATGCTGGAATCGCAATTAAAAAATAACCGCCATAAAAGGCACTCTGAACTAATGCCGAGGCAAAGTTGCTGAGTGAAAATACGCTTTTGAATTGCGTAATCAGAATATCATTTAATGCGGCTGCGCATCCCCATAACGGGAATAAACAGGATAACAAAATAAACTGGAACAGAGGGGTCTTATTCAAATAGCCGTCAGGCATCTGAATGATGTTTTTATCGTTCATAGTGCTACCTTTTACAGTGCAGGAGTATTATTCGTTTAAGGTAAGAAACTCATTAAATTGTTCGATGCTTGGATAAGATGATTGAGTGCCTTTCCCGGTAACGCTGAAAGCAGCGAAGAGAGCGGCTTTTTTCATGGCGGCTTCCACATCACCGCTTTGAACGTAATAGTGAGCAAAACAACCGATGAAAGCGTCGCCTGCGCCACTGGTATCGACAGCGTTCACTTTAAACGCTGGAACATGGACTTCCTGGTCACGCGTCATCCACAGCGCACCTTTCTCACCCATGGTGACGATAATATTGTTCAGACCTTTATCAACCAGAGAACGTGCCGCTGCGCGAATATGGTCATAAGTATCTACTGGCATACCGGTTAATATTTCCAGCTCGGTTTCATTCGGCACAAAAAAATCACATTTACAGGCATAAGACATATCTAATTCCCGTAATGCAGGGGCGGGATTCAGTAACACTTCAATACCGTGTTTTTTGCCAAATTCAATCGCGTGATAAACGGTTTCCAGCTGCACCTCCAGTTGCAGGACAATAAGCTGACATTTTTTCAGATCTTCCGCCGCACGATCGATATCTTCCGGGGAGAGAAATTTGTTCGCTCCTTTAATAATCAGAATACTGTTGCTGGAGTTGGCATTAACAAAGATCGGTGCGACACCGCTGCTGGTGCAGGGTACCTTTTCGACATAGGTAGTATTAATTCCCCAGGATTCGAGATTGCGAATAGTGTTATCCGCAAAAATATCATCACCGACTTTTGTCAGCATCAGCACTTTGGAATTGAGCTTAGCGGCCGCAACGGCCTGATTTGCGCCTTTGCCCCCGCAGCCAATTTTGAACGCCGGTGCTTCCAGCGTTTCCCCTTCTTTGGGCATCTGGTTGATGTAGGTGATGAGATCCACCATGTTGGAGCCAATAACCGCGATATCCATTTTACTACCTCTCAGAAACAATCACACAACAATGATATTAAAATAACATTATCATGTTACTTTTGTATCATTTGTGACTAGGATCGCGATTGGAAGATCATTTTATTGTTTATTTATTGCACTAAACGTTACACCCACATCACAATACAAATGATGAACTTGCTTACAATTGACTGAAAATTAACTGGATATAATCAATAAAACGTGAAAAAACACGCTTTTATTTCCGAATAGTCAGACGTATAGTAATGCGGCAATGTCATGTTCTCAGAAACACAAAAATGTTACTGAAGGAACATGGGAACATGATTCGTGGAGAAGCACATGGAAACTAAGCAAAAAGAACGTATTCGACGTCTGATGGAATTGTTGAAGAAGACCGACCGAATCCATCTGAAAGAGGCGGCACGAATGCTGGAAGTTTCCGTGATGACTATTCGTCGGGATCTCAGTCAGGATGACGAACCGTTACCACTCACGCTGCTCGGTGGTTACATTGTGATGGTGAACAAACCTGCTGCCATCGTTAACGCGCCACTCCCCGCGCAAAAACAGTATCACCGCGACGATTTACCGGTTGCCATTCTGGCTGCGGGACTGGTGAGTGAAAATGATCTGGTCTTTTTTGATAATGGTGCGGAAATGCCGTTGGTGGTCAGCATGATCCCGGACGATATTTCCTTTACCGGGATTTGCTACTCGCACCGGGTGTTCGTAGCGCTAAATGAAAAGCCCAACGCCACAGCAATTCTTTGCGGGGGGACCTACCGGGCGAAAAGTGACGCCTTTTACGACACCAGCAATCCCTCTCCGCTGGATGCACTCAACCCACGGAAAGTCTTTATCTCCGCCAGCGGAGTCCATGAGCATTTCGGCGTTAGCTGGTTCAATCCGGACGATCTGGCCACAAAACGCAAAGCGATGGAACGCGGATTACGCAAAATTCTGCTGACGCGGCACGCCCTGTTCGATGAGGTCGCCCCCGCCAGCATTGGTCCACTCTCCACCTTTGACGTACTGATAAGCGACCGTCCGTTACCGGCAGATTACGCAACCCACTGCCGGAACGGCTCTGTCAAAGTGATCACCCCGGATTCAGACGGCGACTAACTCACTCAAAGAACACGGTAATTTTGTTAAACATCGACGGATCGGACTGGTTGCGGGCCACTTTCACCACATCTTCCAGCTTGTCGATCTGGCTTATCATCTGCTCAAGACGTTGATCGTCGTTGACCAGTAGCCAGATGCGGCTCTTATCGCTGTCCTGAATCGGTAGACAGAGAATGCCTTCCACGTTGAACGCGCGGCGGGCGAACAGCCCGCAAACGTGAGTCATTACGCCCGGATGGTTGCGTACGGTGAGTTCCAGGATTACGTTGTCATGAGTCTGCTGTTGCATGGCTTATTCCCCCACCATTTCTGTGTTTGCCGCACCCGGCGGCACCATCGGGTACACTTTTTGTTCGGCATCGATGCGCACGTGAATCAGCGCAGGCCCAGGACGATTAATAATCTCCTGCAACGCTGCCTGTGGGTCCGCTTCGTTATTCAGATCGCAGGTTTCGAGACCAAACCCGGCGGCTATCTGCATAAAGTTAATCATCCCCGGATAGGTCGCGGCAAAAACACCCTGCTTATAGAACAGACTCTGCTGCTGATATACAAGACCCAACGCTTCGTTATTCATCAGGATGACTTTAATATCCAGCTGATTTTCGCTGGCTGTCGCCATTTCCTGAATATTCATCATCAGGCTGCCGTCGCCGGAGAAGCACAGCACTTTCTTGTCTGGATTGGCCAGCGCTGCACCAATTGCCGCTGGCAGGCCAAAGCCCATAGTTCCCAGACCGCCGGAGGTCAGCCACTGACGCGGACGGTTCAGCGGATAAGCCTGTGCCGCCCACATCTGATGCTGGCCTACGTCGGTGGTGATAATAGCGCTATCGTCTACGCAGGCAGCCACGGCGTTGATCAATCCATAGTGGCTGAGCGGGTCGCTTTCCTGCGGAATAGTGCAAGGGAATTCACGTTGTAAATCGGCCACCGTCTGATGCCACGACTCTCGCGGCTGCGCGTCAATTAATGGGATCAATTGTGCAAGAACCTCATCGACATCCGCCTGAATCGCCACGTGCGGTTGTTTGATTTTACCCAGCTCCGCGCGGTCGATATCCACGTGAATGATTTTGGCGTTCGGGCAGAACTGCTCCGTTTTACCAATCGCCCGGTCATCAAAACGTGCGCCCAGAACAATCAATAAATCCGCTTCTTGCAGAATAAAGTTAGTGCTACGCGCGCCGTGCATGCCCAGCATGCCTAACGACAGCGGATGCGCTTTCGGCAACATACCGAGCGCCATTAAGGTCATAGTGGTGGGCAGCATCGCTTTTTCCGCCAGTTCACGTACGCGCTCAGGTGCGTTAATCACGCCGCCGCCGAGGTACAGCACCGGACGCTGTGCGGCGTTAATCATGGCTGCGGCATCGCGAATGCTGTCCTGGCTGAACGCTGGCGCCGCCATTTTCTGCGCAGGCTCCGGCATCTCTTCAATGTCAAAAACGGCGGTTTGAATATCCTTAGGAATGTCTATCCACACCGGGCCTGGACGTCCGGACTGCGCAATGCGGAACGCATCGTTCATGACCTGCGGTAATTCACTGATATGGCGGACCAGATAGTTGTGCTTAGTGATGGGGATAGAGATGCCGTAGGTGTCGACTTCCTGGAAGGCGTCGGTGCCTATCATTGAGGCCGGAACCTGCCCGGTGATACACACCAGCGGGATGGAATCCAGACGCGCATCAGCAATGGCGGTCACCAGATTGGTTGCGCCCGGTCCGCTGCAGGCCATACAGACGGCGGGTTTGCCATCGGTTCTCGCCATTCCCTGAGCGATAAACCCAGCTCCTTGCTCGTGGCGCGCCAGGATATGACGGATTTGCGTGCTTTGACTTAAGGCGTCATAGACGGGAAGAATCGATCCGCCGGGAATACCGGTAACAACCTGAATCCCCTGGCGTTCCAGGAAATGAACGATGAATTCTGCGCCCGTAAAACGCGTACGCTTGGATGTTATGCCCGAACTTGCCATGCTCCAGTCCTTTTATTCTGGGCCTTTGCTCCGGGCAGGTCTCTGAAACGAAAAACCCCGCCCGGTTTGCGCCGGCGGGGTTTTGGAATCGTGTGTTGATTCGGACCCTACGGCGCATTGCCGACGACCACCACCACACGCACGACGACCGCTGCGCGAGATGGCGCAGTTTTTAGTAGGGTCGCAGTCAGCATGGAAGGGTTCATTAGGGACCTGTCTGTTTGTTGATTAACTGGATTTATACAAACACAGGTTTTTCAGCGTGACAATGGAAAAATTTTCATCTGCATAAAAATGCGTCAACGATCACATTTCGTTGTGCATTGCTGAAAAACAAAAAACCCCGCCGGAGCGAGGTTTTTTTCAGTGCTGTGCGGTTGGTAGCCGCCGAACACACTGTGTTATGTCAACGAAAAAAGTATACGCGTTCTGCGAAGAACACGCAATTTCGGCACGAATTTTGATGGTTTTGAGTATGGAACATGAATAGCGTAACGTCCATAAAATACTGTTAATTTATACAGTGTTTATCTATAATGTCTCGGTACGCAATGTGTTATGCGGGGGCCGCATCGTAAACCGGCGCATCAAAGTCCTGGCTGAAACGGGTGGTGCCGTCAGCGCCTTAACCCCCGTGTGAGCACACTGTGTTATGTCAACAAAGGTGCTGGCAACAGGCAGCGGCGAGGTACGTCAGCACCGTGCTCCTTGTACCAAAAGGAGAGCGTATGAGCCTCGTGGATATCGCTATTCTTATCCTCAAACTCATTGTTGCAGCACTGCAACTACTTGATGCCGTTCTGAAATACGTTAAGTAATTCGGATTCAAGGCGCACCTAAGGGGGGCGGGTAACACTCCGCTCCCCTTTCACCTTCTCCCTGGTGCTTGTGTCGCGCCAATATGTTACGTTTTTATGACATTCTCAGGGAAGAATTCCACCATGACGCTTTCTGTTTTCTGCATTTTGCTGTTCGCCGCGCTGCTGCATGCCAGCTGGAATGCCATTGTTAAAGCTGGAAACGATAAATTGTACTCAGCGATCGGTGTCAGCGGTTCTGCCGCAATTATGGCATTGATTTTCTTACCCTTTGCGCCGCAACCTTCCGCCGCCAGCCTGCCTTTTTTAGCCGTCTCAACTGCGTTGCAAATTGTATATACCGTCCTGGTCGCCAAAACCTATCAGGTTTCGGATATGAGCCAGACCTATCCGTTAATGCGCGGCACAGCACCGCTGCTGGTCGCAATTATCAGCGTCCTGTTTCTTGGCGATAGCCTCTCTGTGCTAGCCTGGGTGGGGATTGCCACGATCTGTCTGGCGATCCTCGGCATGGCGTTTAACGGACGCAGCAGCTCGCAACGCGGGATCGTGCTGGCGCTCATTAACGCCTGCTTTATCGCCGGATATACGCTGGTTGATGGCACCGGCGTACGTTTATCAGAAACTGCGCTGGGTTATACGCTGTGGACCTTCTTTCTGAACGGCTCCTGCCTGCTGGGCTGGGCGATGATTGCCCGACGCCGGGAAGCGTCGCGCTATCTGGTACAGCAGTGGAAGAAAGGTATTCTTGGCGGGATTGGCACAATGGGTTCTTACGGTCTGGCGCTGTGGGCCATGACTCAGGCTCCGTTGGCGGTAGTCGCTGCGCTGCGTGAAACTTCCATCCTGTTTGGCGCGCTGCTCGCGTGGCTGCTACTGAAAGAGAAGGTTGCCGGAATACGTCTTGTTGCGGCTGGAGGCATTGCCATAGGTGCAGTTTTGCTACGCTTATCATGACCTCTGTAAACCCGATGCAATCCGGCAACATTTGTTGCCGCTTTTTGTTTACATTTCCTGCCGTTCATCGTTTAAACATTCCAGCCCACTATCTGGCCTTCTTTTTCTGTTGTGGTAGATTCCACGCGCATTTACGGGAAAGTGCAGCACCTTATTCTTATTTTTTCACTTTTTGAAAAGTAATCAGCGAAATGAAAAGGCATAGAAGCGTCAATTTGTTGTTGATGTTGGTATTACTGGTGGCGGTAGGTCAGATGGCGCAAACCATTTATATCCCCGCGATTGCTGATATGGCGCGTGAACTGAACGTTCGCGAAGGGGCGGTGCAAAGCGTAATGGCCGCCTATCTGTTGACCTACGGCCTGTCACAACTGATTTACGGCCCACTTTCCGATCGCGTTGGCCGCCGCCCGGTGATCCTCGCCGGGATGTCCATTTTTATGCTGGCTACGCTGGTCGCCATAACCACCCACAGCCTGACGGTATTGATTATCGCCAGCGCAATACAGGGGATGGGAACGGGCGTCGGCGGTGTGATGGCGCGAACGTTACCGCGCGATTTGTATGAAGGCACGCAGTTACGCCACGCTAATAGCCTGTTAAACATGGGGATTCTGGTCAGCCCACTGCTGGCACCATTGATTGGCGGTATGCTGGATACTCTGTGGAACTGGCGTGCCTGTTACATCTTCCTGCTGGTGCTGTGCGCAGGCGTCACGTTTAGCATGGCGCGCTGGATGCCGGAAACGCGCCCCGCAGGTGCGCCGCGTCCACGGCTTATCGCCAGCTACAAAACGCTGTTTGGCAACAGCTCTTTCACCTGTTACGTGCTGATGCTGATCGGCGGCCTGGCGGGCGTTGCGGTCTTCGAAGCCTGTTCCGGGGTGTTGTTAGGCGCGCGTCTCGGCTTAAGCAGCATGGTGGTCAGTATCCTGTTTATTCTGCCCATTCCGGCGGCGTTTTTTGGTGCCTGGTTCGCCGGTCGCCCGAATAAGCGTTTCTCGACGCTAATGTGGCAGTCAGTTATCTGCTGTCTGGTCGCCGGTTTGATGATGTGGATCCCTGGTCTGTTCGACGTGATGAACGTCTGGACGCTGCTGGTTCCCGCCGCACTGTTTTTCTTCGGCGCCGGGATGCTGTTTCCGCTGGCAACCAGCGGCGCAATGGAGCCTTTCCCGTTCCTGGCCGGTACTGCTGGTGCGCTGGTTGGTGGATTACAGAACATTGGTTCCGGCGTGCTGGCGTGGTTCTCTGCCATGCTGCCGCAGACCGGGCAAGCCAGTCTGGGCCTGCTGATGACCCTTATGGGGCTGTTGATTTTTGTTTGCTGGCTTCCGCTGGCGTCACGCGTGTCGCATCAGGGACAGGCGGTTTAAGCGTATGAAGGCCCGGCTTCTCGCCGGGCTTTTCACACTCAGGGGCAATCATGGTATTCAACAACGGCTCCAGCGCCGGTCTCCATGCCCCTTCCTCACCATCATAGAACTGCGTATCCGCATTGATAGCATAGGGAATTTTCGCTTTCTTCAGCTCGCAAGCCATAAAGCGGGCAAACGCCATTTGCGAGGCAGAAGACGCGTTCCTGATGGTTTCTCCCGGCGACCAGCCTCCTACCCAACTAACATGACCGGTTTTCTGCTGCCAGTGAATGGCAGTATTGATACGGGCGCGAATGGCGGCCTTTTCTGCCGCTGTCCCTGAGGTCCACGGGTATTTACCGTTATTTTTCAGCGGCCCCCACGGGAAAATATGCCATTGGGCCAGCACGGTATTCTGACTTTGCGGCGGCAATTTTAGGTTGGGCAAATCTTCCGGAGCGGCATGCAGTTTCGGCGCGATAAATATCATTCGCTGTGGATCGATGGCATGGATGGTACGGATGGTTTTGTCATACACCCTATTGAGCGACGCCTGATTATGGTTGAGCTTATCGGCAGGTTCATAAATCAGGTCGAAACCCAGCAACGGCGAACTTTGACCAAAGTAATGCGCCACTGCCACCCACCAGTTAACCACCTCTTTTTCGTTACTGGCACTGGGGTCTTTTTTATACTCGTCAGCCTGATAGGCGATTATCGGGATCACGCCATACTGCTCGCAGGCTTCCACCAGCTTGCGCAGATGAATGAGCCGCGCCTCCGTAGGCTCACCCGCCACGCGAATGCGCACGTGGGTCAACCCTTTCGCCTTATAATCCCTCACCACCAGCGGATCGAATTCACGGATGCCCCGATCGGTACGCGCCCAATCTACGTCCATCCCAACCCCAAGCTGCTGCACATACTGCGCCGCCGTCAACGCAGGTTGCGCGGCACACACGGTGGCGCTGGCCAACAGTAAAAGGGAAACAATCGGCTTTAACACGGTCGTCCTTACGCAAATCATCAGGAGTGATATCACGTATTTAGCACGCTTTTTCACTTTCCGTGTAGAGCGAAAGCGTAAAAAATATTCGCAACCCGCTTATTTAACCTGCTCCTGCAGCCAGCCAATAAACGCCTCGATTTTCGGCCACTGCCTGCCGGGCAGCGTGGTGATGTAGTAATGCTGATGACATTTCAGTGCCATATCGCCAAAAGGCGCAATCAATTCTCCGCTGTCGAGGCGTTTTTGCACCAGCCGTTTTCGGCCCATCGCCACGCCGATATGGTTCATTGCCGCAATTACTGCTAAATCAGAACGATCAAAACCAATCCCCGACGATGTCGGCAAATTCGCCGCAAAATTCTGCGCCCAACTGTGCCACTCATCGGTCCCGGAATCGTTACTCCACGCCTGTCTGTCGTGCAGCAACGTACAGTGCGGCAAATTCACCAGCGAACCGGTAAGGTCATGGCGGCGGGCGTAGTCCGGGCTGCACACCGGCAGGATCTCTTCATCCATCAGGAAGTGATGCGTGAGTTGCGCGGAGGGTGCATCGTCAAAATAGATGGCGAGATCGATACCCGCACGCTGTAGATTGACGTTGTCGTTCCCGGTCAACATGGTTAGCGAAATTGACGGGTAGCGACGGGTAAAGTCGCCGAGCGCCGGAACCAGCCAGCACTGGGCGATAGAAGGCCGTGAGTAGACGGTGAGCGTCCCCGAGAGCTCCTGATTCTTAATATCAAGAATCTCCTGGTTGAGCGTGTCCAGTGACGACTTCAGCGCCCAAAATACCCGTTTGCCCTCATGAGTGAGTTCCACTTTGCGATGAGAACGAACAAATAATTGGATGCCAAGCTCATCTTCAAGCTGATTTATGCGATGGCTGACGGCGCTGGGGCTCAATGACAGCTCGTCTGCCGCCAGCGCAAACGACTGATGCCGGGCCGCCACTTCAAAAGTATACAGCTTTGACAGCTGCCAGCCGTTGAGCAGCCGGTTTCTGACTTCGCGTAGGGGATCCATTCTCACCTCCTTTCCTTCTGATTCATGCGCTGGAGTGTAAAAAAGTTCGCTGCAAAAATCAGCTCAAAGGTGAACCAGAGTGAACCATATCGCATAAACAAAGCACAATTAGACATAAATCACGCATTTGATGCAATCTGGCTCATGTGAATGGGGATTTATATCGTTTGTCAGACCATGCCTTATTTTTGTCCAATAACCCTATATTAATCACAGGGCAAGGTGAGTTATGCACTCTCAAATCTGGGTTGTGAGCACGCTGCTGATAAGCATCGTGTTAATCGTTTTGACCATCGTGAAGTTCAAATTCCACCCGTTTCTGGCGCTACTGTTAGCCAGCTTCTTCGTGGGTACGATGATGGGCATGGGGCCGTTGGATATGGTCAATGCCATTGAGAGTGGCATCGGCGGTACGCTGGGCTTCCTCGCCGCGGTTATCGGCCTTGGGACCATTCTGGGCAAAATGATGGAAGTGTCCGGCGCAGCCGAACGCATTGGCCTGACGCTGCAGCGCTGCCGCTGGCTATCCGCCGACGTCATTATGGTTCTGGTTGGACTGATTTGCGGGATCACGCTGTTTGTTGAAGTCGGCGTGGTGCTGTTGATTCCACTGGCCTTTTCAATTGCCAAGAAAACCAATACTTCATTACTGAAGCTGGCGATTCCGCTGTGTACGGCGCTGATGGCGGTGCACTGCGTGGTACCACCGCATCCGGCTGCCCTGTTCGTGGCGAACAAGCTGGGCGCAGACATTGGCACCGTGATTGTCTACGGCTTACTGGTCGGCTTGATGGCCTCGCTGATAGGCGGTCCTCTGTACCTGAAATTCCTGGGTAACCGTCTGCCGTTTAAACCGGTTCCGGCTGAGTTTTCTGACCTTAAAGTGCGTGACGAAAGTACGCTGCCGTCGCTGGGTGCTACGCTGTTTACCGTTCTGCTGCCGATTGGCCTGATGCTGGTAAAAACCGTCGCTGAGCTGAACATGGCGAAAGGCAGCACGGTATATACGCTGCTGGAGTTTATTGGTAACCCGATCACCGCGATGTTTATTGCCGTTTTCGTTGCCTATTACATTCTCGGCCTGCGTCAGCACATCGGTATGGGTACGTTGCTGACCCACACTGAAAACGGTTTTGGCTCCATAGCTAACATTCTGTTGATTATCGGCGCAGGCGGCGCATTCAACGCTATCCTCAAGAGCAGTGGGCTGGCGGATACTCTTGCGCTGATCCTCTCGAACATGCATATGCACCCGATTCTGCTGGCGTGGCTGGTGGCGTTAATCCTGCATGCTGCGGTGGGTTCCGCCACGGTGGCAATGATGGGCGCCACGGCAATCGTTGCACCGATGCTGCCGCTCTATCCCAACGTCAGCCCGGAGATCATCGCCATTGCTATCGGTTCCGGCGCTATTGGCTGCACGATCGTTACCGATTCCCTCTTCTGGCTGGTGAAGCAATACTGCGGTGCCACCCTGAATGAAACGTTTAAATACTATACGACCGCGACATTTATCGCGTCCGTGATTGCACTGGCTTGCACATTCCTGCTTTCCTTTATTATCTAAGCGCAAAGAGACTGACTATGGAAAACATTCAAACACTTATCGCCCAGTATCCTTTAGTGGAAGATCTGGTTGCTCTCAAGGAGACAACCTGGTTTAACCCTGGCACCACCTCTCTTGCGGAAGGTTTACCGTATGTTGGCCTGACTGAACACGATGTTCAGGATGCTCACGCCCGTCTGACGCGCTTTGCGCCGTACCTGGCAAAGGCATTCCCGGAAACCGCGGCCACCGGCGGCATTATTGAATCTGAGCTGGCCGCGATTCCGGCCATGCAAAAGCGGCTGGAGAAAGAGTACGGGCAGCGCATCAATGGCGAAATTCTGCTGAAGAAAGACAGTCACCTGCCAATTTCTGGCTCGATTAAAGCCCGTGGTGGCATTTATGAAGTACTGACCCACGCGGAAAAACTGGCGCTGGAAGCCGGTCTGCTGACCACACAAGACGATTACAGCGTTCTGCTTTCGCCCGAATTCAAACAGTTCTTTAGCCAGTACAGCATCGCAGTAGGCTCCACCGGTAATCTCGGCATGTCGATTGGCATTATGAGCGCCCGTATCGGCTTTAAGGTGACGGTGCATATGTCGGCCGACGCCCGCGCATGGAAAAAAGCCAAACTGCGCAGTCACGGTGTGACGGTCGTGGAGTATGAAGAAGATTACGGCGTGGCGGTTGAACAGGGCCGTAAGGCGGCGGAGTCCGATCCAAACTGCTTCTTTATCGATGATGAAAATTCCCGCACGCTGTTTTTAGGCTATGCGGTGGCCGGACAGCGCTTAAAGGCGCAGTTTGCCCAGCAGGGGCGCGTGGTGGATGCAGACCATCCACTGTTTGTTTACCTACCATGCGGCGTCGGCGGTGGCCCTGGCGGCGTGGCGTTTGGCCTGAAGCTGGCGTTTGGCGATAACGTGCACTGCTTCTTCGCAGAACCAACCCATTCACCGTGCATGCTGCTGGGGATTTATACCGGACTGCACGATACGATTTCCGTGCAGGATATTGGCATCGACAACCTGACGGCGGCTGATGGGCTGGCTGTCGGCCGTGCGTCTGGCTTTGTTGGCCGGGCAATGGAACGTCTGCTCGACGGTCTGTACACTCTGGACGATCAGACGATGTACGATATGCTGGGCTGGCTGGCGCAGGAAGAAGGTATTCGCCTCGAACCGTCAGCGCTGGCAGGGATGGCCGGTCCGCAACACGTTTGCGCCTCTGCTGACTATCAGCACATGCACGGCTTCAGCGCGGATCAGCTCAATAACGCCACCCACCTGGTGTGGGCGACCGGCGGTGGAATGGTCCCGGAAGATGAAATGGCGCAGTATCTGGCCAAAGGACGTTAAATACAGCTGAGCTTAACGCAGCATCGCCATCAGCTCCATCGGTGAGCGATGCTGCTTAAGCAGGTCACGCATCACGCGCATATGCGGCGCGGTATGGCTGAAGAAAGCCTGATAGCCTGCACACAGCACGCCCTTTCCATTTTCCTCGCAGTACGCAGGACAATCACCGTGGTAATATTGAAACAATGAGCATGTCTGGCAACGCGTATTCATTGATGACATGGTCTGTCGTTCAATCTGTGCCGTCAGACCACACCACTGGCGAAGCGTTTTATCGAAAAGCTGGATAGATATCTGATTAATATCTTCACGTACCCAGATATCAAATATCGTAATTAAAAATCGGCCCCATGCCTCAGACGTAACCGATTCGTCTGTCAGATGACCTGAACCATCGTGCTTAACCAGCGGAATAAATTGTACCAGGCGAACATTTCCTTGTTGCAAACCACGGTACACTTCAACCGGTTGTAAACACTTCTGATGGTCAATCACCACGTTTAAAACATCATCACTAACATCCATGTTCTCACATCCTGTCATGCAAAATTCCCGATAAATACGATAAGTTGGCGAACATGCGTTACAGCAAACAGCATTGCGAGGGATAACACCGCGAGGGAGATCATAAATTTGTCACGCACCGCGCGAGATTCAGAAAAATCGCTATGACTCACATCCATCAGATTACGGCTGCGGGTGTAGTGCCAGAGGATAATCGCCACTATCGCCAGCACAACTACCGATATCCAGAACAACACTCCCGCCTGGTGCCAGTTGTGCTTAATCGCCAGCGCCATTAACGCGCCATAGCCCAACAACGTGCGAAACCAGGCCAGTGAAGTCCGCTCCGGTTGTAACCCCGGGTCAGCGATGCGTCGGGATTTGCGGCTATCCGGCATACAGCACCAGCGTCATGACAATCACCGCCACAATAGTCAGCATGACGCTGATAATCAGCAGGCTGTGGGTGTAGGGCAAGTCCTCTTTCAGTCGCATCGCCTTTTCGTTACGTAGCCAGCGCAGGTAGCCGTAGATCGCCAGACCGCCGGCAAACAGACACAGCAACAAGGCAAGCGCCTCACGGATGACCGGCGTGGCAAAATCCGGGGCCAGTTGATCAAGGCCAACCCCCGCCGCCAGAAATCCGAGCGCGGTGCGGATCCACGCCAGAAAAGTACGCTCATTTGCCAGCGAGAAGCGATAATCCGGTGCTTCTCCAAGGCGAGAAATCTTCATGACAGCTCCTTAAATATTGTTGTCTGGTCGTTATACCGGAACAGTTAAGGAGTATGAACCTGATTCTCAAACGAGAGGGCGAGTCGGGTGATGAGACAATGGGAAAGAGAGAGGGTGTTTGTAATGCCGGATGGAGAGTTGCGTTTTATCCGGCCTACAGGAGATGCAGGCCGGATAAGTCAGTTTTAACCTAATCCCCAGAAGAGCACCGCCAACAGTTGCGGGGTGATAATCCTCAGGAACATGACCAGTGGATAAACGGTAGCGTAGGAGAGCGCTGCTGCCCCGCTGGTGGCATGCAGGTTATTAGCAAACGCCAAAGCCGGGGGATCGGTCATTGAGCCAGCCAACATGCCACACAGTGTCAGATAGTTCATTTTGGCAAAGATTCGCGCCAGCAAGCCCACGGTAATAAGCGGAATCGCGGTAATGAAAATACCGTAACCCACCCAGCTCAGGCCATCGCCCTGTGTTAGGGTATCGACAAAATCACCGCCTGACTTCAGACCCACCACCGCAAGAAACAGCACGATACCCAACTCTCGCAACGCCAGGTTAGCGCTGGGAGGCATAAACCAGTACAGCTTACCGATGCTACCAATACGCCCCAGGATCAGGGCCATAATCAGCGGCCCGCCGGCCAACCCCAGTTTCAACGCCACCGGGAACCCCGGGATGAACAGCGGGATTGAACCCAGTAGAACACCCAGCCCGATACCGATAAATACCGGCAGCATCTGCACCTGCTGCAGTTTTTGCTGCGCGTTACCCACAACATTGGCAACGGCATCAATGGACGCGGGACGCCCCACCAGATTGAGGATATCCCCGAATTGCAGGCTGGCGTCACTGCTGGCTACCAGCTCAACACCCGCACGGTTCAGGCGGGAAATCACCACGTCGTAACGTTCTTTAAAGTGCAGGTCGCGGATACGTTTACCCAGCACCTGCTCGTTGGTCACCACCACGCGTTCGACGCGTAAATCGGTACCTCGCGTAGACAGCGATGTGTCTACCTCCTGCCCAATCACCACCTGCGCGTTATGCAGGTCAGCAGGCTGTCCGACCAGGTGTAGCAGGTCGCCCATCTGGATAACAGTCCCTGGCGACGGCACCATCAATGTCTCGTCACGTTTCAGACGCGAGCAGATGATTTTGTCGCTGTTCAGAATCGGGACATCCTGAATCGCCATATTGTTGATGTTTGGGTTTTCCACGCGGATGTTCATCGTCTGAATCAGTGCGTGCCCGTTGGTCAGCGTGGATTCATGCTGCTGGGCTTCAGCATCGACGTTAACGCGGAAAATAAGGCGCATCAGCCACATGGTCAGTAAAATTCCGCAGATGCCGAAAGGATAAGCCATGGCATAGCTCATCCCCATCTGGTCAACCACATCGCCAGGCGTACCTAAATCGCGCAGAATTTGCTGCCCCGCACCTAACGCCGGGGTATTGGTGACCGCTCCAGAGAATATTCCCAGCACCACAGGGAGAGGAATGGCAAAAATCTTATGCAGGATCGCGGTGACCATGCCACCCATGATGACAATCAGCACAGCAAACAGATTCAGCCGCAGGCCCGAAACGCGCAGAGAAGCAAAAAAGCCCGGCCCCACCTGAATACCAATGGTGTAGACGAAAAGAATCAGGCCAAATTCCTGAATAAAATGCAGCATGTCGCCGCTCAGGGTCATCCCTGCCTGATCGACAAAATGCCCGACGATAATACCGCCGAACAGCACGCCTCCAATGCCAAAACCCACACCACGTATTTTTATGTTGCCGATCCATAACCCGACAACTGCCACTAATGCCAGAACGCTGACCGTCAATGCTATATCACTCATTATTCTGTTCCCTGTGAATAACATTTCATTTAACGAGGATTATGACTGAAGCGTTCAGGCATGAATGCAGAGTGGCGCACATTATCATGCTACAAGGCGCTCTGGAGCGCTTAAGAAGGGCGCTCTTTACTGTTTTTCTTTACGTCGATTTGTAATTGCTGAATGCTTTTTTCTGGCAATGGCAGCGCTTCTGGCATCGTGCCCCCCAGATCATGAATAGTCTGACGAACTTTGCGACCTACTTCATAATGCGTCTGATTAGCTTGCTGTTTGGTGTTAACAGAGTCTCTGCGCAGTTTGTCTTCCGTTTGCGTTGCCCGAAACAGATTTGCCGCGAGCTCTGTAGACCCCATGTGATCGAGAATTTTTTGGCTTTTCTTCAACCCTTTACGTTCATGAATCGCTCGCTGATCTAAACCACCATAAAGCCCCTTGTAACCATGGTTTTGAAAGATAGCAAAATCGAAAGTGGTCTCTACGCCAGCAAGTTGTGCAGTTTCAACAAGATGCTTATTGTGTTCTTTTAGTTCATTGCGTAAGAACAAACGTTTTTCATCCTCACGCAGAGATTTAAAAGCAGCATCATCGGCCAACTCCTGACGCCGGGTTTGAATAGCAAAGTAGGTTTGCCCTGCCGCTATAACAGGTTTCGCGGGATCACCATTTTGCACGACCAGATAACAGGCGTAGCGGGAGAGTTTTACGTCTTTTAGTTTCCGACTGGCTCCTGACCCAATTCGTACCATTTCGAGGATCTCCTCGAAATGGTCACTCTCTAATTGACCACTGGCTACACATGACTCCACTGCTTTCTTTATGACAGGTAGAAAATGTCGGTACTCTGAATATTCAAGAGTTTTAGCGAATGCCCGGGCAGACCAATATTCAACCCCGGCATCATCAAACTGTTTCATGGCTTCAAATGGCTGATGTTCACTCATAAAAACATTCCCTCGTTAAGAGTATTAATACTGGATGTTTTTACAGTGAAACATTCGTTACAACAAGTCAGTTTCATGTGTGCTGACGCACAAAAAAGCCCCGTCATTTCTGGCGGGGCAAAGGCATGGAGCTATTTAACTATCTAATGCAGGACGTTCGCTGATGGCGATACGTTGTGGAGCAATGGTTTCAGGTTCATTCCGGGTCAAATCAATATGCAGCAAGCCGTTAGTGAAGCTTGCGCCGGAGACCTCCATATTTTCAGCCAGCGTAAAGCTCAGGCTGAACGGCTGAGTGACCAGCCCCTGATGCAACCATTTGGTCTCTTTTTCCGGCTGCTGCGGCGTACCTTTCACGGTCAGGCGCGTGCCTTCCAGTTGAATATCCAGATCTTCCTGGCGGAAACCGGCTAACGCAAGGGTAATGCGGTAGTGGTTATCATCGCTCTTTTCGATGTTATAAGGCGGGAAGCTCTGGCTTTCACCGGTGTTTTGCAAGGCATTGGCCAGTTTGTCAAAACCGATCCATTGACGCAGCAGTGGGGATAAATCGTAGTTACGCATAATAATCTCCTTCCAAGAAGCGAGTAGGTACCTTTCGGCTCCCTGACGGCAAGCCGATGACTTAGCAAGGCCGCCTGAAGCGGCCTACAGAATTAGTTGATTTCGATGCGGCGCGGTTTGTTCGCTTCAGGAATCACGCGCTCAAGATCGATATACAGCAGACCATTTACCAGGTTTGCGCCGCGAACATGAATGTTCTCCGCTAACTGGAACTTGCGTTCAAAGTTGCGCTCGGCAATACCCTGATACAGGTAAGTACGTTCTTTTTGATCGTCCGCATGGGCGCCTTTTACCACCAGCAGATTGTCCTGGGCAGTAATTTCCAGTTCGCTTTCAGCAAAACCGGCAACGGCAATTGCAATGCGGTAATGGTTTTCGTCTACCAGCTCCACGTTGTACGGAGGGTAGCCGCCATTGCTCTGGCCCTGATTGTTTTCCAGCAGGTTAAACAGACGGTCAAAACCAATAGCAGAACGGTACAGCGGGGATAAATCAAAGTTACGCATAATCAATAGCTCCTGAAATCAGCGAGAATAATTGACCTTCCATCATGGACAGGTCAGGTAGCCAGGACACCCATCAGGCATGCCCTTCATTTGTCTACACTCTAAAAATGGGTCTTAATACAAACTTTTCAAGCGTATTCATCTGACTTTTTTTGCAGTTTGTTGTCTATTGCATACACTGGGGGGAGCAGTTGTTCTCGTTAAATCGCGATGGCCGCCACAGTGCGACGAAATGGTGATGTTATTTTCGCAACGGATCGCTTTAACTCACCATGCAAACACGATAAATACAGATGAATAAATGATGATTAAAAAAATGTTGGTAACACTGACGATGTGTAGTGGGATGGCGTTTGTAAGCGGTTGTTCCAGCATAATGTCGCATACAGGTGGCAAAGAAGGGACGTATCCTGGCACGCGAGCCAGTGCCACAATGATTAGCGAAAGTGATACGAACTGGGGAACCAAGTCGCTGGCGATTCTGGATATGCCTTTTACCGCGGTGCTCGATACGGTATTGCTACCTTGGGATCTCTTTCGCAAAGATAACTCGGTGAGATCCCGCGTAGAAAAGAGCGAGGAGAGAACCCAGGCCACGAACGCCGTTATTCCCCCGGCAGAAATGTCTGCTCCATAAATTAACGCCCGGTTTCAGTCACCCACAGCTGGCGGAAACCCTCGACGTCTTCCATCCACGCAACCTGTCGACCATCAGGGGAGAAGACGATCGCATCGGCCGACGGAGGGTTATCATGACGTTCCGTTAAAAAATCAATCTCGCCCGTTTGAACATCACAACAGGCAATTCTGTTCTCCAGTACAAATCCCAGCCATTTCCCCGATGGGTGCCAGTTAAAGGCTGACTGAATATTCGTAGCGCACTGGGTAAGCTGACGCAGCGATCCACCCTGTGGGGAAATCAGCCACAGCTGTACAATACCGTTGTCATCACGCATTAAAAACGCAATCTCAGATGCCTTTGGATTACTGCGTACCCAGTGGCGAGGCTGATTCACCAGCCCCGGGAAGGCGCGCTCATGGGTAAACGTCAGACGGCGTTGGCGAATACCGGATGGTGGCGCAGGCATGGTCATGTCAGTCCCCTCCAGAGGCGCGTCCCCCGGCTGTTTCCAGCCGCTTTCATCCTGTGGCAAATCAACAATAAACAGCTCCGGTACTTTCTCGCCAGTGGCTGATAGCGTATCACCGATAAACGCCAGCCTGTTTTCTCCAACCCAGCCCTCTTCATAGGCGCGGTTAATCTCATCGCTACCCGGTTTTGGCGTTGGTGTCGTCTGGCTCACCAGCACGCACCAATGGCTGCCACTGTATTCACGCGGATGCTGCGCGGAGACCTTCACCGGACCATACGGTGCAGCCACACCGACGTTGCGTAAATCGAGCGCCGGAGAGCGCTCATGCAGAACATGGTCGTTATAGGTGAAACTGACAAACTCACCGTTCGGGCTAAAAACATGCACATGACTCCCGCCGCGCAGCGCACCTGGCGTATAGGGCGCAGTAATATCCATTGCATCCAGATTCTCCACCCCAGCCTGCGTAACAATCACCCCACGACGATGATGGAAGTCGTAATGCCATGTTTCATCAGGATTTTCAGGCCCGTGAATGAATACATATTTTTCCAACTTTGGATGAACGGTCACCACGCCAACGTGCGATCCCTGAGTAGCCCGGTAAATCACCTCCAGCTCGCCAGTATGGATATTGACGCGCTCAATTGTTTCACCGGTAAAGGAAGCGCCGGAAGGGCGCACATCAAAGACCAGCCACTGGCTGTCCGATGTCCAGGTGTTGATATTGGTAAGCTGATGATTACGCGGCGTAAAGGTGATTTGCTTCATGAGATGCCCTGATACAAGACGATTAAAACAATCATACTTCACAAGCACTTCACTTTCAGGCTTTAGCGTATCGCCATCTTCATTTTTGCGGACAGAAAGATGGAACATTTTGACGTAGCGATTATCGGTTTAGGTCCGGCAGGCGCAGCGCTGGCGCGACAGTTGAGCGGAAAAATGCGCGTGATTGCGTTGGATAAAAAACGCCAGTGCGGCAACGAAGGTTTCACTAAACCCTGCGGCGGTCTGCTGGCCCCGGACGCCCAGCGTTCGTTTATCCGCGACGGGATAACCTTACCCGTTGATGTTATCGCCAACCCGCAGATTTTTAGCGTTAAAACGGTTGATGTTGCCGCTTCTTTGACGCGTAACTACCAGCGCAGCTACATTAATATCAACCGCCATGCTTTTGATTTATGGCTTAAATCTCTCATCCCTGATGATGTGCAGGTGTATCACGACAGCCTGTGTCGGAAAATCTGGCGCGAGGGCGATAAATGGCATGTTATCTTCCGCGCCGACGGTTGGGAGCAGCAGATCACTGCACGTTATCTGGTGGGGGCAGACGGCGCGAATTCACTGGTGCGCCGTCATCTCTATCCACAGCACCAAATCCGTAAATATGTCGCTATTCAACAATGGTTTGCGGAAAAGCATCCCGTACCGTTCTATTCCTGTATTTTTGATAACGATGCAACTGACTGTTATTCCTGGAGTATCAGCAAAGATGGCTATTTTATCTTTGGTGGCGCCTACCCCATGAAGGACGGACAGGCACGCTTTGACGCGCTGAAAGAGAAGCTGGAAGCGTTCCATTTCCAGTTCGGCAAACCGGTGAAAAGTGAAAAATGTACGGTGCTATTCCCCTCACGCTGGAAAGACTTCGTCTGCGGCGAGGACAACGCATTTTTGATTGGTGAAGCGGCCGGTTTTATCAGCGCCAGCTCGCTGGAAGGGATTAGCTATGCGCTGGACAGCGCGGAGATCCTCAAATCGGTACTGCTGCGGGATACGCCAGATATGAATCACGCTTACCGTAAAGCCACCCACAAGTTACGTCTCAAACTGTATGGCAAAATCCTGAAAAGCCGGACCCTGACGTCGGCATTTTCCCGTAAATGGATTATGCGTAGCGGCGTTGCGCATATTCCCTTGGCAAAATCTGAAAGTCACCCGCCAGCGAAAGCAAAGCGTGAGAAATCGCGTAGTATGGCTATGACATTATGGCGCGTTTTTTTAAGGGATTAAGTTGAACATAAAATATAGCTGGTTGGTAAAATCACTGGTCGTATCATCGCTTAGCGTTATGTTATCAGGGTGCCTGAGCTTTATGTGGCTCAAAGCAGGCGATCCACACACAACAATGGAAAAGTGGGAAACAGACACCGTTATTGGCTTATCGTCAGGTAAAGATAATGATGGTAATGAAGGCTATGTCTTTGTCGGTAAAACGTTTGATTATCTGATAACCAGTGGTGCCGAAAGCGTGGTGAAGTTGCTGCAAGATCCGCAAATCGACCGTCATAATTTACAGGCAGTTGATATCGCCAAATTCATCATCAGCGACAATAAAAAGGTGTTTAAAGGCGTATTAACGCTTAAATACACAGGGGAAACGCAGGACGTTAAACAAGTGCTTACGGGCTACGGTTTTGACTGCTCAGCGCAATACTGCACTAAAAATCTATCCAAACTGCAAGGGACAATCCATAAAAAAAGCACCAAACAGGATTACTCGCAGATGCTTACGTTTTATCATCCATTTACCGTTGGTTTTTACGAATATAAAACCTCACATATACCCGAATTCGTCACAAACGGACTGCTGCCCATTACTATCACTCTGGATGTCGTAACCTCTCCATTACAAATATTATTTTTTAATTATTATCACCAATAAATATTTAAATGGGCAAATGTAACAAGGCACTTGCCCATAATTTCTTAATTCAGCGCAAATTTCTCAATGGCATACGCGACGCCATCTTCAAGGTTAGATTTCGTCACGAAGTTGGCGATTTCTTTGACTGACGGAATAGCGTTATCCATGGCAACGCCCACCCCTGCGTATTCAATCATCGCGATGTCGTTTTCCTGATCGCCAATCGCCATCACCTCTTCGGCTTTAATGCCTAACGCATCGGCCAGCGATTTTACGCCCGTCCCTTTATTGACGCGTTTATCGAGGATTTCGAGGAAGTACGGCGCACTTTTCAGCACGGTGTACTTCTCTTTTACTTCCGCAGGTAGACGAGAGATAGCTTTATCGAGGATCTCCGGCTCGTCAATCATCATCACTTTCAGGAACTGGGTTGCGGGATCCATTTTCTCGGCTTCACAGAACACCAGCGGGATGGTCGCGACAAACGATTCGTGCACCGTGTAGTAGCTGATATCACGGTTCGCGGTATACAGCGTATTGCGATCGAGGGCGTGGAAATGCGAGCCAACTTCCCGGGAAAGCTGCTCCAGGTAGCGATAATCATCATAGCTCAGCGCGGTTTGCGCCACGGTACTGCCATCCCCTGCTTTCTGCACCAGCGCACCGTTGTAGGTAATGCAGTAGTCACCGGGTTGTTCCATATGTAGTTCTTTCAGATAGCTGTGAACGCCGGCATACGGGCGTCCCGTGGTCAGCACCACATTCACGCCACGCGCGCGTGCCGCGGCAATCGCCGTTTTGACCGCTGGTGAAATGGTGTGATCGGGCAGCAGAAGTGTGCCATCCATGTCGATAGCAATAAGTTTGATAGCCATGAGTTCCCCGGATTAAATGAGTCCGTCCTCATGCTAACGCGATTCCGCTCAAAAAACAGCTACGAAAAGGGGGATAGAAAGGGGAATCGAGATTCCCCTTTTTGTAGATTGGTTGTCGTTTGAAGGCCTGATAAGCAACGCGCCATCAGGCACAATACAACGTCTTGCCGGATGGCGGCGTAAACCGCCTTATCCGGCCTACAGATTGGCTTAAATATCGATGTTCGCCGCTTTCAGGGCGTTCTCTTCGATAAATGCGCGACGCGGTTCAACGGCATCGCCCATCAGCGTGGTGAACAGCTGGTCGGCAGCAATCGCATCCTTCACGGTAACGCGCAACATGCGACGGCTTTCCGGATCCATGGTGGTTTCCCACAGCTGTTCCGGGTTCATCTCGCCCAGACCTTTATAACGCTGGATAGCGAGGCCACGACGAGACTCTTTCTGCAGCCATTCCAGTGCCTGCTCAAAGCTGGCAACCGGCTGGCGACGCTCGCCACGTTCGATAAACGCATCGTCTTCGATCAGCCCACGCAGCTTCTCGCCAAGCGTACAAATACGATGGTACTCGCCACCGGTCACAAATTCATGTTCCAATGGATAGTCAGTATCGACACCGTGGGTACGCACCCGGATCACCGGTTCGAACAGGTTCAGTTCAGCGTCTTTACGCACGAAGCTATTCCAGGTGCTGCCGTGCATTTCGTTTTCATTAAGCACGTTAACCAACTGGGAAACCCAGGCCGTAACTTTCGCTTCATCAGCCAGATCGGCTTCTGGCAGCGTCGGTTGATAAACCAGCTCTTTCAGCAGCGCTTTCGGGAAACGACGTTCCATACGGCCAATCATTTTCTGCGTCGCGTTGTATTCAGAAACCAGTTTCTCTAACGACTCACCGGAAAGGGCCGGTGCGCTGGCGTTGGTGTGCAGCGTAGCACCATCCAGAGCGATAGAGATCTGATACTGATCCATCGCTTCGTCATCTTTAATGTACTGTTCCTGCTTGCCTTTTTTCACTTTGTACAGCGGTGGCTGTGCAATGTAAACGTGGCCGCGTTCAACGATTTCCGGCATCTGACGATAGAAGAAGGTCAACAGCAGCGTACGAATGTGCGAGCCATCGACGTCCGCATCGGTCATGATGATGATGCTGTGATAACGCAGTTTGTCCGGGTTGTACTCGTCTCGACCGATGCCACAGCCGAGCGCAGTGATCAGCGTCGCGACTTCCTGAGAGGAGAGCATCTTGTCAAAGCGCGCTTTCTCGACGTTGAGGATTTTACCCTTCAGCGGCAGAATCGCCTGGTTTTTACGGTTACGGCCCTGCTTCGCAGAACCGCCCGCGGAGTCCCCTTCCACAAGGTACAGTTCGGACAGCGCCGGGTCACGTTCCTGACAGTCCGCCAGCTTGCCCGGCAGACCCGCTAAGTCCAGCGCGCCTTTACGACGGGTCATTTCACGCGCACGACGTGCAGCTTCACGAGCACGCGCAGCATCAATAATTTTGCCAACAACGATTTTCGCGTCAGACGGGTTTTCCAGCAGATATTCGCTCAGCAGTTCGTTCATCTGCTGTTCTACCGCCGATTTCACCTCAGAGGAGACCAGCTTGTCTTTGGTCTGTGAGGAGAACTTCGGATCCGGTACTTTCACGGAAACAACGGCAATCAGGCCTTCACGGGCATCGTCACCGGTAGCGCTGACTTTCGCTTTTTTGCTGTAGCCTTCTTTGTCCATGTAGGCGTTCAGGGTACGGGTCATCGCCGCACGGAAGCCTGCAAGGTGAGTACCGCCGTCACGCTGTGGAATGTTGTTGGTGAAGCAGTAGATGTTTTCCTGGAAACCATCGTTCCACTGCAGCGCAACTTCAACGCCAATACCGTCTTTTTCGGTGGAGAAGTAGAAGATATTCGGGTGGATCGGCGTTTTGTTTTTGTTGAGGTATTCAACAAACGCCTTGATGCCACCTTCGTAGTGGAAATGGTCTTCTTTGCCGTCGCGCTTGTCGCGCAGACGAATAGAGACGCCGGAGTTCAGGAATGACAGCTCACGCAGACGTTTCGCCAGAATGTCGTATTCAAATTCAACAACATTGGTAAAGGTTTCGTGGCTTGGCCAGAAACGGACCTGAGTCCCGGTCAATTCTGTTTCGCCGGTTACTGCCAGCGGCGCCTGCGGCACACCGTGCACGTAAGTTTGCTGATGCACTTTGCCTTCACGACGAATCACCAGTTCCAGCTTCTGTGACAGGGCGTTAACGACGGAAACACCCACGCCGTGCAGACCGCCGGAAACTTTATAGGAGTTATCATCGAATTTACCGCCTGCGTGCAAAACGGTCATGATAACTTCCGCTGCCGAAACGCCCTCTTCCGGGTGAATACCGGTTGGGATACCACGGCCATCATCGGTAACGGACACGGAGTTGTCAGCGTGAATCGTTACCACGATATCTTTACAGTGACCCGCGAGCGCTTCGTCGATAGCGTTATCTACCACCTCGAATACCATGTGGTGCAGACCGGTGCCGTCATCCGTGTCGCCGATATACATACCCGGGCGCTTACGCACCGCATCCAGTCCTTTCAGGACTTTGATACTGGAGGAGTCATAAGAATTCGACATCAACGTTTCTCGCTCATTTTATCTTGGGTTAATCCGTTATTTTACCCTTTTCCACGGTAAACATCTTCGAATTTTCATCGGACATGTCTATAACGTGTTCAGCGCTGATTGCGCTGACAAAGACCTGAGATTGCGTGGCTTTTAAGCGGCTGGCCAGCAGTCCGCGACGCGCGTCATCCAGTTCAGAGGCAAAATCATCTATCAGGTACAGGCAGCGCCGCCCGCTTTCACGGGTCAGGAACTCCCCTTGCGCCAGACGTAAGGCGCACATCAGCAGCTTTAGCTGCCCACGCGACAACGTATCTTCCACCGGCGCACCGTCGGCGCGAATGCGGAAATCCGCCTTATGCGGGCCGTGCGCAGTGTAGGTCAACATGCGATCGCGTTCAAAACTGCGTTCCAGCACTTCGGCATAATCAGTCTCTTTCTCCCAGCCGCGCTGGAATGAGAAGGAGAGCGAAAACTCGGGAAGAAACTGCTGGCAGGTATCCGCCATATCCTGCGCGATACCGGCGCTGTACTCCGCGCGCCAGGTGCTGATTTGTTCCGCCAGCGGGATAAGTTCTCTATCCCACGGGCGCAGTTGCTCATAACGACTCACCTGGCGCAGTGCCGCATTGCGCTGCTTGAGCAGTCGCTTCAGGTTGCTCCAGGCGGTGAAAAATCCGGCTTCATTGTGAAAGCATCCCCAGTCAAGAAATGCTCTTCTGTATTTGGGGCCGCCGTTGAGTAAAGTAAACCCCTCTGGCGTGATCAGCTGCATCGGCATCAGGTGTGCCAGTTCTGCGACCTTGTGCCCGTCAGTGCCGTCAATGCGCACTTTGCTGTCGCCCAGTTTGTCTTTCGTCAGGCCAATCGACGTCTCACGTTCTTCACCCTGCAAACGCCCGTGTAAAACAAACGACTCCTGCTCGTGGCGAATCACGCGGCCAATCTGCAAACTGCGAAACGCCCGGCCATGGCCGAGCGTATAGATGGCTTCCAGCACACTGGTTTTGCCGCTGCCGTTCGCGCCAACCAGGAAGTTAAAGCCAGGGGATAAAGCGAGATCCGCATTTTCAATATTGCGGAAATCTTTAATCAGGAGTCGGGATAGCGACATATCAACTCATAACCAGGGCGTTATCGTCGCAGTTAGTCTGGTTACGGCCAGCGCACAGCAACCGGAGCGTACTGAAGTACGTGAGGATTGCGAGCACTGCCCGGAGCCAGAATAACAAGTAAGATAGCCCGATATTCTTTACAAGCGCATAGGCATGACGACATAGGCTGCAGATTGTGACGCTGCATCTTCAATCTGTACGCTCGATACGGAATCGGTCAGCAGAATACGCACGTTCTCGCACTTCAGCGCGTTCAGAACGTCCAGTACGTAGCTCACGTTAAAGCCGATTTCCAGTTCTGTACCAGGATAGGAGACATCCAGAATTTCTTCTGCTTCTTCCTGCTCCGGGTTGTTGGCGGTGATTTTGAGCTGGTTTTCGCTGACATACAGACGCACGCCGCGGAATTTCTCGTTCGAGAGGATCGCCGCACGCGCAAACGCCTGTTTGAGGATATCGCAACCGGCTTCCAGATGCTTGTCCGGATTCTTCGGCAATACGCGGCGATAATCCGGGAAACGGCCATCAACCAGCTTAGAGGTGAAGATGAAGTCACCAACGTGCGCACGAATGTTGTTGCTGCCAATCTGCACGCGCAGCGGGTTATCGCCGCCGTCGAGCATACGCATCAGTTCAATCACGCCTTTACGCGGTACGATCACCGAATGGCTTGGCAACGGCTGACCAACAGGCATTGAACAGACCGCCAGGCGGTGACCGTCGGTCGCCACGGTACGCAGCTCTTCCCCTTCGGTTTCAAACAGCATGCCGTTTAAGTAGTAACGTACGTCCTGATGCGCCATCGAAAACTGCGTGGCTTCAATCAGGCGCTTCATCGTCGCCTGCGGCAGGGTGAATTCGACTTCGCTCTGCCAGTCGTCCAGATTCGGGAAGTCGGCGGCAGGCAGCGTAGACAGCGAGAAACGGCTGCGGCCAGAACGCACCAGCATACGGTCGCCTTCCAGTTGAACGGCAATTTCCGCGCCTTCCGGCAATCCACGGCAAATATCGAAGAATTTACGCGCCGGAACGGTGGTCGCACCAGGTTCATGAGGCTGGATCAGCGCCACGCGCGCCACCATCTCCATTTCGAGATCGGTGCCGGTCAGCGAAAGCGTGCCGTCAGCAACCTGCAGCAGCAGGTTTCCGAGAATAGGCAGTGTAGGACGTCCACCCAGCGGGCCGCTGACCTGCTGAAGCGGTTTTAATAAATGTTCACGTTCAACGGTAAATTTCATAGCGTCACGAAGATAATGTTCTGATTAAATTGGAGAAATCTTCTTTAATATCATGGCTTTCTTCACGCAACTGCTCAATCTTGCGGCAGGCATGAAGCACGGTAGTATGGTCACGCCCACCAAACGCGTCGCCAATTTCCGGCAGACTGTGGTTAGTGAGCTCTTTTGCCAGCGCCATCGCCATCTGGCGCGGACGAGCTACCGAGCGAGATCGACGCTTAGAAAGCAGATCCGCAATTTTGATTTTGTAATACTCCGCCACCGTCTTCTGGATATTGTCGATGGTGACCAGCTTTTCCTGCAAAGCCAGCAGATCGCGCAGCGCTTCGCGCACGAAATCGATAGTAATCGCCCGGCCGGTAAAATTGGCGTTGGCGATCACGCGGTTCAGTGCGCCTTCCAGCTCACGTACGTTAGAGCGTAGACGCTTGGCAATAAAGAACGCGACTTCACCCGGCAGACGAATGTCGTTTTCGTCGGCTTTTTTCATCAGGATCGCAACACGCGTTTCCAGTTCAGGCGGTTCGATCGCGACAGTCAGTCCCCAGCCAAAGCGGGATTTCAGACGATCTTCAACGCCGTTGATCTCCTTCGGATAGCGATCCGAGGTCAGGATGATCTGCTGATTGCCTTCCAGCAGGGCGTTAAAGGTGTGGAAAAACTCTTCCTGCGATCGCTCTTTATTCGCGAAGAATTGGATATCGTCAATCAGCAGCGCGTCAACGGAACGGTAGTAGCGTTTAAACTCTTCGATCGCGTTGTTTTGCAGGGCTTTGACCATGTCCTGCACAAAACGCTCGGAGTGCATATACACCACTTTGGCGTTTGGCTTACGCGCCATAATGCCGTTACCGACAGCGTGCAACAGGTGGGTTTTACCCAGACCCGTACCGCCATAAAGGAATAACGGATTGTAGGCGCCGCCAGGATTGTCCGCCACCTGACGTGCCGCCGCGCGCGCCAGTTGGTTAGATTTACCTTCAACGAAGTTATCAAACGTGTGTTTGACGTTGACGTTAGAACGATAGGTAGGTTCTGCCGGAGCCGGGACGTTATCCCAGCCTGGACGCGCCGCCGGAGTAGCACGTTGCGGTTGCACTTGCTGAGCCACGTGGGCGGGCGCAACAACATTGTTGACCGGCGTTTTCAGCGTTTGCGTGACGGGTTTAGTGCCGACTTCAAAGCGCAGCTGTGGGGCATCCGCTCCACAGAAATTATTGAGTAATCCATTAATATTATTAAGGTATTTATCCCTTACCCAATCGAGCACGAAACGGTTTGGCGCATACAAAGCCAGCGTGTTATCGCTCAGTTCCGCCTGCAACGGGCGTATCCACATACTGAACTCTGTGGCTGGTAACTCATCCTGCAATCGGGCAAGACACTGCTGCCAAAGCGAAAGTGACACGGCGGACTCCACTCGAACAAAAGTCGATAAATGACAAAGGCTGAAACATTCATGATTGTTGACGCACATCGACAAGACCCTATGCAAAGGGTGACGTGCGAATTGCTATCTGCAATTTTTACCCGATCAGGATCCATTGAAACGATCAGGACCGCGGATCATAGCGTAAACTGAGAAAGAGATCTTCTGTTTCTCACAGATTCTTCCCGATTTATCCACAGGATGATCCAGAATCGGCTAAGTGTAAACGATCCTGGAGAAGTGCTGCAGGTTTTAGCGCGCATATTGAAAAAATTAATGAGTAAAGATGCTTTACTGCTTAAACGATCTAATAAAGATCCCGTGCGATCCTTGCGCTTTATCCACCAGCCCGTATAATTCTTACCCCCAGCGAGTAACGGTCGCCTTACGGCGTCAACGCTGCCTGTTTTTTACGCGAAACCATGCGGAAAAAAGCGGGAAATAAGGAAAGAGAATTGACTCCGGAGTGTACAATTATTACAATCCGGCCTCTTTAATCACCCACACTGTGGCGTAAGTCGTTCGAAATTCGTTCGGGTATACGCAAAAGTCAGTGAATTTATTCAAGTTTAGGTAGAAATCGCCATGAAACGCACTTTTCAACCGTCTGTACTGAAGCGCAACCGTTCTCACGGCTTCCGTGCTCGTATGGCTAATAAAAATGGTCGTCAGGTTCTGGCACGTCGTCGTGCTAAAGGCCGTTCTCGTCTGACCGTTTCTAAGTAATAAAAGCTAGCCCCTGAGTGGTTAAGCTCGCATTTCCCAGGGAGTTACGTTTGTTAACTCCCACTCATTTCACATTCGTCTTCCAGCAGCCACAACGGGCTGGCACGCCGCAAATCACCATCCTCGGCCGCCTGAATTCGCTGGGGCATCCCCGTATCGGTCTTACAGTCGCCAAGAAAAATGTTAAACGTGCGCATGAACGCAATCGGATTAAACGTCTGACGCGTGAAAGCTTCCGTTTACGTCAGCACGAGCTTCCAGCAATGGATTTCGTGGTGGTGGCGAAAAAAGGGGTTGCTGACCTCGATAACCGTGCTCTCTCGGAAGCGTTGGAAAAATTATGGCGTCGCCATTGTCGCCTGGCTCGCGGGTCCTGATAGCCCTCATTCGGGTCTATCAACGCCTGATCAGTCCGCTGCTTGGGCCGCATTGCCGTTTCACTCCAACCTGTTCGAGCTACGGAATTGAGGCATTGCGCAGGTTTGGAGTGATAAAAGGCAGTTGGTTGACGGTGAAACGCGTATTAAAATGCCACCCTTTACACCCTGGTGGTGACGATCCCGTCCCGCCCGGACCATTTGATACCAGAGAACACTAACGATGGATTCGCAACGCAATCTTTTAGTCATCGCTTTGCTGTTCGTGTCTTTCATGATCTGGCAAGCTTGGGAGCAGGATAAAAACCCGCAACCTCAGGCCCAACAGACCACGCAGACAACGACCACCGCAGCGGGTAGCGCCGCAGACCAGGGCGTACCGGCCAGTGGCCAGGGGAAACTGATTACGGTTAAAACTGACGTGCTTGATCTGACCATCAACACCCGTGGTGGTGATGTGGAACAGGCTTCACTGCCAGCTTACCCGAAAGAACTCGGTTCTACCGAACCGTTCCAGTTACTGGAAACTACGCCACAGTTCATCTACCAGGCACAGAGTGGCCTGACAGGTCGTGACGGCCCGGATAACCCGGCTAACGGCCCACGTCCGCTGTACAACGTCGATAAAGACGCGTTTGTACTGGCTGACGGTCAGAACGAACTGCAGATCCCGATGACCTATACTGACGCAGCGGGTAACACATTCACTAAAACGTTTGTTCTTAAGCGTGGTGAATATGCTGTCAACGTTAACTACAGCGTGCAGAACGCCGGCGAAAAACCGCTGGAAATCTCCACCTTTGGTCAGCTGAAGCAATCCATCAATCTGCCATCTCATCGCGACACCGGTAGCAGCAACTTTGCGCTGCACACCTTCCGTGGCGCGGCGTACTCCACGCCGGATGAGAAGTATGAGAAATACAAATTCGACACCATTGCTGAAAACGAAAACCTGAACGTCAATGCTAAAGACGGCTGGGTCGCAATGCTGCAACAGTATTTCGCAACGGCATGGGTTCCGCGTAACGACGGCACCAACAACTTCTATACCGCTAACCTGGGTAACGGCATTGCCGCTATCGGCTATAAATCACAGCCGGTACTGGTACAGCCTGGCCAGACTGGCGCGATGACCAGCACCCTGTGGGTCGGCCCGGAAATTCAGGATAAAATGGCGGCCGTTGCACCGCACCTGGATCTGACCGTGGATTACGGCTGGTTGTGGTTCATTTCTCAGCCGCTGTTTAAACTGCTGAAGTGGATCCATAGCTTCCTGGGTAACTGGGGCTTCTCCATCATCGTTATCACCTTTATCGTTCGTGGCATCATGTACCCGCTGACCAAAGCGCAGTACACCTCCATGGCGAAGATGCGTATGCTGCAGCCGAAGATTCAGGCTATGCGTGAGCGTCTGGGCGATGACAAACAGCGTCAGAGCCAGGAAATGATGGCCCTGTACAAAGCTGAGAAGGTAAACCCGCTGGGCGGCTGCTTCCCGCTGATCATCCAGATGCCAATCTTCCTGGCGTTGTACTACATGCTGATGGGCTCCATTGAACTGCGTCATGCGCCGTTCGCCCTGTGGATCCATGACCTGTCTGCACAGGACCCGTACTACATCCTGCCGATTCTGATGGGCGTGACGATGTTCTTCATTCAGAAGATGTCTCCGACCACCGTAACCGACCCGATGCAGCAGAAGATCATGACCTTCATGCCGGTCATCTTCACCGTGTTCTTCCTGTGGTTCCCGTCAGGTCTGGTGCTGTACTATATCGTCAGCAACCTGGTAACCATTATTCAGCAGCAGCTGATTTACCGTGGTCTGGAGAAACGTGGCCTGCATAGCCGCGAGAAGAAAAACTCCTGATTCGGTGTAGGCCGGATTAGGCGAAGCCGCCATCCGGCAAACGGAACATAAAGTAAAGGGCGGTCATTAGACCGCCTTTTTTATTGCATTAAGAAGAGACAAACCATGAGCCATAACGACACCATCGTCGCTCAGGCCACCCCACCGGGACGTGGTGGCGTGGGTATCCTGCGTATCTCCGGCCTGAAGGCGCGTGAGGTCGCAGAAACCGTACTGGGGAAACTGCCCAAACCGCGTTATGCCGATTATCTGCCGTTTAAAGACGCGGATGGCAGCGCGCTGGATCAGGGGATTGCCCTGTGGTTCCCCGGCCCAAACTCCTTTACCGGCGAAGACGTTTTAGAGCTTCAGGGCCACGGCGGTCCAGTGATTCTTGACCTGCTGCTCAAACGTATTCTGACCATTCCCGGGCTGCGCATTGCCAGACCGGGTGAATTCTCCGAGCGAGCGTTTCTCAATGATAAGCTCGATTTAGCCCAAGCCGAGGCGATTGCCGACCTGATCGATGCCAGCTCAGAGCAAGCCGCTCGCTCGGCGCTGAACTCGTTGCAGGGCGCATTTTCCGCACGGGTAAATCATCTTGTGGAAGCGCTCACTCACCTGCGCATCTATGTTGAAGCAGCGATCGACTTCCCGGATGAAGAAATCGACTTCCTGTCTGACGGCAAGATTGAAGCGCAACTCAACAGCGTTATCAGCGATCTTGATGCCGTACGTGCGGAAGCGCGTCAGGGCAGCCTGCTGCGCGAAGGGATGAAGGTGGTGATTGCCGGGCGTCCAAACGCCGGGAAATCAAGCCTGCTGAACGCGCTGGCTGGCCGTGAGGCGGCCATTGTCACCGATATCGCCGGGACTACCCGCGACGTGCTGCGTGAGCATATTCATATCGACGGCATGCCGCTACACATCATCGACACCGCCGGTTTGCGCGATGCCAGCGACGAAGTTGAACGCATCGGTATCGAACGTGCCTGGCAGGAAATTGAACAGGCCGACCGTGTACTGTTTATGGTTGATGGCACCACCACCGACGCCGTGGACCCGGCAGATATCTGGCCAGACTTTATTGCCCGTCTGCCAGCCAAACTGCCGATCACCGTGGTGCGTAACAAAGCGGATATTACCGGTGAGACGCTGGGCCTTAGCGAAGTAAATGGCCACTCACTGGTTCGCCTCTCCGCGCGTACCGGTGAAGGCGTTGACGTACTGCGTAATCATCTCAAACAGAGCATGGGCTTTGAAACCAATATGGAAGGCGGCTTTCTGGCCCGTCGTCGTCACCTGCAGGCGCTGGCAGAAGCTGCAGAGCATCTCGAGCAGGGTAAAGCCCAACTGCTCGGAGCATGGGCCGGAGAATTGCTGGCTGAGGAGCTACGCCTTGCGCAGCAGAACCTCAGTGAGATCACAGGAGAGTTTACCTCCGACGATCTGCTGGGACGGATTTTCTCCAGCTTCTGTATTGGTAAGTAACGTTGTGTTGCCCGGTGGCGTGATGCTAACCGGGCCTACAGGCCCCGTAGGCCGGATAAGGCGTTTACGCCGCCATCCGGCAACAACTATTTCCCATGTGGAAATCACTGTTGTCCAAATGGCAACTCGTGCAGTTGACTCTCTGACCGTATGCTTAGCGCCACATTTCTTATGAGGTCGCTATGACACGCTTTCTAATCTGCAGTTTCGCCCTGGTTCTTCTTTATCCTGCCGGTATTGATATGTATCTGGTGGGGCTGCCCCGTATTGCTGCCGATTTACAGGCCAGCGAGGCGCAACTGCATATCGCGTTTTCGGTATATCTGGCAGGAATGGCGACGGCGATGCTGTTCGCCGGTAAAATTGCCGACCAGTCAGGTCGCAAACCGGTCGCCATAGTCGGCGCACTCATCTTTATTTTCGCCTCTGCGCTATGTTCTTTCGCCGAAAGCGGTACGCCATTCCTCATAGGTCGTTTTATTCAGGGCGTAGGTGCGGGCTGTTGCTACGTGGTGGCTTTCGCTATCCTGCGCGATACGCTCGACGATCGCCGCCGGGCGAAGGTACTGTCGTTGTTGAACGGTATTACCTGTATCGTGCCGGTGCTGGCTCCAGTGATGGGGCATCTGATCATGCTCAAATACCCGTGGCAGAGCCTGTTCTACACGATGATGGGAATGGGGGTGGCTGTTTGCCTGCTGTCGGTGTTTGTCCTGCGAGAATCGCGCCCAGCAACGCTTATGGCGACGACGGAAAAGAACCACACGACCGAATCACTGGTAAACCGCTTTTTCTTAAGCCGTCTGGCCATTACCACCCTCAGCGTGTCGGTGATCCTGACCTTCGTGAACACGTCTCCGGTGCTGCTGATGGAAGTGATGGGCTTCGACCGTGGTGAGTACGCCACCACGATGGCCATGACCGCAGGCATCAGTATGGCGGTCTCTTTCTCTACGCCATTTGCTCTGAGCGTATTTAAGCCTCGCGTTCTGATGCTGACCTCACAGGTGCTGTTTCTGTGTGCCGGCGTGGTGTTAACCCTTGCCACTTCACACGCAGTAACGCTTTTCGGGCTGACGTTAATCTGCGCCGGATTCTCGGTCGGCTTCGGTGTTGCGATGAGCCAGGCGCTTGGGCCGTTCTCGCTGCGCGCGGGCGTCGCCAGCTCGGCATTAGGTATTGCGCAGGTTTGCGGTTCCTCGCTGTGGATTTGGCTGGCGGCGGTTCTTGGCCTTGATGCGCTGAATATGCTGATCGGGATTCTGATTGGCTGTAGCATAGTGAGTATCATGCTGATTATCACTGTTGCACCTAACCGGTCCGCGCCAACTCATGAAGAAATCCCTCAGCAGTCTCGATCTTAATTTATTGCTCTGCCTGCAGCTGTTGATGCAGGAACGCAGCGTCACTAAAACCGCCAAACGGATGAACGTCACACCGTCGGCGGTCAGTAAGTCGCTGTCGAAGCTGCGGACCTGGTTTGACGATCCCTTGTTTGTGAACACCCCGCTGGGGCTATCACCGACGCCGCTGATGGTCAGCATGGAGCAGAGCCTTGCTGAATGGATGCAGATGGGCAATCAGTTGCTCGATAAGCCACACCATGAGTCTCCACGCGGGCTGAAGTTTGATCTGGCGGCCGAAACGCCGTTAGTAATGATCATGTTCAATGCGCTCTCCCAGCAGATTCATCAGCGCTATCCCCAGGCGACAATCAAAATACGCAACTGGGACTATGATTCGCTGGATGCCATTATTCGCGGTGAAGTGGATATTGGCTTTACCGGGCGCGAAAGCCATCCGCGTTCGCGCGAACTGCTGAGTTTGTTGCCATTGTCGATCGACCATGAAGTGCTGTTTTCCGATCTGCCCTGCGTCTGGCTACGTGAAGATCATCCCGCACTGCAGGAAGAGTGGAATCTGGACACCTTTCTGCGCTATCCGCACATCAGCATTAGTTGGGAACAAAGCGATACATGGGCGCTGGATGAAGTCCTGCAAGAAATGGGACGCGCACGCAATATCGCGTTATGTCTGCCCGGTTTTGAGCAATCGCTGTTTATGGCCGCGCAGCCGGATCACGCGCTGATAGCCACCGCACCGGTCTATTGCCAGCGTTATAACCAACTCCACCAGCTTCCACTCGTTGCACGGCCGATGCCATTTGATACGGCGCAACTGGAAAAAATGCGCGTACCGTTCACTCTTCTTTGGCATAAACGCAACAGCCACAATCCTAAGATCGTCTGGCTAAAAGACACGATCAAGGCGCTTTATCGCGATATCTCCTGACGATCCTTCATTTTGGTGTTGCTAAATCGACCATTCTGGCAACAGAAATGTAAATATCGCGTAATGTCTCCCATTTTCGCTTAGTTTTTGGGCAGCAAAGCCTGCCCGGAAGCCGTGTAAATGTTACTCTGGTAATAATCACGGACCATTAATCACGGAGCGACAAATGGCGACACATTTTGCCAGAGGGATTCTTACGGAGGGACACCTGGTTTCAGCTCGCCTCCCTTCTCCATGTCATATCGAAGCAAGAGATCTACCCGCTCATCGCCGGACACGTTTCCTGGCTTCCCGAAGTCTTCTCGCTGAACTGATGTTTATGCTTTACGGCACCAGCACGCTGCCCGAAATTGTTACTCAGGCCAAAGGTAAGCCCGTTTTTCGCGATAAGAACCTGCCGGGTTTTTCGATTTCCTATGCCGGGAATATCGTCGGCGTTGTGCTAACAACTGAAGGAACGTGCGGCCTGGATATGGAACTTCAGCGGGCCACCCGCGGGTTTCACAATCCAAATTCAGCGGAAACGTGGCGCTTCTCCAGTAACGAAAACCTGTGGATCAATAACCAAAACGACCCCAACGAAGCACGCGCGCAGCTCATTACATTGCGCCAGAGCGTACTCAAACTCACTGGCGATGTGTGCAATGACGATCCGCGCGAGCTCCAGCTTTTACCCGGCGCAGGGCGCCTGAAATGTGCCCATGTGGCGCAGGTTGAAGCCATTTGCGATGCGGAAGATGTACTGGTGTGGTCAGTTGCGGTTACGCCAACCATTGAAAAACTCAAAGTTTGGGAGTTTGATGGTAAACAGGACTGGAAAATTTTGCCTGATATCCAGACTCGCGCCAATGAGCCAACGGGTCGTCTGATCCGGTTCTCTCAATTATGTGCAGCGAAGAGCCATACGCTTTGATTTAACCTTCATGATGAAACAGGAGTCACCATGTCTGAAACATTGAATGTTGTTACGTTACTGGGAAGTCTGCGCAAAGGTTCGTTTAATGGAATGGTTGCCCGTACGCTGCCCAAGATTGCTCCAGCGGGAATGGAAGTGAACGCGCTGCCGTCGATTGGTGATATCCCTCTGTACGATGCCGACCTCCAACAGGAAGAAGGTTTTCCGGCCAGCGTAGAAGCGCTGGCTGAGCAAATCAGAAAGGCTGACGGTGTCGTCATCGTAACACCTGAATATAACTATTCTGTTCCGGGCGGACTGAAGAACGCCATCGACTGGCTGTCCCGCCTGCCCGATCAGCCATTATCGGGTAAGCCGGTGCTGATCCAGACCAGTTCTATGGGCGCTATTGGCGGCGCGCGCTGCCAGTATCATCTGCGTCAGATCCTGGTATTCCTCGACGCCATGGTAATGAACAAGCCGGAATTTATGGGCGGCGTCATTCAGAATAAAGTAGACCCGCAGACAGGTGAAGTGATCGACCAAAGCACGCTGGACCATCTGACCGGTCAACTGACCGCATTTGGCGACTACATTCAGCGCGTGAAAGCGTAAAAGAAAAAGCCCGGCGATATGCCGGGCTTTTTGATATATGGGCAAATAAACAGCGATTAGTGCGCGTCGATAAACACAATCTTCAGCACAAACAGCAGCGCGACAATGATGACGCACGGGCTGAGATCGCGGAAACGTCCGGTACCAATCTTCATCACGCAGTAAGAAATAAAGCCCAGCGCAATACCTTCGGTAATTGAGAAGCTAAATGGCATCATCACGGCGGTAATAAACGCCGGAACCGCTTCTGTCAGGTCATCCCACTTAACGCGCGACAGGCTTGATGTCATCAGGACGCCAACGTAAATCAGCGCACCAGCGGCTGCATAACCCGGTACCATCCCCGCCAGCGGCGACAGGAAGATAACCAGCAGGAACAGCAGGCCAACGACCACGGCGGTCAGACCGGTACGTCCACCGACCGAAACCCCGGAAGAAGATTCGATATACGCAGTAACGGAAGAAGTCCCGATAAACGCCCCGGTAACCGACGACACGCTATCCACATACAGCGCTTGCTTCATGCGCGGGAACTTGCCCTTCGCATCCGCCAGACCGGCTTTATCCGTAACGCCAATCAGCGTACCGGAGGAGTCGAACAGGTTAACCAGCATGAACGAGAAAATCACACCCGCCAGGCCAATGTTAAACGAACCGGCCAGGTCGACATGTCCGATAACGGACATCACGCTCGGTGGCGCAGAAACGATACCGTTGTAATGAACATCGCCCAGCATCCAGCCCAGCAGCGTGGTTACGATGATAGAAATCAGCACCGCCGCGTGAATGTTACGGGACGCCAGAATCGCGATGATAAAGAAGCCCAGGATACCGAGCAGTACGCTGTGGGACGTCAGGTTACCGATAGACACCAGCGTGTCTTTGTTGGCGACGATAACACCGGCGTTTTTCAGCCCCATCATGCCGATGAACAGACCAATACCGCTGGTGATCCCCACACGCAGGCTAACCGGGATATTGGCAATCATCCAGTAACGAACGCGGAAAATCGTCAGCAGCAGCAGACCAACAGCGCCCCAGAAGATAGCGCCCATACCAATCTGCCATGACAGCCCCATCGCACCAACGACCACGAAAGCGAAGAATGCGTTCAGGCCCATAGCAGGCGCAAGTGCGACCGGCAGGTTGGCAAACAGGCCCATCAGGATGCTACCAAATGCAGCAATAAGGCAGGTGGTAACAAAGACAGCGCTGGTATCCATGCCAGCCACGCCAAGAATTTGCGGGTTAACAAAAACGATATACACCATCGTCAGGAAGGTCGTTAAACCGGCGATCACTTCGGTCCGTGCCGTCGTGCCATGTTCGCGCAGTTTGAACACGCGTTCCAGCATCCCTTGGCCAGAAGCCTGGGTTGTGTGTTGTTGACTCATTATCAATTTCCGAACAAGGAGGGAAAATTCGTCGCTATCCTATACCAAAATGCGACAATAGGGTTGGGTTATGAGCAACTTTTTTCATTGATTTTGCTTATACGGCAACGATTGCGTCGCCCAATAATGCATTACGAAAACGTTAAACTTGTTAAAACGGAAATGACATGTCCCAGATAGAAGCCGTATTTTTTGACTGTGACGGTACCCTTGTCGACAGTGAAGTGATTTGTTCTCGCGCGTATGTCAGCATGTTCCAGGCGTTTGGCATTACGCTCGATCTTGAAGAAATTTTCAAACGCTTCAAGGGGGTAAAGCTGTACGAGATCATCGACATTATCAACGAAGAGCACGGTGTCGAACTGGCAAAAGCCGATTTAGAACCGGTTTACCGCGCTGAGGTCGCACGTCTGTTCGATACGGAACTGGAGGTGATTGCCGGTGCCAATGCGCTACTGGACAGCATGGCCGTACCAATGTGTGTGGTCTCTAACGGTCCAGTCAGCAAAATGCAGCATTCGCTGGGTAAGCTGGGCATGTTGCACCATTTCCCTGATTTACTGTTCAGCGGCTACGATATTCAGCGTTGGAAGCCCGATCCGGCCCTGATGTTCCATGCGGCGAAAGCGATGGATGTTAATGTTGAGAACTGCATTCTGGTTGATGATTCCAGCGCAGGTGCGCAGGCGGGGATTGCCGCCGGGATGGAGGTGTTCTACTTCTGCGCCGATCCGCATAACAAACCGATCGATCATCCAAAAGTGACGACGTTTACCGATCTGGCACAATTGCCGGAATTGTGGAAAGCGCGGGGTTGGAATATCGTCGAATAAACAGTAGGCCCGATAAGCAAAGCGCCATCAGGCGAATGGCGCAGAATGCCGGATGCGGCGTAACACCTTATCCGGCCTACAATAGCGACGCCGGGGGATCCCGGCGAACGCAACAAACTGCTTATTCCTTCGGATCTTTGCCCGCCAGCAGCTTATCCAGCTCATCCCCGCCCACGTGACGGAAGTCTTGTCCCTTCACGAAGTAGAAGATGTATTCGCAGATATTCTGGCAGCGGTCACCGATACGTTCGATGGAACGTGCGCAGAACAGCGCGGTCAGCACGCTTGGAATGGTACGTGGGTCTTCCATCATATAAGTCATCAGCTGACGCACGATGCCTTCATATTCCTGGTCAACTTTCTTATCTTCACGATAAATACGCACTGCTTCGTCCAGATCCATACGCGCAAACGCATCCAGCACGTCATGCAGCATTTGTACGGTGTGGCGGCCCAGTGATTCCAGGCTTACCAGCAGCGGCTGGTGCTGTTGCGAGAACTTCTCCAGCGCGGTACGGCAAATTTTGTCCGCCACGTCGCCAATACGTTCCAGCTCAGCGATGGTTTTGATAATCGCCATCACCAGACGCAGGTCGCTCGCTGTCGGTTGACGCTTGGCGATGATACGCACGCAGGCTTCGTCGATCGCCACTTCCATCATGTTGACGTTCTTATCGCCTTCAATGACGCGTTTTGCCAGCTCGCTGTCCTGGTTGTGCATCGCCGTGATTGCATCAGAAAGCTGCTGCTCGACCATGCCGCCCATGGTCATCACCTGGGTACGGATGCTTTCCAGCTCTGCATTGAACTGGCCGGAAATATGTTTATTAAGGTTAAGGTTATCCACAACAAGCTCCTGAATCAGCCGTAACGACCGGTGATGTAATCTTCAGTTTGTTTCTTCGCGGGCTTGGTGAACAGATCGTCCGTGTTGCTGAACTCAATCAACTCGCCCAGGTACATAAATGCCGTGTGATCGGAACAACGCGCAGCCTGCTGCATGTTGTGGGTAACGATAACGACGGTGTAATCTTCTTTCAGCTCAGTGATCAGCTCTTCGATACGCCCGGTAGAAATAGGGTCGAGCGCTGAACATGGCTCATCAAGCAGAAGCACTTCCGGGCGAATGGCGATACCACGCGCAATACACAGACGCTGCTGCTGACCACCCGAGAGAGAGTACCCGCTCTGGTGTAATTTATCTTTGGTTTCGTTCCACAATGCGGCCTTGGTCAATGCCCACTGCACACGCTCGTCCATATCCGCACGCGAGAGTTTCTCAAACAGACGTACGCCAAAAGCAATGTTGTCGTAGATGGACATCGGGAACGGCGTCGGCTTCTGGAATACCATGCCCACTTTGGCACGCAGCAGAGCGATATCCTGGGTATTGGTGAGAATATTGTCGCCATCCAGCAGGATTTCACCTTCCGCACGCTGCTCCGGGTACAGTTCAAACATTTTGTTGAACGTACGCAGCAGCGTCGATTTACCACAGCCTGACGGCCCGATAAACGCCGTTACCTGGTTTTTAGCTATATCCAGGTTGATGTTCTTCAGGGCATGGAATTTGCCATAGTAGAAGTTCAAATCACGAACCTGAATCTTACCCGGGGCAGTATCAACCATACTCATTTCAATCTCTTCCTCATCCGGCGCCGCATCAGCCACGCCGTAAAAATTAACCGTGTTTCTTCTTCGCGAAAATGACGCGCGCCAGAATGTTCAGCAGCAGTACGCACAGGGTAATAATCAGTACCCCGGCCCAGGCCAGTTGCTGCCACTCAGCAAACGGGCTCATAGCAAACTTAAAGATAGTGACCGGCAGGTTGGCGATAGGCTGCATCATGTCGGTGCTCCAGAACTGGTTGGAGAGCGACGTAAACAGCAGCGGAGCCGTTTCACCTGCGATACGAGCAATCGCTAACAGAACACCTGTAATGATCCCCGAGACAGACGCCTTCAGGGTGATCGCAGAAATCATCTTCCATTTCGGCGTACCCAGTGCATAGGCAGCTTCACGCAGGCTATCCGGCACCAGCTTGAGCATGTTCTCCGTGGTACGGATAACAATGGGCACCTGCAGCAGCGCCAGCGCGATAACGCCCGCCCAGCCAGAGAAGTGCTCCATTTTTGCTACCACGATGGTGTAAACGAACAGACCGACCACGATTGATGGCGCAGACAGCAGAATGTCATTGATAAAGCGAATAACCTCGGCCAGCCAGGACTTACGTCCGTACTCTGCCAGGTAGATACCCGCCATAATGCCAAGCGGAGTACCAAACACGGTCGCCCACAGAATTAACAGTCCGCTACCGGCCAGGGCGTTCGCCAGACCACCACCCGCTGTATTCGGCGGAGGCGTCATTTCGGTGAACAGCGCCAGCGACATACCGTCAATACCACGGGTGATCGTGGACATCAGGATCCAAATGAGCCAGAACAGACCGAACGCCATGGTCGCCATAGAGAGCGTCAGCGCGATGCGGTTCTTCAGACGGCGACGTGCCTGCATTTTACGGCGGGACTCCGCCAGCGCAGTGGTGTTTTGCATTTCAAGCGTAGCCATTAGCGTGCCCCCTCGTTCTTCGCAAGGCGCATGATCATGAACTTAGACGCCGCCAGTACGATGAAGGTGATCACAAACAGAATCAGACCCAGTTCCATCAACGCAGCAACGTGCAGGCCAGATTCCGCTTCGGCAAATTCATTCGCCAGCGCAGAGGTAATACTGTTGCCCGGCATGTACAGCGAGGCACTATCGAGCTGGTAGGTGTTACCAATGATAAAGGTGACCGCCATGGTTTCACCCAGCGCGCGGCCCAGACCCAGCATCACACCGCCGATCACACCATTTTTGGTGAACGGCAGGACGATACGCCAGATAACTTCCCAGGTGGTACAGCCGATGCCGTAGGCTGACTCTTTCATAAGCACCGGCGTTTGTTCGAACACATCACGCATAACCGCAGCAATGTACGGAATGATCATGATAGCGAGGATCACACCAGCCGCCAGAATACCGATACCAAACGCCGGGCCAGCGAACAGTGCACCAACAAACGGAATGTTGGAAAGGATGTTTCCGACCGGCTCCTGGAAGTACGTCGCAAACAGCGGGGCAAAGATAAACAGGCCCCACATGCCGTATACGATACTCGGAATTGCTGCCAGCAGTTCAATAGCGATACCCAGCGGACGACGCAGCCAACCGGGTGCAAGTTCAGTCAGGAACAGCGCAATGCCGAAACTCACCGGAACGGCAATCAGCAATGCAATAAACGAGGTGACCAGCGTACCGTAAATCGGTACCAGCGCGCCGTAGATATCGTTCGGCGCATCCCAGTCTTTGGTCCACAAAAAGGAGAAACCAAATTTCTGTATGCTTGGCCAGGAGGAGATAACCAGAGAGACAATAATGCCACCCAACATCAATAGCACAATCAGCGCAGCCAGTTTTACCAGCGCGCTGAATATCATGTCACCCTTTTTACCCGGTGGGTTAAAAGCAGGCTTGGTTGCAGCCATAAATCACTCTTTAAGTTAAACGCGTTTACGAAATTGCCCTGCCGGATGGCGCTACGCTTATCCGGCCTACAAATTGGGCCTACAGTCGGAACTGTAGGGCGGATAAGCGTAGCGCCATCCGCCAACTCGTTAAAGATATTCTATTAGTACAGCGCTTTACCGCTGCTGTCTTTCACGTTGGTCTTCCATGCAGCACGAATCTGCTCAACCACGCTGTCCGGCAGGCTGGCGTAATCCAGGTCATTAGCCTGTTTGCCACCATTTTTATATGCCCAATCGAAGAATTTCAGCACTTCAACGCCCTGCTCAGGCTTCTTCTGCTCTTTATGGACCAGGATGAAGGTGGTGGAAGTGATTGGCCACGCATCGTCACCTTTCTGGTTCGTCAGATCCTGAGCGAAGGTTTTGCTCCAGTCAGCGCCTTTAGCGGCGTTGGCAAAGTTTTCTTCGGTCGGGCTTACCGGTTTACCATCAGCAGAGACCAGCTTGGTGTAAGCCAGGTTGTTCTGCTTAGCGTAAGCGTACTCAACGTAACCGATAGAACCCGGCAGACGCTGTACGAATGCGGCGATACCGTCGTTACCTTTACCGCCCAGACCGGTCGGCCAGTTAACGGTAGAGCCGGAACCAATTTTAGATTTCCACTCTTCGTTCACTTTCGCCAGGTAGCTAGTGAAGACGAAGGAAGTACCAGAACCATCAGCGCGACGCACAACGGCGATATTTTGCGAAGGCAGCTTCAGACCTGGGTTCAGTTTGGTGATGGCTTCGTCATCCCACTTCTTAATTTTACCGAGGTAGATGTCGCCCAGCGTTTTACCGTCAAGCACCAGCTCGCCGGATTTCAGTCCAGGGATATTCACCGCCAGCACCACACCGCCGATAACGGTCGGGAACTGGAACAGGCCTTCTTGTGCCAGTTTCTCGTCAGACAGCGGGGCATCAGAAGCGCCGAAATCAACGGTATTGGCCGTAATTTGTTTTACACCACCGGAGGAGCCGATACCCTGGTAGTTTACTTTGCTACCGGTCTCTTTCTGATAGGTATCTGCCCATTTGGCATACACTGGCGCAGGGAAGGTTGCACCTGCACCTGTCAGGCTCGCTGCTGCAAACGCAGAGAACGCGCTCATGGATAAGGTCGCGGCGACAACAGTTGCGACAGTGGTACGCATAACTTTCATAATGTCTCCTGCACGGTTTTCGTAAATCGTTGTTTGAGTTGCTACTGTGAGCAAAATAGGACAAACAGGTGACAGTTAAATGTACGAAATATGACAGTTTTATGACAATGAAAAACACGGGAAGTTATTTATCTAAAAATACATTTAAAACAAAACGTTAACCATTACCATGACAATAACATTTCGCTAAAATTTTCTTTTTATGACACTGCAAACAGTAGCTGAAGATGACGGTTTGTCACATAAAACAGGCGGGATAATTGATTAAAAACAGAACAAGTTTAAAAAAATGCCCCGCTTAAAGCAGGGCATTTTCAGTTCAGTTAGGTACGGATTACTCTACGGTAACCGACTTCGCCAGATTACGCGGCTGATCCACGTCGGTGCCTTTAATCAGTGCCACATGATACGCCAGCAGCTGCAGCGGAACGGTATAGAAGATCGGTGCAATCACCTCTTCCACATGCGGCATCTCAATGATGTGCATGTTTTCGCTGCTGGTAAAGCCAGCATCCTGGTCAGCAAAGACGTACAGTTGACCACCACGGGCGCGAACTTCTTCAATGTTGGACTTCAGTTTTTCCAGCAGTTCGTTGTTCGGCGCAACCACGATAACCGGCATATCGGCATCAATCAGCGCCAGCGGACCGTGTTTCAGTTCGCCTGCGGCATATGCTTCAGCGTGAATATACGAGATCTCTTTCAGCTTCAGCGCGCCTTCCAGCGCAATCGGGTACTGATCGCCACGGCCCAGGAACAGCGCATGGTGTTTATCAGAGAAACCTTCAGCCAGAGCGGCAATGCGTTTGTCCTGAGACAGCATCTGCTCAATACGGCTCGGCAGCGCCTGCAGACCGTGAACGATTTCCTGCTCAATAGCCACATCCAGGCCTTTCAGACGAGACAGTTTCGCCACCAGCATCAGCAGAACGGTCAGCTGAGTGGTAAATGCTTTCGTGGAGGCCACGCCGATTTCGGTACCGGCATTGGTCATCATCGCCAGGTCGGATTCGCGCACCAGAGAAGAGCCCGGTACGTTACAAATAGCCAGCGAACCCAGATAGCCCAACTCTTTGGATAAGCGCAGACCCGCCAGGGTATCTGCCGTTTCACCAGACTGGGAAAGGGTGATCATCAGGCTGTTACGACGCACGGCGGATTTGCGATAGCGGAATTCGGAAGCAATTTCGACATCACAAGGAATGCCAGCCAGCGATTCAAACCAGTAGCGGGACACCATACCGGAGTTGTACGACGTACCGCAGGCGATAATCTGGATATGCTCAACCTGAGACAGCAGCTCGTTGGCATGCGAACCCAGCTCGCTTAAATCCACTTCACCGTGGCTGATACGGCCGGTCAGCGTGTTTTTAATTGCGTTCGGTTGTTCGTAAATCTCTTTCTGCATGTAGTGGCGATAAATACCTTTTTCGCCCGCATCGTATTGCAGATTAGATTCGATATCCTGACGTTTAACTTCCGCGCCAGACTTGTCGAAAATTGAGACCGAACGACGGGTTACTTCCGCGATGTCGCCCTCTTCCAGGAAGATGAAGCGACGGGTTACCGGCAGCAGTGCCAGCTGATCGGAAGCGATAAAGTTCTCACCCATACCCAGACCAATCACCAGCGGGCTGCCAGAACGGGCCGCCAGCAGGGTTTCCGGGTTACGGGTATCCATGATCACCGTGCCGTAGGCACCGCGCAGCTGCGGAATAGTACGCAGCACGGCTTCACGTAACGTACCACCCTGTTCCAGCTCCCAGTGCACCAGGTGAGCAATCACTTCAGTGTCGGTTTCAGAAACAAAGGTGTAGCCACGCGTTTTCAACAGCTCACGCAGTGGTTCATGGTTTTCAATGATGCCGTTATGCACCACAACAATGTGTTCAGAAACATGGGGATGCGCGTTCGCTTCTGAAGGTTCACCGTGTGTCGCCCAGCGGGTGTGAGCAATACCAGTACCACCATGCAGCGGATGTTCTTCCGCAGCAGCAGTCAGCATCTGCACTTTACCCAGACGACGCAGACGGGTCATGTTGCCTTCAGCATCGACAACGGCCAGACCAGCAGAGTCATAACCACGATATTCCAGACGACGTAAACCTTCGAGAAGGATTTCAGCTACATCACGCTGCGCGATAGCGCCAACAATTCCACACATATTTTTTGATTCCGAATTTAGGCATTAGCCTGTCGTTGTCGGTCAACCTGTATTTATCCTTCATCTTTCACGCTGTGGCTGTGTTGGCTGCACGCTTTCGCCATGGTCACTTACTGATTGTAAGCTCCCATGGTCTCACGCGCTTGCCGCCTTACCACAACGCGAAATCTTTGGATAAAACCCGTATTCCGGGCGCCCCGAGCCTTGTAGAGAGTGGGGTTATTTTTATAGGTACTGCTTGTTGAGCGGAGGATTATATTATCCCCTCATCTCTTGTCTGCCTGATGGCGCTCACGCTTATCAGGCCTACAGAACGTCACCGCACGTAGGCCGGATAAGGCAAAGCCGCCATCCGGCAAAAATAAATTACTTCTTCTTCACCGGACGCTGCCAGCCCTGTTTATGGACCTGAGGTACACGGCTTAATACCAATTCGTTATCGGCGACATTACGCGTTACGGTGGTTCCTGCGGCAATCGTCGCACCTTTACCCACGGTGACAGGTGCCACCAGCTGAGTATCAGAACCCACAAACACATCATCACCAATAATGGTTTTAAACTTATTGGCACCATCGTAGTTGCAGGTGATCGTACCCGCGCCGATATTCACGTTATCGCCAATTTCCGCATCGCCCAGATAGGTCAAATGACCAGCTTTAGAGCCTTTACCCAGACGCGCTTTTTTCATTTCGACGAAGTTACCCACGTGTGCGCCTTCCTGCAGCTCAGCACCCGGGCGCAGACGCGCGAATGGACCGATGGTGCAAGCGGCTTCCAGATGGGCATCTTCCACCACACTGTACGGGCTAAGCTCACAACCCTCACCAATCACGCTGTTTTTGATGATGCAGCCAGCGCCAATCTTGACGCGATCCCCAACGGTTACGTTACCTTCAATGATAACGTTAGTATCAATTTCAACATCGCGCCCGTGAATCAGCGTACCGCGAAGATCAAAACGTGCAGGATCGCGCAGCATCACGCCCGCCAGCAGCAGTTTTTCTGCCTGCTCGGACTGATACACACGTTCCAGACGGGATAACTGAAGGCGGTTATTTACCCCTTCCGTTTCACTGATTCGTGCCGGATGTACTGCCGCAATTTCACGTCCTTCCTGATACGCCATCGCGATGATATCGGTGATGTAGTATTCACCCTGCACGTTGTTGTTGGTCAGTTTAGACAGCCAACGCTTCATGTCAGCGCCGTTGGCAATCAGAATGCCAGTGTTGATTTCCTGGATTTGACGCTGCTCGTCGGTTGCATCTTTATGCTCAACAATGCCAGTAACTTTGCCGTTATCACGGGTAATACGCCCATAGCCGGATGGGTCGTCCAGTTTTACCGTTAACAAACCGATACCACCCTGCGGTTTGGCTTCACGCAGGCGACGTAAGGTATCGGTAGAGATCAGCGGCACATCTCCATAGAGCATTAAAATGTCTTCGTCATCACTAAAGAATGGCGCCGCCTGCTGCATTGCATGGCCGGTACCCAACTGCTCAGCCTGCAGAACCCAATTCAGATTGCCATCTTTCAGCGTTTGCTTAAGCAGATCGCCACCGTGTCCGTAGACAAGGTGTACATGAGTCGCACCTAATTCATTAGCTGCATCAATGACATGCTGAACCATCGGCTTTCCTGCGAGGGTGTGCAGCACTTTAGGAAGATCGGAATACATACGCGTGCCTTTGCCTGCGGCAAGGATCACAACGCTCATAGCATTATTCAACATACACGTCCTGACTGTAATTTGAGAACGAATTTATACCGTTTCACATTGAAAATACTACATTTTTTTCAGCGTGAAATGGACCGAAGATAAAACGTTCAACAGGGGGGATTCCCCATCTGATAACTCACTATTTTCGTCTATATCTGCGTCTTTTGTCTCCCAAAAACCAGGAGTTTGCTCTTATTAAAGCCTTAGGTTAATGTTTTTGCTATTTTTTTACCGCATGAATAAAGCATTACATCAGCATAGTACGATTTTATTTATGTGATTCAGTGAGAAGCAGAAAAACGGGTTGGGAAAATTGAGGGGAGGAATGATAGAGAACAAATGATACAGCGAAGGAGGGGGGATTTAATGACGATGACGCTAGCTGATAAACCGCATTAAGCTTCGCGCCACAGAGCTGGCGGGGAAAGACTAAAAACTCATATTGCTGAACAGGGCGATGATTTTGTTGATCAATTTCATGTTGGTATCTCTTTTTTTATCTGAGTTCATTATGTGACATACATCACATAAAAAAGAGTCTACGCCTCATTTTTTAACCAATCAATATTTTTATGATCTAAATCACGAAATAATAAAACTGCTTTTTATTTACATATTTCCTGTAACCAAGCCATTAAAAAAGCCAGCCTGGAAACCAGACTGGCCTTTGTGCTTTTCAAGCCGGTGTTACATCGCTTTTTTGGTCAACTCGATAACGCGCAGTTTCGCGATCGCTTTGGCCAGTTCCGCAGATGCCTGAGCGTAATCCACGTCACCATGAGAGCTCTTAATGTGCTCTTCAGCCTTACGCTTCGCTTCCAGGGCTCTCGCTTCATCGAGATCCTGTCCGCGAATCGCGGTATCAGCCAGTACGGTCACGCTGCCAGGCTGCACTTCAAGAATGCCGCCGGACAGATAGATAAACTCTTCATGACCGAACTGTTTAACGATGCGGATCATACCAGGCTTAATGGCGGTGAGCAGCGGTGCGTGACCCGGGAAAATACCCAGTTCACCTTCACTACCCGTTACCTGGATTTTCTCGACCAGACCAGAGAACATTTGTTGCTCTGCGCTGACGACGTCCAGGTGGTAAGTCATTGCCATATCACCCTCCGATTAAGGCGTTAAAGTTTTTTGGCTTTTTCCACGGCTTCGTCGATAGAACCAACCATGTAGAACGCCTGCTCTGGCAGGTGGTCGTATTCGCCTTCCATGATGCCTTTAAAGCCACGGATGGTGTCTTTCAGGGAAACGTATTTACCCGGAGAACCGGTGAATACTTCCGCAACGAAGAACGGCTGGGACAGGAAGCGCTGGATCTTACGCGCACGTGCTACCACCAGTTTATCTTCTTCAGACAGTTCATCCATACCCAGGATGGCGATGATGTCTTTCAGTTCCTGATAACGCTGCAGCAGGGACTGTACGCCACGCGCGGTGTCGTAGTGTTCCTGACCAACAACCAGCGGATCCAACTGACGGCTGGTGGAGTCCAGCGGGTCAACTGCCGGGTAGATACCCAGAGAAGCGATCTGACGGCTCAGTACCACGGTTGCATCTAAGTGAGCAAAGGTGGTTGCTGGGGACGGGTCAGTCAAGTCATCCGCAGGTACGTATACCGCCTGAACGGAGGTGATAGAACCGGTTTTGGTAGAGGTGATACGTTCCTGAAGAACACCCATCTCTTCCGCCAGGGTCGGCTGGTAGCCTACCGCTGATGGCATACGACCCAGCAGTGCAGATACTTCTGTACCGGCCAGGGTGTAACGGTAGATGTTATCAACGAACAGCAGAACGTCACGACCTTCGTCACGGAACTTCTCAGCCATGGTCAGACCGGTCAGTGCAACGCGCAGACGGTTTCCCGGCGGCTCGTTCATCTGGCCATATACCAGGGACACTTTGTCCAGTACGTTGGAGTCGGTCATTTCGTGGTAGAAGTCGTTACCCTCACGAGTACGTTCACCTACGCCCGCAAACACGGAGTAACCGGAGTGTTCGATCGCGATGTTACGGATCAGCTCCATCATGTTTACGGTTTTACCTACACCCGCACCACCGAACAGACCGACTTTACCGCCCTTAGCGAACGGACACATCAGGTCGATAACTTTGATGCCGGTTTCCAGCAGTTCCTGAGAGCTGGACAGCTCTTCGTAGGAAGGTGCTGCGCGGTGGATAGCCCAACGCTCTTCTTCACCGATATCGCCTTTCATGTCGATCGGGTGACCCAGGACGTTCATGATACGACCCAGGGTTGCTTTACCTACCGGGACTTCGATCGGGTGTTCGAGGTCTTTAACTTCCAGACCACGACGCAGACCGTCGGAAGAACCCATGGCGATGGTACGTACGATACCGCCGCCGAGCTGCTGCTGAACTTCCAGCACCAGGCTCTCTTTACCATTCATAACCTCAAGAGCATCGTACACGCGCGGTACGGCATCCTGAGGGAATTCGACGTCAACCACGGCGCCGATTACCTGGACAATTTTTCCAGTAGCCATCTTGAATCCTCTACGAATTAACCTGGTTATACCGCGGATGCACCACCGACGATTTCGGTGAGTTCCTGAGTAATGCTGGCCTGACGAGCTTTGTTGTATACCAACTGCAGCTCTTTAATCAGGCTGCCGCCATTGTCGGTCGCGGCTTTCATCGCCACCATACGTGCGGCCTGCTCGCTGGCCAGGTTTTCTACCACGCCCTGATAAACCTGAGACTCGACATAACGACGCAGCAAGGTATCCAGCAGCGCTTTCGGGTCTGGCTCATACAGGTAATCCCAGGATTTACGCTTCAATTCATCATCATCTGATGCCGGCAGAGGCAGCAGTTGAGTGATGGTTGGCGTCTGAGACATGGTGTTAATAAATTTGTTGCTGACAACGTACAGTTTGTCCAGACGACCTTCATCGTAGGCCTGCAGCATCACTTTAACCGGACCGATCAGTTCGGACAGGGAAGGGTTATCCCCCATGCCGGTTACCTGAGCGATCACGTTTCCGCCAACGGAGTTAAAGAAAGACACGCCCTTAGAGCCAATCATTGCGATATCGCACTGAACGCCTTTATCGGACCATGTTTTCATATCCGCCAGCAGCTTTTTGAACAGGTTAATGTTCAAGCCACCGCACAGACCACGGTCGGTCGACACCACCAGGTAGCCCACGCGTTTAACGTCGCGTTCTTCCAGGTAAGGGTGCTTATATTCCAGATTACCATTCGCAAGGTGACCAATCACTTTGCGCATGGTCTCTGCATAAGGACGGCTGGCCGCCATGCGATCCTGCGATTTACGCATTTTGGAAGCGGCGACCATCTCCATCGCTTTAGTGATCTTCTGCGTGTTCTGGACGCTTGCGATCTTACTACGTATCTCTTTTGCGCCGGCCATGAGCTTCTCCTCAATGCCTTGCGGTCCGCCCTAAAGCAGACCGCCAGACGTTACCAGGACTGGGTTGCCTTGAAGGAATCGAGGATAGCTTTCAGCTTGCCTTCGATTTCATCGTTATAGCCACCGGACTGGTTGATCTCTTGCATCAGCGGAGCGTGGTCACGGTCAACGTAAGCCAGCAGAGCGGCTTCGAAGCTACCGATTTTCGCCAGTTCCACATCTTCGAGGTAACCGCGTTCAGCCGCAAACAGCACCACACCCTGCTGTGCAACAGACATTGGCGCATACTGTTTCTGCTTCAGCAGTTCAGTTACTTTCTGACCATGGCTCAGCTGCTTACGAGTAGCTTCATCCAGGTCGGAAGCGAACTGAGAAAACGCTGCCAGTTCACGATACTGTGCCAGAGCGGTACGAATACCACCGGACAGTTTCTTGATGATCTTGGTCTGCGCTGCACCACCAACACGAGATACGGAGATACCCGGGTTAACTGCCGGACGAATACCGGAGTTAAACAGGTTAGTTTCCAGGAAGATCTGACCATCGGTAATAGAAATTACGTTGGTCGGAACGAACGCAGAAACGTCACCCGCCTGGGTTTCGATAATCGGCAGAGCGGTCAGGGAGCCGGTTTTACCTTTAACTTCACCATTGGTGAACTTCTCAACGTATTCCGCGTTTACGCGGGATGCGCGTTCCAGCAGACGGGAGTGGAGGTAAAATACGTCGCCCGGGAATGCTTCACGTCCTGGCGGACGACGCAGCAGCAGGGAAACCTGACGGTAAGCAACGGCCTGTTTAGACAGGTCATCGTAAACGATCAGTGCATCTTCACCGCGGTCACGGAAGTATTCGCCCATTGCGCAACCGGCATATGGTGCCAGGTATTGCAGTGCAGCAGATTCAGACGCGGTCGCCACAACAACGATGGTGTTGGACAGTGCGCCGTGTTCTTCCAGTTTACGAACCACGTTGGAAATGGTGGACGCTTTCTGGCCGATAGCCACGTACACACATTTGATGCCGGAATCACGCTGGTTGATGATGGCATCGATTGCCATCGCAGTTTTACCTGTCTGACGGTCACCGATGATCAGCTCACGCTGGCCACGACCGATTGGGATCATGGCATCAACAGATTTATAACCGGTCTGTACTGGCTGGTCGACGGACTGACGTTCGATTACGCCTGGTGCGATAACTTCGATTGGCGAGAAGCCATCGTTATCAACCGGACCTTTACCGTCAATCGGGGAACCCAGAGTGTTCACCACACGACCCAGCAGGCCACGGCCAACCGGAACTTCCAGAATACGACCCGTACACTTAACCTTCATGCCTTCGGCGAGGTCAGCGTATGGACCCATCACAACTGCACCTACGGAGTCGCGCTCCAGGTTCAGTGCGATAGCGTAACGGTTACCCGGCAGGGAAATCATCTCACCCTGCATACAATCGGCCAGGCCGTGAATGCGGATAACACCGTCACTTACAGAAACAATAGTACCTTCGTTATGAGCTTCGCTCACAACACTGAACTGAGCAATGCGCTGCTTGATCAGTTCGCTGATTTCGGTGGAATTCAGTTGCATGCTCCAGTCCCCTTAAGACTGCAAGACGTCTGCAAGGCGCTCAAGACGGCCGCGTACGCTGCCATCAATGACCATATCACCCGCTCGGATGATTACGCCTGCCATTACAGACTTATCGATTTTGCAATTCAGCTTAACTTTGCGTGACAGACGTTTTTCCATCGCAGCACTAATCTTCGTAAGCTGTTCATCACTCAGTGCATTGGCAGAAGTGACTTCTACCTCAGAGATAGCCTCACTGGCTGCACGCAGGTGAATAAACTGCTCAAGAACATCCGGGAGCGCATTCAGACGGTTATTTTCAGCCATAACCCTAATCAGGTTTTGGCCGCTTTCGTCCAGCTGCTCACCGCACACGGCGATAAACGACTCAGCGAGCGTTTCCGGCGCCAGCGCGCCAGAGAGAAGCTCTGCCATTTGTTCGTTTTTTGTCACCTCAGCGGCGAACGTCAACATATCCTGCCAACGGTCAATGCTTTGGTGCTCAACGGCAAAGTCAAAAGCTGCTTTGGCGTAGGGGCGAGCTACCGTAATAAATTCAGACATCAGCCCCTCCCTCCTTACAGTTCAGCGACAAGTTTGTCCACGATGTCGCTATTAGCAGCTTCATCCACGGAACGTTCGATGATCTTCTCGGCGCCAGCAACAGCCAGGATAGCAACTTGCTTACGCAGCTCTTCGCGAGCACGTTTACGCTCGGCGTCAATTTCCGCCTGCGCCTGTGCCACGATTTTAGTACGTTCCTGCTCTGCTTCAGTTTTAGCTTCGTCCAGGATCTGAGCACGGCGTTTGTTCGCCTGCTCGATGATTACCTGAGCTTCCGCCTTCGCTTTTTTCAGCTGGTCGGTCGCGCTGGCCTTTGCAAGGTCAAGATCCTTATGTGCTCGTTCTGCAGAAGCAAGGCCGTCAGCAATTTCTTTTTGACGTTTTTCGATGGCAGCCATTAATGGCGGCCATACGTACTTCATGCAGAACAGAACGAACAGGACAAACGCGATGGCCTGGCCGAGGATTGTTGCGTTAAGATTCACAGCACAATGCCTCTATCTAGTTAACGTTCTGATATTGCTCTTAATTCAAGCAACGCTTACTACGCGACAGCAAACATCACGTACAGACCCAGACCTACAGCGATCATTGGGATTGCATCCACCAGACCCATAACGATAAAGAACTGAGTACGCAGCAGAGGAATCAGATCCGGTTGACGCGCTGCGCCTTCCAGGAATTTACCCCCGAGGATGCCGATACCGATCGCAGCACCGATTGCCGCCAGACCCATCATCACAGCGGCAGCAATGTACAGCAGATCCATATTCAGGTTTTCCATGACAGTCTCCAGTTTGTTTCAGTTAAAACGTAGTAGTGTTGGTAAATTAATGCTCTTCAGATGCCATCGACAGATAGACAATCGTCAGAACCATAAATATGAAGGCTTGCAGCGTGATAATCAGTATGTGGAAAATGGCCCAAGGCACATTCAGGATCCACTGTGACCACCACGGCAACAGACCAGCAATCAGAATGAAAATCAGCTCACCGGCATACATGTTGCCGAACAGTCGCAGACCAAGAGAGATTGGTTTGGACAGCAGGCTTACCCCTTCAAGGATTAAGTTGACAGGGATGAACGCCCAGTGATTGAACGGCTGCAGCGTCAACTCTTTCGCGAAGCCACCGATGCCTTTCATTTTGATGCTGTAGAACAGAATGAGGATAAATACGCCCAGCGCCATCGACAGGGTGATGTTCACGTCAGCAGACGGAACCACACGCAGAGCCGGTAGGCCAAAGATATGCTCACCGATGTACGGCAGCAGGTCGATAGGCAGCAAATCCATCAAGTTCATCAGGAATACCCAGACGAAAATCGTCAAGGCCAGCGGAGCAATCAGCTTGCTTTTGCCATGGTACATGTCTTTCACGCTACCATGCACAAAGCCGATTACCAGCTCAATCGCGGTCTGAAATTTACCTGGTACGCCGCTGGTCGCCTTTTTGGCTACGCTACGGAACATAAGCAGGAACAACAGACCCAGAACCACCGAGAAGAAAATGGAGTCAATATTGAGCGTCCAGAAGGTGGCTGGGGGGTTGTGCGGATCCACCAGCGAGAATGTACGTAGGTCCAACTGAAGGTTATTCAGATGGTGTCCTATGTAATCCTGCGGCGTCATATTTTCTGAAGCCATGATGCCTTTACCCTTTGTTGTTAATTACAGCCGGCGCCAGTATCTGAACCACCAGCACCAAAACCCACGTAACGATCAGCGGCATGAATACCGCTTTCAAAACAGCCAACGCCACCACCAACAACACCAGCATCGCTAATACCTTGAAGGCTTCGCCGAAAGCGAACGACCAGGCTACTCGGCCCTTCGCTGGTGTATGTACCTGGTGACGCCAGGCAAATATCATAAACAACACATTAGGCAGTAACACTGCCAATCCTCCACACAACGCGGAGATGCCCCAGAAAGGGTCTTTGAGGCTAAACAGCAATCCACTTGCTATTACAACCAGAAGCTGTGTGAGCAAAAGCTTACGAGCAACGTTTCGACTCAAGAGCGACATAGACATCACGTTTTTACTCCTGCTCCCTTCGAGGTATGCCGCGTGTCGTATAAAACGTTCTTTATGGCTTAGAGTCAAGCATCAAAAAGCGGACAAATTATACGGTGCGCCTTCGTGATTTCAAACAATAAGTAGCTAAAAAGTGAATAAATGTTTAAATATTTTTCGCTGCCCCACATTTATTACTTTTAGGCAAACTGTGAACGATCATGCAAAACTGCAAATGCCGCGAAAACACTGGCGTCAAAGCGTGCACCAGATCACATATTGAACATATTCACCTTCGCATAATTTATTTACGTGGCAATTGATGCCTTTTCATCTTTTTGATATTTAAGCGTAAAAATAGCCACTATTTCAAAAACAACGCCTAACAACAAAAAAACCGCTCATTGACATTTATAATAAAAAATTAACACGAACGGTGATTCTTACGTTCTATTTTTAGCAGACTGATATTTTCACAGCTGACTTGTTTCGCTTTTAACAAAAAACGGTACGTTATAGTTATGATGCAAAACCGTAAGGCACTAGTGAAATGTAACGACATTTAACCACACTATTACCTATGACTTTTAACACCTGAAAAGCCGTTTTTTCTCTATTTTTTTTGATAAAAATTAAATTTTGTTTGGCTTAATAACCACCAAATGACGTTCACCATCCAACTGCGGAACGCGTAATTTTTCGACGGACTCAACGCTGAATTCTGCTGGCAGCGAATCAATTTCATCTGCAGGCAACTGCCCTTTTAGCGCATAAAAACGCCCATTCTGGCCCGGCAAATGATGACACCAGCTCACCATATCATTGAGTGAAGCGAAAGCACGGCTAATCACCCCATCAAACGGCGGTTCTGAAGGAAATTCTTCAACACGGCTTTGCACTGGAGTGATGTTAGTAAGCGCAAGCTCATGCTGCACCTGACGCAAGAAACGAACACGTTTTCCCAGGCTATCGAGCAGTGTGAAATGCGCTTCAGGGCGCACGATAGAGAGCGGAATTCCCGGCAGGCCCGGTCCCGTACCTACATCGATAAAACGCTCACCCTTCAGATACGGTGCAACGACAATGCTGTCCAGAATATGGCGTACCAGCATTTCGTTGGGATCCCGCACCGACGTCAGGTTGTACGCTTTGTTCCATTTGTGCAGCATATCGACATACGCAATCAGCTGATTTTTCTGGTGATCGGTAAGAGAAATACCGGCATCAGCCAGCAGACGAGAGAGTTTGTTGAGCACGGTCGTTACCTGTTAATAATCAAATGCCCGATGCGCTTTCGCTTATCGGGCCTACAAATTTGTACGGCGGGCAAGCGAAGCGCCCCCGCCAAAATAGTGTTATCAAGCGCTGCGGCGCAGCATACCTTGTTTTTTCAGCCATACCAGCAGAATGGAGATGGCGGCAGGCGTTATGCCGGAAATACGCGATGCCTGACCGATCGAGACGGGTTTGTGATCGTTCAGCTTAGCGATAACTTCATTCGACAAGCCAGAGACCTGACGATAATCCAGCGTTGCAGGCAACAGGGTGTTTTCATTGCGCTGTTGTCTTTCAATTTCTTCCAGCTGACGGGCAATATACCCTTCGTATTTCACCTGAATCTCAACCTGCTCTGCGGCCTGAGCATCATCAAGCGCGGGTGCGAACGCAGATAAAGAGGTCAACTGAGCATAGGTCATATCCGGGCGACGCAGCAGATCTTCACCGCTCGCTTCACGTGACAGAGGTGTAGCCAGGTGAGCATTCACTTCTGCTGCGGACTCCGCTAACGGATTCACCCAGGTTGATTTAAGACGTTGGCGTTCCTGTTCGATACGCTCCAGTTTCTCGTTGAAGCGAGCCCAGCGCTCATCGTCCACCAGACCCAGTTCACGACCAATTTCGGTCAGACGCAGGTCGGCGTTATCTTCACGCAGCATCAAACGGTATTCAGCGCGAGATGTGAACATACGGTACGGTTCTTTGGTACCCAGCGTACACAGGTCGTCCACCAGCACGCCAAGATAAGCCTGATCGCGACGCGGTGCCCAACCCTCTTTTTCGGCAGACAAGCGTGCGGCGTTCAGACCTGCCAACATGCCTTGTGCGGCGGCTTCTTCATAACCGGTTGTACCGTTAATCTGGCCCGCAAAGAACAGACCCTGGATGAATTTGCTTTCCAGAGTAGGTTTCAGGTCACGCGGATCGAAGAAATCATACTCAATCGCGTAGCCTGGGCGGACGATTCTGGCATTTTCCATCCCCTGCATGGAGCGGACAATTTGCATCTGCACATCGAACGGCAGGCTGGTGGAGATGCCATTCGGGTAAATTTCGTTAGAGGTCAGTCCTTCCGGTTCGAGGAAGATCTGATGCTGGTTACGATCGGCAAAGCGCATTACTTTGTCTTCGATCGACGGGCAGTAGCGTGGGCCAATACCTTCGATCACGCCAGCGTACATTGGGCTACGATCGAGGTTATTGCGGATCACGTCATGGGTTTTCTCATTGGTATGCGTGATGTAACACGGCATCTGGCGCGGATGTTGAGAAGCATCGCCCAGGAATGAGAAGACCGGCATCGGGTTATCGCTGTTTTGCTGGCCGAGCACGCTGAAATCAATCGTGCGCGCATCGATACGCGGCGGTGTACCGGTTTTCAGGCGGCTGACGCGCAGCGGCAGTTCACGCAGACGGCGTGACAGCGGGATGGACGGCGGATCGCCAGCGCGGCCACCGCTGTAGTTATCCAGACCAATATGAATTTTGCCGTCGAGGAAAGTCCCCACGGTTAATACGACCGCTTTGGCACGGAACTTCAGTCCCATTTGGGTTACTGCTCCCACAACGCGATCGTTTTCAACAATCAGATCTTCAACCGCCTGCTGGAAGATCATCAGGTTAGGTTGATTCTCCAGCGCAGTGCGTACCGCCTGGCGATAGAGCACACGATCGGCCTGAGCTCGGGTAGCGCGAACAGCTGGCCCTTTGCTTGCGTTTAGTATCCTAAACTGAATACCGGCATGGTCGATCGCTTTTGCCATCAATCCACCAAGCGCATCCACTTCTTTTACCAGGTGTCCCTTCCCAATACCGCCGATCGCCGGGTTGCAGCTCATTTGCCCCAGAGTGTCGATATTGTGTGTCAAAAGCAGAGTCTGTTGACCCATTCGCGCCGCGGCCATTGCGGCCTCGGTGCCTGCATGACCCCCGCCAATGATGATGACGTCAAAAGGATCCTGATAAAACATGGTGATTGCCTCGCATAACGCGGTGTGAAAATGGATTGAAGCCCGGGCCGTGGATTCTACTCAACTTTAGTCGATCGAGAAAGACCTGGGATCCTGGGTATTAAAAAGAAGATCTTTTTATTTAGAGATCTGTTTTATTGTGATCTCTTATTAGGATCGCACCTTTCTGTGGATAAGGACGATCCTTTAAGTAAGATCAACAGGTTGCTGAGGATCATTAGCTGTGAATGATCGGTGATCCTGGTCCGTATAAGCTGGGATCAGAATGAAGGGTTATACACAACTCAAAAACTGAACAACGGTTGTTCTTGGGATAACTACCGGTTGATCCAAGCTTTTAACCAGAGTTATCCACATAAAAAAGTACGATCTTTACAAATCTCTGAGCAACGGATGCCACGATCCCAGCCAAATTTCAGCCGGATCTTCCGGAATTTCATGTTCCAGCACGTTGATCCTGAGTGTTTCGCCGATCTGTTTTGCCCCACAGGCCTTCAATTCGGCTTCCAGCTTGTCGATTGCGCCGCAAAAGGTGTCATATTCACGACTGCCGATCCCGATTGCACCAAAGCGCACTTGTGACAGGTCCGGCTTTTGCTCGCGTAACGCATCATATAAAGGCTGCAGGTTGTCAGGAATATCTCCCGCACCGTGCGTGGAGCTGATAATCAGCCAGATCCCGTCAGTCGGAACCTCTTCAAGCATTGGCCCATGCAGTATTTCGCTGGAAAAACCGGCGTCGTCCAGCTTTTCAGCCAGATGCTCTGCTACATATTCCGCACTGCCAAGCGTACTACCGCTGATAAGAGTGATGTCTGCCATGATCGCCCACCTTTATAAAGAGGGCGTATTGTACGCTGTGAGCGAGCTGGGATCTACCTGTGGAAAACCAGGGTATTAAAAAAAGCGATCACGGCTTGATGGTACGCATGATCGGGTTTTGCAGGACGATCAGCGTTTCCGTGGACTGAATTTCGTCAATTGTTTGGATCTTGTTGATAAGTACCTGCTGCAATGCGTCGATCGACTTGCACATCACCTTAATAAAGATGCTGTAGTGCCCGGTGGTGTAATACGCTTCGGTCACTTCATCGAGGCTTTCCAGTCTGGCCAGCGCTGACGGATAGTCTTTCGCACTTTTCAGGATGATGCCGATAAAGCAGCCGACGTCATAACCCAATTGTTTGGGACTAACATCAATCCGCGCGCCGGTAATAATCCCCGCCTGCTTCATCTTTTCTACGCGAACGTGAATTGTTCCTGGGCTGACGCCGAACTGTTTGGCTAATTCTGCGTAGGCGGTACGAGCATTTTCCATTAAGGCGTCAAGAATGCCGCGGTCCAGATTGTCGATCTGATAATTTTCCATAGGTTTTTCTTATGTAGATTAATGATTCCCTCTATTTTAGACGTAACTTTTAACGAATCAAAATCGAAGTCGGCTTTTTGTTTGTTGATTATTGAATATTACCTCCATTCTGTTGCTTAATCATAGGCAACAGGACACAGGAGTACACATAATGAAAACCGCTTACATTGCCAAACAACGTCAAATTAGCTTCGTAAAATCTCATTTTTCTCGCCAGCTGGAAGAGCGTTTAGGCCTGATCGAAGTTCAGGCGCCGATCCTCAGCCGCGTTGGAGATGGCACGCAGGATAATTTGTCGGGCTGTGAGAAAGCGGTGCAGGTGAAGGTTAAAGCATTGCCAGACGCTCAATTCGAAGTGGTTCATTCACTGGCGAAGTGGAAGCGTCAAACGTTAGGACAACACGACTTTAGCGCAGGCGAGGGGCTGTACACGCACATGAAAGCCCTGCGTCCCGATGAAGATCGCCTCTCCCCACTGCACTCAGTGTATGTTGATCAGTGGGACTGGGAGCGCGTGATGGGCGACGGTGAGCGTCAATTCTCCACTCTGAAAAGCACGGTAGAGGCTATCTGGGCGGGAATTAAGGCCACCGAAGCTGCGGTTAGCAAAGAGTTTGGTCTGGCACCGTTCCTGCCGGAGCAGATCCACTTTGTTCATAGCCAGGAGCTGTTATCTCGTTATCCGGATCTTGATGCAAAAGGTCGTGAACGTGCGATCGCTAAAGAGCTGGGTGCGGTATTCCTGGTGGGGATCGGCGGTAAGCTCAGTGACGGTCACCGTCATGACGTACGTGCGCCCGATTATGATGACTGGAGTTCAGCGTCCGAGCTGGGTCATGCCGGTCTGAACGGTGATATTCTGGTCTGGAACCCGGTTCTGGAAGATGCGTTTGAGCTGTCTTCTATGGGGATCCGTGTGGATGCTGACGCCCTGAAACACCAGCTGTCTCTGACCGGTGATGAAGATCGCCTGAGTCTGGAGTGGCACCAGGCGCTGCTGCGCGGTGAAATGCCGCAGACAATTGGTGGCGGCATTGGGCAGTCGCGTCTGACCATGCTGTTGCTGCAATTACCGCACATTGGTCAGGTTCAGTGTGGCGTATGGCCGGCCCAGGTACGTGAAAGCGTCGCTTCTCTGCTGTAACAATTAACGCCGCCAGCGTCTGAGCAGGCGGCTTCGCATCCCGGTATCAAAGCGCCAGATATGATCGAAAATGCGCATGATGCCGGGTTTGCCATGTGCTGACATCGCCACCGCGTGAAAACGGTGCTGGTGCACCCGCTGTAATTCACCCACTTTATTGACGACCTCATCGGGCAATCGCTGAGCGATAAAATCTGAGATCACCACCGCATCGGCATCAAACCATTCCCGACCCTGCATGCGCTCAATTATGGCGCGAAAACAGCTGGCAATATCAGTGCCACCACGAAAGCGCTGACTTAAAAAGCGGATCGCCTGTTCGATGCCCTCCGGACCGGAAAGCTCATAGCGCACCACTTCTGTTGAAAACAGCATAATGAAACAGCGCCGGTTATCGGCAAGGGCGACGCGCATTAGCGCCAGGCAAAAGGCTTTCGCACACTGCTCATTAAACCCGCCCATCGATCCCGAGGTATCAACGCAGACGATAAAAGGCCCGCGCGGCTGCTCGTCAAAATCCTGATGCACCACCGGACGTTCCGTTACTTTCTCACGCCATGCTTCGCCGTGCAGGCGGTAGGTGAGCAGTTGCTTTTCCACCAGCCGTCGGTAGAACTCGTATTCCAGTTCGGTAATGCCCAGCGTGGCCAGCTCTGGCGGTAGCAGGCGCAGGATATCGTCACTTTGCTGGATGCCATCCACCTGCTCCGGGACGGTTGCAGGTTCGCGCACCAGGGTACGGAAGGTTTCCATTGGCGCATCTTTACGCGGCACGGATTTCGCCTCTCTGGAACGACCTAACTGCTCGGCCAGGCGCTGGAGTTCGGGTTGTTGCGTCAGAAATTCGCCGTATTTCACCATCAACTGATAATCACCGCGCTTGATTTGGCCCGCGCTCATATCCCACAACCGGCCTGCTGCGTTGTCATTTTCTGCCAGTACAGGTTCCAGTTGCCCGCTGAGGGTCATCCGTTCTTGTACTTCACTGAGCAAATGCTCGCGCTCTTCTTCCAGCAGTTGCTGATTCAGCGTTGTGGTTTGCACTACCAGGCTCAGGCGCCAGCGCTGGAGAAAAAGCGTATGTAGGGCGGGCGTAAAGGTGCTGTTGTCATTGACCAGTTGCTGCGCTTGCCCGGCCCAAGGCGAATGGAGGCGGTGCAATAGGGATAATATTTGCGGTAGCTGAACGATAAACTGCGCATGAGAGAGGAGCTGGCTTTGTTGATAGCACATAACCTCCTCCATCAGCTCCGGCGGTACATGGGTATCTTTGAGGCGGCTACGCAATGATTCACGCCAGCGGGGAATGTCGTCAGTGATCGCTTTTTTAAGGCGAGGAAATTTTTTAAAAAATACCACCATCTTTGGGGAAGCCAGCAGGGCGACGATCATCTCTTCGATCATCGCCTCTTCGCTGACTGCCAGCATGATGTTGAGCGTATCAAGGGTCAGCATTGTTGCGCCTGGCGGATTTGCGCCCCGACATCCTGCAGGCTGGCCTCAATGCGGCCTAACCAGTCGCTATGAATAAACAGGCATTTTTGCTGTTCGCTGAATGCGCTGTGCTGCTGATGCCACTCATTATCGAGCGCTTCAAGCTCCTGTTTTATCTCTGCGGGCATACTCTCTTGCGAAGCACCCGGCAGCGCCAGGCGAGAACCTTGTAAACTGACATCGCGTACAACCAGATGCTGTGCGCTATCGACTTCCATATTCAGCGTTTGGGCAAAGCCGATCCCGTTTAGTTTTCCGCGGATCTCCCCGCCTTTTGTTAGCCACAGTTCCAGCGCGCCACGTTCGAAAGCTATATGGATAACCTCCATATCATGCAGTTTTAAAGGCTTTTGCAGCAGTAATGTCACGACAGAAGACGAGGCTTCTGGCGGTAAATCATAATGAGGACGACGGCTGAACATTCCGCCCTGGCGGATCACCGTGAACGCCGTTTTGTCGCTTTGCTGCTGCTGGAGCTGAATGCGACGCTGCACAATGCTGCCCAGGCGCGTCAGCATGGCTTGCTGTTGCCAGGCGTGTCCGGTCATCAATATTTCAAGCTGTTGTTGCATCAGATTCAGGCTTTGTGCGTCGTACCACAGGCAATCTTTCAGCAGGATCAGGTCGATAGGTACTACCGCATCGCGTCCGCTAAAGAAAGCACTGGCCTGGAGTAAGCGGATCGCTTTTTTCCAGCGACGATCGGACACATAAGGAGCATTCGGTAACACGTCCAACTGTTGGCGCAGCGTGAAAATGAGCTCAAACACGCGATCGGGAAGCTTGATCGCACCAATGTCTTTTTGCCACTGGTGATACTCTTCATCCGTCACCTGCAATGATGCCGGGACCGGATTGTCGCTTTCATCCTGCTGACTTAACAGCATGGAGCGGAAATTGGCCTTGTCCTGAACTTTATCCAGCCACAGACGAATCAGCATACGGTCGTACAGCGCTTCCAGGCTGCTGTCGGCTTCAGGCAGTTCGTTGGAAGCCGCCACCAGCAGACGCATCGGAATTTTTTCTTCATACGCGCCGTTACGGAAGTGACGTTCGTTAATGGCGGTCAACAGGGTGTTAAGAATTGCCGGGCCTGCTTTCCAGATTTCATCGAGAAAAACGATTTCAGCTTCAGGAAGATAGCCCGCCGTTAAGCGTTCATAGCGACCTTCGTCTTTTAACGCCTGAATGGACAGCGGACCAAACACCTCTTCGGGCGTAGAGAAGCGCGTCATCAGGTATTCAAAAGCGCGTGCGTTTTGGAAGGCAAACTTCAGTCGGCGGGCAATTAAGCTTTTTGCGATCCCCGGGGGACCTAATAAGAAAACGCTCTCGCCGCTGAGTGCTGCCAGCAGACACAGACGAATGGCGTGGCTACGTTCATAAAGTCCCTTTTCCAGCGCATTGCTCAGACGGGAAATTCTTTCCGCTAATAAATGTGGGTGAGCCATAATGAAGTGGCGTCCTTTCGCCAAATGTACTGCATAAACTGCGAGTATAGATGCTTCACACCATTGCAGTAATAGACTGAAGGTGCGCTTATTTTTCTTTGAGCCAGATTAATCTGGTCTCATTTAGGGGTACGATTTTGTGATTAATCGTGCATACTGTGCGCCTTTTTGTGGGCCAAGGGACGACGCACACATTTCTTATATATACACCAAATCAATCAAGCTGCACCAAGGCGGCAATGGAGTTTTCTTCTGGGATGGGGGGAATAACGAATGCAGCCCACACGGAGTGACTTGAAAGATGATGTGTATAAACGAAAGACGAGTCTATGAGCACTGATAATAAACAATCATTGTCTGCGATTACCCTTGCGGCCATTGGGGTTGTCTACGGTGATATTGGTACCAGCCCACTTTATACGCTTCGTGAATGTTTGTCCGGCCAGTTTGGTTTTGGCGTTGAACGTGATGCCGTATTTGGTTTTCTCTCGCTGATTTTCTGGCTGCTGATCTTTGTTGTCTCCATTAAATACCTGACGTTTGTCATGCGCGCAGATAACGCCGGAGAAGGCGGGATCCTGACGCTGATGTCATTGGCCGGGCGTAATACCTCGGCGCGAACAACCTCCATGCTGGTCATTATGGGATTGATAGGCGGCAGCTTCTTCTATGGTGAAGTGGTGATTACGCCAGCCATTTCGGTGATGTCTGCAATTGAAGGTCTGGAGATAGTTGCCCCGCAACTGGATACCTGGATTGTTCCGCTCTCAATAATTGTGCTGACCCTGCTGTTTTTGATTCAAAAACACGGTACCGGCATGGTCGGTAAGCTGTTTGCGCCGATTATGCTGCTATGGTTCCTGACGCTCGCGGTATTAGGCGTGCGCAGTATTATTGGCAATCCGGAAGTGCTGCAGGCGCTCAATCCGTATTGGGCGGTGCATTTCTTCCTCGAATTCAAAACGCTGTCCTTTATCGCGCTGGGTGCGGTGGTGCTGTCGATTACCGGTGTTGAAGCGCTGTATGCGGATATGGGCCACTTCGGTAAATTGCCGATTCGTCTGGCATGGTTCTCAGTTGTATTGCCTTCACTGGTGCTGAACTATTTTGGGCAGGGCGCGTTGCTGTTAAAGCATCCTGAAGCGATCAAAAACCCGTTTTTCCTGCTGGCGCCGGACTGGGCATTAATTCCATTGTTGATCCTCGCCGCGCTGGCAACGGTCATCGCCTCTCAGGCGGTTATCTCCGGTGTCTTCTCGCTGACGCGTCAGGCCGTACGTCTGGGGTATTTATCGCCGATGCGTATCATCCATACCTCGGAAATGGAATCGGGCCAGATTTACATTCCTTTCGTTAACTGGATGCTCTATTTTGCGGTAGTTATCGTGATAGTGAGCTTTGAACACTCCAGTAACCTTGCCGCAGCGTATGGGATTGCGGTAACGGGGACGATGGTACTGACTTCAATTCTGTCGACCACCGTGGCGCGCAAAAACTGGCACTGGAATAAATACTTCGTCTTCCTGATCCTGGTGGCGTTCTTGTGCGTCGATGTTCCGCTGTTCTCCGCGAACCTCGATAAGCTTATTTCCGGCGGTTGGCTGCCTCTGACGCTGGGTCTGGTGATGTTCACCATCATGACCACCTGGAAAAGCGAACGCTTCCGTCTGCTGCGTCGCATGCATGAGCACGGTAACTCTCTGGAGGCGATGATTGCTTCTCTGGAGAAATCGCCACCGGTACGCGTGCCGGGAACGGCGGTGTATATGTCCCGCGCACTGAACGTCATCCCGTTTGCGCTTCTGCATAACCTCAAGCATAACAAGGTGCTGCATGAGCGCGTTATTCTGCTGACGCTGCGCACGGAAGATGCGCCCTATGTTCACAACGTGCGTAGGGTGCAGATTGAGCAGTTATCGCCCACCTTCTGGCGCGTGGTGGCTAGCTACGGTTGGCGTGAAACGCCGAACGTTGAGGAAGTGTTCCATCGCTGCGGTCTGGAAGGTTTAAGCTGTCGAATGATGGAAACCTCTTTCTTTATGTCGCATGAGTCGTTGATTGTTGGCAAGCGGCCATGGTACCTGCGTCTGCGCGGCAAGCTGTATCTGCTGCTACAGCGCAACGCGCTGCGCGCGCCGGACCAGTTTGAAATCCCACCGAACCGGGTTATTGAGCTTGGTACTCAGGTAGAGATTTAATCTCATCGACGCCCTCTTTCATCGCGAAAGGGGGCGTTTTGTTTTGCCCCTCTCAGTTTTCATTTCATCGAATGATAATCCTTGCGAAACGTTTCGATGGCGATCACATTTTCGTAACGTCGCGGTGGTTTTCTGTCCACTCTTCGCACTACACTTATCTTCAGCGAAACGTTTCGCTAGTGGGGAAAGAAAATGAAGAAAGGCACGGTACTCAACTCTGAAATTTCAACGGTGATCTCCCGTCTGGGGCATACCGATACGCTGGTGGTGTGTGATGCAGGTTTACCCATCCCGAACAGCACAACGCGTATTGATATGGCATTAACCCAGGGCGTACCTTCTTTTATGCAGGTGCTGGATGTGGTCACACGTGAAATGCAGGTCGAGGCAGCCATTCTCGCGTCGGAAATTAAACAACATAATCCGCAACTCCACGAAACGTTGCTCAGCCACATTGAGCAACTGCAACAACACCAGGGAAACACCATAGAAATTCGTTACACCACGCATGAACAATTCAAAAAACAAACCGCAGACAGTCAGGCGGTAATTCGCAGCGGAGAATGTTCTCCGTATGCGAATATCATTCTCTGTGCTGGCGTCACGTTCTGAGGCCATCATGAACGCATTACTGCAACTCAAAGGGATCGATAAAGCGTTCCCGGGCGTAAAAGCGCTATCCGGCGCCGCGCTGAATGTCTACCCTGGCCGCGTAATGGCGCTGGTGGGCGAAAACGGCGCGGGCAAATCCACCATGATGAAAGTGCTGACCGGGATCTATACCCGTGATGCCGGTTCTTTATTGTGGCTGGGGAAAGAGACCATCTTTAACGGCCCGAAATCCTCCCAGGAAGCCGGAATCGGTATCATCCACCAGGAGCTGAACCTGATCCCGCAACTCACTATCGCCGAGAACATTTTTCTTGGCCGTGAGTTTGTGAATCGCTTTGGCAAAATTGACTGGAAGAAGATGTACGCCGAAGCCGATCTGCTGCTCGCCAAACTGAATCTGCGCTTTAAAAGCGACAGACTGGTTGGTGAGCTGTCGATTGGCGATCAACAGATGGTCGAAATTGCCAAAGTGCTGAGCTTTGAATCGAAGGTCATCATTATGGATGAACCGACGGATGCCCTCACCGATACCGAAACCGAATCCCTGTTCCGCGTCATCCGCGAACTGAAATCCCAGGGACGCGGCATTGTCTATATTTCTCACCGTATGAAAGAGATCTTCGAGATTTGCGATGACGTAACCGTCTTCCGCGACGGGCAGTTTATTGCCGAACGTGAAGTTGCCTCGCTGACTGAAGACTCGCTGATTGAAATGATGGTGGGACGTAAGCTGGAAGATCAGTACCCGCGCCTGGAAAAAGCGCCGGGTGATCTTCGCCTGAAGGTCGATAACCTGTGCGGTCCTGGCGTAAACGATGTTTCGTTCACGCTGCGTAAAGGCGAGATCCTTGGCGTATCCGGGCTGATGGGGGCCGGACGTACCGAACTGATGAAAGTGTTGTACGGCGCATTGCCGCGCACCAGCGGTTACGTCACGCTTGATGGCCATGAAGTGGTTACCCGTTCGCCGCAGGATGGGTTGGCTAACGGCATCGTCTATATTTCTGAAGACCGTAAACGCGATGGCTTAGTGCTGGGCATGTCGGTGAAAGAGAACATGTCACTGACCGCGCTGCGTTATTTCAGCCGCACCGGTGGAAGCCTGAAACATAAAGATGAGCAGCAGGCGGTGGGGGATTTTATTCGTCTGTTCAATGTTAAAACACCATCAATGGAACAGGCTATCGGCCTGCTTTCCGGTGGTAACCAGCAGAAAGTGGCGATTGCGCGCGGTCTGATGACCCGGCCAAAAGTGCTGATCCTTGATGAACCAACGCGCGGCGTTGACGTTGGAGCCAAGAAAGAAATCTATCAGCTTATCAACCAGTTTAAGGCTGACGGGCTGAGTATCATTCTGGTCTCCTCTGAGATGCCAGAAGTATTGGGCATGAGCGATCGAATTATCGTTATGCATGAAGGGCATCTCGGCGGTGAGTTCACTCGCGAGCAGGCCACTCAGGAAGTATTAATGGCTGCCGCTGTGGGCAAGCTTAATCGCGTGAATCAGGAGTAAAAAAGATGACTACCCAGGCTGTTTCTGGTCGCCGTTATTTCACTAAAGCATGGCTTCTGGAGCAAAAGTCGCTCATCGCTCTGTTAGTGCTGATCGCGATTGTTTCCACCATGAGCCCTAACTTTTTTACCGTTAATAACCTGTTCAACATTCTCCAGCAAACGTCGGTGAACGCCATCATGGCCGTTGGCATGACGCTGGTTATCCTGACGTCGGGTATTGATCTGTCCGTCGGTTCCTTGCTGGCGCTTACCGGCGCGGTTGCGGCTTCAATTGTAGGGATTGAGGTCAATGCGCTGGTGGCTGTTGCTGCGGCCCTGGCGCTCGGCGCTGCCATTGGCGCAGTCACCGGGGTGATTGTTGCGAAAGGCCGGGTGCAGGCGTTTATTGCAACGCTAGTGATGATGCTGCTGCTGCGCGGCGTGACCATGGTGTACACCAACGGCAGTCCGGTTAATACCGGGTTTACTGACAATGCCGATGTGTTTGGCTGGTTTGGTATTGGTCGTCCGTTAGGCATCCCTACGCCAGTGTGGATCATGGGGATTGTCTTCCTCGCGGCGTGGTACATGCTGCACCACACTCGTCTGGGCCGTTATATCTACGCGCTGGGCGGTAACGAAGCGGCAACGCGTTTGTCTGGTATCAGCGTCAGTAAAATCAAAATTATCGTTTACTCACTGTGCGGTCTGCTGGCATCGCTGGCGGGCATCATTGAAGTCGCGCGACTCTCCTCCGCACAACCGACGGCAGGTACTGGCTATGAGCTGGATGCTATCGCAGCGGTGGTGTTAGGCGGTACCAGCCTGGCGGGTGGTAAAGGACGTATTGTTGGGACGCTGATCGGCGCATTGATTCTTGGTTTCCTCAATAATGGTTTGAATTTGTTAGGTGTATCCTCCTATTACCAGATGATCGTCAAAGCGGTGGTGATTTTGCTGGCGGTACTGGTAGACAACAAAAAGCAGTAACAACGATTACAGGACATCTTAAATATGAACATGAAAAAACTGGCTACCCTGGTTTCTGCTGTTGCGCTGAGCGCCACCGTGAGCGCGAATGCGATGGCGAAAGATACCATTGCGCTGGTGGTCTCCACCCTCAACAACCCGTTCTTTGTTTCTCTGAAGGATGGGGCGCAAAAAGAGGCGGATAAGCTGGGTTACAACCTGGTGATTCTGGACTCGCAGAACAACCCGGCGAAAGAGCTGGCTAACGTTCAGGACTTAACGGTTCGTGGAACTAAAATTCTGCTGATCAACCCGACTGACTCTGATGCCGTTGGTAATGCTGTGAAGATGGCTAACCAGGCAAAAATTCCGGTTATTACCCTTGACCGTGTTGCCTCCAAAGGCGAAGTGGTAAGCCACATCGCGTCTGATAACGTGTTGGGTGGCAAAATTGCGGGTGATTACATCGCGAAGAAAGCAGGTGAAGGCGCGAAAGTTATCGAACTGCAAGGGATTGCCGGAACTTCAGCGGCGCGTGAGCGTGGCGAAGGTTTCCAGCAGGCCGTTGCGGCACACAAATTTAACGTACTGGCCAGCCAGCCGGCAGACTTCGACCGCACCAAAGGTCTGAACGTCATGCAGAACCTGCTGACCGCGCATCCTGATGTGCAGGCCGTATTTGCCCAGAACGATGAAATGGCGCTGGGTGCGCTGCGCGCACTGCAAACCGCGGGTAAATCTGATGTGATGGTGGTTGGATTTGACGGCACTCCAGATGGCGAAAAAGCAGTAAATGATGGCAAACTGGCTGCGACCATTGCTCAGTTGCCGGATCAGATCGGCGCGAAAGGCGTTGAGACTGCGGATAAAGTCCTGAAAGGCGAGAAGGTTCAGGCTAAATATCCGGTTGACCTGAAGCTGGTCATCAAGCAGTAATACCGATTCAGGTCGCTCGCGGCCTGATGGAGACATAAATACGCCATCCCCGTATCTGATTTTGGGGATGAAAGCGTAAAAAGAAAAGCAGGGCACGCGCCACCCTAACCCGGTGGCGCACTTTGACTTGGAACACCAAATATGAAAACCGCAGGCAACCTCGTTGTTCTTGGCAGTATCAATGCCGATCACATCCTTAACCTTAACTCTTTCCCGACACCTGGTGAAACCGTAACAGGTAGCCATTATCAGGTCGCATTTGGCGGTAAAGGCGCGAATCAGGCTGTTGCTGCGGGTCGTAGTGGCGCGAATATCGCATTCATTGCCTGTACGGGCGATGATGATATTGGCGAAAGTGTGCGTAAACAGTTAGCCAAAGATAACATCGATATTGCGCCGATTAGCGTAATTTCGGGGGAATCGACCGGTGTGGCGTTGATTTTTGTGAATGGTGAAGGTGAGAACGTTATCGGCATTCATGCCGGAGCGAACGCAGCTCTTTCGCCAGCGCTGGTGGAAGCGCAGCATGAGCGTATTGCTCAGGCGTCCGCCTTACTTATGCAGTTAGAATCGCCGATCGAAAGCGTACTGACTGCAGCAAAGATTGCACATCAAAATAAGACCATGGTCGCCCTGAACCCGGCACCGGCACGTGAACTTTCTGATGAACTGCTGGCGCTGGTGGATATTATTACCCCGAATGAAACCGAGGCTGAAAAGCTGACGGGGATCCGGGTCGAAAATGATGAAGACGCGGCCAAAGCGGCGCAGGCATTGCACGCTAAAGGTATCCATACTGTACTGATTACTTTAGGTAGTCGCGGTGTGTGGGCCAGCGTTAATGGCGAAGGACAGCGTGTGCCCGGTTTTAAAGTGGAAGCCGTTGATACTATTGCCGCTGGAGACACCTTTAATGGCGCGTTAATTACGGCGTTGCTGGAAGAGACTCCGCTGCCTGAAGCGATCCGTTTTGCGCATGCCGCTGCGGCGATTGCGGTTACCCGTAAAGGCGCACAGCCTTCCGTTCCGTGGCGCGAAGAAATAGAAGCGTTTTTAAGTCAACAGAGGTAACGCTTGGCTACAATGAAGGACGTCGCCCGCCTGGCGGGTGTTTCCACGTCGACGGTTTCTCACGTCATTAATAAAGATCGCTTTGTCAGTGAGTCCGTCACTGACAAAGTAGAAGCTGCAATTAAAGCGCTTAACTACGCGCCCTCCGCGCTGGCGCGTAGTCTCAAGTTAAACCAGACCCGCACGATTGGCATGTTAATCACTGCCAGTACCAATCCCTTCTATTCTGAACTAGTGCGCGGCGTTGAACGTAGCTGTTTTGAGCGCGGCTACAGCCTGGTGCTGTGCAATACCGAAGGCGATGAACAGCGCATGAACCGTAACCTGGAAACTCTGATGCAAAAACGTGTGGACGGCTTGTTGCTGCTCTGCACCGAAACACATCAGCCTTCCAGAGAGATAATGCAGCGTTATCCTTCTATACCGACCGTGATGATGGACTGGTCGCCTTTTGATGGTGAAAGCGATCTGATTCAGGATAACTCCTTGCTGGGCGGGGATTTAGCCACGCAACATCTTATCGAAAAAGGTTTTACGCGCATTGCCTGCATCACCGGGCCGCTGGATAAAACCCCGGCGCGTTTGCGTCTGGAAGGATATCGGGCAGCAATGAAGCGGGCGGGGTTGTCTGTCCCGGAAGGCTACGAGATTACCGGTGACTTTGAGTTCGGCGGCGGCTTTGAAGCTATGCAAACGTTGCTGTCGCATAAACAGCGACCGCAGGCCGTTTTTACCGGCAATGATGCAATGGCAGTTGGCGCGTATCAGGCTCTGTACCAGTCAGGATTGCGCATTCCGCAGGATATGGCTGTGGTGGGTTACGATGATATCGAGCTGGCGCGCTATATGACGCCGCCCCTGACGACCATCCACCAACCAAAAGATGAATTGGGCGAACTGGCCATCGATGTATTAATTCACCGGATGGCGCAGCCCGCATTACAGCAACAGCGTTTGCAGCTTACTCCTGTTCTGATGGAGCGGGGGTCGGTTTAGGTTTGTGCCGATCTTTGATCAGGTTACGTCCATCTTTGGCTTTTAGCAGCATGAACATCAGCGCGGATATTACCGTGATAGCGCCCATCGTCATAAAGGTGTAGTGGAACTGTTCGACCGTATTGGTTCCTTCCATACCTTCATAGATACGTAGAACGGCGGCGCTGATGGCAACCCCTAAACTGATTGATAACTGCTGAGTAACGGCCAATACGCTGTTGCCGCTGCTGGCATTTTCATCGGTCAGATCCGCCAGAGTGATGGTATTCATTGAAGTAAACTGGGTGGACATCGCCATACCTAAAATGAACAACGGCAGGATTAGCATCCAGATCGGCATGGCAGGAGATTGCAAAGCGAACTGCGCAATCATCAGGCCGATAAATACCGTAACACCCACCAATGTGGTCCTGTAGCCGAGTTTGCGCAGTACCTGCGTCACCATGGATTTTGCCAGAATTGAACCCAACGCTGTTGGCGCCATCATGCAGCCGGCTATCAGAGCCGGATATCCAAATCCTACCTGCAACATCAGCGGCATTAAGAAGGGCACGCAGCCTGTGCCCAGGCGAGTGGCGAGGTTTCCGGCGATCCCAACAGAAAAGGTCCGAGTCTTAAATATCGGAAGCGATATCAGCGGCGTTGGGTGGCGACGCGCATGGCGAATATAGGCGAGTAGTAACAACACACTGGCAAGAATAATACCGAGTGCGACCCAGGTCTCGACAAGCTTCTCACCGAACAATTCAACGCCGCTGGAAAACAACACCAGGCTCAAACCAAACAGAAAGAAACCGGTCATATCAAAACCGCGGCGTGGCGTGGTGAAGTTCGGCATATATTTGCGGGCATAGAAGATACCGGCAATGCCAATTGGAATATTAATCAGGAAGATCCAGTGCCAACTGGCCCATGTAACCAGTACACCGCCCAATACCGGACCTAAAATCGGCCCCACAAGTCCTGGCATGGTGACGAAGTTAAGCACGGGAAGCAGTTCGCTGCGGGGGTAAGCACGCAATAACGCCAGACGGGCAACGGGCATCATCATGGCGCCACCGATCCCCTGAATGACACGGAAAATCACCAGCTCGCTTAAGGAACTGGACAGCGCGCAGGCCAGCGATCCCAATGTAAACAGGCTAACGGCAATCATAAAGACGCGTCGGGTACCAAATCGGTCTGCCAGCCAACCACTTACCGGGATCAGCATCGCGACAGTCAGGGTATAGCTGATAATGGCCGACTGCATGGCGAGTGGAGAGCGGTTAAGACTATGTGCTATTGCGGGTAGGGCGGTATTGAGGATCGTGGCGTCTAGTGCCTGCATAAAAAAGGCCATGGCTGCTATCCACGGTAGCCCGGCCATACTGCGAGATTTCTTTTCTGACATATTATTTATCCGGTAGCACGTTCGGTGCTATCAGCAATGCCTGACAGGCAGCAAAGGCGCGATCGCCATCGTTATCATCTATTGCATCGACAATGGCCTGGTGCAAATCCAGTTTCACCACATCGTTATAGGTAATAGAGGTAAAGTAGGTCTGGTAAACCGAATGGAACAGAGATGCAAAGGAAATAAGGAACGGATTCGCACTCATTTCATAGATGTGCTCATGCCAGGCGATATCAACCTCAATCCAGCGTTCGCGTCTGAAGTTTCTTTTCAGCTCGACCATCTCTTCCATCAGCGTGTTGAGGTGCGCTTTCTGTTCAGCCGTACCTATGGTCGCTGCCAGTAAGCACGCCTGAGGCTCCAGGCTGATACGCATCACCAGAAAATGTTTAATGACCTGCGGGAAATTATCTTCTGTCATCCACCAGGTGAGCAGCTCCTGGTCAAGGAAGTTCCAGTTTGCTTGCGGCATGACGCGTGTACCAATACGTGGGCGCGGTAATACCATACCTTTTGCCGTTAATGTTTTTACTGCCTCTCTTACCGCGGTGCGACTCACGCCAAACTGATCGCCTAGCTCTATTTCGCCAGGCAATATCGCACCCGGTGCGTATTCACCTTTTAATATTCGCTGAGCCAGCTTTTCGGCCAGAACGTAGGACAAGTTTTTCTGTGCGGCTAGCTGTTGGGCATTTAACGGCATGAATGTTCTTCCTTACTCTTTTTCTTATTCATTAGTATGCCACCTGGAAGTGTGATTGCGGCTGCAAAAACGGCAATTTGCTTATTTTATGGCATGTTAATGGTGGTTTTGGTGAAAAAACACGCACTCGGAAAGTTATTTTAAATTTCCCCTTGTCAGCCTGAAATAACTCCCTATAATGCGCCTCCACTGACACGGAACAACGGATTACAAGCCGCCGGGTCAGCGGGGTTCCACTGAGAACTCCGGCGAAGAAAGCGAAATTAAATGCTTGACTTCGTAGCGGGATGGCGTAATATGCACACCCCGCGCCGCTGAGAAAAAGCAAAGCGGCACTGCTCTTTAACAATTTATCAGACAATCTGTGTGGGCACTCGAAGATACGGATTCTTAACGTCGCAAGACGAAAAATGAATACCAAGTCTCAACGAGTGAACACGTAATTCATTACGAAGTTTAATTCATTGAGCATCAAACTTTTAAATTGAAGAGTTTGATCATGGCTCAGATTGAACGCTGGCGGCAGGCCTAACACATGCAAGTCGAACGGTAGCACAGAGGAGCTTGCTCCTTGGGTGACGAGTGGCGGACGGGTGAGTAATGTC
>NZ_MVFY01000038.1 GCF_002042885.1 Citrobacter portucalensis
ACCACTTTGTGATTCATGACTGGGGTGAAGTCGTAACAAGGTAACCGTAGGGGAACCTGCGGTTGGATCACCTCCTTACCTTAAAGAACCTGCCTTTGTAGTGCTCACACAGATTGTCTGATGAAAAGTAAATAGCAAGGCGTCTTGCGATTGAGACTTCAGTGTCCCCTTCGTCTAGAGGCCCAGGACACCGCCCTTTCACGGCGGTAACAGGGGTTCGAATCCCCTAGGGGACGCCACTTGCTGGTATGTGTGAGTGAAAGTCGCCGACCGAAGTATCTCAAAACTGACTTACGAGTCACGTTTGAGATATTTGCTCTTTAAAAATCTGGATCAAGCTGAAAATTGAAACGACACACTGTTTCATTTCTCCGTAATAAGAAATGAAAAATGGTGTGTTCGAGTCTCTCAAATTTTTGCAAGTCGATGATGAATCGAA
>NZ_MVFY01000039.1 GCF_002042885.1 Citrobacter portucalensis
ACGTCCTTCATCGCCTCTGACTGCCAGGGCATCCACCGTGTACGCTTAGTCGCTTAACCTCACAACCCGAAGATGTTTCTTTCGATTCATCATCGACTTGCAAAAATTTGAGAGACTCGAACACACCGCTTTTCATTTCTTATTACGGAGAAATGAAACAGTGTGTCGTTTCAATTTTCAGCTTGATCCAGATTTTTAAAGAGCAAAACTTCTTAATGCACTCGAAAGTACATTCAGAAGTTCATCATTCATCAGACAATCTGTGTGAGCACTACAAAGAACGTTTCTTTAAGGTAAGGAGGTGATCCAACCGCAGGTTCCCCTACGGTTACCTTGTTACGACTTCACCCCAGTCATGAATCACAAAGTGGTAAGCGCCCTCCCGAAGGTTAAGCTACCTACTTCTTTTGC
>NZ_MVFY01000040.1 GCF_002042885.1 Citrobacter portucalensis
CGTTATCGCCCGGCTGTGCATCCCCGGTCACGGCCCCGCTGATCAGCGTCGGCATCCGCGACTCACTGCGGTTCACGACATTATCCCCTGCCACGGTATCAATGCTGATGGCGTTGGCCGCCTGGGTATCCAGTACCACCGTGGTGTGCTGCACCGCCACCGCGGTGTTGCCTGCCGTATCCACCCCGGTCACCGTCACTTCCACATTGTTACTGCCTTCGGTCAGTACCGACGAGTCCACCGCCACTTCATAGCGCAGCGCCCCGTGTTCATCGGTCACCACCAGGCCGGTAAAGGTCCTGCCATTCACCGCCACCGCAA
>NZ_MVFY01000004.1 GCF_002042885.1 Citrobacter portucalensis
TAGCAAAATCAAATGAGCACTATTCCTAAAAAACAGAAAAAGTATGAAAACGAACTTGTAATTAACAATTAAAACATAAACAACGTAATTAATGGAAACTAATGTACAAATACCAGCTATAACATATCTATCTGTAGCCTATCAAAGCTATTTGATTCATATATTGCATATGAAGATAACATTGTCAGGTAGGAATAATTATTTTACTCAGGAAAGCGTATTTCGGGCAGTAACCTCTTCTGAGCATGACAACTGTATAAAATCACAGCTAATCTATCAGAACCAGGCTATAATAATGCCTGGTTTTTTGACGGATACGCAGCGTGGCGCAAGCAGGTTTTATTTTAACCCGGCACTGGCGGGACACCCCGCAGGGAACTGAGGTCTCATTCTGGCTGGCTACAGACGATGGGCCGCTGCAGGTCACGCTCGCGCCTCAGGAGTCGGTCGCGTTTATTCCCACCAGTCAGGTTCCTCGCGTAATGTCATTATTACGCACTGAAAACGGCTATCGCCTGAAATCGCTGCAATTGCAAGACTTCCACCGCCAGCCTGTTTCCGGACTGTATTGCCGCTCACATCGCCAGCTCATGCGATTGGAAAAACTGCTGCGCGAAAACGCAGTCACCGTCTATGAGGGCGACGTACGCCCACCTGAGCGGTATCTGATGGAGCGCTTTATCACCTCCCCTGTTTGGGTCGAAGGCGACAGACATAATGACATGCTGGTGAATGCCCGCCTGAAGCCGAACCCTGACTATCGACCACCGCTAAAATGGGTATCGCTGGATATTGAAACCACGCGCCACGGCGAACTCTATTGCATCGGTCTTGAAGGCTGTGGGCAGCGTATTGTCTACATGCTCGGCCCGGCAAACGGCGACGCCTCTACGCTTGATTTTGAACTTGAGTACGTTGCAAGCCGCCCGCAGTTGCTGGAAAAACTCAATGACTGGATTGCCCGTCACGATCCTGATGTGATAATCGGCTGGAACGTCGTGCAATTCGATTTACGCGTCCTGCAAAAGCACGCCGAACGTTACCGCATTCCCCTGCGTTTTGGTCGTGATAGCAGCGAGCTTGAGTGGCGCGAGCATGGCTTCAAGAACGGCGTATTCTTCGCTCAGGCTAAGGGGCGCCTGATTATCGACGGTATTGAGGCGCTCAAATCCGCGTTCTGGAATTTCTCGTCATTTTCACTGGAAACGGTATCGCAAGAGCTGCTTGGCGAAGGGAAGTCGATTGATAATCCGTGGGACAGAATGGACGAAATTGACCGTCGGTTTGCCCAGGATAAACCCGCGCTCGCCACCTACAATCTCAAAGACTGTGAGCTGGTCACGCGCATTTTTCATAAAACCGAGATCATGCCATTTCTGCTGGAGCGCTCGACGGTCAACGGTCTGCCGGTCGACCGTCACGGTGGTTCGGTTGCCGCCTTCGGCCACCTCTACCTTCCGCGCATGCACCGGGCGGGTTATGTGGCGCCGAATCTCGGTGAAGTCCCCGCGCACGCCAGTCCCGGCGGCTATGTGATGGACTCGCGCCCGGGATTGTACGACTCCGTACTGGTGCTGGATTACAAAAGCCTGTATCCCTCAATAATTCGTACTTTTTTAATCGATCCGGTGGGGCTTATCGAAGGGATGGCGCAGCCGGATCCGGAACACAGCACCGAAGGTTTCCTTGACGCCTGGTTTTCACGCGAAAAGCACTGCCTGCCGGAAATCGTTACTCAGATCTGGCACGGGCGCGAAGAAGCAAAACGCCGCGGCAATAAGCCACTCTCGCAGGCGTTGAAAATCATCATGAATGCATTTTACGGCGTGCTGGGCACCACCGCCTGTCGCTTTTTCGACCCGAGACTGGCCTCGTCCATTACCATGCGCGGCCATGCGATCATGCGCCAGACCAAAGCGTTAATTGAGGCTCAGGGTTACGATGTCATCTATGGCGATACCGATTCCACCTTTGTCTGGCTGAAAAAGGCGCACTCAGAAGACGATGCAGCCCGAATTGGTCGGGAACTGGTGAGCTATGTCAACACCTGGTGGGCGCAATCGCTGAAGCAACAAAATCTGACCAGCGCGCTGGAGCTGGAATTTGAAACCCATTTTTGTCGCTTTCTGATGCCGACCATTCGCGGTGCAGATACCGGCAGTAAAAAACGCTATGCGGGGATGATTCAGGACGGTGCAGAGCAACGTATGGTGTTTAAGGGACTGGAAACGGTACGAACCGACTGGACGCCGCTGGCCCAACAATTTCAGCAGGAGCTATACCTGCGAATTTTTCGTAACGAACCTTATCAGGAGTTTGTTCGCGAGACTATTGCCCGTCTGATGGCCGGTGAAATGGATGAACAACTGGTGTACCGCAAGCGCCTGCGCCGCCCGTTAAGCGAATACCAGCGAAATGTTCCACCACACGTTCGTGCCGCGCGACTCGCCGATGAGCAGAATGTAAAGCTGGGGCGTCCGCCACAGTATCAGAATCGCGGAACCATAAAATATGTCTGGACGGTCAATGGCCCAGAACCTGTTGATTATCAGCTATCTGTACTCGATTACGAGCATTATCTGACCCGCCAGATCCAACCCGTTGCCGAGGGAATTCTTCCCTTTATTGACGATAATTTTGCTACACTACTCACAGGACAACTGGGGTTATTTTGACGCGTGACGAAACCGCCGCCATCCAGTACCATAGCGCCCTTTCCATTCCTGGACCCATTTAACACCACTACCACTGATTTATTAGCCTGGTAGCGGGGTCGTATGCTCTCAATAACGGGGATTAGCCCGGAAAATGACGAGTATTGCCTGCAATTAAAGATATAGAGCCGAACATATATGCCTTTTACACTTGGTCAACGCTGGATCAGCGATACAGAAAGCGAATTGGGACTTGGTACTGTTGTCGCCATGGATGCGCGAACCGTCACTTTACTTTTCTCATCGACGGGCGAAAACCGTCTGTATGCGCGCAGTGATTCCCCCGTGACCCGCGTGATGTTCAATCCTGGCGATACGATAACAAGCCATGAAGGCTGGCAACTGCATGTCGATGAAGTAAAAGAAGAAAACGGCCTGCTTGCCTATATCGGAACCCGCCTGGATACCGAAGAAACCGGTGTCATGCTGCGTGAAGTACTGCTCGACAGCAAACTGGTATTCAGCAAACCACAAGATCGCCTGTTTGCCGGCCAGATTGACCGCATGGATCGCTTTGCTCTGCGCTATCGCGCACGTAAATTTCAGAGCGAACAATACCGTATGCCGTGGAGTGGGTTGCGTGGTCAACGTACCAGCCTGATTCCTCACCAGCTGAACATTGCCCATGATGTTGGCCGTCGTCATGCCCCTCGCGTTTTACTGGCAGATGAAGTGGGTTTAGGTAAAACCATTGAAGCCGGGATGATCCTGCATCAACAACTGCTGTCCGGCGCCGCAGAGCGCGTGCTGATCATCGTCCCGGAGACATTACAGCACCAGTGGCTGGTCGAAATGCTGCGCCGCTTCAACCTGCGTTTTGCACTGTTTGATGATGAGCGTTATGCAGAAGCGCAGCACGACGCCTACAACCCGTTTGAAACCGAACAACTGGTCATCTGCTCGCTGGACTTTGCCCGTCGTAATAAACAACGTCTGGAGCACCTGTGTGACGCCGAGTGGGATCTGCTGATTGTCGATGAAGCCCATCACCTTGTGTGGAGCGAAGACGCGCCCAGCCGCGAATATATGGCCATTGAACAGCTGGCAGAACGTGTGCCGGGCATCCTGCTGCTAACCGCTACACCGGAGCAGCTGGGCATGGAAAGTCACTTTGCACGCCTGCGCCTGCTGGACCCGAGCCGTTTCCATGATTTCGCCCAGTTTGTTGAAGAGCAAAAAAATTATCGTCCGGTCGCCGACGCCGTCGCCATGCTGCTGGCTGGTAACAAGCTGAGTAACAATGAGCTGAACATGTTAGGCGACATGATTGGCGAGCAGGACATTGAGCCGCTATTGCAGGCGGCAAACAGCGACAGCGAAGACGCCCAGAGCGCGCGTCAGGAGCTGGTTTCGATGCTGATGGACCGCCATGGCACCAGCCGTGTGCTGTTCCGTAACACCCGTAACGGTGTAAAAGGCTTCCCGAAACGCGAGCTGCATACCATCAAGCTGCCGCTGCCGACCCAATACCAGACGGCGATTAAAGTCTCCGGCATTATGGGCGCGCGTAAAAGTGCAGAAGACCGGGCGCGCGACATGCTCTACCCGGAACAGATTTATCAGGAATTCGAAGGCGACACCGGCACCTGGTGGAACTTTGACCCGCGCGTGGAATGGCTGATGGGCTACCTGACCAGCCACCGCTCACAAAAAGTGCTGGTCATCTGCGCGAAAGCCACTACCGCGCTTCAGCTGGAGCAGGTACTGCGCGAGCGCGAAGGCATCCGCGCCGCCGTATTCCATGAAGGGATGTCGATCATTGAACGTGACCGCGCCGCAGCATGGTTTAGCGAAGAAGATAGCGGCGCCCAGGTAATGCTGTGTTCTGAAATCGGCTCCGAAGGGCGTAACTTCCAGTTCGCCAGCAATCTGGTGATGTTTGACCTGCCGTTCAACCCGGATCTGCTGGAACAGCGTATTGGCCGTCTGGACCGTATTGGTCAGGCGCATGATATTCAGATTCACGTTCCGTACCTGGAAAAAACCGCGCAATCCGTGCTGGTGCGCTGGTACCACGAAGGTCTGGATGCGTTCGAACACACCTGTCCGACTGGCCGTACCATCTATGACACGGTCTATAACAATCTGATCGGCTACCTGGCTGAACCAGAAAATACCGAGGGCTTTGACGATCTGATCAAAACCTGCCGCGAACAGCATGACGCGCTGAAAGCACAGCTAGAGCAAGGTCGCGATCGCCTGCTGGAGATCCACTCTAACGGCGGCGAAAAAGCACTGGCGCTGGCTGAGAGTATTGAAGAACAGGACGACGATACCAGCCTGATCGCCTTCGCCATGAACCTGTTTGATATCGTCGGTATTAATCAGGATGACCGTGGCGACAATTTAATCGTGCTGACGCCGTCCGATCATATGCTGGTGCCGGATTTTCCTGGGCTGCCGGAAGATGGCTGCACCATTACGTTCGAGCGCGATGTCGCCCTGTCGCGTGAAGATGCACAATTTATTACCTGGGAGCATCCGCTGATCCGCAATGGTCTGGATCTGATCCTCTCCGGCGACACCGGAAGCAGCACTATTTCGTTGTTGAAAAACAAAGCATTACCTGTTGGTACACTGCTGGTTGAGCTGGTCTATGTTGTTGAAGCGCAAGCGCCGAAACAACTGCAGCTAAACCGCTTCCTGCCACCAACGCCGGTACGCATGCTGCTGGATAAAAACGGCAATAACCTTGCTGCACAGGTTGAGTTCGAAACCTTTAACCGTCAGCTCAGCGCCGTTAACCGCCACACCGGCAGCAAACTGGTCAACGCCGTGCAGCAGGATGTTCATGCCATTCTGCAACTCGGTGAAGCGCAGGTGGAAAAATCAGCCCGCGCGCTGATCGACGCAGCGCGTAAAGAAGCTGACGAGAAGCTGACGGCAGAACTTTCCCGTCTCGAAGCGCTGCGTGCCGTTAACCCGAACATCCGTGATGACGAACTTAGCGCAATTGAAAGCAACCGTCAGCAGGTGATGGAAAGCCTGGATCAGGCGGGCTGGCGTCTCGATGCCCTGCGCCTGATCGTCGTGACGCATCAGTAACGGAGCCATACATGGGGATGGAAAACTACAATCCGCCGCAGGAACCCTGGCTGGTCATCCTGTATCAGGATGAGCACATTATGGTGGTCAACAAGCCGAGCGGCTTGTTGTCTGTGCCAGGTCGTCTGGATGAGCACAAAGACAGCGTGATGACGCGTATTCAGCGCGATTATCCGCAGGCTGAATCCGTGCATCGTCTGGATATGGCAACCAGCGGCGTGATTGTAGTCGCGCTAACCAAAGCGGCAGAGCGCGAGCTAAAACGCCAGTTTCGCGAGCGCGAACCGAAAAAACAGTATGTCGCACGCGTCTGGGGGCATCCTGCTCCGGCCGAGGGTCTGGTTGATTTACCGCTGATTTGCGACTGGCCAAACAGGCCAAAGCAAAAAGTATGTTATGAGACCGGGAAATCGGCGCAGACCGAGTATGAAGTCGTGGAGTTCGCGGCGGATAACACCGCCCGGGTAGTGCTCAAACCCATTACCGGACGCTCCCACCAGCTGCGTGTGCATATGCTGGCTTTAGGGCATCCTATCCTGGGCGACCGCTTCTATGCTCCACCGGAAGCTCTGGCGTTAGCGCCACGCCTGTTGCTGCATGCAGAGATGTTAACCATCACGCATCCCGAATACGGCAACAGTATGACGTTTAAAGTTCCGGCGGATTTTTAAATTCTGAGCCAATTTATGCCGGGGGCGCTTCGCTTGCCCGGCCTACATTCATTAACGTAGGCCGGATAAGGCGCTAGCCGCATCCGGCAATTCAATCACTTGAATCCTTTTTGATCCTTAATCAGCTCGTAAGCCTTTTGGATTTCCTGCGCTTTTTGTTTCGCCATTTCCATCATCTCTGGCGGCAGACCTTTCGCGACCAGTTTGTCCGGATGGTGCTCGCTCATCAGCTTACGGTAAGCCCGCTTGATGGTGGTCGCATCGTCGGTCGTTTTCACACCCAGCACATTACAGGCGTCTTCCAGCGTCGGGCCGCGTTGCGCCTGCTGCCAACCACCGCCGCCAGACTGCTGCTGATATCCGCCGCCAAACTGTGCGCCGCCCTGCATCATGCGCAGGAACTGATCAAATTGGGTGCGTGAGATCCCCAACTCTTCAGCAATCACATACAGCACTTCACGTTCGTTAGGATGCAACGACCCATCGGCAAATGCCGCCTGGATCTGAATCTCCAGAAACATGCGGATCAGATCGAATCGACCAAAACAGACGCTGCGAAACTGACGCATCTTTTCACGTAATGGGTAATTATCCGATTTTCCTACCCGGAAGGCATGTTGTGCAGCCGTTCGCGAGTCACCGTGCAAATTCATCCGATCCATCAACTGGCTGGCGATATGTATATCGGCTTCCGTGACGCGACCTTTGGATTTGGTCAGATGTCCCATCACCTCAAAAGTGGTGGCAAAAAACAGCGCCTGGCGTTCACGTTGGTTGGCAAACCACGCCATTTTGCGCATGCGGGCTTTGTCGAACATGTGGCCAACTAACAGCCCCAGAACCACACCCCAGAAGCCGCCGCCCATCATTAAGGCCACGGCTACACCAATTATCTTTCCCCAATACTGCATAGACTCCCCAAATCTTTCCGCTCTCAGCCAGGCTATGTCCCACAATATAAGGTGCTTTTACCGATTTACGGCTGCGGTCAATTGTGGGACATCGCCTATAATTTGCATTATCATACCTGTCATTCAATGCCGTGCCTAACACCACAAACGCTATACCCGTTGGATTTCGAGTTGCAGCAAGGCGGCAACGTAGTGAGTCCCCTGGAGCTTACCCATATAAGTGACTGGGGTGAACGAGGAAGACAACGAAGATGCAGCTTGAAAGGTGGCGGGTATAAAATGGGCAGGATTAATACTAGCGAAGTGAAGATGAGATAAGTTAGGCTGTGACCGTTTGTCACGCGCGACGCTACTGATGATGGAACAATAAATACAACGTATGAAAAAACGTATTCCCACTCTTCTGGCCACCATGATTGCCAGCGCCCTCTATAGCCATCAGGGCCTGGCAGCCGATCTCGCCTCACAGTGTATGCTGGGCGTGCCGAGCTATGACCGTCCTCTGGTACAGGGCGAGACTAATGAGTTACCCGTCACCATCAATGCCGACAACGCAAAAGGGAATTACCCCGATGACGCGGTGTTTACCGGCAACGTGGATATCGCACAGGGTAACAGCCGCCTGCAGGCCGACGAAGTACAGCTTCATCAGAAGCAGGCTGAAGGCCAGCCGGAGCCAGTACGTACCGTCGATGCGTTGGGCAATGTCCATTATGACGACAATCAGGTTATTCTGAAGGGACCGAAGGGCTGGTCCAATCTGAATACCAAAGATACCAACATCTGGGAAGGTGATTACCAGATGGTGGGCCGTCAGGGGCGCGGGAAAGCCGACCTGATGAAACAGCGTGGGGAAAACCGTTATACCATTCTGGAAAACGGTAGCTTTACCTCCTGTCTGCCAGGTTCCGATACCTGGAGCGTCGTCGGTAGCGAAGTTATCCACGACCGTGAAGAACAGGTCGCAGAGATCTGGAACGCCCGTTTTAAACTGGGTCCAGTTCCGGTCTTTTATAGTCCTTATTTACAGTTACCCGTCGGCGATAAGCGCCGTTCCGGTTTCCTGATCCCGAACGCAAAATATTCCACCAATAACTATTTTGAGTTCTACCTCCCGTATTACTGGAACATTGCGCCCAATATGGACGCCACCATCACGCCACATTATATGCACCGTCGTGGCGGGATCATGTGGGAGAACGAATTCCGCTACCTCACCCAGGCGGGTGCGGGCTTGATGGAGTTCGACTATCTGAATTCCGATAAAGTGTACGAGGACGAACATCCGAAGGATGACAATTCACGCCGCTGGCTGTTCTACTGGCAGCACGCCGGTGTACTGGACCAGGTGTGGCGTTTCAACGTCGACTACACCAAGGTCAGCGACACCAGCTACTTTAACGATTTCGATAATAAATACGGTTCCAGTACCGACGGCTACGCCACGCAGAAATTCAGCGTCGGCTACGCGGTACAAAACTTTGACGCTACGGTATCGACCAAGCAGTTCCAGGTCTTCGACGCACAAAACAGTAACAGTTACTCTGCCCAGCCGCAGTTAGACGTCAACTACTACCAAAACGACGTCGGTCCGTTTGATACCCGTATTTATGGCCAGGCGGTCCATTTCGTCAATACCAATGACAACATGCCGGAAGCAACGCGTGTTCACCTGGAACCGACGATCAATCTGCCGTTGTCGAATAACTGGGGCAGTATCAATACCGAAGCGAAGCTGCTAGCGACACACTATCAGCAGACCAATCTGGATTGGTACAACAACAACCCGAGTAACGTTAACAAGCTCGACGAGTCAGCCAACCGCGTCATGCCGCAGTTTAAAGTTGACGGCAAAATGGTATTCGAGCGCGACATGCAAATGCTGGCACCGGGCTATACCCAGACGCTGGAGCCGCGCGCGCAGTACCTGTACGTACCGTATCGCGACCAAAGTCATATCTATAACTATGACTCATCCTTGCTGCAATCTGACTACAGCGGCCTGTTCCGTGACCGTACTTATGGCGGTCTGGACCGTATTGCTTCTGCCAACCAGGTGACGACCGGGGTCACATCTCGCGTTTATGATGACGCTGCCGTTGAACGTTTTAATATTTCTGTGGGTCAAATCTACTATTTCACCGAGTCTCGCACCGGCGATGACAACATTAAATGGGAGAATGACGACAAAACGGGTTCACTGGTATGGGCGGGCGACACCTACTGGCGTATCTCCGATCGCTGGGGTTTACGCAGTGGGATCCAGTACGACACGCGTCTGGATAGCATCGCAACCAGCAATAGCAGTATCGAATACCGTCGCGATGAAAACCGGATGCTGCAGTTGAATTACCGTTACGCCAGCCCGGAATATATCCAGGCTACTCTACCGTCTTACTACTCTACGGCAGATCAGTATAAAAACGGGATTTCGCAGGTGGGCGCGGTGGCAAGCTTCCCAATTGCTGAGCGTTGGTCGATTGTTGGCGCTTACTACTTCGATACCAACGTGAACAAAGAAGCAGATTCAATGCTGGGCTTACAGTACAACTCCTGCTGTTACGCCATTCGCTTCGGCTACGAGCGTAAGCTGAACGGTTGGGATAATACCCAGCAACACGCGATTTATGACAACACGATCGGCTTTAATATCGAACTGCGCGGACTGAGCTCCAACTACGGTCTCGGCACCAACCAAATGCTGCGTTCGAACATTTTGCCGTATCAAAGCTCTTTATGATCTGATTGATTTACAACGTAATCCGCATTGCGGTTAATTGAAATGGAAAAAGTATGAAGAACTGGAAAACGCTGCTTCTCGGTATCGCCATGATCGCGAATACCAGTTTCGCTGCCCCACAGGTAGTCGATAAAGTTGCAGCCGTCGTCAATAACGGCGTCGTTCTGGAAAGCGACGTCGATGGCTTAATGCAGTCAGTAAAACTGAATGCAGGTCAGGCAGGTCAGCAATTACCGGATGACGCTACGCTGCGTCATCAGATCCTGGAACGTTTGATCATGGATCAAATCCTCCTGCAAATGGGTCAGAAGATGGGGGTGAAAATCTCTGACGAGCAGTTGGATCAGGCTATTGCCAACATCGCCAAGCAGAACAACATGACGCTGGATCAGATGCGCAGCCGTCTGGCACAGGATGGCTTAAGCTATTCAACCTATCGTAGCCAGATCCGCAAAGAGATGACCATCTCCGAAGTGCGTAACAACGAAGTTCGCCGTCGCGTCACTATCCTGCCTCAGGAAGTGGATGCCCTGGCGCAGCAGGTAGGCAACCAAAACGATGCCAGCACCGAGCTGAACCTGAGCCACATTCTGATCCCATTACCGGAAAACCCAACGTCTGACCAGGTTAACGCGGCTGAAAGCCAGGCGCGCTCTGTTGTTGATGAAGCGCGTAACGGTAGTGATTTCGGCAAACTGGCTATTACTTATTCCGCTGACCAGCAGGCGCTGAAAGGCGGTCAGATGGGGTGGGGACGTATCCAGGAGCTGCCGGGTATCTTTGCCCAGGCGTTAAGCACTGCGAAAAAAGGCGATATCATTGGCCCAATTCGTTCCGGTGTCGGCTTCCACATCCTGAAAGTCAACGATATGCGTGGCCAAAGCCAGAGCATCTCCGTGACTGAAGTTCATGCTCGCCACATTCTGCTTAAGCCGTCGCCTATCATGACCGATCAGCAGGCGCGTCTGAAGCTGGAACAAATCGCGGCAGATATTAAGAGCGGTAAAACTACCTTCGCGGCAGCCGCTAAAGAGTTTTCTCAGGATCCAGGCTCTGCCAACCAGGGCGGCGATCTGGGCTGGGCTGCAGCGGATATTTTCGACCCTGCTTTCCGCGATGCGCTGACCAAACTTAACAAAGGCCAGATGAGCGCCCCGGTGCACTCCTCTTTCGGTTGGCATCTGATCGAGCTGCTGGATACGCGTAACGTTGATAAAACTGACGCAGCGCAGAAAGACAGAGCTTACCGTATGCTGATGAACCGTAAATTCTCGGAAGAAGCAGCAACATGGATGCAGGAACAGCGCGCCAGCGCTTACGTTAAAGTTCTGAGCAACTAATGACTCGTGTTCAACGCGTTGTTATCACTCCCGGCGAACCCGCCGGGATTGGCCCGGACCTGGTGGTTCAGCTCGCCCAGCGCGCGTGGCCTGTAGAACTCGTTGTCTGTGCGGATGCAGCACTCCTCAGTGACCGGGCAGCGATGCTCGGTTTACCGCTTTCACTCCTCCCCTACTCTCCAGATACCCCAGCCAGACCGCAATCAGCAGGCACATTGACGCTGTTACCGATTGCGCTGCGGGCACCTGTTGTCGCGGGTCAGTTGGCGGTAGAAAACGGGCAATATGTGGTGGATACGCTGGCTCGCGCCTGCGATGGCTGTCTGCAAGGTGAGTTTGCGGCGCTGATCACCGGCCCGGTTCACAAGGGCGTTATCAATGACGCTGGCGTCCCGTTTACCGGACATACCGAGTTTTTTGAAGAGCGCTCACAGGCAAAGAAAGTTGTTATGATGCTGGCGACCGAAGAGCTGCGCGTTGCCCTGGCAACCACGCATTTGCCGCTCAGAGCCGTTGCCGACGCCATTACGCCCGCCCTGCTTCAGGAAGTGATCGGCATTTTGCATCATGATTTACGCACCAAGTTCGGCATTGCCGATCCGCATATTCTGGTGTGCGGTCTTAACCCGCATGCTGGTGAAGGCGGTCATATGGGAACGGAAGAGATAGATACCATCATTCCGGTACTCGATGAACTGCGTGCGCAGGGAATGAAATTAAACGGTCCGCTGCCCGCAGATACGCTGTTTCAGCCCAAATATCTCGACCACGCGGATGCCGTGCTGGCAATGTACCACGATCAGGGTCTCCCCGTGCTAAAATACCAGGGATTTGGTCGCGGTGTGAATATCACGCTGGGCCTGCCCTTTATTCGCACATCCGTCGATCACGGCACCGCACTTGAACTCGCGGGCCGTGGACAAGCAGATGTCGGCAGTTTTATTACGGCGCTTAATCTCGCCATCAAAATGATTGTTAATACCAATGAATAATCGAGTCCATCAGGGCCATTTAGCCCGTAAACGTTTCGGGCAGAACTTCCTCAACGATCAGTTTGTGATCGAAAGTATTGTCTCTGCTATCAACCCGCAGAAAGGTCAGGCTATGGTCGAAATCGGCCCGGGTCTGGCGGCATTGACCGAACCAGTAGGCGAACGTCTGGACAAGCTCACGGTCATTGAACTCGACCGCGATCTGGCAGCACGCCTACAGACACACCCGTTTTTAGGGCCTAAGCTGACGATTTATCAGCAAGATGCCATGACCATGAACTTCGGCGAACTGGCACAAACGATGGGACAGCCGCTGCGCGTATTCGGCAACCTGCCGTACAACATCTCCACGCCGCTCATGTTCCATCTTTTTTCCTATACTGATGCCATTGCCGACATGCATTTCATGTTGCAAAAAGAGGTGGTGAATCGTCTGGTTGCAGGGCCAAACAGTAAAGCGTATGGTCGATTAAGCGTCATGGCGCAGTATTACTGCAATGTGATCCCGGTACTTGAAGTACCGCCTTCCGCATTTACGCCAGCGCCTAAAGTTGATTCAGCCGTTGTGCGTCTGGTCCCTCATACGACGATGCCGTACCCGGTTAAAGATGTTCGTGTGCTGAGCCGTATTACCACCGAAGCGTTTAATCAGCGCCGTAAAACGGTACGTAACAGTCTCGGCAACCTGTTTAGCGTTGAAGTACTGACAGAGCTGGGCATTGATCCGGCGATGCGAGCGGAAAATATCTCTGTCGCGCAATACTGCCGGATGGCTAACTATCTGTCAGAAAACGCGCCATCGAAGGAGAGTTAAACATGATCAATTCGCCCCGAGTGTGCATTCAGGTACAAAGCGTCTACATTGAGGCGCAATCCTCACCTGATGATGAACGTTACGTTTTTGCTTACACCGTAACTATCCGCAATTTGGGGCGAGCGCCTGTGCAGCTGTTGGGGCGTTATTGGTTGATCACTAATGGTCATGGCCGCGAAACCGAAGTTCAGGGTGAAGGCGTGGTTGGCGTCCAGCCCCACATCGAACCCGGCGAAGAGTACCAGTACACCAGCGGTGCGGTGATTGAAACACCGCTGGGCACCATGCAGGGTCATTACGAAATGATCGATGAACAAGGCATCGCCTTTACCATCGATATTCCCGTATTCCGACTCGCCGTTCCAACACTCATTCATTAAAACAATAACTATGGCGACATACCTTATTGGCGACGTTCACGGTTGTTACGATGAACTGGTAGCCTTGCTGCATCAGGTAGACTTTAATTCCGAAAAAGACACCCTATGGCTCACCGGCGATCTGGTCGCTCGTGGACCGGGCTCGCTGGACGTTTTGCGCTACGTGAAATCACTGGGCGACAGCGTGCGGTTAGTATTGGGTAATCACGATTTACACCTGCTGGCCGTATTTGCTGGTATCAGTCGTAATAAACCTAAAGACAGGGTCACATCGCTGCTCGAAGCACCGGATGCCGACGAATTACTTAACTGGCTCCGCCGTCAACCGCTGTTGCAGGTAGATGAAGAGAAGAAGCTGGTGATGGCGCATGCCGGTATCACCCCACAGTGGGACCTGCAGACGGCAAAAGACTGTGCTCGCGATGTTGAAGCCGTGCTGTCGAGTGACTCGTATCCCTTCTTCCTTGATGCGATGTACGGCGACATGCCCAATAACTGGACCCCGGAACTGACCGGGCTGGCGCGCCTGCGTTTTATTACCAACGCCTTTACCCGCATGCGTTACTGCTTCCCTAACGGTCAGTTGGATATGTACAGCAAAGAGTCACCAGAAGACGCACCTGCCCCGCTGAAGCCATGGTTTGCCATTCCTGGACCTGTCAGTGAAGCATACAGCATTGCATTCGGGCACTGGGCATCGCTGGAGGGTAAAGGCACGCCAGAAGGTATTTACGCGCTGGATACGGGGTGTTGCTGGGGAGGCGATCTCACCTGTCTGCGCTGGGAAGACAAACAGTACTTCGTGCAGCCGTCAAATCGCCATCTGAATCTGGATCCTGGCGAAGCGGTCAACGCCTGATAGTCGTTTGCCGGATGCGGTGCTCGCACCTTATCCGGCCTACATTAGCTGGATGATAAGGCGTTTCGCCGCCATCCGGCACTTACAGTATTAACGACGTTCCAGAATCTCGAAGCAGTAGCTGTGAGAGTTTTGCGCGTCGGCATCGTGGAATTCACTGAACACCGATTCCCAGTCATCCGGTTCGTAGTCCGGGAAATGCGTATCCCCTTCCACTTCCGCATCAATGTGCGTCAGATACAGTTTCTGCGCTTTTGGCAGGAACTGCTCATACACACGCCCACCGCCAATTACCATAATTTCAGGCTCATCGCCGCAGGCCGCAATTGCTTCATCCACAGACTTCACCCACTGCACGCGATCGTCGGTGCCAGGCTTACTGCTGATGACGATATTTTTACGCCCAGGTAACGGTCGCCCGATGGATTCCCAGGTGTGGCGTCCCATGACAACCGGCTTGTTTAAGGTATTACGTTTAAACCAGGCGAGATCGGCAGGGAGGTTCCACGGCATGGCGTTCTCCATACCGATGACGCGATCTACCGCTAACGCCGCAATCAGACTGATCATTGAATATTTCCCGGATACAAAAAAATTGTCGCCACTATACGGAAAGCGCAATCTTTCGTCGACTGGCGGAAAGAGGATGAACAGGAAAATTTTCCGTTCTGCTGGCGAACCGACCTATTTAAGGTGGTACGCCAGCATTACAGTAGTTCAAAAACAGCCAATTAGCAGTAAAGTTTGCAGAACATCACATTTTTTACCCTATGCTGACGGTTTCACTTCCGGCTCATCGGCGACGTCGCCCGTATGCTTACCTTCATCCGTGCCTTGCCAGCCATGGCGCTGAATTAACGATAAGTGCTGACGATCTTCCGCAATAATTTCACTCAGCATTGCGCTGGTGCGTTTATAAACGGCCGCGCGGGAAGTCGCGTCATTTTCCCCTTTCACCATCTCCTCTACCATCATGGTATTGAATCGGCGGAATACGTCAGCCCGCTCACGTGCCTCATAGCGCCCAAGCCCGAGACCTTCCAGCGCCAGACGTCCGGTCTTCAGTGCACCTTCAAAGGTTTCACGTTCCGGCATATCCACGCCCGCCTGGCGCAGGCGGATGTAATGATCCACGTCGCGCGCACGAGCAATAATTTGCAGATGCGGGAAATGCTCTTTCACCATTTCGGTTAATTGCAGACTGGTTTGCGGATCGTCAATGGCATTAATAATGACTTCAGCTTTCGCCGCCCCGGCAGACTCCAGCAGATCCATCCGGGTCGCGTCGCCATAGAAAACCTTCATCCCGAATTTACGCAGCGTTTCGATATGATCCGGGTCATGATCAAGAACCACCATTTTGACCCCGCTCGACAACAGCAAACGACCGGTTATCTGGCCAAATCGCCCAAACCCGGCGATGATCACCCTAGGTTGTTCCTCATCGATTTCATCGGCTTCGCGCTCTTCCTCAGTCGCCGATTTTTCCAGACGCGTCAAAATCACCAGCAAAATCGGCGTAGCCGCCATCGACAACGCCACCGCCAGCGTCAGCGATTTCGCCCAGTCAGGATCGAGCACATTTGCCATTTGCGCCGCGCCAAACACCACAAAGGCAAACTCACTGCCCTGCCCTAATAATACGGCAAACCAGCGACGCTGCTTGTTCGGCACCTGCAACGGTTTCGCTATCAACCACAGCATGACGGTTTTGATAACCAGGAAACCGACCAGTAGAATGATAATGCGCAAGGGATTATCAATCAGCGTACCAAAGTCGATAGACATCCCTACACCGATAAAGAACAGCCCCAGCAGCAGTCCTTTAAATGGCTCAATGTCGCTTTCCAACGCGTGGCGATACTCAGAGCTTGCCAGCAGCACCCCGGCCAGGAATGCCCCCATCGCCATCGACAATCCAACCTCTTCCAACAGCAGACCGAAGCCAAACACGAGGAACAGCGCAACGGCACTGAACACTTCCCGCAGGCCCGAACGGGCGACAAAACGCAAGGCAGGACGTGTGACATAACGACCTAACAGCACCACCAGCACCAGTGCGCCCGCTACCTTAAGGGCAGACAATGCAAACGCCCCAAGCGTTGTTGATGCGCCACTCGCTGCCAGTAATGGGATCATCGCCACCAGTGGAATAGCAGCGATATCCTGGAACAGCAGCACGGCAAACGCGCTGCGGCCCATTTGCGACACCATCAGGTTGCGTTCATTCATCGCCTGCATAGCGATAGCCGTAGAGGAAAGCGCCAGCGTCATGCCGATCAGCTCCGCTACTTGCCAGCGCAGGCCGAGGAACATACAGAACACACCAATCAGGCCTCCGCAGACCACCATTTGCAATGCACCGCCACCGAACACCGATGCTCGCAGTTTCCACAAACGTTGCGGATCCAGCTCCAGACCAATGACAAACAGCATCAGCACCACACCAATCTCCGCAAAATGCAGGATGGATTCGGCGTCCGTCACCAACCTCAGGCCCCATGGGCCGATAATGCACCCGGCGATGAGATACCCCAGTACCGACCCGAGCCCCAGCCGTACGGCGATGGGGACAATCAGTGCCGCCGATCCGAGATAAATCAGCGCCTGTATCAGCGTATGGCTATCCATGGTGTGCCTCCTGCCATTCCATCAGACGCTGTTTGTAGTGACGCGCCTGCGCTTGCAGGGTTTCATCATCACAGATAAACGTACAGTGCATCGCAAACGGCGGTAGCCATTTGAGGCCACAATAAAGTGCCGTCGCCTGTAAGGGTTGAGAAAGCACATCAAATCCGGGATGGGAGCCAATATCGAAGTGGTTTTCACCGCCGCCGGTCGTCACCGCCCACAGCAGATGTTTACCGTGCAGCGCAGTACCGCCATGGCCATACGCCCAGCCGTGCGAAAGGACTTTATCCATCCACAGCTTGAGTAATGGAGGTGTGCTGTACCACTGCATCGGATGCTGCCAGATGATCAAATCAGCGCGTGCCAGCGCATCCTGTTCAGCGGCAATATCGATATTGAAGTCGGGGTAGAGCTGGTAGAGCGAGCGGATCTCCACGCCCTCCAGCGTCCTTGCCTGTTCAAGCATCCGCTTATTCGCATGCGAGTGCTGCGGATAGGGGTGCGCATAAATGATGAGGATCATGATTAGCCTGTTTCACTGCATTATTGTAATAACAGTGAGTTTAGTCACTTAATCCACAGGCTAACAGTCAATATTATTGAGTGGCTGAATGGAGAAAACTGAACTAGTTATCCAGTTCACTCATATCTTTAACCTGATCGCGGTTAATCTGTTCCGTCTTACCCGTTTGCGCATTTTTATACGACACCAGGCCAGTATCATCATCGACTTGCGGTTTGCCGTCAGTGACGATTGTTTTACCATCGGTGGTTTTAACCGCCTGGTTTGAGGAACAACCGGCCACGGTAAACAGTGCTGCTGCGGTAAAAATTGAGGTGATCAGGATATGTTTTTGCATGGTGTTCTCCCTGCTTTTCAGTTGTTTTTAGTGATATACCCAGTTAACTGTAGGCTAACTGACTGAGTTGCAGGGAAAATACAGAACACTCCTAATAACTCGCCCTGGTCACGGGCTTACTGCGAATCGTCATTTGACTGGTTTGCGCCAGCGTCAGACCTCGCGTTTCCGGGGCGAAAGCGATGGACACAAGCAGGCCAATCAGCGAAATTCCTGCGCCCATCAGCATGACATTGCTGATCCCGTATTTGGTAATGAACACCGGCAGCGCCCATGTTGAAACAATGGTGCCGATGCGGCTTAAGGACATAATCACCCCGACGGCAGATGCGCGAATGTCGGTAGGGAACAGTTCATTTGGGTACAGCCACTGAAGATTTCCCGGTCCCCCCGAGAAAAAGGCGTACACGGCAAACGCCAGCACCACCAGCCACGCTCCCATATCAGGAATTAACCCCAGCACGGCCAGCGCCAGCGTCATCATAATAAAGCTGCCAATTAACAATGGCCGACGGCCCGCACTATTGAGCCAGAACATGGGCGGAATGCACCCCAGCATAAAGCACAGGCTTATCACCACATTGCCCAACGCCGCGCTTTTCCCGGCACCAAGCCCCAACAGTCCAACAATCTGCGGACCAAAGGTATAAATGGCGAACATCGGGATCACCTGACAGGTCCAGATAGCGGCGACAAACAGGACAAACGGGAAATGACGGCGGTTAAACAGCTGCAGGAAGCGCGTCTCCTGCGGCGCCTCTTCGTCGAACACCACCGGTTCGCCGAACAGTTTGATCATCATCGCTTCACACTCTTTCACCCGACCTTTACGCAGCAGCCAGCGCGGCGATTCAGGAAGATCGAAGCGCCCAATCAGGATCAAAATACAAGGGATCACCGCGCTGCCCAGCATCCAGCGCCATCCTCCTTCAACATCATACAGCCAGTAACCGACCAGATCGGCACAGGTGGCGCCGACATACCACATCGCGGCGATAAAACCGATGGAGAAAGCGCGCTGGCGGGTATTGGAGAACTCAGTAATCATCGAGGTAGCAATCGGATAATCGGCACCAATCACAATGCCGATCAGCACACGCATTACCAACAGCTCAATGGGTGAGGAAACAAACATGGTTGCCGCCGATATCACGCCAATGGCGATAATATCGATGATGAACATTTTGCGCCGCCCGACCTTATCGGAAATGTAGCCAAACAGCGACGTCCCCACAAACAGACCGGCGAGCGTGCCGGCCCCCAGCAGACCAATCCACTGTGCGTTCAGTTTCAATGCTGGCGTGAGCTGTTCCAGCGCCACGCCAATCATCACCAGCACATAACCATCCAGAAATGGCCCACCGCTTCCCCACAGCATTATCCGGCGGTGAATAGAGGTAAATTTGATGTCATCAAAGTTCCTGGGCTGCTGCATAGCGACTTCCTGTTTCAACACGGGCAAAGCGTCATCTGTAGGCCGGATAAGGCGTTTAGGCCGCCATCCGGCATTGGCGCCACATGATTGCCGGATGGCGACGCTACCACGTCTTATCCGACCTACGGGTGCTCAGCCTCGTACTTATTAGCCGTAGCGAAACTCCACGCCAAATGTCCCGCGCGGGTATTCCCATTTTTCCAACGCTGTATCAAGTCCGAGAATGCGGCACGTTCCGCACTCCAGGCATCCGGCGTAATCAAAACGGACGCTGCCGTCGTCCTGCTTTTTATACAGCCCGGCTGGACAAGCCTTAATCAGTACTTCCAGCGCCTGTTTATCAGGATCGGTTTTGAGAATGATGTGCGGGCTGTCTTCATCCACATTGAACTTATTGACGCCCAGTTTGACGTCCACATTGACGGGAGATGTCATAATACGGTCACTCCTTTCAGGCCATCTTTCATCAGGTTGATGAAGCCCACTTTCTTCGCATGACGCAGGATTTTTTTGCGCATTGGCACCGGAGCAGAGCCATCCACGGTGAACAGGTCGCGCGCGATGCTGACCGCCATTTCAGGATAGGCGGTAAACATGCGTGGGTTATCAAGGAAAGCGGGAAGCTTCTGATACATGCGCATATCGCGCATTGGACCATCATCGAGATGCTGACGGTATTCGCCCAGCGACTGTTTGCTGAAGTCGTCGCGCTTCATCGCGGAAAGCACCGTTTTCGCGGCCGCTTCGCCTGCGGATATGGCGAGATCCATACCGCGGATGGTAAAGCCGAGGTTCATACACATTCCGGCAGCATCACCGGCAATCAGCACACCGTCACCCACCAGTTCAGGCTGCATATTCATACCGGCCTCCGGTACGACGTGCGCGGCATATTCCACCAGCTTGCCACCGGCGATCAGTGGGGCAACCGCCGGATGCTGTTTGAAATCTTCCAGCATTTGTGGGACCGATTTTTTAGCATCTTTCAGATGATGAAGACCGCAGACCAGCCCCAGAGAAAGGGTCGTTTCATTAGTATAGAGGAAGCCCCCGCCCATCAACCCATCAGTTGGAGAACCGGCAAACAGGCAAGCTGCACCTTCGTTCCCCTGTAACTGGAAACGATCTTCAATCACCGATTTTGGCAATTCGATCAGCTCTTTTACGCCAACGGCAACATGCGATGCCTCAACGCGCTTTGCCATGCCCAGTTTTTCTGCCAACAAAGAATTCACCCCGTCAGCGAGGATCACCACTTTGGCTTCCAGAATATCGCCGTCGGCTTCCACGCCCACGACTTTGCCTTCGCGCTGCACAACGTTATCCACCCGAATACCGGTGATAAGCTGGGCTCCCGCCTCCTCGGCCTGCTCCATCAGCCAAGCGTCAAATTTGCTGCGTAAGACGGAATAAGAAACCTGCGACGATGCAGCCTCTTCACCATTGCAATAGTCGATGGTCATCGCCCCTTTATCGGTCATAAAGGCGAGTTTTTCGTGGGTGATTATGCGTTCAATGGGGGCCTGCTCAGCAAAGCCGGGAATGATGCGTTCCAGGCTATGGGCATACATGCGCCCACCGGTGACATTCTTCGCGCCAGCAGAATTGCCGCGCTCGATGACCAGCACCTGTGCACCTTCCCGAGCCAGCACCAGCGCCGCAACCGAACCGGCCAGACCTGCACCCACGATGATGGCATCAAAGATATCTTCGGACATACATACTCCTGTCAGTGGCAGGATACTTTCGCACCCTGCCCGAATGGTTTAACGCGCCAGAGCAGCCGTCAGCGCAGGCAGGATCTTCAGCGCATCGCCAACGATGCCAAAATCTGCGTACTGGAAGATCGGCGCATTTTTATCTTTGTTGATGGCGAAAATCGTCTGCGCGCCGTTGGCGCCGACCATATGTTGGATCTGCCCGGAGATCCCCACGGCCAGGTACAGTTCTGGTTTGAGCATCAGGTTGGAAATGCCGACGTAGCGTTCGTGCTCCATCCACTTCTCGTTTTCCGCCACCGGACGTGAACAGGCCAGCTCAGCGCCAATCGCCTGGCACAGCGCTTCGGCCAGCGAGATATTTTCTTTGCTACCAATACCGCGTCCCACGCTGACCACCAGACGGGCTTTGTCGAGATCGACACTGTTGCTCTGACGCGCCTGCGTTGCCGTACGGGTCACGGCGATAGTCGGAGCCTGCCACTGGACGGTGTGCACCTCGCCGCTGCGGGCAGTATCCGGTTGCTGCGCGTCAAACGTTCCGCTGCTGAGAGTGATCACGGCAAACGGTGAAGCGATTGTTTCTGCTCCCATCGCCAGGCCGCCGTAGACCATATGTTTGACCGCCGCTTTTCCGTCCTGCACCGCGACTGCGCTGGCGTCGTTTGAGACCGCAGCCGACAAGCGAAAGCCCAGCTTTGCCGCTAACAGCTTGCCCCGACGCGTATTCGGCAGCAGCACCGCGCCGCCCTCGCTGTGCTGACGAATGGTTTCGGCCATCGCATCGGCGTAGTCTTCAACCATACGGTCTTCTGGTTTGCCGCTGAGCAGCCAGACATGATCTGCGCCTAAATGGCATGCCGCCGCGCTGTCCTCATCGCTGAGCACAAACGTGTTAACGTTTTCACCTAAAGCCTGCGCACCATTCATCAATTCCGGCAGACGAGAACGGGTATCGCTGAATACCCAGACACTGGAAAATTTGTTCATAACATCCCCTGATAATTAAATGATTTTGCGAAGATTCTCGACAAACGCGGCAATCTGTTCTTCACCGTCACCTTCAATCACAACGCGCTGACGCTCGCGCTGCTTCGGTGCGGCAACCTGTTGTTCGGAATACGCTTGCGCGCCGTTCAGCCCAATGTCCGCAGACGACCAGACCTGGACCGGTTTTTTCGCTGCACCAAGAATGGCTTTCATGGAAGGGATTTGAGGGGTGTTGATGTCGGTAGAGACCGCGATCACCGCCGGAAGCGGGATACTCAGGGTTTCAACTTCATCTTCCAGTTCACGCTCTACCGTCAGCGTGCTGTCGGTAAGAGAGAGGATTTTACTCACGCCGTTAATCGCCGGCACGTTCAGCATTTCGCCCACCAGCAGACCAACCTGCTGAGCATAAAGATCGGAAGAACCGTCGCCGCAAATAAGCAGATCAAAACCTGATTTTTGTGCGGCGGCAGCCAGCGCAGTGGCGGTTTGTTGCGGCAGCGTCTGTTCAAATTGATCGTCAATGACAACAATCAGTTCATCAGGGCCACGGGAGAGCACATCTTTGCGCCCTTTTGCATTGGTCAGCGCTTTGCCGCCGACGCTCATGGCCACAACCTGAGCCTCTCCCACCTGCTGTTTTAACTGGCAAGCCGCTTCGATCGCATTCAGATCATATTGGCTGATTTTGCCATCTGCTTTGCTGAAATCGAGTGTTCCATCAGCATTATTAATCGCAATATCCTGCTCATCAGGTACGCATTTGTAGCAAGTAATTATCTTCATTGCATCTCCAGAAATCATGAAGGAAACGTATTTATATCGGCGGTGTTAAATACAGATATCACGCTCTTTAATTCGGAAATAAAACATTAATCACCAATATTGAAAATGTCACACATTGATATTCGTAACTTTCAATAGTGTTATGCACCTCACCAATATTGAAAGAAACATGTCAAATACGAAAATTTTCAATATTGTTTGCTGGTTCAACAATATTGAACGTCAGCCACTTAAAAAAGTTAAAAAAGCAACATCAACACCATGATTAATAAGAGAATTATTTGTATTTTCAGACAAAATAACCAGCATAAGAAAGTGTGACGCAGATAACAGAATAGCCGGAAATGAATACCCATTATGAGTTACTCATTGAGGCGCCCAGAGGTTAAAAAGTTATCAACAAATCATTAATAACAAATAAACAAACGATCACATACGGGCACGCTAAATAAATTTCGTTTTCACACTGGAATTCACTTATGAAAAATGAAAAGAGAAAGTCGGGAATTGAACCGAAGGTTTTTTTTCCGCCATTAATAATTGTTGGGATACTTTGTTGGTTAACAGTAAGAGATCTTGATGCCGCTAACGTCGTTATTAATGCGGTATTCAGTTATGTCACCAACGTCTGGGGTTGGGCATTCGAATGGTATATGGTCGTCATGCTCTTCGGCTGGTTCTGGTTGGTCTTTGGCCCGTATTCGAAAAAGAAATTAGGCAACGAAAAACCTGAGTTTAGTACCGCCAGCTGGATTTTTATGATGTTCGCTTCCTGTACATCCGCCGCGGTGCTGTTCTGGGGTTCCATCGAGATCTACTACTATATCTCTACCCCGCCGTTTGCTCTCGCCCCCAACTCCGTTGGCGCAAAAGAGATAGCTCTGGCGTACAGCTTGTTCCACTGGGGACCGCTGCCGTGGGCGACCTACAGCTTCCTTTCAGTCGCGTTCGCCTACTTCTTCTTTGTACGCAAAATGGACGTTATCCGCCCTAGTTCCACGCTGGTACCGTTAGTTGGCGAGAAGCATGCTAAGGGCTTGTTCGGCACCATCGTCGATAACTTCTATCTGGTGGCGCTGATCTTCGCGATGGGCACCAGCCTCGGTCTCGCTACCCCGCTGGTAACCGAGTGTATGCAATGGCTGTTCGGTATTCCGCATACGCTGCAACTCGACGCCATCATCATTACCTGCTGGATCATATTGAACGCCATTTGCGTGGCCTGCGGCCTGCAAAAAGGGGTCAAGATCGCCAGCGACGTACGTAGTTATCTGAGCTTCCTGATGCTCGGCTGGGTGTTTATCGTCAGCGGCGCCAGCTTCATCATGAACTACTTCACCGACTCGGTCGGCATGCTGCTGATGCATCTGCCGCGCATGCTGTTCTATACCGATGCCATCGGCAAAGGCGGCTTCCCGCAGGGCTGGACTGTTTTCTACTGGGCGTGGTGGGTTATTTACGCTATCCAGATGAGTATCTTCCTGGCACGTATTTCTCGCGGTCGTACCGTACGTGAACTGTGTTTCGGGATGGTACTGGGCCTGACCGCTTCCACCTGGATCCTGTGGACCGTCCTTGGCAGCAACACGCTGCTGCTGATGGATAAAAACATTCTCAACATCCCGCAGCTGATTGAACAACACGGCGTGGCGCGCGCCATTATCGAAACCTGGGCTGCTTTACCGCTCAGCACCGCCACCATGTGGGGATTCTTTATCCTCTGCTTTATTGCCACCGTCACGCTGATTAACGCCTGCTCCTATACCCTGGCGATGTCCACCTGTCGCGAAGTTCGTGATGGTGAAGAACCGCCGCTGTTGGTGCGTATCGGTTGGTCCGTTCTGGTCGGCGTCATCGGCATCGTTCTGCTGGCGCTGGGTGGGCTGAAGCCCATTCAGACCGCAATTATCGCCGGGGGATGTCCGCTGTTCTTCGTCAACATCATGGTGACGCTGTCCTTTATTAAAGACGCCAAAGTGCACTGGAAAGACAAGTAATTCTTATTAACCCAATTGATCAAGAGGCTGAAAGATGGATTTCAACTTAAATGACGAGCAGGAACTGTTTGTCGCCGGTATTCGTGAACTGATGGCCAGTGAGAACTGGGAAGCTTATTTTGCCGAGTGCGATCGCGACAGCGTCTACCCTGAGCGTTTTGTAAAAGCGCTGGCGGATATGGGCATCGATAGCCTGTTGATCCCGGAAGAACACGGCGGGCTGGAAGCCGGTTTTGTCACCGTTGCCGCCGTCTGGATGGAACTCGGACGTCTTGGCGCACCGACTTACGTGTTGTACCAATTACCAGGCGGTTTTAACACTTTTCTGCGTGAAGGTACCCAAGAGCAAATTGATAAAATCATGGCGTTCCAGGGCACCGGTAAGCAGATGTGGAACTCTGCTATCACCGAACCGGGAGCGGGATCGGATGTTGGCAGTCTGAAAACCACTTATACACGCAAAAATGGTAAGGTTTATCTTAATGGCAGTAAGTGCTTTATCACCAGTAGCGCCTATACCCCGTACATCGTAGTGATGGCGAGAGATGGTGCATCACCGGATAAACCTGTTTATACCGAGTGGTTTGTTGACATGAGCAAAGCGGGTATCAAGGTCAACAAACTGGAGAAACTCGGTCTGCGCATGGATAGCTGCTGTGAAATCACCTTTGATGACGTTGAACTGGACGAGAAAGACATGTTCGGTCGGGAAGGTAATGGCTTCAACCGTGTGAAAGAAGAGTTTGACCATGAACGCTTCCTCGTCGCGCTGACCAACTACGGTACGGCAATGTGCGCTTTTGAAGACGCCGCGCGCTACGCCAACCAACGCGTACAGTTTGGCGAAACGATCGGCCGTTTCCAGCTGATCCAGGAGAAGTTCGCACACATGGCGATCAAACTGAACTCCATGAAAAACATGCTGTTGGAAGCCGCATGGAAAGCGGATAACGGCACCATTACTTCTGGTGACGCGGCAATGTGTAAATACTTCTGCGCCAACGCCGCGTTTGAAGTGGTAGACACCGCCATGCAGGTACTGGGAGGTGTTGGTATAGCGGGCAACCACCGCATCACGCGTTTCTGGCGTGACCTGCGCGTTGACCGTGTTTCTGGTGGTTCTGACGAAATGCAGATCCTGACGTTAGGTCGTGCGGTACTCAAGCAATACCGATAGAACGACGCAACCTGTAGGCCTGATAAGACGCCTTAGCGTCGCCATCAGGCAATCAATGCCGGATGGCGGCGCGAGCGCCTTATCCGGCCTACATGGACACCCATAAATGCCAGGAGAAAAATGATGAATCATTTACCAATGCCAGCCTTCGGCCCGCTTTCCGGGGTACGCGTTGTCTTTTCAGGGATCGAAATTGCCGGTCCGTTCGCCGGACAGATGTTCGCCGAATGGGGCGCTGAGGTTATCTGGATTGAAAACGTCGCATGGGCCGATACCATCCGCGTACAGCCTAACTATCCGCAGCTCTCACGCCGTAACCTGCACGCCCTGTCGCTGAATATTTTCAAAGATGAAGGCCGGGAAGCGTTTCTGAAGCTGATGGAAACCACCGATATTTTCATTGAAGCCAGTAAAGGTCCGGCCTTTGCCCGCCGAGGTATTACCGATGAAGTGCTGTGGGAACATAACCCGAAACTGGTTATCGCCCACCTTTCCGGCTTCGGCCAGTTTGGTACCGAGGAGTACACCAATCTTCCGGCGTATAACACCATCGCACAGGCGTTCAGCGGCTATCTGATCCAAAACGGCGACGTGGATCAGCCAATGCCCGCCTTCCCGTACACCGCCGATTACTTCTCCGGGATGACCGCAACGACAGCAGCGCTGGCGGCCCTGCACAAAGTGCGCGAAACGGGTAAAGGTGAAAGCATCGATATCGCTATGTACGAAGTGATGCTGCGCATGGGTCAGTATTTCATGATGGATTACTTCAACGGCGGCGAAATTTGCCCACGCATGACCAAAGGCAAAGACCCGTATTACGCTGGCTGCGGCCTGTATAAATGCGCCGATGGTTATATCGTCATGGAGCTGGTCGGCATCACGCAAATCAACGAATGCTTCAAGGATATTGGCCTCGCCCACATTCTTGGCACACCGGAAGTCCCGGAAGGCACCCAGCTTATCCATCGTGTGGAATGCCCTTACGGCCCGCTTGTGGAAGAGAAACTGGACGCCTGGCTGGCAACGCACACCATCGCCGAAGTCCAGGCGCGCTTTGCTGAGATGAACATCGCCTGCGCGAAGGTGCTGACTATTCCTGAACTGGAAGGCAACCCGCAGTACGTTGCCCGCGAATCTATTACGCAGTGGCAAACAATGGATGGCCGCACCTGCAAAGGGCCAAACATCATGCCGAAATTTAAAAACAACCCGGGGAAAATCTGGCGTGGCATGCCGTCACATGGCATGGATACTGCCGCCATTCTGAAAAATATTGGTTATAGCGAAGCAGACATAAATGAGCTGGTCGGCAAAGGCCTGGCCAGAGTTGAGGAATAAACGCGACGCGCTGACCCCTCGATGGTTAGCGCTCACGCCTGATTTCAGTGGATAAAGCAATATGGATATCGTTGGCGGACAAAACTTACGTCAGATGTGGGACGACCTGGCCGGGGTGTACGGAGATAAAACGGCGTTAATTTTCGAATCCTGCGAAGGAATCGTTCGGCAGTTTAGCTATGCCTCGCTCAATGAAGAGATTAACCGCACGGCAAACCTGTTCTATTCCTTAGGGATCCGCAAGGGCGATAAGGTCGCATTGCATCTGGATAACTGTCCGGAATTCATTTTTTGCTGGTTTGGGCTGGCAAAAATTGGCGCCATCATGGTACCGATTAATGCCCGCTTGCTGGGTGAAGAAAGTGCCTGGATCCTGCAAAACAGCCAGGTAAGTCTGCTGGTCACCAGCGCCCAGTTTTATCCTATGTACCGCCAGATACGGCTGGAAAATAGTACCCCGCTTAATCATATCTGTCTGATTGGCGAACAGCTTCCGGCTGACGACGGCGTGAGTCACTTTACCCAACTGCAATCCCGCCAGTCCGCCACGCTGTGCTATACGCCCGCGTTATCCACTGACGATACGGCGGAAATTCTGTTTACCTCAGGCACCACCTCGCGGCCTAAAGGGGTGGTAATTACCCACTACAACCTGCGGTTTGCAGGCTACTACTCTGCCTGGCAAATCGCCCTGCGCGATGATGACGTCTACATGACGGTGATGCCCGCGTTTCATATCGATTGTCAGTGTACCGCCGCAATGCCCGCATTCTCCGCTGGCAGCACCTTTGTGCTGCTAGAGAAGTACAGTGCCAGGGCGTTCTGGAATCAGGTACATAGATATAAGGCGACGGTTACCGAATGCATTCCGATGATGATCAGAACGCTAATGGTGCAGCCCGCTACACCAACCGACAGACAGCATCACCTGCGCGAAGTGATGTTCTACCTCAATTTATCCGAGCAGGAAAAAGACGATTTTACCGAACGCTTTGGCGTCAGGCTGCTGACCTCCTACGGTATGACTGAAACCATCGTCGGTATTATCGGCGACCGTCCCGGTGACAAACGACGCTGGCCCTCCATTGGCCGCGTGGGATTTAGCTATGAAGCCGAAATCCGTGACGATCACAACCGTCCCCTGCCCGCCGGAGAAATTGGCGAAATCTGTATTAAAGGCGTGCCGGGCAAAACAATCTTCAAAGAGTACTACGCGCAACCGGAGGCTACCGCCAAAGCGCTGGAACCTGAGGGTTGGTTGCATACCGGTGATTCGGGCTATCAGGATGAGGATGGCTATTATTATTTCGTCGACAGGCGCTGCAACATGATTAAACGCGGCGGGGAAAATGTCTCCTGCGTCGAGCTGGAAAATATTATTTCTGCGCATCCCAAAATTCAGGACATTGTGGTTGTCGGTATTAAAGATTCAATCCGTGATGAAGCCATTAAAGCGTTTATCGTCCTTAATGAAGGTGAAACATTAAGCGAAGCCGAGTTCTTCAGCTTCTGCGAAAACAATATGGCGAAATTCAAGGTTCCCTCTTTTATGGAGATAAGAACCGACCTGCCGCGCAATTGTTCAGGAAAAATAATCAAAAAAAATCTGAAATAACCCTTCCGACAGGAACTCCTCCTGCCGGGAAATCTATTTATCTGGAGATGAACTATGAGTGATTCATTACATCTGACCCGTAACGGCCCGATCCTGGAAATTACCCTCGACCGGCCTAAAGCCAATGCCATTGACGCCAAAACCAGCTTTTCCATGGGTGAAGCGTTTCTTAATTTTCGTGACGACCCGGAATTACGCGTAGCGATTATCACCGGCGGTGGTGAGAAATTCTTTTCTGCGGGCTGGGACTTAAAAGCAGCAGCTGAAGGTGAAGCGCCAGATGCCGATTTTGGCCCAGGCGGCTTCGCCGGTTTAACCGAAATTTTCGATCTCGATAAGCCGGTCATCGCTGCGGTAAACGGCTATGCGTTTGGCGGTGGTTTTGAGCTGGCGCTGGCAGCGGATTTTATTGTCTGCGCGGAAAACGCCAGCTTCGCACTGCCGGAAGCCAAGCTCGGGATCGTGCCTGACAGCGGCGGCGTACTGCGTCTGCCTAAGCTGCTGCCACCGGCAATCGTCAACGAAATGGTGATGACCGGCAGACGAATGAGCGCCGAAGAAGCGCTGCGTTGGGGTATCGTCAACCGCGTTGTCAGCCAGGGCGAACTGATGGATAGCGCGCGTGAACTGGCGCAGCAGTTGGTCAATAGCGCCCCGCTGGCTATCGCCGCACTGAAAGAGATCTATCGCACCACCAGCGAAATGCCGGTGGAAGAAGGCTACCGCTACATCCGCAGCGGCGTGCTGAAGCACTATCCATCTGTACTGCATTCGGAAGATGCGCTTGAAGGACCGCAGGCGTTTGCCGAAAAACGCGACCCGGTGTGGAAAGGTCGTTAATGTGCCGATGCCGGATAGCGATTCGCTTATCCGGCAATAAAACCGAGATAAAACGATGAGCTACTACGCCTTTGAGGGCCTGATTCCGGTGGTACATCCGGATGCCTTTGTCCATCCCAGCGCCGTGCTGATTGGCGATGTCATAGTGAGTGCCGGAGTTTATATTGGCCCGCACGCGTCATTGCGCGGTGACTATGGTCGCTTGATCCTGGAGGCAGGTTCTAATTTGCAGGATGGCTGCATCATGCACGGCTACTGCGACACCGACACCATCGTGCATGAGAACGGACACATCGGCCATGGCGCAATCCTGCACGGTTGCGTGGTGGGCAGAGATGCGCTGATCGGTATGAACAGCGTCATTATGGACGGCGCAGTAATTGGCGAAGAGAGCATTGTCGCCGCCATGAGCTTTGTCAAAGCCGGATTTCAGGGAGAGGCAAGGCAGATGCTGGTTGGCTCACCCGCTCGCGTATTGCGTGAAGTCACGGACCAGGAACTGCACTGGAAACGGCTAAACACCAAAGAGTATCAGGATCTTGCAACTCGCTGCCACACAGGTCTACACGAAACACTGCCCTTAACGCGGGTCGAAGAAAACCGGCCACGCCTGAAAGGCACAACGGACGTAAAACCCAAATCAGCACAGTAATTGATGCCGGATGCGCTCACGCTTATCCGGCCTACGCGTCAATCACCGTTTATGCCGCCATCAGGCAAACTGATTATTAGCGACGCATACTCTTGGAGAGCATCATCTGCCATTTCTGCTCACGGTTGAGCTCTGTTGGAGGAACGGCAGACAGGCGTGGCGTTTTCGCCATGCTCACCTTTTTCTCCTGCAAATTGTGATTCAGTCGGCTATAGAGATGAGAGTCAATACTCACGACTTTCACCAGACGCTGGCACTGACAACCCCGACCGGCAATCTGATTAGGGATCATCTTAACTTCACAAACAATTTCTCCCACTTCCGACAGAATATAAGAGAGCGTATTAATTGCTTTGCAGTGCTCGATATCAAAATGGCGGGAAATTTCCTTTGCGGTGATCCAACGATCCTCGGCCATCATCCAGTCAGCAATTAACAAATAAAGCGGTCTTTCAACATATTTTTCACACATAAGCACACCATTTTCACAAATTAAAAATCTGGCTACGGCCTGTCCAAATTAATAAAAACTAAGCCATATTAAAATTGTGGATATAAAGGATAGTATGCGACTTGAATGTTGATTAGTGTGAGCAATATCGTGCTTATTACATTGAAAATGTGGTTACGGAAACGGACTTGTCCAGGAATGACCTTACGCAAGACAAAAAAAGGGTTTCTTTACAGAAACCCTTTCAAAATTATATTACAGATCCGGTTAGAGCAATATTCACCGGACCTTTTGTTTATTACTTTTTGATCTGCGCGTGCATTTCCTGCACCGAGGTTACCTTCTCGGTGGCATCGGCATTCAACGCCATCGCTGTGGCGAAACCGCCGTTCAGCGTAGTGTCATAATGCACTTTGTACTGCAGCGCGCTGCGGCGAATAAGCTTGGAGTCTTCAATCGCCTGACGACCTTCGGTGGTGTTGATGATATAGGTGTACTCGCCATTCTTGATACGGTCCTGAATGTGCGGACGACCTTCATGCACCTTGTTCACCAGACGTGGATTGATACCCGCTTCACCCAGAACAATCGCGGTCCCGTGCGTCGCATCCAGCTCGAAGCCAAACTTCAGCAGTTTCGCTGCCAGGTCAACCACGCGCTCTTTATCGCCTTCGCGAACGGAGAGCAGTGCACGACCCTGTTTTTTCATGGTGGAGCTGCTGCCCAGCTGTGCCTTGGCGAACGCTTCCGCGAAGGTACGGCCCACGCCCATCACTTCCCCGGTAGAGCGCATTTCTGGCCCTAACAGCGGGTCAACGCCCGGGAATTTGTTGAACGGCAGCACCACTTCTTTTACCGAGTAGTACGGCGGGATTACTTCTTTGGTTACGCCCTGCTGTGCCAGCGTTTTCCCGGCCATCACGCGCGCCGCGACTTTCGCCAGCGGTACACCAGTTGCCTTGGAGACGAACGGAACGGTACGTGCCGCACGCGGGTTCACTTCAATCAGGTAAACTTCGTTATTCTTCACTGCAAACTGGACGTTCATCAGACCGCGAACCTGCAGTTCGAAGGCCAGTTTCTGCACCTGTTGGCGCATCACATCCTGAATTTCCTGACTCAGGGTGTACGCTGGCAGAGAACATGCGGAGTCACCGGAGTGCACGCCCGCCTGTTCGATGTGCTCCATGATGCCGCCAATCAGCACCATTTCACCGTCGCAGATAGCGTCCACGTCCACTTCAACCGCGTCATCAAGGAAACGGTCCAGCAGTACCGGCGCATCGTTAGAAACGCTGACTGCGGTCTGGAAGTAGCGACGCAGGTCAGCTTCGTCGTAGACGATTTCCATCGCGCGACCACCGAGAACATACGACGGACGCACTACCAGCGGGTAGCCAATCTCTTTCGCCTTCTCAACAGCCTGTTCGATAGCCGTTACGGTAGCATTCGCCGGTTGTTTCAGCTTCAGACGGTCAACCGCCTGCTGGAAACGCTCGCGGTCTTCCGCGCGGTCGATGGCATCCGGGCTGGTACCGATAACCGGTACACCTGCAGCTTCCAGCGCACGCGCCAGCTTCAGCGGGGTCTGTCCGCCGTACTGTACGATGACGCCTTTCGGCTTCTCGATACGAACGATTTCCAGTACGTCTTCCAGCGTGACCGGTTCGAAGTACAGGCGGTCAGAGGTGTCGTAATCAGTTGAAACGGTTTCCGGGTTACAGTTGACCATGATGGTCTCGTAACCGTCTTCGCGCAGCGCCAGCGAGGCGTGTACGCAGCAGTAGTCAAACTCAATACCCTGACCGATACGGTTTGGACCACCGCCCAGCACCATGATTTTATCGCGGTCAACGGACGGGTTCGCTTCGCACTCATCTTCATAGGTGGAGTACATGTAAGCGGTGTCGGTGGCAAATTCTGCCGCACAGGTATCCACGCGTTTGTAGACCGGGTGCAGATTGTACTGGTCGCGCAGTTTGCGGATTTCCGCTTCGCGAACGCCGGCCAGTTTCGCCAGACGCGCATCGGCGAAGCCTTTGCGCTTCAGTACGCGCAGGAAGTCAGCGTCGAGGCCGTTGATGCCAAGGTCGGTGACTTTTTCTTCCAGACGTACCAGCTCTTCAATCTGCACCAGGAACCAGCGGTCGATGTTGGTCAGATTGAACACGCCATCGACGGACAGGCCAGCACGGAAGGCATCGGCGATGTACCAGATACGCTCAGCGCCCGCGTCTTTCAGCTCGCGGCGGATTTTGGTCAACGCTTCCGGATCGTCGAGGCTTACTTTCGGGTCGAAGCCGGTCGCGCCCACTTCCAGACCGCGCAGCGCTTTCTGCAACGATTCCTGCTGGGTACGGCCAATCGCCATCACTTCACCGACAGATTTCATCTGCGTGGTCAGGCGGTCGTTAGCACCAACGAATTTCTCGAAGTTGAAGCGTGGAATTTTGGTCACAACGTAGTCGATGGACGGCTCAAATGAAGCCGGAGTACGGCCGCCGGTGATGTCGTTCATCAGTTCGTCGAGGGTATAGCCCACCGCCAGCTTGGCGGCGACTTTCGCAATCGGGAAACCGGTGGCTTTAGATGCCAGCGCAGAAGAACGGGATACGCGCGGGTTCATCTCGATGACAATCAGGCGACCGTTTTTCGGGTTTACCGCAAACTGGACGTTAGAACCGCCGGTTTCCACGCCGATTTCACGCAGTACCGCCATCGAGGCGTTACGCATGATTTGATATTCTTTGTCGGTCAGCGTCTGGGCAGGTGCTACGGTGATGGAGTCACCGGTATGGATACCCATCGCGTCAAAGTTTTCGATGGAGCAGACGATGATGCAGTTGTCGTTTTTATCACGCACCACTTCCATCTCGTACTCTTTCCAGCCAATCAGCGATTCATCAATCAGCAGCTCGTTGGTTGGGGAAAGATCCAGACCACGTTCGCAGATTTCTTCGAACTCTTCGCGGTTGTAGGCGATACCGCCGCCGGTGCCGCCCATGGTGAAGCTAGGGCGGATAATGCACGGGAAGCCAACGTCAGCGGCAACCGCCAACGCTTCTTCCATGGTGTGAGCGATGCCTGAACGCGCGGTGTCGAGACCAATCTTTTTCATCGCGATATCGAAGCGACGACGGTCTTCCGCTTTATCAATGGCATCCGCCGTTGCGCCAATCATGGTCACGCCGAACTCAGCCAGTACGCCCTGGCGTTCCAGTTCCAGCGCACAGTTCAGCGCTGTCTGACCGCCCATGGTTGGCAGCACTGCATCCGGGCGTTCTTTCTCAATAATTTTGCGCACCACTTCCCAGTGAATCGGCTCGATGTAAGTGGCATCGGCCATTTCCGGGTCGGTCATGATGGTTGCCGGGTTGGAGTTCACCAGAATAACGCGGTAACCCTCTTCACGCAGGGCTTTACACGCCTGCGCGCCGGAATAGTCAAACTCACACGCCTGACCGATAACAATCGGACCCGCGCCCAGAATCAGGATACTTTTTATGTCTGTACGTTTTGGCATGGCTCTATTACTCCTGATTATTTCGCGGACTGACGGTATTGCTCAATTAACTCGATAAAGTGGTCGAACAACGGTGCAGCGTCGTGCGGACCCGGACTCGCTTCAGGGTGTCCCTGGAAGCTAAACGCTGGTTTATCGGTACGATGAATCCCCTGCAAGGTGCCGTCGAACAGTGACTTGTGGGTCACGCGCAGGTTGGCAGGCATGGAAGCTTCATCTACAGCAAAACCGTGGTTCTGTGCGGTGATCATCACGGTATTGTTATCAATATCTTTTACCGGATGGTTGCCGCCGTGGTGGCCAAACTTCATCTTAATGGTCTTCGCACCACTCGCCAGCGCCAGCAGTTGATGGCCGAGGCAGATGCCAAATACCGGAATATCGGTTTCGAGGAATTTCTGAATCGCGGTAATTGCGTAGTCGCACGGCGCCGGGTCGCCAGGGCCGTTGGACAGGAAAATACCGTCCGGATTCATCTTCAGAACGTCTTCTGCTGAGGTTTTCGCCGGTACAACCGTCAGGCGGCAGCCGCGGTCCGCTAACATACGCAGAATGTTACGTTTGGCGCCGAAATCGTAAGCCACAACGTGGAACGGCATTTCATCGGCAGATTTCGCTTCCGGCAGGTCACCGGCTAGCGTCCAGCTCCCCTGCGTCCAACTATAAGGCTCCGCGGTGGTCACTTCTTTCGCCAGATCCATACCGTTCAGGCCAGGGAAAGCTTTTGCTTTTTCCAGTGCCAGCGCCGCATCCGGGTTATCGCCCGCGATGATGCAGCCGTTCTGTGCACCCTTTTCACGCAGCAAACGCGTCAGCTTACGGGTATCGATATCAGCAATCGCCACAATGTTATGGCGCTTGAGGTAAGAAGAGAGGTCTTCAGTATCGCGGAAGTTGCTGGCAATCAGCGGCAGGTCGCGGATGACCAGGCCTTGCGCATGTACCTGAGAAGATTCTGCATCGGCTTCATTGGTGCCGACATTACCGATATGAGGATAAGTAAGAGTGACGATTTGGCGGGAATAGGAAGGATCAGTGAGGATTTCTTGATAACCGGTCATTGAAGTATTGAAAACGACTTCCCCAACCGCCGAACCTGTTGCCCCTATGGCCCGACCGTGAAACTGGGTTCCGTCTTCCAGAACCAATAGCGCTGACTTAATCAAAACACCCTCCAGAGAATATTCACTCACTTTATTTGCATATTAATTCATTAACACCTCATGAATCAATGCAAATTTGCTTACCTATGGATTTCTGGCAAACGGCGGCATTCTAGAGATAGCTCACACAAAAGTCTACCCAAAAGGGCTTTTTTTATTATTATTTTGCGCCACTGGGATAAAACACACGATTTAACAGGCAAAAAGATCAGCTAACTCAGGGTGGAAAACGCTTGCGGCAGGCAAAGAGTGTAAAAACAGAATGCAGGAGAGAAAAAAGTGGACCATTTGGTCAAAATTTACATTGAGATAACAAAACAACCCAACAAAACACGGAAAAATAATCAATTAAAAGAAAAATCACACTCAGAAGCTAAAAATAAAAGGGCAATAAAATATTGCCCTATGTAATCAAATAATTATGATTACAATAACCACATCACGAAGGGTAATGAAAGCTATAAACTGCGTAAATCAAGCACATCTTTCATGTCAAAAAGACCATTTGACTTTGATTTTAGCCAAATTGCCGAACGCACTGCGCCATTGGCAAAAGTCATGCGGCTGGACGCTTTATGCGTGATCTCAATACGCTCGCCAATATCAGCAAACATCGCGGTATGCTCACCGACGATATCCCCCGCCCGTACCGTGGCAAAACCGATCGTGCCCGGTACGCGCTCGCCGGTGTAACCTTCACGCGAATAGACGGCACACTCTTTTAAATCTTTATCCAGCGCCCCGGCAATCGCCTCGCCCATCGCCAGCGCAGTGCCTGACGGCGCATCAACTTTATGGCGGTGGTGAGCTTCAATAATCTCAATATCGGTGTAATCGCCCATCACTTTCGCCGCCTTCTCCAGCAGCTTAAGCATGACGTTAACGCCAACGCTAAAGTTCGCGGCGAAAACGATCGCAATCTCCTGCGCGGCATCACGAATAGCCTGTTTACCGGCATCGTCAAAGCCGGTGGTGCCAATCACCATCCCTTTACCGTGCTGGCGGCAAAACGCCAGATGCGCCAGCGTGCCTTCCGGGCGGGTAAAATCGATGAAAACATCGAAATCATCTTTCACCGCGTCAAGGCTGCTTTGCACGGTAACGCCCGTTTTTCCGGCCCCCGCTAATTCTCCGGCATCGCTTCCCAGTAAGGACGAGCCTTCGCGCTCTAACGCGGCACCCAATTGAACACCTTCCATCGCCATGGCGGCCTGGATTAACTGCCGTCCCATGCGGCCACCGGCGCCGGCAATGGCGACACGGATTTGTGCTTCATGCATAGCTATTCTCTTTTATAAAAATTGCGTAAACCGTTTTCAGAGTAACCAGCGCGCCCGGAGGCCGCTAGCTGAAAACACCCATAATTAGAATTTAATGATAAACAGAGGGGAATATCAGTAAAAGACATGATTCATCCCGCAGGATGAATCATTGCTGGAGCACAGGAAAGAAGTCAAACTTACTCAGTATGGCGCAAAATGATGGGAAAACGACGGAAATACGAGCAGTAATCAGCCAGTCTGCGTAGATATTTTCGCGAGTGTGGTTTTATGGCACGAGCGTGTAGTTGACGATCATTTGCCCTTTTTTCATCTTCACCTGAGTAATCGTCACCGGTCCAATCTCAGAGAGATGGGCAACATGCGTCCCTCCGCAGGGATAAGCGAGGAGATGACCAAATCCAACCTGCCGCAACCCGTCGGTGAATGTCACTTGTCTGGCGAGATTGTCTGCCTGCCAGGCGTTGATTTTCTCCTGCAACGATAGCGTATCCGGTAACGTGCCGTTTTCACCGGCGGCGAAAGTAATGCGCCCCTCATTGGGCCAATGATGTGCTTTCACCGGGAGCCAGCCAAACGCTGTACCCGCCAGGCCGATAAGATGTCCTGCCGAGTGCAGGCGGGCGTGCAGTTGACGCAACGCGACATCCACACGCAGGTTCACGATGCCGGGGAGGAGCGGTTTTGCCACGATGTGCACCACATCGTCACCGCGCGCGAGGACTGTTTCAACCCGCTCACCATCAATCCAGCCCGCATCCGCAGGCTGCCCGCCTCCCTGCGGGTGAAAAAGGGTTCTATCCAGTACCACCGCGTACCGTCCATCCAGCTCAGCCGAGCAACTCAGTAAGTTAGCCTGGCCTTCAGTGTTATCGCTGGTGTAATAAAGACGTTCAGTCATGATTGCTCTCCTCTTGATGGGAAGAGTATATTCACTTTACTGACGGCGATAATCCTGCGCTGGTTCAATGCATCTTTGCCTGGTACGCACAAATGAATCCTAACCTTCTTCCCGACCTTGCCACCTTTGTGTTGATTATCGACCAGGGGAGCTTCTCCGCTGCCGCCAAAGCCTCGGGTGCTACGCCTTCCGCTATTAGCCGCAGCGCTTCACGCCTCGAGAAGGCGTTGGGCAGTAAGCTGCTGCACCGTACGACGCGCAAGCTGGCGCTCAGCGAAACGGGCAAAATTGTGTATGCACACGCGCAGGAAATGCTGCATGCGGCGCAAAAGGCCGTCGACTCAGGCAGCAGTCGACAAACCATCGCGCAAGGGCAACTGACCCTCAGCGTGCCGAAAGCGGTGGGGCGATTTGTCATTCATCCACTGATGGCCGAATTCTTTACGCGCTACCCGCAAGTGGACGTCTGCCTTCGGCTGGAAGACCGGTATATGGATTTAATCGACGACGGCGTCGACCTTGCACTGCGCATCAGTCAGTCGCCCTCCCCGGGCCTGTACGGGAAACCGCTGATGCCGGTCAGCCATGTGATATGCGCAACCCCCGAATACTTACGCAAGCACGGTACGCCCGAGCACCCGCAGGCACTGCGAGAGCATAGCTGTATCAGTCTTGGCGAGACACCTGCGGATTCACGCTGGAAGTTTCGACGCGGTGAGCGCATGGAGACCATTCAGACTCATGGCCGCTACGCCGCCAACCACACCGGTGTACGTCTGGACGCGGTAAAAAAGGATCTGGGAATCGGCAGCCTGCCACTGTTCACCGCCAGCGAGGCACTCGCCAATGGCGAGATTGTCCAGGTACTGCCAGAATGGGAATTTATCAGCGACTACAGCGGGGAACTGTGGCTGCTATGGACGCGCAATCAACATATGCCCGCCAGAATGCGGGCGATGATTGATTATCTCAGCGAGAAGGTGCCGTTGCACAACACCTGATTACAGCGCGCGGGCAAATACCTCTGCCACCCACTGCTGGAACCCCTCAACGTTCAGACCCAGCGCAACCTGCGCATTTGCCGGATGCCCCAAGCGTCCTTCAATGTCCACTACCGTCGTACCCGAGGTATATTCGCCCTGGGTTTCAACCGCCACGAAGCACGGCTGCAGGGTAAACAGTTCCGGGCGCACCAGCCAGGCAATAGCGCACAGGTCGTGCATTCGCAGCCCCGTATTCATACTGCCGCTACGGTAATGGCTAAACAGCGCATGCAGCATTTTCCCCGTCTGGTTAAGTTGGGGGAGCGTCGCCAGATAGTCCGGGGCGAGCATGGCCTGATTGGTCACATCCAGCCCACACATCACAATCTCCAGCCCACTCTGGAAGACTTTCGCTGCGGCCTCGGGATCGATAGCAATATTAAACTCGGCGTTGGGTGTGAAGTTCCCGCGCCCGGCAGAGCCGCCCATAATCACCAGACGCTGAATGTTGAATACGCATTCAGGATAATGGGTCAGCAGCAGCGCAATGTTGGTCAGCGGGCCAATCGCCACCAGCGTCACGGGCTGCGGGGCATGCATCAGCGCATCGCGAATCGCCTGGAAGGCGGGTTTTGCCATCGCCTGGCGGTCGTGTTCGACAAATTCATACCCTTCCATACCGGACTCGCCGTGCACGGAAGCGGCATCACGCAGCGGCCGCACCAGCGGCATTGATGCTCCCTGCGCTAGCGGAACATCCGCATTCCAGAAGTGCAGCAGTTGCAACGCATTACGGGTGGTTTTTTCCACCGACACATTGCCTGCTACCGTGGTCATCAGTTGCAGATCCAGCTCAGGGGCAAACAGCGCGGCGGCAATGGCGGCGGCATCATCAATGCCGGGATCGGTATCAAGAATGATCGGTAAGCGCATGGTTTCTCCATAAAAAAATGCCAGACGTTAAGTCTGGCATCTTCTCATAATCGTAACCGGAAAGACTTACTCTACTTCACGAACATCCACACGCAGCTCTTTCGGCACTTCGAAAACGATGTTCTCTTCGCGGCCTTCCAGTGGGATCGCTTCCCCACCACCAAGCTCTTGCAGGCGAGCAATCACGTTTTGCACCAGGATATCCGGCGCCGAGGCTCCGGCCGTCACGCCCACACACTTCGCTTCTTTCACCCACGCTTCCTGAATGTCGGTCGCATCGTCAATCAAATACGCCGCTTTCCCCATTCGCTGGGCCAGTTCAGCCAGACGGTTGGAGTTAGAGGAGTTCTTAGAGCCGACCACCAGCACAACATCAGCCTGTTCCGCCAGCGCGCGAACCGCTTCCTGACGGTTGGTGGTGGCATAACAGATATCGTCTTTGCGCGGCCCGACAATTTTCGGGAAGCGTTGACGCAGCGCATCAATAACGTCAGAAGTGTCGTCAACGGAAAGCGTTGTCTGCGTCATGAAGGATAATTTTCCTTCATTTTTCACATTCAGTTTCAGCACATCATCCGGTGATTCAACCAGATACATTCCCCCTTGCGGGTTGCTGTACTGGCCCATCGTGCCTTCGACTTCCGGGTGCCCGGCGTGACCAATCAGAATGGATTCTTCGCCACGACGACTGGCACGGGCAACTTCCATATGCACCTTCGTTACCAGCGGGCAGGTCGCATCAAAAACCGTGAGGTCACGGCCTTTGGCTTCGTTACGCACCGCCTGAGATACGCCATGAGCGGAGAAAATCAGGATCGCGCCATCCGGCACTTCGCTGATTTGCTCGATAAAAATAGCGCCGCGCTCGCGCAGGCTATCCACCACATAGCGGTTATGCACCACCTCGTGACGGACATAAATCGGCGCGCCATAAATAGCCAGCGCGTTTTCCACAATGCTGATAGCGCGGTCTACGCCAGCGCAAAAACCGCGCGGGTTGGCCAACAGGATCTGCATTTTACGCCTCCAGTGCCGGTTCGACTTCCAGCACTTCAATATCAAAATGAACGGTATGCCCGGCCAGCGGATGGTTGAAATCAACCGTGATCGAATCACCGTTGATTTCGCGGATCACGCCAGGCATCTCACTGCCGTCCATTGCGGTAAAGAGCATGATAGCGCCAATTTCTGGCTCACCCGCGTCCATAAACTCCCGACGCGAGAAATACTGAATTAAGTCCGGACTTGACACGCCAAAGGCGGCATCCGGTTCCAGAGCAAAAGTGGTTTTATCACCTTCTTTTAGCCCCAGCAGGTGTTGTTCCAGTCCTTCAGACAGAGAACCGTCGCCCAGGCGAAACAGCGCAGGCTTGCCGTTATTGCGGGTTGACTCTGCGGTTGAGCCATCGTCGAGCTTAAGGGTGAAGTGCACCAGCACCGCACTGTTACTCTGTACTGATTTAGACATGCAGGTTGCTCTTTAAAATTGCTGCCGCCTGTTTGCCCGGTGGCGATACGCTTACCGGGCCAACAAGGATCGCAGTATATTGTAGGCCGGATTAGCATAGCGCCATCCGGCATTTTTTTATGCGGCTTTTTTCTCTTTCGACGGCAGGAAGCCTTCGAGAACAATCAATGCCGCGCCGATACAGATAGCAGTATCGGCCAGATTGAAGGTCGCGAAATGCCAGTCGCCGACGTAAAAGTCAATCATATCAACCACGAAGCCGTGCCACAGGCGGTCGAACAAGTTGCCCAGTGCACCGCCAATGATTAACGCATACGCGATGTTGTTCAGCTTCTGGGTCGCCTTCGAGCGATACATCATCACCATCAGGATGACGCAAATACCGATGGCGATGCCGGCAAAGAACCAACGTTGCCAGCCGCCGCTGTCGGCTAAGAAGCTAAACGCCGCACCATAGTTACGCGCGTAGTGCAGATTAAGCGACGGAAACAGCGACACCGTATCCCCCAGAGCAAAGTTCTGGAGGATCAGGTATTTGCTGCCTAAATCGATAATCAGCACGACTACCACCAGCCACAGCCAGCGTAGTCCTGTTGAACAAAGAGGCTTACTCATCAGGCAAACTTACGTTGTTCGCCATCACCGGCGATGTTGCTGACACAGCGTCCGCAGATATCTGCATGTTCCGCCACCTGGCCGACGTCGGTAGTGTAATGCCAGCAGCGCGGGCATTTCTCACCTTCGGCTTTGCTCAGTACGATTTTCAGACCTTTGAGCAGTTCGCTCTGCTGAGCATCAGCAGGAGCAGCCGCATAATCCGCAACCGTCGCACCAGAGGTCAGCAGTACAAAACGCAACTCTTCGCCCAGCGCGGTCAGTTTCGCCGCCAGCTCAGGTTCAGCGTACAGGGTCACTGAAGCCTCCAGAGAACCACCGACTTTCTTATCCGCACGCGCCTGTTCGATGACCTTGTTCACTTCGCCACGCACTTTCAACAGCTCGTCCCAGAAGGCATCGTTCATCGCTTCGGTTTCGCCTAAGCCAAACAGACCTTCGTACCATTCACCGGTAAAGACATACTTCTCACGATCGCCCGGCAGGTAGCCCCAGATTTCATCGGCGGTGAAGGACATGATCGGCGCCATCCAACGAACCAGCGCTTCAGCGATATGGAACAGCGCTGTCTGGCAGCTACGACGCGCCACGCTATCCGCTTTCGCGGTGTACTGACGGTCTTTGATGATGTCGAGGTAGAACGAACCCATTTCGACGGAGCAGAAGCGCATCAGGCGCTGTACCACTTCATGGAAGTCATAGGCTTCATAGGCTTTCAGGATTTCGTCCTGCGCCGCTTGCGCACAACCTACCGCCCACCTGTCCAGCACCACCATCTCTTCCGGTTTCACCATGTCTTTAACCGGATCGAACCCATTCAGGTTCGCCAGCAGGAAGCGCGCGGTGTTACGGATACGACGATAGCTGTCGGCAGCACGTTTCAGAATTTCGTCAGAAACGGCCATTTCACCGGTATAGTCGGTTGAAGCCACCCACAGACGCAGAATATCCGCGCCCAGTTTGTTCATCACATCCTGCGGAGAAACGGTGTTACCGATAGACTTGGACATCTTACGGCCCTGACCATCAACGGTGAAACCGTGAGTCAGTACCTGGCGATAAGGTGCTTTGCCTTTCATGGCGGTGGAGATCATCAGAGATGACATGAACCAGCCACGGTGCTGGTCAGAGCCTTCCAGATACATATCTGCCGCATGGCCTGCAAACTCAGGACGTACGTCCACGACGGAGGAGTGGGTTGAACCAGAGTCGAACCACACGTCCAGCGTATCCGGGACTTTGACATACTGGTCAGCTTCGTCACCGAGGATATCTTTCGGATCGAGATCCCACCACGCCTGGATGCCGTCAACTTCAACGCGTTTAGCCACTTCTTCCATCAGTTCGATAGCGCGCGGATGCAGCTCTTCGGTGTCTTTGTGAACAAACAGAGACATCGGCACACCCCACGTACGCTGACGGGAGATACACCAGTCAGGACGGTTGGCAACCATCGATTCAATACGCGCCTGGCCCCAGTCCGGGATCCACTGCACGCCTTTGATCTCTTTCAGGGACTGCGCGCGCAGGCCTTTCTGATCCATGCTGACGAACCACTGCGGCGTCGCACGGAAGATGATCGGTGACTTGTGACGCCAGCAGCATGGGTAGCTGTGCTGCATCTTCTCAACGTGCAGCAGCGCACCTTTTTCGCTCAGCAGCGCAACGATTTTGTCGTTGGCTTTAAAGACGTTCACGCCGTCCAGATCCGGATAAGTACCCGCCAGGTATGCGCCGTCCGGGCCAACCGGGTTAGCGATTTCCAGACCGTATTTCTGGCTGATGACGTAGTCATCCGGACCGTGACCGCCAGCGGTATGAACCGCACCGGTACCCGCATCCAGCGTAACGTGATCGCCAAGGATAGCTGGCACATCAAAGCCCATAAACGGATGGGTAAAGCGCAGCAGTTCCAGCTCAGCGCCTTTAACGGTGCCGAGAATGGTGTATTCAGCCGCGCCAATACGCTGCATGACGCTTTCAACCAGATCTTTCGCCAGAATCACAGCCTGGCCGTCAATCTGCACCAGCGCATAGTCAAAATCAGGTGCCAGAGAGATTGCGCGGTTCGCCGGTAACGTCCACGGGGTAGTGGTCCAGATAACCAGAGAGATCGGGCCGTTGACGTCAGAAACGCCAAATTTCGCTTTCACCGCATCCTGATCGTCGGCGTGGAACGCCACGTCGATGGACGGGGAGGTTTTGTCATAATACTCAACTTCCGCTTCCGCCAGCGCGGAACGGCAGTCAACGCACCAGTGCACCGGCTTCGCACCTTTGTGCAGGTGACCGTTACCGATGATTTTACCCAGCGCACGAATGATGTTGGCTTCGGTTTTGAAGTCCATGGTCAGGTACGGATGCGACCAGTCGCCCAGTACGCCAAGACGGATAAAGTCTTTACGCTGACCGTCAACCTGGGTCGCTGCGTATTCGCGGCACTTGGCACGGAACTCAGCGGCGGTAAACTTCTCGCCCGGTTTGCCGTATTCCTGCTCTACTTTCAGCTCGATCGGCAGACCGTGGCAGTCCCAGCCCGGAACGTAAGGCGAGTCATAACCCGTGAGTCCTTTGGACTTCACGATAATGTCTTTCAGAATCTTGTTAACCGAGTGACCAATATGAATGCTGCCATTCGCATAAGGAGGGCCATCATGCAGAATGAAGGTTTTTTTGCCTTTTTTGGCCGCACGAATGATGCCGTACAGGTCATCATCAGTCCAACGCGCCAGCATTCCCGGTTCGCGCTTGGCGAGATCGCCGCGCATCGGGAACCCTGTTTCCGGCAAATTCAGGGTTGATTTATAGTCACTCATCAGATTCTCGGTTCCGTATTTAAAACTCGTATAGGCATTAAGCCGGTTTTGTTAGCCCAAAAAATTCACGGGCAGTCAACTCATCACGCGCAATCTGCGCTTTTAGCTCATCCAGCGAGGCAAATCGCTGTTCGCTGCGTATTTTTTTACGCAGTACTACATCTATATGGCGACCATACAGGTCCATTACAACGTCCAATAGATGCACTTCCAACTGTTGGCGTACGCCTGCTACCGTCGGGCGGGTGCCGATATTGGCGACGCCGGGCAACGGTTTATCGCCCAGTCCCATCACTTCAACCGCATAAACCCCTTTCACCGGAGAAACCTGGCGACGCAGCGGTAAGTTTGCCGTCGGAAAACCGATGGTGCGCCCTAATTCATCACCGTGAACGACACGTCCTGAGATAGTAAAAGGATGCCCAAGCAGGCTTTCGGCCAGTTGCAGGTTATCTTCTGCCAGCGCCTGACGTACCGCAGTGCTGCTAATGCGCACACCGCCTTCGCAGAAGGTTTGGGTGCTGGTGATATCAAAACCATACTCAGCGCCCGCTTCCTGTAATAACAAGAAATCGCCCGCTCGGCTAGCGCCAAAGCGGAAATCATCACCAACGGCAAGAAATTGTACACCAAGGCGCTTAACCAGCAGATCGCTGATGAAGGTCTGCGCCGTTAATGCCGCAAAGCGCCTGTCAAAACGCACGCACAGCACGTAGTCCACGCCGCATTCCGCCAGATAACGCAGTTTTTCGCGCAGGCGAGTGAGGCGCGCTGGTGACTTGTCGGTCGCAAACAGCTCTAGCGGCTGCGGCTCGAAAATCATCACCATCACCGGTAAATTGCGTTTGCGCCCTTCTTCCCGTAAACCCTGCAGCAACGCACGGTGGCCACGGTGCACGCCGTCGAAATTACCAATAGTCAGCACACACCCATGCGGGGCCTGACTGAGATTATGTATGCCTCGTATCAGCTTCATGTCTGGCTCAAAACAGTGAAAATCGTGAAAGTATACCCTGTACCGCGGTCAACGTTAACCGGCGATTGTTTCTACGAAACAGAAAGAGGATTGTTTTCATTGTTATGAAACAAATTGCAGACCTTCACGGGCACGCCAATGCAATTTTTCTCGTGGAAAAGCTGTATTCACGCCACGCAAGCTGGTAGAATCCTGCGCCATCACTACGCAACGAGTGCTGCAATTTAAACGGCGCTTATTTGCACAAATCCATTGACAAAAGAAGGCTAAAAGGGCATATTCCTCGGCCTTTGAATTGTCCATATAGAACACATTTGGGAGTTGGACCTTGGCTAATATCAAATCAGCTAAGAAGCGCGCCGTTCAGTCTGAAAAGGCCCGCAAGCACAACGCTAGCCGTCGCTCTATGATGCGTACTTTCATCAAGAAAGTATACGCAGCTATCGAAGCTGGCGACAAAGCTACTGCACTGAAAGCATTTAACGAAATGCAACCAATCGTGGACCGTCAGGCTGCTAAAGGTCTGATCCACAAAAACAAAGCTGCACGTCATAAAGCAAACCTGACTGCACAGATCAACAAACTGGCTTAATCGCCTGCTTGTTGTTGCTTTGTGAAAAAACCCGCGCAAGCGGGTTTTTTTATGCCTGCTATCTGACGTTTTTCTCTTTAGCCACTGATGTTGTTCTCGCTCGTTAACGCTCTTCCTGACCAGCCTGTTTTTTCAGCTATCCCTTCCTCAGTCGCGTCGCGTAATACTTGAAAGTTATTTTCTTTCACTGTTTTCCTTTTTTTATTTCATTATTAATAAAACTGTGACCACCTTAGCAAATAGAAACATCGTTCATTCAAAAACGAATAAACGCAATCCTGATGTAAGATTTGATAATTGATTGCCGCTGTAGGGTTAACTACTTTTCATGTACACCTTACTCACTCATTTTAATCTGAGGATAAATTCAGTAACGACATAAAAATAATATTTAAAACTTGCTTGGAAAGTAGAAGCTGTTTTTCTGGGCGTATCGTTCCAGTATCGGAGTTATTATTATGAGTTCTGTTATTGAGGATACCCAGTCATGCGGGTCAACATCATTATCTTTACTACAGCGTATTAGCTACGGCTCTTTGGATGTGGCGGGTAATCTGCTGTATTGTTTCGGTTCAACTTACATTTTATATTTCTACACAGACGTTGCAGGTATTAGCCTCGCCGTAGCAGGCGTCATCCTGCTGCTGGCACGTATTGTCGATGGCATAGACGCCCCCATATGGGGGATCATCATCGATAAAACGCGTTCGCGTTACGGTAAATGCCGCCCCTGGTTTTTATGGTTGCCATTACCTTTTGCCGTATTCAGCGCCCTGTCATTTTGGTCTCCTGATATCAGTATGACCGGAAAAGCTATCTATGCAGCAATATCTTATATGATTGCTAGCATTCTATTTACCGGACTTAATACACCACTCAGTGCAATATTACCTCTGATGACCTTATCGCCTAAGGAAAGACTGGTTTTAAATTCCTGGCGAATGACCGGTGGGCAGATTGGGGTTTTATTAATGAATGCGACTGCACTGCCGTTAGTTGCTTTTTTAGGTAACGGAAATGATCATGCGGGTTTTATTTATACGGCGATTATATTTGCCGTAATATCCTGTTCGCTAACGCTTTTCGCCTTTAAAAATATCCGTGAAATGGATACGGATAAAATACAGCAAGAACCTAAATTGCCGATGAAAAAGAGTTTTGCGGCAATGAAAGGCAACTGGCCATGGATCCTGATGGTGCTGGCAAACCTGATCTTCTGGATTGCCCTACAACAACGCTCCACAACGATTGTCTACTATCTGACCTACAATCTCGACCGCAAAGATCTGGTTCCGCTGATTAATAGCCTGGCGACAATTCAGATCATGTTTATCATCGCTATCCCCTTCTTTAGCAAATACCTGGCTAAAACGTGGATATGGGTAGGCGGTCTGCTGGTCGCCACGCTTGGCGGCATCATGATGTGGCTGGCAGCGGACAACATTCCTTTTCTCATCGCCGCCTGGGTACTCGGCAATATCGGCAGCGGTATCGCCTGCTCAATGCCGTTTGCCATGCTGGGCTTCGCCGTCGATTTCGGTGCCTGGAAGACGGGTATTAAAGCTACCGGCATTCTTATCGCCTTCGGCAGCACCTTCTGCATCAAGATGGGTAGTGGCCTCGGTACCGCTTTCGCTGCCTGGATCATGAACAGTTTTGGCTATGTCCCCAACCATGCCCAGAGCGCTGCGGGTCTGGAGGGAATTACCTGGGCCTTTATCTGGGCACCCGCCCTACTCTTCGCGCTCGCAGCGATCCCACTACTTTTCTTTCGTAAATACGAAGCGATGGAAGAGAAGATTCGCCACGATCTGGAAACCATCAACTAAAAACGATCTTTACCTTCACCCTCGAAATATGGGAGGCACCACCATGCCATTTATGCAACATGACCCGCGTCGCCTGGTCTGGCAGCAAAACGATCGCTATTTATGGATTGAACCCTGGGGCGAGAACAGCCTGCGCGTACGCAGTGGCCGTCATCTGCCGGTAATGAGAAATGAAGACTGGGCATTGACTGAGCCAGTCGCAGAAAGCCACTGCCATATTGTTTATGAACACCACCAGGCGACGCTGACCAACGGCAAAATTATCGCTATCGTCAATCAAAAAGGACAAGTTACCTTTTACCGCCATCCACACAAACCTCTGTTGCAGGAGTTCTGGCGCTTGCGGGGCGAAATTGGCGAGGATGAATCTTCTCACGGCCAGTACGTCAGCGCACTCAACCTTGAGGGACGCGAATTCCGCCCTATTCAGGGTGGGAAATATTCACTTAAAGCCCGCTTCGAAGCCAGCGAAGGGGAAAAAATTTATGGTATGGGGCAGTATCAACAGGCTAACCTGGATCTCAAAGGATGCGTTCTTGAGCTGGCGCAACGTAACTCCCAGGCCTCAGTACCGTTTATGCTCTCCAGTCTGGGCTATGGATTTTTATGGAATAACCCGGCAGTCGGGCGCGTAACCTTTGCCCACAACGTTACCGAATGGGAAGCACAGGTCAGCGAACAGCTGGACTACTGGATCACGGCTGGCGATACCCCGGCAGAAATTAGCCGGGCTTATGCGCTGGCTACCGGCACACCGCCGATGATGCCGGACTACGCCATGGGCTTCTGGCAGTGCAAACTCCGCTATCGTACGCAGGCAGAGCTGCTGGAGGTTGCCCGCGAATATAAGCGCCGCAATCTGCCTATCTCGGTGATCGTTATCGACTTCTTTCACTGGCCGAATCAGGGTGACTGGATGTTCGATGCGCGCGACTGGCCCGACCCTGATGCCATGATTGCCGAGCTGAAATCGCTGGGAATTGAGCTGATGGTCTCCGTCTGGCCGACGGTGGATAACCGCACTGAAAGCTATCGGGAGATGCGCGAAAACGGCTGGCTGGTACAGACGGAACGTGGCTTGCCGATCAATATGGATTTCCTCGGCAACACCACTTTCTTTGATGCTACCCATCCGGGTGCGCGGGACTACGTCTGGGGCAAAGCCAAACGCAACTATTATGATAAAGGCGTGAAGCTATTCTGGTTAGACGAAGCCGAACCTGAGTTCAGCGTTTATGACTATGACAACTATCGCTACCATGCCGGGCCGGTACTGGAAGTGGGCAATATCTACCCGCGAATGTACGCCAAAACCTTTTTTGATGGTATGAAAGCCGATGGTGAAGACAAGGTTATCAACCTGCTACGCTGCGCCTGGGCCGGCAGTCAAAAGTATGGCGCACTGGTCTGGTCAGGTGATATTCACTCCTCGTTTAGATCGCTACGCAACCAGTTTGCCGCCGGACTCAATATGGGAATCGCGGGGATACCGTGGTGGACGACGGATATCGGTGGTTTTCATGGCGGTAATATTCACGACCCACATTTCCATGAACTGCTGATCCGCTGGTTCCAGTGGGGCGTATTTAGCCCGGTGATGCGTCTGCACGGCAACCGCGATCCGCAGATTTTACCGGAACAACCGTACCGGGATGGTATCGCCCAGTGTCCTACCGGTGCACCGAACGAAGTCTGGAGCTACGGTGAGGACGTGTGTGACGTACTGACGGATTGCCTGGCGTTGCGAGAGAAACTGAAGCCCTATATTAAAGCGCTGATGGAGGAAACCCATAAGCACAATACACCAGTGATGCGCCCCCTGTTTTTTGATTTCCCCGAACAGGAAACAAGTTGGGCAATCACCGACCAGTACTGTTTTGGTCCTGACCTGCTGATTGCCCCCGTAATGCATGAAGGTATGCGCGAACGTGATATCTGGCTACCGGAAGGGGAAACATGGACGGATCTTACGACCGGCGAGAGTTATTCGGGAGGGCAAACGTTGCACTATGCCGCGCCATTGAACAGAATTCCGGTATTTATCCGCGAAGGTGGGCAGTATCGTAGCTTATTGAGGCTATAGCATGAAACCGGCTGCGGGTGAGTACCGCAGCCGGAAGTATTACGGTAAGTATGTCTACTGTGGCTTGAACAATGCCGAGTAGTCCGCATTGCAAATACGCTGCACCGCCGGATGCTGGATCATTCTTTCCGCAAATATGGCGTGATACTCTTCCATCACATTTTCTACGCGTCCAATTTCAACAATAGAATCATCGGCATAGAAATTGTGCGAATACAAAGTAGGTGCAACAAAAATAGCATTATGCGTTGCCCCAAACGCTTTCATCAGCGCAGCGTCATCAAACTCACCGAGGATTTCGACATTCAATCCTTGTGAGTTGATCCAGTTCAGCAGCTTACGTCCGAGCATCGAACGACGTCCTGGGATCAGCAACCGACGCTCCTCAAGGCAGGCCGGGAATGGTTTTTCAGGCAGCGGTTTGGTGCACCAAAAACTTACGCTGCATTCGCCTATCCGCACTGAGAACAACCCTTCCTGCTGCGTAGAATCAATCGGACAGTCGGAGATAATCATATCCAGCTTATGCTGGCTGAGTTGATCCAACAGCATCTCGTGCGTTGACTCAAAACAACGCAGATGGATTTGTTCATCTTCAACCACAGCGGCATCCAGTACGCTGCTGACCAACTGCTTCGATAGCGCATCCGCCACGCCGACATCGAACAGCAAATTAGACTCTTTGCGGTAGTTCACGATATCCAGCATTTCCTGGCTTAAGGTGAACATCTTATCCGCGTAACGAAAAACCAATTCGCCTAACTCACTGGGCTCCAGCCCACGCCCCTTCCGCTTAAACAATTTTCCCTGTAAGCGTTCCTCAAGCGCTTTAATCTGCCCGGTAATGGTCTGCGGTGTCAGATAAAGCGCTTCTGCTGCACCAACCACTGACCCTTCTTTATAGACATGCCAAAAGTAGTACAGATGGTTGTAATTTATATGAGACATACTCTCTCCCTGAAAATTGTCACGAAAGGGTTATCCCGTCAGGCTGATGCGTTCAACCGGGCACGTAACCAGCAGTAACCTATCACTGCCGACAACAAGGAGCCGATCAGGATCCCCAGTTTTGCCCAGTTAATCAGCTCAGGATCGACGTTGCCAAACGCCAGGCTGGCAATAAAAATCGACATCGTAAAGCCAATGCCGCAAAGAATACCGACCGCCATAATCTGCTGGAAATTCGTTCCTTCCGGCAATTGCGCCACCTTGAGGCGTAACGCCAGCCAGCAAAACAGACTGATACCCAACGGTTTGCCGATCAACAGGCCGGCAATGATCCCCAGCGGTAATATCGAGGTCAGTCCATCAATAGTGACGCCCTGCAGTGAAACGCCCGCGTTGGCGAAAGCAAACAGTGGCAGGATCAGGTATGCCACCCATGGATGCAGAACATGCTCCAGTCGCTTAGCCGGTGAACGCCCATGTTTTTCCTTCAATGGAATGAAGAAGCCCACGATCACGCCCGCCAGCGTTGCATGCACGCCAGACTTCAGTACGGCAGTCCACAGCACCACGCCGACCAGAATATAAATACCGGTGCGTCTCACTCCGCACAGATTCAATCCTGCCAAAACAAGGATTGCGCACGCAGCAACGCCCAGCGACAGCAGCGAGAGGTCGCTGGTATAGAACAGTGCGATGATTACAATAGCGCCGAGGTCATCAATAATCGCCAGCGCCATCAGGAAGATTTTCAACGCCAGTGGTACACGACTGCCCAACAACGCCAGCACACCTAACGCAAAAGCGATATCCGTTGCCGCCGGGATCGCCCACCCTTCACGGGTGATGGGATCGGCATAGTTGAATGCCAGGTACAGCAGCGCCGGGACAATCATGCCCCCGATAGCAGCAATGATCGGGAACGCCGCCTGACGCAGACTGGCCAGCGAACCTTGCATTAACTCGCGCTTTACTTCCAGACCAATCAACAGGAAGAACACCGCCATCAACGCGTCGTTGATCCACAACAGCATATTTTTGTTGATCTCAAGCGCGCCAACCCGCAGTTGAACGGGCGTTTCCAAAAAGGCGTGGTACCATCCACTGGTAACCCCGATATTTGCCATCAGCATAGCGACCACGGCTGCGATGATCAGAATGATGCCCCCCGAGGCGTCACTACTAAAAAAACGATGCAGATGTTTCACTTTTATTCTCTCTATTGGGTGAATACTTCGTAAATACTATCTTACACCCTCAAAAAGCTCGTTAAAATTAGATTATTCATGATGGATAAATCGGTTTTTACGATCTATACAGAGTAAGTCGATAAAGATTTTCCGAGCGGAAAACAGAAATAAAAAAGCCTGAGACTTTTCAGTCCCAGGCTTTTTATTCGAGATAAAACTGCGAATTAGCGAGTCAGATCGTCAAAGAACTTCTTCACACCGTCGAAGAAACTTTTGGAGCGCGGACTGTTTTGTTCGCCGGTCGGGCCGCCAAAGCTGTCCTGCAGATCTTTGAGCAGTTGCTTCTGCTTGTCGTTCAGGCCCACTGGGGTTTCAACCACCACGCGGCACAGCAGGTCGCCCTGAGCGCCACCGCGTACAGACTTGACGCCCTTTCCACGCATGCGGAAAAGTTTGCCAGTTTGCGTTTCGCCCGGAATTTTTAGCTTCACGCGACCGTCCAGCGTTGGGACTTCAATCTCGCCGCCCAGCGCAGCCATCGCAAAGTTAATCGGTACTTCGCAGTACAGGTTATTGCCTTCACGTTCAAAAATTGGGTGCTGTTTTACCTGCACCTGAACGTACAAATCACCTGCTGGCGCACCATGTTCACCGGCTTCACCTTCGCCCGCTAAACGAATGCGGTCGCCGGTATCAACCCCTGCCGGGATCTTAACGGACAGCGTTTTGCTTTTCTCAACACGACCATGACCGTGGCATTTGTTGCACGGATCTTTGATCAGCGTACCGCGGCCCTGACAGTGTGGACAGGTCTGCTGTACGGCAAAAAAGCCCTGACGCATCTGTACCTGACCAGAACCGTGACAGGTTGGGCAGGTCTGTGGCTGAGTACCTGCCTTCGCACCGCTACCGTGGCAGACGTCACACTCTTCCAGAGTCGGAATACGGATCTCTTTGGTGACGCCACGCACGGCTTCTTCCAGAGTGAGATCCATGTTGTAACGTAAATCAGCACCACGTGAGGCGCGCTGACGACCACGACCGCCGCCAAAGATATCGCCAAACACGTCACCAAAGATATCGCTGAAGTCAGCCCCGCCGCCAAAACCGCCGCCGCCGCCCATGCCGCCTTGCTCAAACGCAGCATGACCGTACTGATCGTAAGCCGCACGTTTTTGCGCATCGGTCAGGATTTCGTACGCTTCTTTGATCTCTTTAAACTTGGCTTCGGCCTCTTTATCACCCTGGTTGCGGTCCGGGTGAAATTTCATGGCCAGGCGCTTGTAGGCCTTTTTGATTTCACGCTCTTCCGCTGACTTGGAAACGCCTAAAATCTCGTAATAGTCTTGCTTAGCCATCTCTTTTTATCTGCCCCTAACATGCGTGCACGGGCGGAGAGGAAACCTCTTCGCCCGTGCCAGTAATTACCCGTTCAAAGGGCGATTATTTTTTGTCTTTCACTTCTTCAAACTCGGCGTCGACAACGTCGTCATCTTTCGCGTTGTTTGCAGAAGCATCAGCGCCTGCTGCACCAGCCTGCTGCTGTGCGTGCTGCTGCTGAGCGATTTCCATCAGTTTCTGGGAAACCTGTGCCAGCGCCTGCATTTTCGCTTCGATATCCGCTTTGTCTTCGCCTTTCAGAGAAGTTTCCAGCGCGGTCAGTGCAGACTCGATGGCAGTTTTGTCGTCAGCTGGCAGTTTGTCGCCTGCTTCTTCAACCTGCTTACGAGTGCTGTGCAGCAGATGGTCACCCTGGTTACGAGTCTGAACCAGCTCTTCAAACTTACGGTCAGATTCTGCGTTCGCTTCTGCTTCGCGAACCATTTTCTGAATTTCTTCTTCGTTCAGACCAGAAGAAGCCTTGATGGTGATCTTCTGCTCTTTACCGCTGTTTTTGTCTTTCGCGGAAACGTGCAGGATACCGTCGGCATCGATGTCAAAAGTAACTTCGATCTGCGGCATACCGCGCGGAGCCGGGCTGATACCATCCAGGTTAAACTGACCCAGATCTTTGTTATCAGCGGCGCGTTTACGTTCACCCTGCAGCACGTGGATGGTTACCGCAGACTGGTTGTCTTCAGCGGTAGAGAACACCTGGCTGTGCTTGGTCGGGATAGTGGTGTTTTTCGCGATCAGTGGAGTCATCACGCCACCCATGGTTTCGATACCCAGAGACAGCGGGGTAACGTCCAGCAGCAGCACGTCTTTCACATCACCGGTCAATACACCACCCTGAACGGCAGCACCGATTGCCACTGCTTCGTCCGGGTTAACGTCTTTACGCGGCTCTTTACCGAAGAACTCAGCAACTTTCTTCTGTACCATCGGCATACGAGTCTGACCACCGACCAGGATAACGTCCTGAACGTCGGAAACAGACAGACCAGCATCCTGCAGAGCAACTTTCAGCGGCTCGATAGAACGGTTAACCAGGTCTTCAACCAGGCTTTCCAGTTTCGCACGGGTCACTTTGATGTTCATGTGTTTCGGACCAGTCGCGTCTGCAGTAATGTACGGCAGGTTCACGTCGGTCTGCTGAGCGGAAGACAGTTCGATCTTCGCTTTCTCAGCGGCTTCTTTCAGACGCTGCATCGCCAGCGGGTCATTACGCAGATCGATACCCTGATCTTTCTTAAATTCGTCAACCAGGTAGTTGATCATACGGCTGTCGAAGTCTTCACCACCCAGGTGGGTATCACCGTTGGTTGCCAGAACTTCGAAAGTTTTTTCGCCGTCAACTTCGTCGATTTCGATAATAGAGATATCGAAAGTACCACCACCGAGGTCATAAACCGCGATAGTACGGTTGCCGACTTCTTTATCCAGACCGTAAGCCAGTGCCGCTGCGGTCGGTTCGTTGATGATACGTTTTACTTCCAGACCTGCGATACGGCCAGCATCTTTGGTTGCCTGACGCTGAGCATCGTTGAAGTATGCAGGTACGGTGATAACCGCTTCAGTTACCGGTTCGCCCAGGTAATCTTCAGCCGTTTTCTTCATTTTTTTCAGCACTTCAGCAGAAATCTGCGGCGGTGCCATTTTCTGACCTTTTACGTCAATCCATGCATCACCGTTGTCAGCACCGATGATTTTGTACGGCATGATGGCTTCATCACGCTGTACTTCTTCGTCCTGGAAGCGGCGGCCAATCAGGCGTTTAATCGCAAACAGGGTGTTTTGCGGGTTTGTCACTGCCTGACGTTTAGCCGGCTGACCAACCAGAGTTTCACCATCCTGGGTATAAGCAATGATAGAAGGCGTGGTGCGATCGCCCTCGGCGTTCTCCAGCACACGTGCAGTAGTGCCATCCATAATCGCTACACAAGAGTTGGTAGTACCCAGGTCGATACCAATAATTTTACCCATCTAAACGTCTCCACTAAAAATTCGGTCATCATGTGGTTGTGAATCTGTAATAAGGGCGAAACGTGCGGTTTCAACTACCCTGAATCGTTTTTTTTCAGACTCACCACTGCGGTTGTCTACAAGATGGGGTCGTAACCCACGTCATCAAGGGGGGCATGAAAATTTTTTTTAGCACAGTGGCGATAAAATTAAGGTAAAAAGGCAGAAAGGCAAAAAAACGAATAGTTTCCAATCAAAATCAATTCACAAAACAAATCAAAACCAGCACGGCCATTCATGTGAAAATTGTAATAAAAAGAAAAGATTACGACCATGAAACGGTTTCCCGTCGGCGGTAAGATGGTCTGATGTCACACACTTTTACAGCCGTCAAAGAGAAATTCCATGAAATCCGTGTTAACCCTTTCCACCAGCCTGCTTATGGGCCTGCTGCTGAGCAGCGCCGCGCACGCTAACGATCATAAAGTTCTGGGTATGATTGCGATGCCCCGCAATGCAACCAACGACCTTACGCTGAGAATTCCCGTTTGCCGGGTGGTGAAGCGCATTCAGCTCACCGCCGATCGCGGTGATATTAAACTTAACGGCGCATCCGTCTACTTCAAAGCAGTACGCACTTCCAGCCAAAGCCTGAACGTCCCGTCATCCATTAAAGAGGGACAAACGACCAACTGGATCTCTATTAATAGCGACAACGACAATAAACGCTGCGTGTCTAAAATCACCTTCTCAGGCCAGTCAGTAAACTCCTCTGACATGGCAACGCTGAAAGTTATTGGCGACGATTAATTCCGCACATTTTGATTCAGAAGCCATAGAAAACATGCGGGGCAGACACGCGGTTGATGTGAAAGCCTTTGATCTGGAATAACCACTGCCGCGCCCATGAAGCAGCGCCATCTGGCGATGGGTATTTCTCACCAGATCGTCCACCAAATCCCTCAGCTCCCGGCGGCACTTCAAATCGTCTGTCTTAGCAAAATGATCAACCACGCGTAAGCGTGATGTCCATCACAGGGAAAATAATTCATTTTCCCTTCGTTAGATCATAGACAGTGCCCTCTCCCCTGATTATCATGCCGCGCCCCGAAGACAGTGATCGTTATTTGGGGAAACTATTTCACCATTCAATCAATGATGATTTTGAGGAATTATGGGCAACACTAAGTTGGCTAATCCGGCACCGCTGGGCCTGATGGGCTTTGGCATGACCACCATTCTGCTTAACCTGCACAACGCGGGTTTCTTCGCCTTTGACGTTATTATTCTGGCGATGGGCATTTTCTACGGCGGTATCGCGCAAATATTTGCCGGTCTGCTGGAATATAAAAAAGGCAACACCTTCGGTTTAACCGCCTTTACCTCCTACGGTTCGTTCTGGCTGACGCTGGTTGCAATCCTGATCATGCCGAAAATGGGCCTGGCGGATGCAACCAATGGTCAGTTCCTGGGCGTATACCTGGGTCTGTGGGGCGTGTTTACACTGTTCATGTTCTTCGGCACGCTGAAAGCTAACCGCGCGTTGCAGTTTGTCTTCCTGAGCCTGACAGTGCTGTTCGCACTGCTGGCGGTCGGCAACATTGCAGGTAACGAAGCGATCATTCACGTTGCTGGCTGGATTGGCTTAGTGTGTGGCGCAAGCGCCATTTACCTGGCGATGGGTGAAGTGCTGAACGAACAGTTTGGCCGTACCATCCTGCCGATCGGTGAAGCGCACTAATCTGACGCTATCCCCCCGAACGGGGGGATATTCCTTACAAGCGCTGTAACTCGCCCTGCACGCTCGTATCGCGATGATAAATATCCTGTCGCAGCCAAATCCCCAGACCTAACCCCACCAGCGATAACGCCAGCACATACCAGGCCGGAGCCATTGGCGACACGCTCATTAACATCGTCACGGCGATTGGCGTCAGACCACCAAAAATGGCATACGACACGTTGTAAGAAAAGGAGATTCCGGTAAAGCGGACCTCCGCCGGAAACGCCCGCACCATCACATAAGGCACAGCCCCCACCACGCCAACGCACAACCCTACCAGCCCGTATAGCAAGAACAAGTGCTGAGGATGGCTGCCGGTCAGATGATAGAAAAACCAGCTTGAACAGGCCAGCAGCAGGCTGCCGACAATAAAGGTTTTGCTGGCGCCGACCCGGTCGACAATAAACCCGGCCAGCAGACAGCCGACGCACAGCATAATGGTCGCGACACTGTTGGCTTGTAACGTCAACGCCGGTGCAAAACCATACTGCTTCTGCAACCAGACTGGCGACATCAGGATCACCACCACAATCCCGGCCGATAACAGCCAGGTCAGCAGCATGGAAATAACCACCGCTTTTTTATGTTTGCTCACCACCGACTTCACCGGTAGCTCTTGCGCCAGCGCTTTACGCTGCTGCATTTCGAGGAAAATGGGCGTTTCCTGCAACCAGCGACGCAGGTACATCGCCACCAGCCCAAACACGCCCCCCAGCAGGAACGGGATACGCCAGCCGTAGTCATGCACCGCCTGCTGCGTCAGGCTGGTATTCACCAACGTCGCAACCACCGATCCCAGCAGAATCCCCACCGTCAGCCCAGCGGTCAGCGTGCCACAGGCAATGCCGATGCGGCGCTCCGGTACGTGCTCCGCAACGAACACCCACGCGCCGGGCACTTCTCCGCCGATGGCAGCGCCTTGCAAAATACGCATCAGCAGTAACAGCAGCGGCGCGAGGATCCCCATTGAGGCGTAGATAGGCAAAAGACCAATCGCCAGCGTCGGTATCGCCATCAGCAAAATGCTCAGGGTGAACATTTTCTTACGCCCGACCAGATCGCCAAAGTGCGCCATGATGATGCCCCCCAGCGGACGCGCCAGATATCCGGCGGCAAAAATGCCGAAGGTTTGCACCTGACGTAGCCATTCAGGAATGTCTGCCGGGAAGAAGAGTTCGCCAACAACAGCGGCAAAGAAGACGAAGATAATGAAATCATAAAACTCAAGCGCACCGCCGAGGGCAGCAAGCGTAAGAGTTTTATAATCCTGGCGATTCAGCGGTCGAGTGTGTTGTGACATAGCAAACCATGAGTCAGTGGAGTTATTGAATCTGTCTGTCGATATATGTAAAGCAAAAATTACTATATCGTAAACAATTCAATACTCCACTGTCATTGGCACTTATGTCACGATCGGGCTACTTTCAGGCGTTTATATCGCGGATTGCGCTTTTAGGACGAAAAGATGCTACAACAGCCGGTGCGGTTTCCACATACGGCCCATCCAGTAACTGTATACAATACGGTACACTTGCAAAAATACCCGGCACGATAACCTTACCGTCGGCATCTTTCACGCCTTCCAGCGTTTCTTTGATCGATTTCGGCTGCCCTGGCAGATTCAGAATCAACGCCTGTTTGCGAATCACACCAACCTGGCGGGAGAGAATAGCCGTTGGCACAAAGTGCAGGCTTATCTGGCGCATCTGCTCGCCAAAGCCCGGCATCTGGCGGTCGGCTACGGCCAGCGTGGCATCAGGCGTTACATCGCGGCGGGCCGGACCCGTTCCGCCGGTAGTCAGCACCAGATGACAGCTCATTTCATCCACCAGCTCACATAAGGTCTGTTCGATGATCGCCTGTTCATCCGGGATCAGTCGAGTTTGCAGCTCAAAAGGGGTGGTAAGGGCAGATGCCAGCCACTCTTCAAGGGCCGGGATACCTTTATCCTGGTAAACGCCGCTGGAAGCACGGTCAGAAATGGAAACCAGGCCAATGCGTAAAGTATTCATGATTATTCCGTTTAAACAGTCTCGTTAAACAGAATGATACACTGCGAAGGGAAGGACAGACAGGTTTCAGAAGAGGTAGCGTGACCCATATCAGGGCCACGCATTAATGATTACAGCAGATCGCCGATCATTTTTTCCAGTTTACCCTGGTCTACAGCAAACTTACGGATACCGTCCGCCAGTTTGTCTACAGCCATCGGATCCTGGTTGTGCTGCCACAGGAACTCAGCTTCGGTGATGCGTGCAGGGCGCGCTTTCACTTCGCCAGAGAAGGACAGTTTACGTTCGATAGTGCCTTCGCTTTCCGCCAGTTCTTTCAGCAGTGCCGGTGCAATAGTCAGACGATCGCAGCCTGCCAGCTCAATGATTTCGCCGACGTTACGGAAGCTCGCACCCATCACCACGGTTTCGTAACCGTGCTGTTTGTAGTACTCATAGATTTCCGTTACGGAAACCACACCCGGATCTTCTGCCGGTGCATACTCTTTCTTGTCAGTGTTGGCTTTGTACCAGTCCAGAATACGACCAACAAACGGAGAAATCAGGTATACGCCAGCTTCTGCACATGCGCGCGCCTGCGCGAAGGAGAACAGCAGAGTCAGGTTACAGTTGATACCTTCTTTTTCCAGCTGCTCAGCGGCACGGATGCCCTGCCAGGTTGAAGCCAGTTTGATCAGAATGCGATCGTTGCTGATGCCAGCATCGTTGTACATTTTGATCAGACGTTTTGCTTTCGCGATGGACGCGTCGGTATCGTAAGACAGACGAGCGTCAACTTCAGTAGAGATACGGCCCGGGACCAGTTTCAGGATCTCCAGACCGATATTTACTGCCAGTTTGTCGGTCGCGTCGACGATCTGCTGTGCGCGGTCGTTGCTCTGCTGCTTAGCCCAGGCTACAGCGTCATCAATCAGCTTGCGGTATTCTGGGATCTGCGCTGCGTTAAGAATGAGAGAAGGGTTAGTTGTGGCATCCTGAGGCTGATACAGCTTCATTGCCGCGATGTCTCCGGTGTCGGCCACTACTGTGGTGAACTGACGAAGGGAGGTCAATTTGTCCGTCATGATAGCGATTCTCTTTAAACAGCTTGTTAGGGGGATGTAACCGATCTTCCCTGATGATAGCACGACGCACTCTCAGCGCAACCGCCTGGATTGTCCGACCCGCCGCTCAGCCCTGATTACGCATCTCACAGCTCGTGATGCGCAATTAAGGATATACCTATTGTTATGGTAAACTCCCGCAATCAATCACCTTATAAGGTATATACTGGTCGATAATTGGTAGCGCTTACACGGGATTATTCGCGCTTACCGGCATCAACAAGAGGGATGTTAATGCCTGATTTTTTCTCATTTATTAATGAAATACTCTGGGGATCGGTGATGATCTACCTCCTGCTTGGCGCAGGATGTTGGTTCACCTGGCGTACAGGGTTCGTGCAGTTCCGCTATATTCGCCAGTTTGGCAAAAGTCTTAAAAACAGCATCAGCCCGCAGCCGGGCGGTTTAACTTCTTTTCAGGCTCTGTGCACCAGTCTTGCCGCGCGCGTCGGTAGCGGAAATCTGGCGGGTGTGGCGTTGGCGATCGCTGCCGGCGGCGCGGGAGCCATTTTCTGGATGTGGGTCTCGGCGGTCATTGGTATGGCAACCTCATTCGCCGAATGTTCCCTTGCCCAGCTGTATAAAGAGCGCGACAGCAAGGGACAGTTTCGCGGCGGTCCTGCATGGTATATGGCCCGTGGATTGGGCATGCGCTGGATGGGCGTGCTGTTTGCCATCTTTTTACTCATTGCCTATGGCCTGATTTTTAACAGCGTGCAGGCAAACTCAGTCTCTCGTGCGTTGACCTTTGCTTTTGACATCCCACCCCTCTTCTCTGGTATCGCACTGGCAATAGTGTCATTACTGGTCATCGTCGGCGGCATTAAAGGCGTCGCCCGCCTGATGCAATGGTTTGTTCCGATGATGGCGCTGCTGTGGATCGGTTGTAGCCTCGTCATCTGCCTTTGGCATTTCGGACAGCTCCCCGGCATTATCATGACCATCATAAAAAGCGCCTTTGGCTGGCAGGAAGCCGCGGCCGGTGCCGCCGGATATACGCTAAGCCAGGCCATTGCCAGCGGTTTTCAGCGCGGTATGTTCTCTAATGAAGCCGGAATGGGCTCTACCCCGAACGCAGCCGCCTCGGCAGCATCCTGGCCGCCACACCCTGCAGCACAAGGCATTGTGCAAATGATTGGTGTATTGGGCGATACGCTAATTCTTTGTACGGCCAGCGCAATGATCATTTTACTGGCGGGTAATGGCACCACTTATGTGCCAATGGAAGGCATCCAGTTGCTGCAACGAGCCATGGTCTCGCTGACGGGTGAATGGGGGGCCGGATTCGTTGCCTTAATAGTGATTCTGTTTGCCTTTAGCTCTATCGTCGCCAACTACATTTATGCGGAAAACAACCTCATATTCCTGAAACTGGACAACATCCGGGTTATCTGGCTATTACGAATCGCCACCGTTTGCACCGTCATTGGTGGTACGTTAATCAGTTTTCCGCTGGTCTGGCAACTTGCCGACATCATCATGGCTTGTATGGCCATTACTAACCTGACGGCGATTCTGCTGCTTTCTCCGGTTGTACATACCATCGCCAGCGACTATCTGCGCCAGCGAAAACTCGGGGTGCGCCCGGAATTCGATCCGCGCCGTTATCCTGATATCAGACAACAGCTTGCGCCCGATAGCTGGGATGAAACGCCGCGCGAATAGCGCGGCAATCGCAACCATCGATCAATTCAGTCGTTTTTTTTGCTAAAGTCGCAGTAAATTTCCTGCAAGGACTGGATATGCTGATTCTGATTTCACCTGCAAAAACGCTCGACTACCAAAGCCCGCTGGCAACGACACGTCATACGCTGCCCGAGTTGCTGGATCACTCTCAGCAGCTTATTCACGTGGCACGCCAACTCTCTGCACCGCAGATTGGCAAGCTCATGGGGATTAGCGACAAGCTGGCGGATCTGAACGCCACCCGTTTCCATGACTGGCAGCCTGACTTCACGCCGGACAATGCACGTCAGGCCATTCTGGCGTTTAAAGGCGACGTCTATACAGGGTTGCAGGCTGAAACCTTCAGCGAGGCGGATTTCGACTTCGCTCAACAGCATTTACGGATGCTGTCCGGGTTGTACGGCGTTTTGCGTCCGCTGGATTTGATGCAGCCATACCGTCTGGAGATGGGCATTCGTCTGGCCAATGCGAAGGGTAAAGATCTCTACCAGTTCTGGGGAGATACCATCACCGATAAACTTAACGAAGCGCTGGAAGCGCAAGGCGACAGCGTGGTGATCAACCTCGCCTCGGATGAGTATTTTAAATCCGTGAAGCCGAAAAAACTCAACGCTGAGCTTATCAAACCGGTCTTCCTCGACGAGAAGAACGGCAAGTTTAAAGTCATCAGCTTCTATGCCAAAAAAGCGCGCGGCCTGATGAGTCGCTACATTATTGAGAACCGCTTAACGCAACCGGAACAGCTGACCGCATTTAACAGCGAAGGCTACTTCTTTGATGAAGAAGCATCAGGAAACGGCGAACTGGTGTTTAAACGCCACGAGCAATAGTAAAAAGGCCGGATGACGGCTAACGCCTTATCCGGCCTACAGGTTTTGTCGGCCCGCTATGCAAAGCGCCAGCGGGCGCAACCGTTAACCGCGGGTCATCATCAGCTTGCGCAGTTCAGCAAAATCAGCTGGCAGGTGATGAGAAAGCAGCGGCAGGTCCGCGCGTTCCGCCAGTTCTTTTGGCAACGCCAGCGTCAGGTCAAGAATCTCTTCAACGCTTTCTTTAAACTTCGCCGGATGCGCAGTACCAAGGAACAGGCCGTACTCGCCAGGATTCAGTTGGTCACGCAGCGCTCGGTAAGCCACCGCCGCATGCGGTTCTGAGGTGTAGCCTATCTCATGTAACTCACGCATCGTGTCCTGAGTCGTCGCATCGTCAACAGCGGCATAACCCAGCTCATTCAGACGCCAGATTTTACGGCGGAACAGTTCTTCCACGCGCGGCCAGTTGTTCGGCTGGCTGACATCCATCGCATTCGACAACGTTGCCTGGGTCGCTTTCGGCGCCCACTCACCTTCTGCAAGGAAACGCGGAACCGTATCGTTAACGTTCGTCGCCGCGATAAAACGCTTCACCGGCAAGCCCAGTGATTTCGCCAGCAGCCCGGCGGTCAGATCGCCAAAGTTACCGCTGGGAACGGAAATCACCAGTTGATTACGCGCCTCTTGCGGCAGTTGGGCCACAGCCTCAAAGTAGTAACAGATTTGCGCCAACAGACGGCTGATGTTAATTGAGTTAGCCGAGTTCAGTCCCAGAGCCACCTTCAGCTCTTCGTCATCAAACGCCTGTTTCACCAGCGCCTGGCAGGCATCAAAATCGCCATCAATCGCCACAGTTTCAATGTTACCGCCCAGCGTACAGAACAGTTTTTCCTGTAATGGGCTGATCTTGCCGTTCGGGTAGAGGATCACCACGCGCACATTTTTCAGGCCATAAAAGGCATGCGCAACCGCCGCCCCGGTGTCTCCGGAGGTCGCCGTCAGAATCGTTACCGGTTTGTCGCCACTGATGTGCGTCAGCATCTGCGCCATAAAGCGCCCGCCAAAGTCTTTAAATGCAAGCGTAGGGCCGTGGAACAGTTCCAGACAGCCGACATCCGCGGCAACCTGGGCAACCGGAGCCGGAAAGGCAAATGCCGCACGCACGCGCTCTTCCAGAATTTCCTGAGGGATCTCATCACCAATAAATGCGGACAGGATCTTCGCGCTGCGGCTAACGAAGTCCTGGTTCAGCATCTCATCCACTTCTGTCAGATTGAATTCCGGTAGATCGTGCGGAAAAAACAATCCCTGATTCTTGCCCAGTCCTTGCGTAACAGCCTGTGCAAAGCTGACCTGTTCGTTGTGATCTTTCAGATTATACAGTTTCATTGATTATCCCAGTACCCGTGCGCCCGCCGTGTCCAGCCGGCAAATATGAACAAAGCCTTCCTGATTTTGCAGGTAATTTTTACCCAGCCAATCTGCTACGCGCTGTGCCGTATCCGGCTTATCGCACAAAGCGAACAGCGTCGGCCCAGACCCAGATATACCGCTGGCCAGCGCGCCAATTTCTGCGACCGCCTGACGCGCCTGGCTAAAGCCTGGCAGCAAGCGGGTACGATACGGCTCAGCAATGACATCTTTCATCAGCTTCGCGGCCAGAAGAGGCTGACGGGAATAGCAGGCATGGATGAATCCAGCCAGATGCCGCCCGTGAGCGATACAGTCCTGACGGCGATACTGCGCTGGGAGAATCGCCCGCGCTTCAGCCGTCGACACTTTAATCCCTGGATACGCCAGTACCCACAGCCACTCATCAAAGCCTGGCACCTGCTGGCTAATAATGCCGTTTTCTTCAATCATTAACTGCATACCGCCCAAAAAGCACGGAGCGACGTTATCGTAATGAATGCTGCCGGAGATACGCCCTTCAAGTTCGCCCATTATCGCTAACAGGCGCGTATCGTTGAGCGGCTTACCGCAATGTTCGTTCATAGCGACTAACGCCGCCACGACGGAACAGGCGCTGGAGCCTAACCCGGAGCCAATCGGCATATTTTTTTCCAGCGTCATCGCCACCGGAACGGTTTTACCCAGCTCCTGGCAGAATCGCTCCCAACACTGGTAGACAATATTTTCACGTGGCTCGGACGGCAGTTTGTTGGCAAAGCGCCCAAGGTTGTTCAGGCTGAACTGGTCAGCCGCCTCAACGGACACCACATCACCCAACAGCGAACCGTCCACCGGAGTTACCGCCGCACCGAGTACATCAAACCCGACGCTCATATTGGCACTGGAAGCCGGGGCATAAACTCTCACCATGTCAGACTCCTAACTTCCATGAAAGGGTGCGTAGCAGGTCGGCAAAGACGCCCGCCGCCGTCACATCGTTACCTGCGCCATATCCGCGCAGAACCAACGGTAACGGCTGATAATAGTGGCTATAGAACGCCAGCGCGTTTTCACCGTTTTTCACTTTAAACAGCGGATCGTTGCCGTCTACTGCATCAATTTTCACGCGACAAACACCGTCCTCTTCGATATTGCCAACATAGCGCAATACTTTTCCCTCATCACGGGCTTTCGCCACGCGCGCGGCAAAGACGTCATCCAGCTGCGACAATTTCGCCATAAACGCGGAAACATCACCGGAGTCATCAAACTCTTTTGGCAGGACCGGCTCAATGACAATGTCAGAAAGCTCCAGCTCACGACCAGTTTCACGGGCCAGGATCAGCAGCTTACGCGCCACGTCCGTACCGGAAAGATCGTCACGCGGATCGGGTTCGGTATAGCCCATCTCACGCGCCAGGGTGGTGGCCTGCGAGAAGCTCATGCCTTCATCCAGCTTGCCGAAAATAAACGACAGTGAGCCAGAAAGGATGCCTGAAAAACGTTGCAGTTCATCACCTGCGCTGAGCAGATTTTGCAGGTTTTCAATAACCGGCAAGCCCGCGCCCACGTTGGTGTCGTACAGGAATTTACGACGAGACTTCGCGGCGGCAAAACGCAGCTGATGATAGTAATCCATCGACGACGTGTTGGCCTTTTTGTTCGGCGTAACCACGTGGAAGCCTTCACGCAAGAAGTCGGCATATTGATCCGCTACCGCCTGGCTTGACGTACAGTCGACAATCACCGGATTGAGCAGATGGTATTCTTTCACCAGACGAATTAAGCGCCCAAGGTTGAAAGGCTCTTTCGCGCTCTCCAGCTCCGACTGCCAGTTTTCCAGATTCAGACCGTGGACGTTGGTCAGCAGGGCCTTCGAGTTCGCCACACCGCACACGCGCAGATCGATATGCTTCTTTTTGAGCCAGGTTTGCTGACGTTTAAGCTGCTCCAGCAGCGCACCGCCCACGCCGCCTACGCCAATCACAAACACTTCAATCACCTGGTCGGTGTTGAACAGCATCTGATGGGTCACGCGTACGCCGGTGGTCGCGTCATCGTTATTCACCACCACCGAAATAGAACGCTCAGACGAGCCCTGGGCGATCGCTACAATATTGATGTTCGCCCGAGCCAGCGCGGCAAAGAACTTCGCCGAGATGCCGCGCAGGGTGCGCATACCATCGCCAACAACAGAGATGATGGCCAGACGCTCAGTCACCGCCAGCGGCTCCAGCAGGCCTTCTTTCAGCTCGAGGTAGAATTCATCCTGCATAGCGCGTTGTGCACGCGCGCAGTCGCCCTGCGGGACGCAGAAGCTGATGCTGTATTCAGAAGAGGATTGGGTGATCAGCACTACCGAGATGCCCGCACGCGACATTGCGGCAAAAACGCGCGCCGCCATGCCCACCATGCCTTTCATTCCAGGGCCGGAAACGCTAAACATCGCCATGTTATTGAGGTTAGAAATACCTTTTACCGGCAAATCATCGTCATCACTGCTGGCACCGATCAGCGTACCGGGCGCTTGCGGATTGCCGGTATTTTTAATCAGGCACGGGATCTGGAACTGGGCAATAGGGGTAATGGTGCGCGGGTGCAGCACTTTAGCGCCGAAGTAAGAAAGCTCCATCGCTTCCTGATAAGACATCGACTTAAGCAGTCGGGCGTCGGGTACCTGACGCGGATCGCAAGTATATACACCGTCGACATCGGTCCAGATTTCACAACAATCGGCACGCAAACAGGCGGCCAGTACGGCGGCAGAGTAGTCAGAGCCATTACGCCCCAACACCACTAACTCACCTTTTTCATTTCCAGCGGTAAACCCTGCCATCAGAATCATGTGGTCCGCAGGAATACGGCTGGCGGCGATGCGGCGCGTAGATTCGGCGATATCAACGGTAGATTCGAGGTAATGGCCGACAGCCAGCAATTTCTCCACCGGGTCGATGACCGTTACGTTATGCCCGCGTGCTTCCAGCAGGCCGGCCATGATAGCAATCGACATTTTTTCACCACGGCAGATAAGCGCGGCATTGATACTGTCCGGGCACTGTCCCAGCAGGCTGATGCCGTGCAGGACGTGCTTAATCTGGGCAAATTCTTGTTCAACAAAGGCTTTGAGCTGCGCCAGCGGAAAACCTGGTTGCTCGGCGGCAAGACCCACCAGCAGCTCGGAGAAAATGCGTTCGGCGTCGCTGATATTAGCTAAAGCATCCTGACCACCGATGGTCTTCTCAATCATTGCCACCAGATGGTTGGTAATTTTTGCGGGGGCAGAGAGAACGGTTGCGACCTGCCCCTGTCTGGCATTGCTTTCCAGAATATCGGCAACCCGCAGAAAGCGCTCTGCATTTGCCACTGATGTACCGCCGAACTTCAACACTCGCATGGTTTACCTCATTGCCTTTGGTCGAAAAAAAAGCCCGCACTGTTTAGGTGCGGGCTTTTTCTTGTGTTTCCTGTACGCGTCAGCCCGCACCGTTACCTGTGGTAATGGTGATGGTTGTAGTAATGGTGATGCTGATGCGTTTCATGATGTTGTGTGCTCTGTAATTATTTATTATCTGTCCTGTATTCTTTTAGGGTTAAAGTATCTGCTGACCTAAGTCAATAAATTTTTAAATTGATCACATTCCGAAACTTGTTCATGAGCGACTGCTTGCCCTTTTACTTTCAACTAATACAGCATGTTGAGCCCACTTGAACCAAGAACAAAACACTACACAACAAAAATTGTTCGACATTTTATTTTGTGATGTTTTTTTCAATATCATGTAAAAAACGGTGCAACATTGCCGTGTCTCGCTGCCCCAACAGACCCATTCGCTGTTGCAACCAGTCCGTCAGCTTGATGTCGTCAGAAACGTTCAGCGTGGCTAATAAACGCAAAACGCGTGCACGCAATGCCTGCAGCTGAAGTTCATCCGTCACCTCAACGTTTTTGGCTGGTTGTTGTATTAAACCTGCTAATTGATAGCAATACACCATCACCGCCTGCCCCAAATTGAGTGAAGGATAGTCAGCGACCATCGGTACACCAGTGAGTACATCTGCCAGCGCTAATTCTTCATTGGTCAGCCCCGAATCTTCACGACCAAACACCAGCGCTGCATGTTCCATCCACGTGGATTTCTCCTGTAACAGGGGAACCAGTTCGACCGGGGTGGCGTAATAATGGAACTTCGCCCGGCTACGCGCGGTGGTCGCAACGGTAAAATCAACGTCGTGAAGCGCATCGGCTAACGTTGGAAAAACGTTAATATTATCAATAATGTCGCCCGATCCATGCGCGACCCATCGCGTGGCGGGTTCCAGGTGCGCCTCGCTGTCAACGATACGTAATTGAGTGAATCCCATGGTCTTCATCGCACGGGCAGCCGCGCCAATATTTTCCGCTCTGGCAGGGGCAACCAGAATAATTGTTAAACGCATTTCGATACTCTTTTTGGTCAGTCTGCAAGTAATAATGTGACGCACGTCAACATATTACGCAGCGCAAATTTACATTTTTTTAACAGAAGTCACTGAAAAAGGATTTCGCATCCGGTAAAAAATGCTAAACTATTTCCAAACTGTACTATTGCTTTTTATGTTAACAAAAGTTGTATATCCCTCTGTTTATCCATGATAATTTATTTTAAAATGGATCGCATTGGTTGGATTCATTACATTTATTAATTAGCTCGTGCAACTAGTTGTAATATTGCAATTTTGTGATGAAAGCAAACATTTGGATACGTTGATTTCATCAAACTGTTAACGTGCTACAATTGAACTTGATATATGTCAACGAAGCGTAGTTTTATTGGGTGTCCGGCATGTCTTAGCCTGTTATGTTGCTGTTAAAATGGTTAGGATGACAGCCGTTTTTGACACTGTCGGGTCCAGAGGGAAACTACCCACGACCAAGCTAATGATGTTGTTGACGTTGATGGAAAGTGCATCAAGAACGCAATTACGTACTTTAGTCATGTTACGCCGATCATGTTAATTTACGGCATGCATCAGGCAGGTCAGGGACTTTTGTACTTCCTGTTTCGATTTAGTTGGCAATTTAGGTAGCAAACATGCAGACCCCGCACATTCTTATCGTTGAAGACGAGTTAGTAACACGCAACACGTTGAAAAGCATTTTCGAAGCAGAAGGCTATGATGTATTCGAAGCGACAGATGGCGCGGAAATGCATCAGATTCTCTCTGAATATGACATCAACCTTGTGATTATGGATATCAATCTGCCTGGGAAAAATGGCCTACTGTTAGCGCGCGAACTTCGCGAACAAGCTAACGTTGCGCTGATGTTCCTGACGGGCCGTGATAACGAAGTCGATAAAATTCTCGGCCTCGAAATCGGCGCAGACGATTACATCACCAAGCCGTTTAACCCGCGCGAACTGACTATCCGTGCTCGTAACCTGCTGTCCCGTACCATGAACCTGGGTACTGTCAGCGAAGAACGCCGTAGCGTCGAAAGCTACAAGTTCAACGGCTGGGAGCTGGACATCAACAGCCGCTCTCTGATTGGTCCTGACGGCGAGCAGTATAAACTGCCACGCAGCGAATTCCGTGCAATGCTTCACTTCTGTGAGAATCCGGGCAAAATCCAGTCTCGCGCAGAACTGCTGAAAAAAATGACCGGTCGCGAACTGAAGCCGCATGACCGTACCGTTGACGTGACTATCCGCCGCATTCGTAAACATTTCGAATCTACGCCGGATACGCCAGAAATCATCGCCACCATTCACGGTGAAGGCTACCGTTTCTGCGGCGACCTGCAGGATTAATTCAATCCTTACAGGTAAAAAAACGGCGCATTATGCGCCGTTTTTCATTTCCCCACCGCCCTATTTCCATAGGCGAAACTCGTCACTCTGCGCAGGCAGAGGCTCCGGAATTTCTGTCGGCTTTGGTTTTGGCTGTGCCAGCGAGTGCCAGTCAAGATGACGAGTCAGGAACATCACGCCACACAACGCGACCAACAGCACGCCGGTTCCCAGCAGTAAAGAGCTGTCCTGTGAACGTAGCAGCACCCACATCACCCCATCCAACCCCAGCAGCGCCACGGTGAATAAAATACTGTTCCGCCAACTCTGTAATATCGCCTGCAGATACACCCCGTTCATTAACGCGCCTACCAGGCTTGCCGTAATCCACGCCGCCGTAAACCCAATGTGCTCAGACAATGCCAGCAGCAGCAGATAAAACATCACCAGCGATAGCCCCACCAGCAGATACTGCATCGGGTGCAGACGCAGGCTGGTCATACTTTCAAGCACGAAGAAAGACATAAAGGTCAGTACAATCAGCAGGATGGCATACTTGGTAGCCCTGTCCGTTAACTGATACTGATCCGCTGGCGTGGCGACGGCAACGCTAAATGCAGGCATTCCCTTCCAGCCAATCTTTTCGCCATCAAAGCGTTCGCCGAGGTTATTCGCGAACCAGCTGCTTTGCCACTGGGCCTTAAATCCTGATTCGCTGATTTCGCGCTTCGCCGGGAGGAAATCCCCAAGAAAGTTGGGATGCGGCCAGTTGCTGGTTAAAGTCATTTCACTGTTACGGCCAACCGGAACAACGGAGAAATCTCCGGTTCCGCTCAAATTCAACGACAGCACCATGCTCAGGTTTTGCTCCGCCCAGCTCGCGTCAGGTAGCGGAATGTGGATCCCTTGAGCTCCTCCATCCAGCCCCGTCCCTGGCTCAACGGCCAGCGATTCCCCATTGACCTGCAGCGCTTGCACCACGCCGATCCCGCGCGCATCCCCCACGCCAACCACGATAAACGGTTTGCCGACGCTGACGTTGGGATGGTTTAAATCACGCAAGCGTTCAGCGTTAAACTCGGCCTTCACCGAGAGATCATTGTGCCAGACCTGGCCTTCGTAAATACCGATTTTACGCGCTTCAACGTTCTGATTCCCCTCAACCACCATCGACTCCGGGAGCCAGAAATGGATATAGCTGCGCTTACGCTGGATCTGTTTGTCGCCTTCCAGCTCGATATACAGTTCCGTCACCGGGACGGCAATCAGCGGCCCGACCATCTTTTGCGGCCCGCTGGTGCTCTGACGAATAGCATCTTCGACTTCATCACGATAATCCGATCGCTCAACGATTATCTGCCTGACCATCGTCAGTGGAATTAACAGCAGTAATATTGCGCCGCCTAAGGTGACGATTTTCCAAAACAGGGGTGATTTAAACATAGCGTTCTCCTTTGCAATATCAGCAAGGTAGAACAGCTATGTGCGGAGAATTTGAAGTTATGTGAAGTGACGGTGAAGCGTAAACGAGGCCTGTGCACCGCCCTCTGGTCGGTTAGATAATGTCACCGTACCTTCATGCAGTCGTGCAACTTCACTGACAAACGCCAGCCCCAAACCGCTGCTCTTGTGTCCATTCTCGCGGGGCAGCGAGTAGAAGCGCTCAAAAATACGCGGCAACGCAAAATCAGGGATCCCGCTACCGCTGTCGGTAACCTGCAATGTGACCAGATCCTCCTGCTGATGCGCGCTCAACGTAATCGTTCCGCCCTGTGGCGTGAAGTCGATAGCGTTGTCGAGCAAGTTCCCCAATGCCTGCTCCAGTAACGCGGGATCGGCAGCGACGCTAAGCGATGAAGGCAGAATGGTCAGCGTAATGTTTTTTGCCGCCAGCTGCACGCTACGCGCCTCTTTGAGCTGAGCAAAAAGCGTATCTACCTCCACCGCCGTCAACGTAATGTCCTGTCGATTCTCCAGTCGCGCCTGGCGCAGCAAAGTTTCGACCAGCGCCTGCATGCGCGCATTTTGCGTCAGAATATTATCGGTAAAACGCGCTACCACGTTTGGCGGCGGGCCTTCGCGCAATATCTCTGCCGCGCCACGAATGGCCGCCAGCGGACTTTTCAGCTCATGCGTTAACGCGTAGACATACTGCTCAATGTAGTTCTTGCCTTCGAGCTTCAGACGCATACTTTCCAGCGCCTGCGCCAGTTTGCGTAACTCGCTGCTGCCTAAATCAGGCAGTGGGACGGGGCGATTCTCGGTAACGGAGTCGGCATAACGCGCCAGCCGGGCAATGGATCGGTTTATCCACCATACCATCCCGAAGCCAATCACCAGGGCAATGCCCAGCAATACGGCGCTGGCCCACAGCATTCGCCGTTCACTGCGTTTAATCACCGGTGCCATCGCCGCATTTGGTTTGCCGACACTGAGCACGCCGATAATACGCCCACCGTCTACGATCGGCGCGGCAACGTACATCACCGAGCTTTCCGGATCGTTCGGGTTTTGCGGCGTGCTTCGGGCGCCATACTGCCCACGCAGCGTTAACCACACATCGTTCCAGCGGGAGTAGTCCTGACCGACGGCCTGGTTAGCTGAATCAAACAACACCTTGCCCTGCGCGTCCGTCATATAGACATGGTATTCATTACGCACTTTGTTAATGCCGCTGATGTTGGCGTTAAATGGGCGGTTATGCAGCTGCGCAAATGCCTGCGCCAGCTTGCCGTTAGCCGGTGAGTCAGAGAGCACGTCATCACGCGCCAGTGCAGCCAGCAGCGTGGCGGTATCAATTAAAGTACCTTCGGTCGCCCGACGAACGCCTGGCTTAATTTCCTGCACAAAGATCGACAGAACAAACCAGGCGGCGACCGCGACAATCAGAAAATAGCCGAGCAGCAAACGCATTCCAATGCGCATCAGCAGTTCCTCAGGCTGTATCCCATACCGCGATGTGTATTGATGGGGGAAAGCTCCGGATTGATAGCCCGCAGCTTGGCGCGCAGCGTTTTGATGTGAGTATCAACCGTTCTGTCAAAGGTATCCTGCGCGTCTGCCCAGACTAAATCCATCAGCTGCTGGCGAGAGTAAATACGTCCCGGCGACATCAGCAATGTTTTCAGCAGCAGGAATTCATAACGCGTCAGGTTCAACGGCATGCTGAACCAGGTAATCTGCGCGGCCAGCTCATTAAGTTCAAAATCCCCACAGCGTGTCATCGATGAAGGCGTGGAGAATTTTTGCACCCGCCGCAGCAGCGTACGCACACGAGCGCACACCTCGCGCGGCGAGAAAGGCTTGGCAACATAGTCATCTGCACCAATTTCCAGCCCCAACAGGCGATCCACTTCATCGCTGCGCGCGGTCAGAAAGAGGATCGGCAACGCCGGGTGGCGTTCCAGTAAACGTCGGCACAGTTCAAAACCGCTGATATCCGGTAGCCCGACATCCAGAATGATGGCATCAGGGCATTGCTGGCGAGATTTCTCCAGCACGGGAAATCCGCGCTCAAACGCCTCTACGCTAAACCCTTCTTGTTGCAGCATGTAGATAAGCGTATCAGCGATTCCCTGCTCATCCTCAACCAACCAGATCAACGGCTGTTGCATTGTGCTTCCTTGTTATTGCCGCCACGGCATGATGGGTACCGCACTGATGGCATTTTTGGGCGATCCATCGACAACTTTATCTGAATACGCCAGATAGGCCAGCGCATTACGTTTCGCATCGTAAAAACGCACGACCTGTAAAGATTTAAACACCAGCGAGGTACGTTTCTTAAATACCACTTCGCCCTGAGCTTTACCGTTCTTGATTCTGTCGCTCAGTTCTACCGGCCCAACCTGCTGGCAAGAGATGGCGGCATCGGAGGTATCTTCCGCCAGCCCCAGTCCACCTTTGATGCCGCCGGTCTTCGCACGACTCACGTAACAGGTCACATTGGTAACATCCGGATCGTCAAACGCTTCGACCACAATTTTATGATCCGGCCCAAACATTTTGAACACCGTATCGACAGATCCAATCTGCTCCGCATGGGCGACCTGCGCCAACATCAGCAGAATTGAGGAAATGACTAAGCTCTTATATTTCATATTGTTACCATTCTTAAAAGTTGTTCTGCGTAATTATTAAACATTCTAAGATAAAATGTATACAGATCACAGGATTACAATAATCACGCTTTCGTATGTCCGAAAAAAGCACTTATGAGCAAAAAAAACACTGAATGCTAAAACAGCAAAAAATGCTATTATCCTCATACCTGACGTCAGGTACTCGTTGTTGAAAGGATGAGGATATTTTATGGATCAGGCTGGCATTATTCGCGACCTATTAATCTGGCTGGAAGGTCATCTGGATCAGCCTTTGTCGCTTGACAATGTGGCGGCAAAAGCGGGCTATTCCAAGTGGCACCTGCAGAGAATGTTTAAGGACGTGACGGGCCATGCTATTGGCGCCTATATCCGTGCCCGTCGTTTATCGAAATCCGCAGTGGCGCTGCGCCTGACTGCGCGTCCAATTTTGGATATTGCGCTGCAATATCGCTTCGACTCTCAACAAACTTTTACTCGCGCATTCAAGAAACAATTTTCGCAGACACCAGCGCTGTATCGCCGTTCACCGGAATGGAGTGCGTTTGGTATTCGCCCGCCAATGCGACTGGGTGAATTTACGATGCCTGCACACGAGTTTGTCACCCTGGAAGATACGCAGCTGCTCGGCACCACACAAAGCTATTCCTGCTCGCTGGAACAGATTTCAGATTTCCGTCATGAAATGCGTATTCAGTTCTGGCGCGACTTCCTTGCTCAGGCTCCGGCGATCCCGCCAGTGCTGTACGGGCTTAACGAAACGCGTCCGAGCATTGAAAAAGACGACGAACAGGAAGTGTTTTACACCACAGCACTGACGCCGGAACAGGCCAATGGCTATGTGCCGTCGGCGCAGCCTATCCTGTTACAGGGTGGCGAGTACGTGATGTTTACCTACGAAGGGCTGGGAACCGGCGTGCAAGAGTTTATCCTGACGGTTTACGGCACATGCATGCCGATGCTGAACCTGACGCGCCGTAAAGGACAGGATATCGAGCGATACTACCCGGCAGAAGATGCCAAAGCGGGAGATCGCCCGATCAACCTGCGCTGCGAATTCCTGATTCCGATTCGCCGCTAGCGCTGTAGTTCATCCAACGCAGGGGCGTCCAGATGTGAGATGTCCCCTGCAGTTTCAACGACCCATCCCGGCGCCAGCCATAAGCTTTCCTGGTAATCAACGCGAGAAATAGAACAGTTGCGCAGACGCAAGCGACGTTCAGCCCATGCCGGTAATCCCAGAATTGTGCTCACCAGGCAACCCAGCGCGATACCGTGGCTGACCAGCAGTGGACGACTTCCCGGCGGCAGCTCCAGACAGGATGCCAGCGCCGCATTGACGCGATCGCTCAGCTCCTGCATCGATTCCCCTTCCGGAATACGACCATCCACCGTGCCGTTCACCAACTGGCGACGCCAGCCCTCTTCCTCTGGCGTCAGCGTATCGATGTGACGTTTTTCCAGCACCCCCATATTCAGCTCACGCAGACGAGAATCATAGGTGATATCACAGCCGCAGGCCTGGGCGATGATTTCTGCGGTGCGTCGTGTACGACCAAGATCGCTACTGATGACATGCGTAATACCAAACGAGCGGGCGCGTTCTCCCACCTGCATGGCTTGTTGTTCACCTTTAGCGGTTAGTGGGCTGTCTGACTGGCCTTGAATACGTCGCTCGGCGTTCCACTGCGTTTCGCCATGGCGAACAAGGTATACCTGTAACATGCTTTTTTTCCGTTATATACTCGTCATACTTTGAGTAGACTCTGCGATGAATTTTCAAACTGAGCTTAATTATGCACAAGGTTATCTCTGCGACCACCAATCCTGCCAAAATTCAGGCAATTCTGCGGGCATTTGAAGAGATTTTCGGGGAAGGATCCTGCCATATTGAACCCGTCGCCGTCGAGAGTGGCGTGCCGGAACAACCTTTCGGAAACCAGGAAACGCGCACTGGCGCACGAAATCGCGTTGATAACGCTCGCCGCCTGCACCCGCAGGCTGATTTCTGGGTCGCCATTGAAGCAGGAATTGACGACGATGCCACCTTTAGTTGGGTGGTGATTGATAACGGCATTCAGCGCGGTGAAGCCCGTTCAGCCACGCTGCCATTGCCGACTGTCATTCTCGACAGAGTCCGCAAAGGTGAAGCACTCGGCCCGGTGATGTCGGACTATACGGGTATTGATGAAATTGGCCGTAAAGAAGGCGCAATCGGCGTTTTTACCGCGGGCAAGCTGACGCGCTCAAGCGTCTATCACCAGGCGGTGATTCTGGCGCTCAGCCCGTTTCATAACGCGGTGTATTTATAGCATTGTGCCGGATGTTCAATCGTAGGCCGGATAAGGCAAAGCCGCATCCGGCGGATCAATGTTTCCCGAGCAACACCTGCTCCAGCCACTGACGCAAATCCACCGGTGCGGATTTGAGGCTGTTCGACCCCCGCGTAATAGTGGCAATCCCCGCCCCGAGCTCGTTTTTAAGCTCACGCTGGCTCATCTCGCCGCGCAGCAGCTCTTCAATGATACGCACACGCGTGCCCAACGCTTCACGCTCATCCGGCGTTAACATCAAATTGAGCAGTGGCAGGTGTAAATCTTGTTCGTAGGCGTGTTTAAGTAGATCGACAAAACGTAACCACTCCTGGTGACGTTGTTCTGCCATCTCTGCTGAATAGGGTGATTGCTGAGTCATAAGATATCGCCATCGTTGCGGGGGAAGCGTGCTTGCTTCCCCCTTTTGTACTCTTTAACGAGTACGATAGCATAACACAATCGACACGATCAGTAACGACGTTGCCATTCTGCGTCGCTCATCAACTCCGGTTTATCGCCGAGGAAATAGCGATAGTACGCATCATAAGCCAGCACATTCTTCACGTAACCACGCGTCTCTGAGAATGGAATACTTTCGACAAACGCCACAGCATCAATGCGGCCAGCGCTATTGCCAAGCCAGGTGCGAACGCGTCCCGGACCGGCGTTATAGGCTGCCGACGCAAAGATGCGGTTATTGCCGAATTGCTGATATACGTACTGCAAATAGCTGGTACCAATGTTGATGTTGGTATCAGGATCCAGTAGCTGGCTCGGACTGCTGTAACCTGGAATCGAGAACATTTTCACCGTATGCGTCGCCGTGCCCGGCATAATCTGCATCAGCCCGCTGGCGCCGACCGGTGATTTCACTTTCGGGTTCCAGGCGCTTTCCTGACGCGCTATCGCCATCGCATAACTTGGCTGAATATCTTTGTCGCTGGTGTAACGGGTAAACAGATCTTTATAGGCCAATGGGAAGCGCTCTTCCAGATGATCCCACAGCTTACCGGCGATCGTCGCCTGAACGCTCAGATCCCACCAGTGATTGTTGAACGCGTAACGTGCCAACTGAGCCTGCTCGGACTTGGTACGGCTGGTAACCAGATTCGCCCATTCACTGCGCGCGGTATTATCCATGTTCCAGTACATTAGCTCGCGTACGCGTGCCATTTCTGGCCCCTGAGTCAGCGCAGAATCAACGTTCGCTGGCGCTTTATCCACTTTCAGCTCGTACTCTTCGCCCAGGCGCTGTGCCGCCACCATCGGATAGAAACCACGCTGCTGCATGAGCTGGTGCAGGATCTCTTTGGCTTCCGCATCACGTCCGCGCTCCAGCAGCAGATCAGCCTGCCAGTAGCGCCACTCGTCTTTTTCTTTTGCTTCCATTGGCAGACGTGCCAGCCAGGTATTCAGGCCACGACGATCGCCGGTTCCCAGCGCCATGCGCACGCGGCGCTCCACAAGCGAGGTGGAATTGGAGCGCATAATCGCATCATCACGCCATTTGGCCTGCTCGTCGGTGACGTCATTGCCCATCAGACGCCAGGCAACAATGTCGCGTAGCTCCTGGGTTTGCTCGTCATTAAGCTGTTGCGCCTGTACCAGGGACGGGATCATCAGGCGGGCGTTTTCCACATCCTGACGCGCCACGCTGGCAAAGGCGACCGCCGCCATCTGTCGGGTGAAATCCGTGGCACCAGTGGTGCGAGCAAAAGTCATCACCGAATTCGGATCGTTGGCCAGCGAGATGATCGCAGAGGCAATGGTTTGGTATTGTGCGGGCATCTGTCCGGCCAGCGCCGTCACCAGACCGGTATTCCCGGCTTTCATCGCCAGACGAATACGCTCCAGATACGCTAGCGGATCCTGAGTACCTGAGGCGCGCCACACGCCGAATAATTTGTCACAGGCGTTCGGCTGACTTTTCCCGGTCAGCCACAGATCTTTCGCGCCCTGCCAGGCTTCTTCGGTTTGCCCGGTACTCCATTTCGCGAAGTAATAGTTGCATTGCGCTTCCGTGGTGCCCGGTTTTTCCGGGCTAAACGCCAGCAGTCCACGCCAGTCTTCGCGGCGCGCCAGTTCATTCACAAAACGCGATTGCAGAGTACGCGCCGGGGGCAGCGTCGGGTTGGCGCGCACAAAATTGGTGACGGTAATGGTCGGCTGATTCATCAGATCGTCAGTGATCTGACGATATTCCAGATAGGGATACAGAGGATAGTTCTTCAGGCCGGGCATCATCTGCTCTACGACATCCATCTGTCGGTTATCCCAGGCCTGCTTAATTTGCGCATAGCGATTGCGCTGCTCATCCAGGGAGTCGGCTCGCGCCACCTGACTGACCGTCAGCAGACATACGCTGGCTGCCAGCAGGCGCCAGGTAAATTGATTGGCTTTGTCCACAAGCTCTTCCTCTTCTCATGTTACGTCTGTGCAGCATCATGCCGCTTAATTAATTCATGCTAACCAGACATTGCAGAATGCGCCACGTCACGGACACTTTTTTACTTTTGTTGCGAGTGGGATCTGCTGGCTGGGATTGGGCAATGAAAAAGGCTACACTTCGCCTTTGATAACTATTTACCAATAATTAGCCCTAAATAATTCAAGTTGCAGCAAGGCGGCGAGGAAGTGAATCCCCTGAGCGTACAAAAGTACGTGACTGGGGTGAACGACACAGCCAACGCATCTGCGGCTTGAAGTATGACGGGATAAACATAGAGGCGAGTCCAACGTGGCCCAATTCGTTTATACCATGCATCGTGTCGGCAAGGTCGTTCCGCCGAAACGTCATATTCTTAAAAACATCTCACTGAGCTTCTTCCCTGGCGCCAAAATCGGTGTTCTCGGTCTGAACGGTGCGGGTAAATCTACCCTGCTGCGCATCATGGCCGGTATTGATACCGATATCGAAGGTGAAGCTCGCCCACAGCCAGGCATTAAAATCGGTTACCTGCCGCAGGAACCAAAACTGAACCCGGAACATACCGTTCGTGAATCCGTTGAAGAAGCGGTTGCCGAAGTGGTTAGTGCACTGAAAGGTCTGGATGAAGTTTACGCTAAGTACGCCGAGCCGGACGCCGACTTCGATAAACTGGCCGCACAACAGGGCAAGTTTGAAGAAATTATCCAGGCGCACGACGGCCATAACCTGAACGTGCAGCTTGAGCGTGCCGCTGACGCCCTGCGTCTGCCGGATTGGGACGCTAAAATTGAGAATCTCTCCGGTGGTGAACGCCGCCGCGTTGCGCTATGCCGCCTGCTGCTGGAAAAACCAGACATGCTGCTGCTCGACGAACCGACCAACCACCTGGATGCGGAATCCGTCGCGTGGCTGGAACGCTTCCTGCACGACTTCGAAGGCACCGTAGTGGCGATTACCCACGACCGTTACTTCCTCGACAACGTTGCGGGCTGGATCCTGGAGCTGGACCGTGGTGAAGGTATTCCGTGGGAAGGTAACTACTCTTCCTGGCTGGAGCAGAAAGATCAGCGTCTGGCCCAAGAAGCCTCTCAGGAAGCGGCTCGCCGTAAATCCATTGAGAAAGAGCTGGAGTGGGTACGTCAGGGCGCTAAAGGCCGTCAGTCTAAGGGTAAAGCCCGTCTGGCACGCTTTGAAGAGCTGAACAACACCGAATACCAGAAACGTAACGAAACCAACGAACTGTTTATTCCACCTGGAGCACGTCTGGGCGATAAAGTCGTTGAAGTCACCAATCTGCGTAAATCCTACGGCGATCGCGTTCTGATCGACGATCTGAGTTTCTCCGTACCGAAAGGCGCAATTGTCGGCATCATCGGTCCGAACGGCGCGGGTAAATCTACCCTGTTCCGTATGATGTCCGGTCAGGAACAGCCTGACAGCGGCACCATCACGCTGGGTGAAACCGTCAAACTGGCCTCCGTTGACCAGTTCCGTGACGCCATGGACAACAGCAAAACCGTGTGGGAAGAAGTTTCCGGCGGGCTGGATATCATGCGAATCGGCAACACCGAGATGCCAAGCCGTGCCTACGTGGGCCGCTTCAACTTCAAAGGTGTGGATCAGGGCAAACGCGTCGGCGAGCTGTCCGGTGGTGAGCGTGGTCGTCTGCACCTGGCGAAGCTGCTGCAGGTTGGCGGCAACATGCTGCTGCTCGATGAACCAACCAACGACCTGGATATCGAGACCCTGCGCGCGCTGGAAAACGCCCTGCTGGAATTCCCGGGCTGCGCGATGGTTATCTCGCACGACCGTTGGTTCCTCGACCGTATCGCCACCCACATTCTGGATTACCAGGATGAAGGTAAGGTTGAGTTCTTCGAAGGTAACTTTACCGAATACGAAGAGTACAAGAAACGTACGCTGGGCGCCGATGCGCTGGAGCCGAAACGTATTAAGTACAAGCGTATTTCTAAGTAATTAGCGTTAAGTGCCGGATGGCGGCGTTACGCCTTATCCGGCCTACGAGGTTAGTGCGACTTGTAGGTCGGATAAGCGCAGCGCCTCCTGTCTATGAGGTTAGTGCGACTTGTAGGCCGGATAAGCGCAGCGCATCCGGCATTAAAATCTACCTCTGCTCGCCCATCAACTCTTTCACCAGCTCCACGCAGCGCAGGAAGCGACCGTCGTAGTCAGGCTCCTGAACGTGCACGAAATTGATATTGTTTTCCTGCAGCATCTCGACCAGCAGCGTCTGAAACGCTTTTCTGTCAACTGAGCTTCCAAGGCTGCGTAAGCCATCCGCCACCCACGGGGTGTTGTTTTCCAGCAGGATCACAAGGTCGAAGCGATACTCATCAATAAGCGCTTGCACAAACGGGTGTTCACGCCCTTCATACTTTTTACAGAAGGCCTGAGTGGTCACGAAATCGGTGTCGATGAACGCCACTTTATTGGCGTACTTAACAGCAAAATCAATGTATTGCGCTTGTCCTAAGGCGATTTTATCGTAGTCAGAATACTGCAACGCCATCTCATCGCCGCCCAAATGGGAGAAGACATAATCACGCCCGTATTCCCACGCACTGGTGGTATTAAAAATATTGGCGAGCTTGTTCACCAGCGTCGATTTACCGCTCGACTCCCCGCCGAGGATCGCCACGGTGCGCACGAAAAACGGCTTCACTTCGGTCGGAATATACTCCCAGTAGCGAAACGGGTTTTCACGGATTTGCCCGCCGCTGATGCTCATGAACGTCCGCTTAGGATCCACCAGCACGGTTTCGATCCCCAAATGTTCGAGATACTGCGGGGCATCTGATTCTTCAGAGGTGTAGATCCAGTTTGGCTGGATCCCTTTCTCCTGCATAAACGTTTTGATCCCGTTGCTCCACACGTCCCAGCCGTGCGGATACGGCTCCATGCCTTCTTCGTTGAAGGCATGAATACGGATATTTTTCTGATACTTAAAGGTTTGCAGCAGCCAGCGTAAACGATCGGGCACCGTAGGCTGTTGCGACATGGCACTGTCTTCAAACAGGCTGCGATCGCGCGTGTCGTCATAGCCCATGATGATATGCAGTTCATCGACCTGGCTACAGGCGCGCTGGATAAGATAGATATGGCCGGTGTGCAGCGGATAAAACTTGCCGAATACCACACCGATATTTTTCTGCTGGCGCGGAAACTCCAGACCGAGAAAGCGGTGCAACGCCTCCAGCTTCTGCGCGCTGGGGCTTTTGATTTTGGCATTCAGCAGTTGGCTTAGGTATCCCTTGGTCATGCCACTGGCATCCGCCACCTGTTGCAGGGTACAGCCCTTTTGCTTTATGGCGGTTTTCAGATATTCAAATGACACAAGAGCCTCCTGCTGGAAAAATCGCGTAACACTGCCTGATGGCGCTTCGCTTATCAGGCCTACAAAATCGGTACGTACAGGTATTTGATTATAGGTCGTCAAACACGCTTAACGCATCCGCAAGCTTCTTAACGCCAAAGACCTGCATGCCTTCCGGTACTTTTTTCGGTACGTTAGCGGCAGGGACAATCGCCCGGCGAAAGCCGTGCTTCGCCGCTTCCGAAATACGCTCCTGCCCGCTGGGTACCGGACGGATTTCGCCCGCCAACCCCACTTCGCCAAAGACAACTAAATCCTGTGGCAGCGGTCTGTCACGCAGGCTGGAGACCATTGCCAGCAGCAACGCCAGGTCGGCGCTGGTTTCGGTGACTTTTACGCCGCCGACTACGTTAACAAACACGTCCTGATCCGCCATCTGCAAGCCACCGTGACGATGCAGCACCGCCAGCAGAATCGCCAGACGGTTCTGTTCCAGACCGACCGCCACGCGACGCGGGTTCGCCATCATTGAGTGATCGACCAGCGCCTGAATCTCTACCAGCAGCGGGCGCGTACCTTCCCAGACCACCATCACCGAACTGCCGGAGGTGACCTCATCGCCACGGCTTAAGAAGATAGCGGAAGGGTTGCTGACTTCACGCAGGCCCTGTTCGGTCATGGCAAAGACGCCCAGCTCATTCACCGCACCAAAACGGTTTTTATGGCTACGCAGAGTACGGAAACGAGAATCGGAGTCACCGTCGAGCAGTACCGAACAGTCAATACAGTGTTCGAGCACCTTCGGCCCAGCCAGCGAGCCGTCTTTGGTGACGTGGCCGACCATCACAATCGCCACGCCGCGCGTTTTGGCAAAACGCGTCAGGTAAGCCGCCGTTTCGCGCACCTGCGCCACACTGCCCGGCGAAGACTGAATATCCGCCATGTGCATTACCTGAATGGAGTCGATCACCATCAGCTTCGGCTGTTCTTCTTCGGCAATCAGGCAAATTTGTTCAATACTGGTTTCCGACAGCATATTCAGATTCGCGGTCGGCAAGCCAAGCCGGTGCGCGCGCATCGCCACTTGCTGCAGTGACTCTTCACCGGTGACGTACAGAGTTTTCATCTGCTCAGCGAGCTTGCACAGCGTTTGCAGCAGCAGCGTTGATTTCCCCGCGCCGGGGTTACCGCCAATCAGAATAGCGCTGCCGGGTACCACACCGCCGCCCAGCACGCGGTCAAACTCTTTAAATCCAGTGGAAAAACGCGGCAGTTCTTCAAGGCTGATGTCAGACAGCTTCTGCACTTTTGCCACGCCCGCATTCCCGGCATAGCCACTGAGCCGCTCGTTACGCGCCACCGTTGGCGATGCGGCAAGGCGCACCTCGGTAATGGTATTCCAGGCCTGACAGGCGCTGCATTGCCCCTGCCAGCGCGGGTAATCGGCCCCGCATTCATTACAAACAAAGGCGCGTTTTGGAGCTTTGGCCACGTTTTACCTCTTTCGTTAACGCTTTTGCCGGATGGCGCAGGCGCTTATCCGGCCTACGGACACCTTGCCATCGGGCAATTTAATCATTTCTGGTTCATGCTGCCGGAGAGAATGCAGAACACGCCCATCAGGTCAGCGTGGCGGATAGTAATCTCCGTCTTTTCATTCACTTTCGGTTTAGCATGATACGCAATACCCAGCCCGGCCGTTTTGATCATCGGCAGATCGTTAGCACCGTCGCCGATCGCCACCGTCTGCGCCATCGGGATCTCATATTCTTGTGCCAGGCGGGTCAGAGTATTGGCTTTGTACTGGGCATCGACGATATCGCCGATCACGTTGCCGGTAAATTTACCGTCCATGATCTCCAGCTCGTTTGCTACAGCCGCCGTCAGACGCAGTTTATTACGCAGGTAATCGGCAAAGAAGGTAAAGCCGCCAGAGGCAATAGCCACTTTCCAGCCGAGCGTTTCCAGTTTTAACACCAGCTGTGTCAGGCCTGGCATCAGCGGTAGCGTTTCGCGCACCTGGTGCAGAATATTGGCATCAGCACCCTTCAGCGTCGCCACGCGACTACGCAGGCTGGCGGTAAAGTCCAGTTCGCCGCGCATTGCGCGTTCCGTGACTTCCGCAACCATTTCACCGGTTCCAGCCAGTTTAGCAATTTCATCAATGCATTCGATCTGGATTGCCGTTGAGTCCATGTCCATCACCAGTAAACCCGGTGTGCGCAGATGCGGAATTTTGCCTAACGGGGCAACATCCAGTTTGGCATCATGCGCCAGTTTTGCCGCGCGCGGCGTTAACGAACCCGCCAGGCGAATCACCTGATAATCCTCGACGCACCAGGCAGCAACAATCACCATCGCTGCACCCAGTTTGCTCTGGTATTGCGTTAAACGTTGTTTATCCAGACCACGACCGTACAGCAGCCAGCCACTGCGGCCCGCGTGGTAGTCCAGCGGCATGACTTCATCGCCACTTAAAGAGAGAGGCAGACCTGGCCACAGAGAAACATCTTCAGGTAGATCGCACCAGGTTATGTTAGGCATTAAAGCTCCTGTAAAATCGTTCGGGTCGGAATCATCAGGGGAAAATAACGCATGAGGCTACCCTGTAACCAGCGCTTCTGGCAACATTAAGTCTCAAATTTTCAGCAGGTGGAATATGGCTCGCGCAAAACTGAAATTCCGACTTCATCGTGCAGTGATTGTATTGTTCTGTCTTGCGCTGCTCGTCGCCCTGATGCAGGGCGCATCCTGGTTTAGTCAAAGTCACCAGCAGCAGCGTAATCCGCAGCTCGAAGAGCTGGCCCGTACGCTGGCCCGCCAGGTGGCGCTAAATGTTGCTCCGCTAATGCGTACCGAAACGCCGGATGAAAAACGCATCAAAGCGGTACTCACACAGCTGACGGAAAGTAGCCGTATTCTGGACGCTGGCGTATACGATGAACAGGGAGACCTGATTACGCGCACCGGCGAGAGCGTCAACGTTCGTGACCGACTGGCGCTCGACGGCAAAAAAGCCGGGGGTTATTTTAACCAGCAGATTGTCGAACCCATTCAGGGGAAAAATGGTCCGCTGGGCTATTTGCGTCTGACGCTGGATACCCACACCCTCGCCACCGAGGCGAAGCAGGTAGATAACACCACCAATATCTTACGCCTGATGCTGCTGCTGGCGCTGGCGATTGGCGTCGTGCTCACCCGTACCTTATTGCAAGGCAAGCGTACCCGCTGGCAGCAATCACCTTTCCTGCTGACCGCCAACAAACCGGTGCAGGAAGAAGACAACGAGAAAAAAGAGTAAAAGCAGTAAAAACTGTAAAACAGAAGGGAAATCAACCATGACTACACTACGCCTGCTTATCTCAGACTCTTACGATCCGTGGTTTAACCTCGCGGTCGAAGAGTGCATTTTTCGCCAGATGCCCGCCACGCAGCGCGTCCTGTTCTTGTGGCGTAACGCCGATACGGTGGTGATTGGCCGGGCGCAAAACCCGTGGAAAGAGTGTAATACCCGCCGTATGGAGGGAGACAACGTGCGGCTCGCCCGCCGTAGCAGCGGCGGCGGCGCGGTGTTCCATGACTTAGGCAATACCTGCTTTACCTTTATGGCCGGTAAACCGGAATACGACAAAACCATTTCCACCGCGATTGTCCTCAACGCATTGAATTCTCTGGGTGTAACGGCAGACGCCTCCGGGCGTAACGATCTGGTTGTGAAAACGCCAGACGGCGATCGCAAAGTTTCAGGCTCTGCTTATCGGGAAACGAAAGATCGCGGATTCCACCACGGCACGCTGCTGCTAAATGCCGATCTCAGCCGCCTGGCAAATTATCTCAATCCCGACAAAAAGAAACTCGCGGCAAAGGGGATCACCTCTGTCCGTTCACGGGTGGCGAATTTGACGGAGCTGTTACCGGGCATCACCCATGAACAGGTCTGTCAGGCCATCACGGAAGCCTTTTTTGCTCATTATGGCGAACGCGTTGAAGCGGAAGTGATCTCACCAGATAAAACGCCGGACCTGCCAAATTTTGCCGAAACCTTTGCCCGCCAGAGCAGTTGGGAATGGAATTTTGGTCAGGCACCTGCTTTCTCGCATCTGCTGGACGAGCGTTTCACCTGGGGCGGTGTTGAGCTGCATTTCGACGTCGAAAAAGGTCATATCACGCGCACACAGGTGTTTACCGACAGTCTCAATCCCGCGCCGTTAGAAGCGCTGGCGGAGCGGCTACAGGGCTGCCAGTATCGCGCCGATGTTTTACAGCAGACTTGCGAAGCGCTGGTTACGGAATATGCGGATCAGGAAAACGAGCTGCGTGAACTGGCAGCGTGGGTGGCGAAGGCCGTGCGTTAAGCGATTAGTGGCGAATTGCCGGATGGCGGCTACGCCTTATCCGGCCTACAAGACCGCTCCTGTAGGCCTGACAAGCGAAGCGCCATCAGACATTAATAGCGGCATTCCCGTAGGCCCGGTAAGCGAAGCGCCACCGGGCCACAACAACCCTTACTCTTTATCGCCCAGCAGAACGGATTCCAGCGCGATTTTGATCATGTCGTTGAAGGTCGTCTGACGTTCAGCGGCAGTGGTCTGCTCGTGAGTACGGATATGGTCGGAAACGGTGCAGATGGTCAGCGCTTTTGCACCAAATTCCGCAGCAACACCGTAGATGCCCGCCGCTTCCATTTCCACGCCCAGCACGCCGTATTTTTCCATCACGTCGAACATTTCACCGTCCGGAGAGTAGAACAGGTCAGCAGAGAACAGGTTGCCCACGCGCGCGTCTACACCCAGTGCTTTTGCCGCATCAACCGCGTTACGCACCATGTCGAAGTCAGCAATAGCAGCGAAGTCATGATCTTTAAAACGGATACGGTTAACTTTGGAGTCGGTGCAAGCGCCCATACCGATAACCACGTCACGCAGTTTAACGTCCATACGCACAGCGCCGCAGGAGCCTACGCGAATGATTTTCTTCACGCCGAAATCGGTGATCAGCTCTTTGGTGTAGATGGAGCAGGACGGGATACCCATACCGTGACCCATAACGGAGATCTTACGGCCTTTGTAAGTACCGGTAAAACCTAACATGCCGCGAACGTTGTTCACTTCACGAACATCTTCGAGGAAAGTTTCAGCAATATGCTTTGCACGCAGCGGGTCGCCCGGCATCAATACGACGTCAGCGAAATCACCCATTTCTGCATTAATATGTGGAGTTGCCATTTTTTGTCCTTATTTCGTTGTTATTGCCTGATGGCGGCTACGCCTTATCAGGCCTACAAAACGTATGCAAAACAGTGAAATACCCTAAGGATTTCGCGTTGTAGGAAGGCGACGAATTCGTGAATCCCCGGGAGCATAGATTCACTATGTGACCGGGGTGAGCGAATGAAGTCAACGCATCTACAGCGCGAAAGACAACGGGTATTACAGCATGTTTTTACCGTAGTCCATCGGTGACGTACCAAAGTAGCTCGCCAGCGTCTGACCGATATCCGCGAAGGTTTCACGGTGACCTAAAGAACCTGGTTTCACTTTCGGGCCGTAGACCAGTACCGGGATGTGTTCACGGGTGTGGTCAGTGCCGGTCCAGCTTGGGTCGCAGCCGTGGTCAGCGGTCAGGATCAGAATGTCATCTTCACCCACCAGCTCCATCAGCTCAGGCAGACGGCGGTCGAACAGTTCCAGGCCCGCAGCATAACCGGCGATATCGCGACGATGTCCCCAGGAAGAGTCGAAATCAACGAAGTTGGTGAAGACGATGGTCTTATCACCTGCTTCTTTCATCTCTTTGATGGTGGCGTCGAACAGCGCGTCCAGACCGGTGGCTTTCACTTTTTTGGTGATGCCGCAGTTAGCGTAGATATCCGCAATTTTACCGACGGAAACCACGTGACCGTCTTTTTCGTCGACCAGTTTCTGCAGCACGGTCGGTGCTGGCGGCTCAACGGCCAGGTCGTGACGGTTACCGGTACGCTGGAAGTTACCGGCTTTATCACCGATGAACGGACGTGCGATAACACGACCGATGTTGTAACCACCTTCGGTCAGCTCTTCACGTGCGATTTCGCACAGCTCGTAGAGTTTATCCAGGCCAAACGTCTCTTCGTGGCAGGCAATCTGGAACACGGAGTCAGCGGAGGTATAGAAAATCGGCTTGCCGGTTTTCATATGCTCTTCACCCAGTTGATCCAGGATCACGGTACCGGAAGAGTGGCAGTTGCCGAGGTAGCCTGGCAGGTTGGCACGTTTTACCAGTTTATCCAGCAGTTCCTGCGGGAAGCTGTTTTCATGATCGGAGAAATAACCCCAATCAAACAGAACCGGGACACCCGCGATTTCCCAGTGGCCAGACGGCGTGTCTTTCCCGGAAGAAAGTTCATGCGCCCATGCGTAGGCACCAATCACTTCCGCATTACCGTCCATACCAGCAGCAATTTTACCGGTAGAACCTTCGTGAGCTTTCACCAGGCCCAGACGGGTCAGGTTAGGCAGATTCAGTGGACCTTTGCGACCATTGTCAGCTTCACCTTTCGCACAGGCTTCTGCAATGTGTCCCATAGTGTCTGAACCTACGTCGCCAAAGCGATCCGCATCTTCAGTCGCACCAATACCAAAGGAGTCCAGCACCATAATAAATGCACGTTTCATCTTGTTCTCCATACATCTGCGCCGCAAAAAAGCGATCAGATCAGTATACAGTTATTCGGTAATACGACGATAGACTGTCGGTGTAATTTCTGGCGCTTTATCGTCAAGGCTAATTGCCGCTTTGACCGCTTTCGCCGCTTCCTGCCAGCTGGCTTCATCTTTCGCGTGGATCACCGCCAGCGGGCGTTGTCCGTCTACGCTGTCGCCCAGACGCGCCATATCGCTAAAGCCAACGCTGTAATCAATGGTGTCCGAAGCCTGACGACGACCGCCACCCATGGAAACGACCGCCATCCCCAGCGCGCGGGTATCCATCGCGCTGACAAAGCCTTCGGTATCAGCATATACCGCTTTGCTGAGCATTGCCGTCGGCAGATACTTCGCATAATTTTCGACGAAATCGGTCGGGCCTTTTTGCGCCGCAACCATGCGGCCAAAAATCTCTGCCGCTTTACCGTTGTCCAGCACCGCCTGCAATTTCGCACGGGCTTCGGCGTCATCTTTCGCCAGATTGCCGGAGATCAGCATTTCCACGCACAGCGCCATGGTGACGTCTAACAGACGTGGATTGCGGTATTCACCGGTCAGGAACTGCACCGCTTCGCGAACTTCGACCGCGTTACCTGCGCTGGAGGCCAGCACCTGATTCATATCGGTTAACAGCGCAGTGGTGCGTACACCCGCACCGTTTGCCACACCGACAATCGCTTCAGCAAGAGCTTCAGAAAGCTCGTAGGTCGGCATAAAGGCGCCGCTGCCCACTTTCACATCCATCACCAACGCATCCAGCCCTTCCGCCAGTTTTTTCGCCAGAATGGAACCGGTAATCAACGGGATGGAATCCACCGTCGCGGTAATATCGCGGGTGGCATAAAAACGTTTATCCGCCGGTGCGAGCGAGCTGGTTTGCCCAATAATCGCCACACCCACGTCTTTAATAATTTCACGGAAGCGCGCGTCGTCCGGGAAGATGTCAAATCCAGGAATCGCTTCCAGTTTATCGAGTGTACCGCCGGTATGCCCCAGGCCACGCCCGGAGATCATCGGAATATAGCCGCCGCACGCTGCGACCATCGGGCCTAACATCAGTGACGTTACGTCACCTACACCGCCGGTAGAGTGTTTATCCACAATCGGGCCGTTCAGCTGCAGGCTTTTCCAGTCCAGCACGGTTCCTGAATCACGCATTGCCATGGTCAGCGAAACTCGCTCAGGCATTGTCATATCGTGGAAGAAAATGGTCATCGCCAGGGCGGCGATTTGCCCTTCAGAGATGGTGTTGTCGCGAATACCATTGATAAAGAAACGAATTTCTTCATCGCTCAGCGCATGACCATCACGTTTTTTACGAATAATTTCTTGTGCGAGAAACACGGTAACCCCCAGGGGAAAAGAGTAGAAGGCCGTTGTAGGCCGGGTAAGCAACGCGCCACCCGGCAGTCGTCTTAATGCCGGATGGCGGCTACGCCTTATCCGGCCTACGTCGCTACAGCTCCGGCAATATAAGGCTTAGTAGCTGCTTGCGCTCTTGCCGTCGCCGTGACCCAGCGCTTTCAGCAGGCTCGCCAGCAGGCTGGATGCGCCAAAACGGTAGTGACGAGAATCAGCCCAGTCAGCGCCAAACAGTTCATCGGCAATCGCCAGGAACTGCTGTGCATCTTCTGCAGTGCGCACGCCACCAGCCGGTTTGAAACCTACAGTTTTAGAAACACCCATGTCGCGGATCACTTCCATCATGATGCGTGCGCTTTCCGGCGTCGCATTGACCGGCACTTTACCGGTAGAAGTTTTGATGAAATCAGCACCGGCTTTGATGGAGATTTCAGACGCTTTGCGAATCAGTGCTTCTTCTTTCAGCTCACCGGTTTCGATGATGACTTTCAGCAGCACGTTTGCCGCCGCACACGCGTCTTTACAGGCTTTAACCAGATCGAAACCAATCTGCTCGTTACCGGCGATCAGCGCACGGTACGGGAACACCACGTCAACTTCATCTGCGCCGTAAGCAATCGCCGCGCGGGTTTCAGCCAGCGCAATCTCGATGTCGTCGTTGCCATGCGGGAAGTTGGTTACGGTTGCAATGCGGATGTCCGGCGTGCCCTGCTCTTTCAGGGTCTTACGCGCAATAGGGATGAAACGCGGATAGATACAGATTGCGGCAGTGTTGCCAACCGGGGTCTTCGCCTGATGACACAGCGCGATCACTTTTTCATTGGTGTCGTCGTCATTCAGGGTGGTCAGGTCCATCAGTTTCAGTGCACGCAGGCTGCTTGCTGTTAAATCGGTCATAACATTCTCCAACGGCATCGCCGTATAAAATTTCACCTTGCGAGTTTGTTAGTATTCTAACATCCGCTCGCTATTACACTTCGATATACATCACAGTTAATGAAAACCACATACAGATTTGCATTACTCTAATGAGATCTACTTCAAATAAATCACCTTTTCTAAAGGGATGCGGTGGCATCAGGCGCATCCGGATCAAAGGTTGCGGCGGCGTTGCTTTCTACAATGGCGTTACACCTTCGGGATAAAAAGGAATCAACGATGCCCACTTCAAGCGAACTCGCGCTGCAACAGCGTTGCCAACAAATCGTGACCAGCCCAGTGCTCAGCCCTGAGCAGAAACGCCACTTTCTGGCGCTGGAAGCTGAAAACGCGCTGCCTTACCCGCAACTGCCTGCACAGGCACGTCAGGCGCTGGATGATGGGGTAATCTGCGATATGTACGAAGGTCATGCCCCGTTCAAACCGCGCTATGTTTTACCCGATTACGCGCGTTTTCTGGCCAATGGCTCATCGTGGCTGGAGCTGGAAGGCGCCAGGGATCTTGATGACGCGTTATCCTTACTCACTATTCTTTACCACCATGTTCCGTCAGTGACGTCTATGCCGGTTTATCTCGGTCAGCTCGATGCCCTGCTGCAACCGTATGTTAGAATTCTAACACAAGACGAGATCGATATTCGAATAAAACGTTTCTGGCGTTATCTCGACAGAACCCTGCCAGACGCGTTTATGCATGCCAATATCGGCCCCGCCGATACACCAGTCACCCGTGCAATTTTACGCGCAGACGCAGAGTTAAAGCAGGTTTCGCCTAATCTGACATTCATTTATGACCCGCAAATCACACCTGACGATCTGCTGCTCAACGTGGCGCAAAATATCTGCGAGTGCAGTAAGCCGCATATTTCCAACGGCCCTGAAAATGATAAAATTTTCACAAAAGGTCAGTATGGCGTCGTCAGTTGTTACAACTCTTTGCCGCTCGCCGGGGGTGGAAGCACGCTGGTCAGGCTTAATCTGAAAGCCATCGCAGAGCGCAGCACCTCTGTCGATGACTTCTTTACGCGCACCCTACCGCACTACTGCCAGCAGCAAATCGCCATCATTGATTCACGATGTGAATTCCTCTATGAGAAATCACATTTCTTTGAGAATAGCTTCCTCGTGCAGGAAGGGTTGATTGATCCCGAACGTTTTGTGCCTATGTTCGGGATGTATGGTCTGGCGGAGGCGGTTAACCTGCTGTGCGATAAGGCGGGACAGAATGCGCGCTATGGGAAAGATGAGTTCGCCAATCAGCTCGGCTATCGTATTAGCTCCTACCTGGCTGAGTTTGTCGAAAACACCCCGGTGAAATATAGCTGGAAGCAGCGCGCGATGCTGCATGCACAGTCGGGCATCAGTTCTGACATCGGCACCACGCCAGGGGCACGCCTGCCTTACGGCGATGAGCCGGACCCGATCACCCATCTGCAAACCGTCGCGCCACATCACGCGTTTTATCACGCCGGGATCAGCGACATTCTCACTCTGGATGAAACCATCAAGCGTAATCCTCAGGCGCTGGTGCAGTTGTGCCTCGGGGCGTTTAAAGCCGGAATGCGCGAGTTTACCGCCAACGTGAGCGGCAACGATCTGGTTCGCGTTACGGGTTACATGGTGCGCCTGTCAGATCTGGAAAAGTATCGCGCCGAAGGGTCACGAACCAACACCACCTGGCTTGGCGAAGAAGCCGCGCGCAATACGCGCATTCTGGAACGACAACCTCGCGTGATTAGCCATGAACAGCAGATGCGCTTTAGTCAGTAGGCTGATTCCTTTCTCCTGCGTCGATGGGCCGGGCAGTCGTCTGGCTCTGTTTCTGCAAGGATGTAATCTGCGCTGTAAAAATTGCCACAATCCGTGGACGATGGGACGCTGCAACGACTGCGGGGAGTGTGTGCTGCATTGCCCGCATGAGGCGCTGAGCCTGAGCGCAGGGAAAGTGTGGTGGCAGTCCGATGTGTGTCAGCAGTGTGACACCTGCCTGCATATGTGCCCCCAGCAGGCCACGCCGATGGCGCAGAGTATGAGCGTTGATGAAGTGCTGCAACATATTCGTAAAGCGTCACTGTTTATCGAAGGGATAACCGTTAGTGGCGGTGAAGCGACTACCCAGCTCCCCTTTATTGTGGCGCTATTTACCGCGATAAAAACCGATCCGCAGTTGCAACACCTGACCTGCATGGTCGACAGCAACGGCATGCTGAGCGAAACCGGCTGGCAGAAGCTGCTGCCGGTGTGCGACGGCGTAATGCTGGATTTAAAAGCCTGGGACAGCACGTGTCATCGGCAGCTTACCGGCCGCGATAACACGCTGATTAAACAAAGCATTACCTTTTTGTCCGGGCAGAGAAAACTGGCGGAACTCCGCCTGCTGGTTATTCCTGGTCAGGAAGATTATCTACAGCATATCGATGCGCTGGCGGCGTTTATCAAACGCACCGGTGACGTACCGGTACGGCTGAATGCCTTTCATGCGCACGGGGTGTATGGCGAAGCGAAGGACTGGCCGAGCGCCACGCCGAAGGATGTGGAACACCTGGCGCAAAGATTGCGCGAGCGCAGGGTGGATAATTTGATCTTCCCGGCGCTGTACCTGTGATTGCCGGATGCGGCTACATCATTTGTAGGCCGGATAAGACGCAGCCGCGATCCGGCGAAGTTATGCCTGATGCGCTTTGCTTATCAGGCCTACGAAGCGCACACTTTTGTAGGCCGGATAAGGCGCAGCCGCCATCCGACGAAGTTATGCCTGATGCGCTTCGCTTATCAGGCCTACGGAGCGCATACTTTTGTAGGCCGGATAAGGCGCAGCCGCCATCCGGCAAAGATATGCCTGATGCGCTTCGCTTATCAGGCCTACGGAGCGCATACTTTTGTAGGCCGGATAAGACGCAGCCGCGATCCGGCGAAGTTATGCCTGATGCGCTTCGCTTATCAGGCCTACGGAGCGCATACTTTTGTAGGCCGGATAAGGCGCAGCCGCCATCCGGCAAAGATATGCCTGATGCGCTTTGCTTATCAGGCCTACGAAGCGGACACTTTTGTAGGCTGGGTACGCCATCCAATCACATGTTAAACAACGCCGTGGTATTACGATACAGCGCGTCAGCGATCACGTCCGCAGGTTCCGGGCGCAGTTCGCATAAGACGTCAAAGACTCTGACTACCTGCTCCGGGCGATTGGGCTGCCCCTGAAAGCCGTTGAGCGGCATATCCGGCGCGTCGGTTTCCAGCAACAGCGATTCCAGCGGCAGTTGCGCCATTACCTCGCGGGTTTTACTGGCGCGCGGATAGGTAATGGTGCCTCCCACGCCAATTTTGTATCCCAGTTGCACAAAGCGCTCTGCCTGCTGCACGCTCCCGGAAAAACCATGCACCACGCCAGTTCGTGGCAAAGTATGACGTTTCAGGTGCATCGCCAGCTTGTCATGGGTGCGCCGCGAATGCAGGATCACCGGCAATTCATACCGCTTCGCCAGCTTTAGCTGCGCTTCCAGCACCCGCTCTTGCTTTTCGAATTGCGGATCGTCCCGATACAGATCCAATCCAATCTCGCCTAGCGCCACCAGCTTTTGTGGGCGCTTATCCAGCTCCTGTTGCAACTGGTCCAGGCAGTCATCGCTATGTTGTTCAATAACAATGGGATGCAGACCAAGCGCGGCAAACAATGGAGGATAATTTTCCGCTAACGCCAGTACGCGGGGAAAATTCGCCGCCTGGGTGGCCGGAACGATAATGCTCTGTACACCAACCTCCGCCGCGCGCTGAATGCTGGCAGATTCATCGCCGGTAAACGGCGGGAAATCAAAGTGACAATGCGTATCGATAAAACGATAACTCACGCCAAATCCTCATTATCAAACGTCGTGTCGTTCGCCTGAGGCGCATCGGTCACCACTGGCACATGGGCATCGTTGGCCACCGGCGCGGGAGGAACTACCACCGGCCCCGGCACCACAATCTTCGGCGTCTGACGAGGCAGCGGCGCATTTTTCGCCAGCAGTTTGCCGACTGTCGCCAGAAAGTAACGACCGCACAGGCGTCCGGTTTTGTAATCTTCCCTCAGTGCCGGAATACGGCTGCCCAACGCCATGCTATGGAGTGGTTTTGGCGGATAGATCTCAAAAATACGCAGCTTGCCCGGCGGCTTCTCAATAAAACTCTGGATAGCACGATAGCTGGTCTCATGATGCTGCACCAGATTCAGAAACGGTTGCAGGCTACTTTCACCCAACCAGCGCTCCATACGTTTGAACCACTGCGGGGTGTAGTACATTTGCGAAGGCACAGTGCGAATCACTACCAACGTTTTTGCCCCCTGCTTCGCTGCCTCCTGCACAGGTATGGCATCACTAACTCCTCCATCCAGATAGTTCACGCCGTCCAATACAACCCCTGTGCGGTAGAACCCGGGAATCGCGCTGGAGGCTCGAATGAGGTCGAGCCAGTTTTGCCGGTTCGGCGAAAAATAGCCGGGCGTGTAATCATCGCCCCGACAGGCGCACATATAAAACGCTTTCCCTGCGGCAAACAGACGCTCGGCGTTATCCATTGCCAGCGGCATCTGGGACGCAGTCGAATCCACCAGCCAGTCGAGATCGATTAAGTTTCCCCCGCGCACAAAGCGCACCGGGTCAAAAAATTCGCGTCGGGTAGTGTATCGCATAATAACTTTGCGGCCGTAACCGGGCTGGTTACAGAGATAGGCTGAAAGGTTTTGCGCGCCAGCGGACGTCCCGTAGAAGAGCTCAAAAGGATTAAACTGCGCGCGCATGAATTCATCCAGTACGCCAGCGGTAAAGATACCTCTTTGTCCCCCACCCTCGCACACCAGCGCCATATTGCCTGGTTGAAACGGACGTAACGATAACGGCGCAATATTACCGAGCGTGACGGGTATTCTCTGCCCCACCTCTGCCTTCCTGTTGTTTTTGTAATAGAGCAACAAAGTAACGCAAATTGCCTGACGCTAAAACCGTAAAAGCCAGTCCAATGGACTGGCTTAGTAGCAATTTTTCTTTACGGCTATGGGCTAGGGTCGTTTACGCCCGGTAAACAGGCTGACCAAAAACAGAATGATCCCCACCACAAACACAATTTTCGCTGCGCCGGCTGCAGTACCCGCCAGTCCACCAAAACCGAGTGCGGCGGCAATTAACGCGATAACCAGAAATATGATGCCCCATCGAAACATATGCTTCTCCTTTACCATAGTTAATTTCACCGCTTGATATGAGCGCTCAGGCTGCCCATCGGCGATATTTTCAGTGTGGTGCACAACACGCCTCCCGACAAACGTCAGGAGGACGAATTAAGTCTAATTACTGAGTTTTGAGATCGTTTTTGACGCTTTTCACGCCATCAATCGCTTTGGCGATGCTCTCAGCACGATCGCTTTGAGCCTGTGAATCGACGGTGCCTGAAAGTTGCACAACGCCATCGGTGGTCTCAACTTTCACCTTGCGGGAAGGGACGATATCATCGGCCAGCAGCTTGGCTTTTACCTCACTGGTGATTGCCGTATCGCCCGCATAACCTTTTACAGAGGTGTCTTTGCTATCGCGCACGTGCAGTTTGTCGCTAACGGAGGTCACACCCTCAACGCCTTTCGCCACTTTCACCGCTTCTTCGGCCTGTGCCTGGCTTTCAACAAACCCGCTTAGTGTCACCACCTTTTGATCTGTTTTGACGGAAATATCGGTGCTCTTAATACTTTCGTGGTCCACCAGCGCGGCTTTTACTTTCGCGGTGATGGTGCTGTCATCCATGAAATTACCGACTTTGTTCATAGAGCTATCGACTTTCTGCCCCGCACTTTCGACGCCGGATTGCGCTTTATCCATCGTGGCGTTTTCTGCATAAGCAGAACCCGTTGCAACAGCGGAGGTCAGCATCACGGCCAGCAGCGTTTTAGAAATCTTAAGTCCTGTCATTGTCATCGATGTATTCCTGTATGTTTTGCTAAAAGCTATGCTCTGCCGTTACACGGCCTGAACCAGCAACTAATCTTGTAAGTGGAATAAATATCAGCAATAGACGCTGCAACAGGCAGCCTAAAAAGCATTTAACGCCGATATTTATGTCATCACATTGTTAAATATAGTTCACGATTTCGTGATCGCAGTCAGAATTGATTAAAAAACAGGCAAACAAAAGAAAAACGCGAGGTTTTAAGAACATTCCGCAAGGGATTTAAAAGACAGGAAAAGTTGCAGGACACGGCGGATACCGTGCCCTGGAAGGTCGATTAGTGTTCGCGTGTTTTACGGAACTGAACGTCCGGGTAACGTTCCTGGGTGAGATTCAGGTTAACCATGGTTGGTGCGATATAGGTGAGGTTATCGCCGCCATCCAGCGCCAGCTGAATTTCGTTCTTACGCTTAAATTCTTCGAATTTCTTCACGTCAGAACATTCTACCCAGCGCGCAGTCGCCACGTTGACAGATTCATAAATCGCTTCAACGTTGTACTCGCTCTTCAGACGTGAAACCACCACGTCAAACTGCAGCACACCCACCGCGCCCACGATCAAATCGTTATTGGCGATCGGACGGAATACCTGCACAGCGCCCTCTTCTGACAGTTGAACCAGTCCTTTCAGCAGCTGTTTCTGCTTCAATGGATCCTTCAGGCGAATACGACGGAACAGCTCCGGTGCGAAGTTCGGAATACCGGTGAACTTCATCATTTCGCCCTGGGTAAAGGTATCGCCGATCTGGATAGTGCCGTGGTTATGCAGACCGAGAATATCGCCCGGATACGCTTCTTCCACATGAGAACGGTCACCGGCCATAAAGGTGAGTGCGTCGGAGATCACCACGTCTTTACCAATGCGCACCTGGCGCATTTTCATGCCTTTCTCATACTTGCCGGATACCACACGCATGAACGCCACGCGGTCACGGTGTTTCGGGTCCATGTTGGCCTGAATTTTAAACACGAAACCGGTGAACTTCTCTTCTGAGGCTTCGACGACGCGGGTGTCGGTTTTACGCGGCATCGGCGCAGGCGCCCACTCCACTAAGCCGTCCAGCATATGGTCAACGCCGAAGTTACCCAGCGCGGTACCGAAGAAGACAGGGGTGATTTCGCCCGCGAGGAACAGCTCATGGTCGAACTCATTGGATGCGCCCTGCACCAGCTCCAGCTCGTCGCGCAGCTGCTGTGCCAGGTCTTCACCCACGGCAGCATCAAGTTCCGGGTTGTTCAGACCTTTAACAACACGCACTTCCTGAATGGTGTGTCCTTTACCGGTCTGATACAGGTAAGTTTCATCTTTATAAAGGTGATAGACACCTTTGAACAACTTACCGCAGCCAATCGGCCAGGTGATTGGCGCACAGCCGATTTTCAGTTCGTTCTCGACTTCATCCAGCAGCTCCATCGGATCGCGGATGTCACGGTCGAGTTTGTTCATAAAGGTCAGGATCGGCGTATCGCGCAGACGGGTAACTTCCATCAGCTTACGGGTACGATCCTCGACGCCTTTTGCAGCATCGATAACCATCAGGCAGCAGTCCACCGCCGTCAGAGTACGATAGGTATCTTCGGAGAAGTCTTCGTGCCCCGGGGTGTCCAGCAGGTTCACCAGGCAGTCATGATACGGAAACTGCATCACAGAGGTGGTAATGGAGATACCACGCTGCTTTTCCATTTCCATCCAGTCAGATTTTGCATGCTGGCTGGAGCCACGGCCTTTTACCGTACCGGCGGTCTGAATGGCCTGTCCGAATAACAGTACCTTTTCAGTAATTGTCGTTTTACCGGCATCCGGGTGAGAAATAATGGCAAAAGTGCGGCGTTTGGCCACCTCTTGCAAATAAGGAGACAACGTCATAGTCAAATCTTCTTAGGTAAGCACGGCAACGGGCCGGGCAAGTTGAATACGAAAAATTGCGGCTATTTTACCCATCAACGGGGGGGAGGCAATCAGTGTTTACACAGGAGCTGCTCCAGTTCGCTTAATGACGCTACGGTCCAGGTCGGCTGAATGCCCGCTGGCTGCTCGCGGTGGTGCGTATTTAGCCAGCAGGTGGATAGCCCGGCGTTAATGCCGCCAAGAATATCGGACTCTGCGGTGTCACCCACCATCAGCACGCGAGAACGGTCCGGATTACCCGCCTGCTCCAGCGCATGGTCAAAAATACGGGGGTCGGGTTTTGCCACCCCAACCTGCTCAGAAATCACCAGCAGGTCGAAATAGTCGCGCAGCCCCGTCCGCTCAAGGCGGATTTGCTGCAACGCGGTAAAGCCGTTAGTAATGATGCCGATTTTCGTTTTATCGCGAATCGCATTGAGCAGAGAAACTGCCCCCGGCAACGGTGAGCAGATCTCCGCCATCGCATTGATGAATGCGTCATTAAGCTGGCCTGGCTCAACTTTCAGGCGTTCAGCCCAGCTCTGGAAACGGGCATGCTGCAGTTGTAATGACGTAATCGCGCCGTTTTGATAATCCACCCATAACGGTTTATTTACAGCCTGGTAGTCCTGAAAATCTTCAGCGGTAAAGGTAATGCTATAGTCGAGAAACATCCGCTGTAAGCCGGTAAACGAGTCAAACGTAAACAGCGTTTCGTCGGCATCAAAGAAAATCCAGTCCCACTTCTTCATCATTACACCTTATCTTACATGCTGATTGGCAACGCCATGATGATGGCGTCTTCGTGTCCATCGGCCGTTGGATAGTAGTTGCGACGGATCGTCGCCTCGTTAAAGCCTAAGCTTTCGTACAGCGCGATAGCGGCCGCATTCGAGGCGCGCACTTCAAGCCACAGGGTCAAAATGCCACGCTTTTCCAGCTCATCGATCAGATGCTCCAGCAGCTCACGCCCCAGGCCCCGGCGCTGAAAGTCAGGATCGACAGCGATATTGAACAACGTCGCTTCATCCAGTACGACCTGCGTAATTGCAAAGGCGGCCATCACGTCGTCAACCCTCAACTGAAAATTGAGGTAGCGATCGCCCTGGTTGCTGGCAAATGTTTTTTCACTCCACGGAAAAGCGTGGGCGCGTTTTTCAATCTGAAATGCTGCGGGTAAATCAGTCGGCTCGAGGGAAGAAATCGTGTTCATATGCGCAGATTTGTTGCCATAACGCGGCGCGTGCCGCTGGGTTTTCCCGTAATTCATTAAACGCAGGACTCTCGACCTGAGCGCCCTCCAGCAGCAGCGGCTCTTCGGTTCCCAGCCGCCAGCTATTACAGCGACTGCCTTGCGGCAGCATGGCGACACGGTCAGGCGTCAGTTGTAAAACCTGATCCGGGCTAACGGTTAATGCGCGTAAAATATCGCTGATCAACGGTTCGGTTAGCGCGGGTAACTGTGCAGCAACCATCACCAAACGGACATGCGCAGGAATGGAAATCGCGATCTCGCCCTGCAGTGCGCCAGGACGACGCAACGACCACTGCGTAATGCCCAGTTGCTGTAACTGCCAGTCTCGTCGGGATGTCATAGCGAAACACTCCTGTCTATCAGGGGCGCAAATATAGCAAATTTGTCGAATCCGTGCCATCAAACAACTATAATCCCCCGCTGTACAATTTAAGGAGCATTCCATGTCTGCTTTTACCCCGGCAAGTGAAGTCTTGCTGCGCCACAGTGATGATTTCGAACAAAGCCGTATTCTGTTTGCCGGTGATTTGCAGGATGACCTGCCTGCCCATTTTGAAAGCGCCGCAAGCCGTGCGCACACCCAGCAACTTCACCACTGGCAGGTGCTTAACCGCCAGATGGGCGACAACGTCCGCTTCAGCCTCGTCGCGCAGGCCGATGACGTTGCCGATAGCGATACGCTGATCTACTACTGGCCGAAGAATAAGCCGGAAGCCCAGTTCCAGTTGATGAACATTCTGTCGCTGTTACCGGTGGGCACCGATATTTTTGTTGTCGGCGAGAATCGCAGCGGCGTACGTAGCGCAGAGCAGATGCTGGCCGAATACGCACCGTTAAACAAAGTCGACAGCGCACGTCGCTGTGGCCTGTACCACGGTCGTCTGGAAAAACAGCCGGTCTTTGATGCAGAAAAATACTGGGATGAATACCAGACAGAAAATCTGACCATCAAAACGCTGCCGGGCGTCTTCAGCCGTGACGGTCTGGATGTTGGCAGCCAACTGCTGCTCTCCACGCTGACGCCGCACACCAAAGGCAAAGTGCTGGATGTCGGCTGTGGCGCAGGCGTTCTCTCCGTCGCCTTAGCCAGCCACTCGCCGAAAGTGCGCTTAACCCTGTGCGATGTTAGCGCAGCCGCCGTTGAAGCCAGCCGCGCAACGCTTGCAGCTAACGGCATTGAAGGTGACGTCATCGCCAGTAACGTCTTTTCTGACGTGACGGGTCGATTTGATATGATCATCTCCAACCCGCCGTTCCACGACGGAATGCAGACCAGCCTTGATGCCGCACAAACGCTGATTCGTGGCGCAGTGCGTCATCTCAACAGCGGTGGTGAACTGCGTATCGTGGCAAACGCCTTCCTGCCTTATCCGAAGGTTCTGGATGAAGTGTTTGGCTTCCACGAAGTTATCGCGCAGACCGGACGCTTCAAGGTCTATCGCACCGTGATGACGCGCCAGGCGAAGAAAGCTTAACTGCTCCAGGCCAGATAAGGCGTTTACGCTGCCATCCGGCGTGACACCGAGCAACGCCGGATGGCGCTATCGCTTATCCGGCCTGCATAAAACGCCAAAAACCGAAGAAACGCCTTTTTTTTCGGCAATCACGTTAAGTTCGAAAATTAACTGTTGACGCCCTGCATAAAATCTCTAGAATTCGCCCCCGTGGTAACGATACTTTTTGAGTGTCGATGGTATGCGAAGGTGGCGGAATTGGTAGACGCGCTAGCTTCAGGTGTTAGTGTCCTTTCGGACGTGGGGGTTCAAGTCCCCCCCCTCGCACCATAATCCACGTTGATATTGCTCGCACTGGGCGAAGGTGGCGGAATTGGTAGACGCGCTAGCTTCAGGTGTTAGTGTCCTTAGGATGTGGGGGTTCGAGTCCCCCCCCTCGCACCAACGAGGCGATATCAAAAAAATAAGATGACTGTGCGAAGGTGGCGGAATTGGTAGACGCGCTAGCTTCAGGTGTTAGTGTCCTTAGGATGTGGGGGTTCGAGTCCCCCCCCTCGCACCAATTATCTTATTTCTTTCCCTCTCGATTTCCTTCTCTGTTTTGTTCATCCCTGATTCCAGTTCATCATTACCAAAACAATGCCACCAATCAGTGCCGCGCATGAAGGTAACAAAACAAAGTGCCGTAAACGTTTGTGGTACAGCATGAGCGAAGTCAGCAGTAATCCTAATACAATCATCACCTTCCATACGTAGACCGACAGGTCGCTATATGCCATCCCGGCAATCAGCATTCCCGGCAGCAGAACACCCCATCCACTGCCCAGCGTACGTTGCAACATGATTTCACCTATGACATTGATAATGATAACCAATATCATATGATAAAATTTCTCATTTGTCAGCCGTGAAGCACTATCAATTATATGAGTTTTACTTAACGATTGATGACATGAATAATCCAAGGTGATAAATTGCTCACCGGTTAGCTCTTCAACTAAAAACAATAAAAACCTCTGCGAATGATACCCCGTTCGTTATTTGTTTTATTTACCAACACACCTTCGTACATTGCAGATAACTAACAATATTTACCTATGACAGTACAATCCTGGCGAACTCTGCGCACAAAAAAATACCAACTCTCTTTACGACTGTTTCTGCTGCTCAACGCAGTCTCCGCGCTGTTTACGCTTTTTTTCCCACTGTTTGCGGTCAAAGCCTTATCAGTACCGGCGTTGCTGATGCTGGTGATGAGTACACTGCTGCTGGTATGGCATGGGAAATACGCGGATAAAAGAATTAATCTCCCTTTTATTTCAATCGTTTTTGGCTTGTTATGGGCGTTACATATATTCTTGAAATATAATGCTCTAGGTCAGAATGATTATTATTTCCTGTTAATAGCGCTGCTCAGCGTACTGTTTATTGGCTCTATCGCTTTTGCCAATAATATCATCGCGTTTACGCTCCACTCACTCCCCTCCGTCGCCGTTTGTTTATGGCTTAACGGCAGCGAACATGGTTTGCGGATTTTCTATTTTATGGCGCTGCCTATGGCCGGTATCGCCATTCAGCATGTGATACAAAAGCGCTACGATGGATTCGCTCAGCAACTGATGTACAAACTGCTGGAGGAAAGGGAAACCCTGAACGGGCTCAGCATGCTCGACCCGCTAACCGGTTTGTATAATCGCCGGGGGCTGCAACATCGGCTCGATACACTGTTGGCTCTGAGTAATTCGAGGCACTTCGTTCTGCTGCTGGATATCGACCATTTCAAATCCTATAACGATCATTACGGACATATGATGGGCGACCAGGCGTTGATCCGTGTTTCTGCCGCCATCCGAGACTCCGTACGCTCCCGGGACGTGGTGGCGCGTTTTGGCGGTGAAGAGTTTATGATTTTGCTGACCGCGGTCGATCCACAGCAGGCCCAGGCTGCCGCCGAACGTATCCGCCAGAAAGTGTACGACCTTAAAATCCCTCACATGTTTAATGAGAGCGTGGCAACCAACGTAACCGTCAGTATCGGTATTGCACCTCTGGTAGAACAGGATATTGATGCTGCTATCGCCAAAGCGGATAAAGCCCTTTACGAGGCCAAGAATCTTGGGCGTAACAATACCCTGGTCAGCGATGAGCTGCGGGTAAACTGCCCCTCTACCTGAGCTTTCTGTGCGCTGCCGCTCGGGATGGCGACAAAGATCTTGCCATCGCTCAATGTCAATTATAGGATTAGCAATCATTATCATTAAGATTAACATCCTTATATCGACATGGCTTATCGTTCCGCACCGATCGTTGAAGATGTCATCTGGCGTAGCCATCTCCCCTCAGAGATGCCCTCGCTGGCTGCAGCCGTACGCGCAACGATAGCCAAAACTCGCGAGCACCTGCTGGACTTCATTCGTCTTGACGAAACGCCTGTGCCAGGTGCAATGACGCTGCATGAATGGACGCAACCGGCGACGCTTAGCTCGCTGCTGGCCGTTTATTCAGACCATATCTATCGCAACCAGCCCACGCTACCCCGCGAAAATAAGCCCATGATTTCTCTTTGGGCGCAATGGTATATCGGCCTGATGATGCCTCCGTTAATGGTGGCCCTACTGACGCAAAAAGAGGCTATCGACGTCTCTCCTGAACATATGCGCGTAGAGTTTCACGAAACAGGCCGTGCGGCCTGCTTCTGGATCGACGTCCATCAGGATCACCAGGCTACAGCCCTGTCTCCTCAACAACGCATGGAAACGCTGATTCTCTCAGCGCTGACGCCGGTTGTGCAGGCGTTGGAAGCAACTGGCGAGATCAACGCTAAGCTTATATGGAGCAACACCGGATATTTAATTCACTGGTATTTAACGGAAATGAAGCCGTTGCTAGGTGAGGAACTGCTGACCACGCTGCGCCAGACCTGCTTTTTTGAGAAACAACTCTCCTGCGGTCAGGATAACCCTCTGTGGCGAACCGTTGTTCCGCGTGAGGGGCTGTTAGTACGCAGAACCTGCTGCCAACGCTATCGCCTGCCTGACGTTCAGCAATGCGGAGACTGCACGCTGAAGTAAGCGAGGAGCCGTAGCCCCTCGCCAGATAGTTATGCAACCTGCTGGTTTTCCTCTTCCATACGCTGCGCCTCTTCTTTTTCCTGCGCCAATAGCTGCTTTTCGTAGACCTTAAAGAACGGGAAGTAGATAACGGCCGACACCAGCGCCAACAGCACCACCAGAATAGCCGCACGATAATCCCAGCCTAATGCCCATGCCGCGCCAACCGGTGCCGGTGCTGTCCAGGGAACTACTGAAATGACCCGCCCAATTAAATCCAGTTTCATCGCCGCCCAGGCCAGTACCGCATTCACCATTGGGGCCAGCAGGAAGGGGATAAAAAACACCGGGTTCATGACAATCGGCGTACCAAAAATCACCGGTTCGTTAATATTAAAAATGCTGGGGACTACGCTCAGACGCCCAATCGAGCGTAGATGAGCCGAACGACTACGCAGATAGCAAATCACCAACCCCATCGTTGCACCTGACCCTCCGACCACAATAAAGAACGTCCAGAACGCTTCCATAAAGATATGCGGTAACGGCGCGCCCTGCGCCAGCGCCGACTGGTTCATCCCAAGATTAGTTAGCCAGAACATTTGCAGCATTCCCGACACAATTGCCGCGCCGTGAATACCCGCAAACCACAATAGATGTCCAATCAATACCGCCAGAAGTATCGCCGGGAGAGAATCTGCAGCCGACACCAATGGTTTAAAAATGGCCATAATGGCCTGCGGGATCAGCATGTCAAACTGCGACTGTATCACCAGACTCAGCGGGTACAGCGTCAGTACTACCACCAGCACCGGGATCAGCAGATCGAAAGAGTTTTTGATCATCGGCGGCACCTGATCGGGTAAACGGATGCCGATGTTGTGCGCCTTCAGGAAGCGCATCATTTCAACACAGTAAATGGCCACCAGGATGGCGGTGAAAATCCCCGTTCCTCCCAAGCTATCAACCGGCATTGTGCCTTTGGTTTTTGGCGCGGCAATCAGCAAAAAAGCCATGATTGATAGCATCGCACACATAAACGGATCTAACTGATGCGACTTCACATAGTGCTTGCCCAGGTTATAAGCAATAGCCGCACATATGTAGACCGACATAATCCCCATCGTCATATCAAACGGTGTGAGGATTTGGCCTTCAAACTGTTTTGCCAGATCCAGCCACGCGCGAGCAAATCCCCAGGTGGTATCCGGAGAAAAAGGCGGGTAGGCAAAAACCAGCAGAAAAGAGCCTACAATCATAAAAGGCATCGCCGAAATAAAACCGTCGCGAATGGCCATTACATGTCGTTGCGAAGAGATGCGCCCGGCAACAGGGCTGACGTAATTTTCAACAAAGCGGAAAATCACGTTAAACACAGCATGGTTAGTAGACATAGCCGTTCTCCCGTTGTGCAAAACCCTGCAACCGTGCTGGCATCAACACCGCCACCACGTAAAGCCCATTACCACTTTTCGCAACCGTGCCGGGAGGAACACCAGCGCTACCGCTTTTCGAGTTAAGTTTCATAGATGGCTCTTATTATGTGATACAGAGGAAGTGACAACTTCAGTATTAATCGTCATTTCAGCATTCTGCAACCGGTTACTGTAACCGGTTTCTTTGATTGTGAAGACGATCGAAAAACTGCTAATGTTGCTATGTTGTTACAATAAAATATTTACAGTGTGGTTGCCCCTATGACAAATTACATCCTGCAGTTTTCTGCTGTGCAGGGCTATCTGTAAGCGATAGGGAGAGAAGAATGAGTTTGCAATCAGTACGCCAATTCCTGGCGCAACATGCACCAGATATCGAGATCATCGAATTAAACCAGAGCACAGCAACCGTTGATCTGGCAGCAAAAGCCCATAACGTTGAACCTGGCCAAATAGCGAAAACACTTTCGCTAAAGGTGAAGAACGATATCATCCTGGTCGTGGCAAAAGGCGATGCCCGACTGGATAATAAAAAGCTTAAGAGTACGTTCGGTGCCAAAGCCCGAATGTTAAGTAGTGATGAGGTCGTGAACGCGACGGGGCACCCCGTTGGCGGCGTTTGCCCCTTCGGATTAGAAACACCGATATCAGTGTACTGTGATGTTTCTCTGAAACACTACGCTGAAGTGCTGCCTGCCGCAGGTGCCATCCACAGCGCGGTTCGCATCACGCCTGAAAGGATGGCTGAACTGACTTCTGCCACCTGGGTTGACGTGTGTCAGTAATGTTCCACGCGCTAAACCGGCTGCCAAGCCCGGCAAGAAACACGTCAACGTTGCCCGTCACGAAACCGCCTGCATAAAAGGCGCTGGCTCGCCAGCACGCAGATACAGCAGGATGTCGGCGGCATCCAGTAACCCGGCATCCGAGCTGACCCCCAGTTTGGACATCACATTGAATTTGTGTGCCCGAATGGTTTTGATGTTCCGTTCAAGCTGAACAGCAATCTGTGGCATCGAATAACCATTCGACATAAAGCGCAGTATTTCTCGTTCTGTCGGGCTGAGCATACGGCTTTGATTAATATACCAATGGTTTTTCGTGCCTTCGGTTCCCCGACCAGGGCTGCTTAACGCCGTAAATAACGCGTCCTGCAACACCGTTAACGAAGAAGCTTTACTCACAACGCCATCTAACGGCAAGGGGGATAGGGAACCAATTAAACGCGCTTCAGCGTCATCATCGGCAATCACCACACGGCGAATCCGCGGATAATTTATCGCCAGCTCCGTTAAATAGGTCAACCCTGCTCTTCGATCGGTTCTGATTGCAGAGAGGGAAAAAATAACTGCCGAAAACGACATCTTTAACATTGCCTGGCTAAAAGCGGGCTGGTTTGAAAAGAGATGAAGTTTATATTGGTCATCCGGCATGGTATTAAATAAACTCTTAATACCCACGCTGCTCATCGTGCACTTTTCTACCAGTGCAACGTTTCTTTTGATGATTCTGCTTTCCATTCCGTGGTTTCTCCATAAACTGAAGGTAAATTAAGTTCTCGCGATCCTTGAGAACTATTTATCCAGGCATACATTTCTGCATTGCTATTTATCGACAAGCGACGCATAGCGCTATTCTTTTGGGCACTGATTGTTTTATTGCTTTTTTTCAGCAACGCCGCAATCTGGTTAATCCCCCATCCTTTCCCAAGGAGGCGCAATACTTTTCTTTCAGAGAGAGTGAGAACGATAGATCGTGCGCTATGGTCTAACAATTGCGGCATAGCAGGCGGAGAGAGCAGCGCCTTGCTTATCCTCTCTGCTCGTGTATTTCCCGCGTGAATGACATTCACTAAACTTTCAATCGGCTCGGCGTCAGAGAGCAGCGAGCTGACAGGACACATCAGTAGTTCAACCGCCAGAGGATAAAAGATACGAGATACGAGAAATACCCAGTGAATATCACGGTATTGAGATAATAAAGAATAATATTGTTCGCAAACTGCACGTGGATGATTGCAGTCTCCGGTTAAATCAGCAATTACCAAATCAGCACACCGTAGCTGTAATAACGTCAGTTCTTCAACAGAACGACAGTAGGTAAGTTCGTAATCGGAGAACTTTCCCTGCATTATACCTTTAAGCCCAGTTTGTATAATCGGTGATTTACTAATAATAATTGCGTTTTTGCAGCGTCCTGGCAACATATCCCCTCCACACTCACCAGTCCGCAATCGTACTTAATTAAATTCTCCCGGGTGGATTAATAATCTTAACTCACAGGAAAATACTCCGAACAATAAGCGGGGTGAATTGTTATCCTTGGTATTTATTTCAAAAAGTATTGACGGCACCATCCAAATAGTGCCAAATTCTAAGCTATTATTGCACAATTACGTATAAATACATTATCTGTACAATTATAATAACTACAATAGATCGTTAGCATGGCTTACGTATTTGCCATCCGGGAAAATAACGCTACATTTCAATCATGTCTCCCCCTCGTAACTTAGCGAACGGGAGCGTTAAGATGCCACAACCGTATCACCTGTGTCTTTTTTCGACACAAAGATTGATCTTAGCCAGAGCCAGCGGGCTCACGCTTCATGATAAAAAGAAGACATTCGTCACTCAAAGAGATCCTTTTCAGTCAGAGCGAGCCATGCAAACAGAGCAGTCGTCACAGCGAACGGTTACACGGTTATGTATTCAATGCGGACTTTTTTTACTTCAGCATGGGGCAGAAAGCGCTCTGGTTGACGAGTTATCCACCCGCCTCGGGCTGGCACTTGGCATGGATAGCGTAGAAAGCGCCATCTCCTCTAACGCTATCGTCCTGACCACCATTAAAGACGGGCAATGCCTGACATCAACGCGAAAAAATCAGGATCGCGGCATTAATATGCACGTCGTGACGGAAGTGCAGCACATTGTCATTTTGGCGGAACATAAACTGCTGGATATTAAAGGGGTAGAGAAACGCTTTAGCCAGATTAAGCCGCTACGCTATCCAAGATGGCTGGTCGCCTTCATGGTCGGTTTGTCCTGCGCCTGCTTTTGTAAACTCAATAACGGCGGATGGGATGGTGCGGTGATCACCTTTTTCGCCAGCATGGTGGCAATGTATATCCGTCAGATTCTGGCATCCCGGCATTTGCACCCACAAATTAACTTTTGCATCACCGCGTTTGTGGCGACAACGATTTCTGGTCTGCTGCTGACGCTACCGACGTTTAGCCACACCCCGACCATCGCCATGGCCGCCAGCGTGCTGCTACTGGTTCCGGGCTTTCCGCTGATCAACTCCGTCGCGGATATGTTTAAGGGACACATTAATACCGGGCTCGCCCGCTGGGCAATTGCCAGTTTGCTTACACAGGCGACCTGCATTGGCGTAGTCATGTCGATGACCTTATGGGGGCTACGCGGATGGGCGTGATCGATTTCATGTTGGCGTTAATGCAGGACATGATCCTGTCGGCGATCCCGGCGGTAGGCTTTGCCATGGTATTTAATGTCCCTCATCGGGCGCTCCCCTGGTGTGCGTTACTCGGCGCGCTCGGCCACGGTTCGCGAATGGTGATGATGAGCGCAGGGTTTAATATCGAATGGTCGACCTTTATGGCATCGCTGCTGGTCGGCTGCATTGGGATCCAGTGGTCGCGTTGGTATCTGGCACATCCGAAAGTCTTTACCGTTGCGGCAGTGATCCCGATGTTCCCTGGGATCTCCGCTTACACCGCCATGATCTCGGCGGTAAAAATCGGTCATTTTGGCTACAGCGAAGCGCTGATGATCACCCTGCTGACCAATTTCCTGAAAGCCTCATCGATCGTCGGCGCGCTCTCCATCGGACTATCCGTGCCAGGATTATGGCTGTATCGCAAACGCCCACGCGTTTGACGGTGCACTTTCTTTAATACCCTGCAGAGAGGGGAATCACCCCCTCATCTGCTGCTCTCCTTCTTCTCTGTGTTACTATAAAAGCAGTCCCCTTCTCGGTTGTTGTTCAGTATTGAGAAACATTATGCCCTGCAAAATTTTGACGCCAGACGTCACTAGCATTGACGCCTTACTACACGATCACCACGCCGTGCTGGCCAAGTCTGCGGGTGGCGCCGTAGCCGTATTCGCTAACAATGCGCCAGCGTTTTACGCGGTTACGCCTGCGAGACTGGCTGAGCTGTTGGCGCTTGAGGAGAAACTGTCACGCCCGGGAAGCGATGTGACATTGGATGATCAATTTTATGAAGAGCCACAAGCCGCTCCCGTTGCCGTACCAATGGGGAAATTTGCGATGTACGCAGCCTGGCAGCCTGATGCCGACTTTCAGCGTCAGGCTGCTTTATGGGGCGTAGCGTTGAAAGAGCCGGTTACTGCTGAAGAGCTGGCCTCATTTGTTGCCTACTGGCAGGCTGAAGGAAAAGTCTTTCACCATATTCAGTGGCAGCAAAAACTGGCGCGCAGCATTCAGATTGGACGGGCCAGCAATGGCGGAATGCCAAAGCGCGATGTGAACAGCGTCAGTGAACCTGACAGCCACATTCCACCGGGTTTTAGAGGATAACGATGAAAAACGTTGGCGACCTGATGAAACGTCTGCAAAAAATGATGCCACCTAATGTCGAGCCCGCCTTTAAAACGGGCGAAGAGCTGCTGGCATGGCAAAAAGAGCAAGGTGAAATTCGTGCCGCAGCGCTGGCCCGCGAAAACCGGGCTATGAAAATGCAGCGCACATTCAACCGCTCCGGTATCCGTCCGCTGCATCAGAACTGTTCGTTCGAAAACTATCGGGTAGAGTGCGAAGGTCAGATGAACGCCCTGAGCAAAGCCCGCCAGTATGTTGAAGAGTTTGACGGCAACATCGCCAGCTTTATCTTCTCCGGCAAACCCGGCACCGGCAAAAACCATTTAGCCGCCGCCATCTGCAACGAACTGCTGCTGCGCGGCAAGTCGGTATTGATCATTACCGTGGCCGATATCATGTCGGCGATGAAAGAAACGTTCAGTAATCGTGAAACCAGCGAAGAACAGCTGCTCAACGATCTGAGCAATGTGGATCTGCTGGTGATCGACGAGATCGGCATGCAGACCGAATCCCGCTATGAAAAAGTGATCATTAATCAGATTGTCGATCGCCGTTCGTCCTCAAAACGTCCGACCGGTATGTTAACTAACAGCAATATGGATGAAATGAACAAGCTGCTGGGTGAGCGCGTGATGGATCGTATGCGCCTTGGCAACAGTCTGTGGGTCATTTTTAACTGGGAAAGCTACCGTAGTCGGGTAACCGGTAAAGAGTATTAACGTATTAGGACCACTCCTAAGACTGCCAGCGCTATACTGCGCTGAAAAGGCATAACACGAGTTGCATATAATGATGAAAACTACCAAACGTCTGCTGTGCTGTGCGCTTGCCGCCAGCACGCTCATCTCTACCAGCGTTTTCGCCGCCTCCTGGCAGGATTCGCTCTCCAGCGCGGCCAGTGAGCTGAGCAAACAAAGCTCCGGCTCGCAAAGCAGCTCGTCGCTCTCTTCCCTGACCAGCCTGCTGAACGGCAGCAATCAGTCTTTGACCTCCAGCAGCATGAATAACGCAGCCGGGATCCTTGAATATTGCGCGAAACAGAAGCTGGCTTCGGTCACCGACGCGCAAAACGTCAAAAACCAGGTACTGGATAAACTGGGACTCAGCGCGCCTGAGCAGAAGCAAGACACCAACTATATGGACGGTATTCAGGGGCTGCTCAACGCCAAAGATGGTCAACAGCTGGACCTGAACACAATTGGCAACAGCTCGCTGGCGAAGCAGGTAAAAACCAAGGCCTGCGATCTGGTGTTAAAACAGGGCATGAACTTCATTTCCTGACGCACGACATGCCGCGTATAACCTGCGCGGCATCTATTTGTTTTCGACAATACATTCACATTCCAAATAAATAGTCTTTCCCCACAAAAACGCGCATATCTAAACCAATTCTGAATAACAACGTAATTTAATGTCACTACAATTGCAGCAATGTAACAACGCTATTACATTGTTCTCTCACCAAATGATTAGCCTGCCAGGCAATTGCCCGGTTTACTGAGGATCGACCGTTGTCAGAATTAATCTCCATCACTCTGTTTCTCGCTTCAGTGCTGATTTATGCCTGGAAAGCGGGTCGCAACACTTGGTGGTTTGCCGCCACGTTAACGGTGCTGGGGATTTTTATTGTCTTGAATATCACGCTTTATGCCAGTGACTATTTCACCGGCGACGGGATCAATGACGCGGTTCTCTATACGCTGACCAACAGCCTGACCGGCGCAGGCATCGGCAAATATATTCTGCCGGGCGTTGGGATCGCGCTGGCGCTGACGACCGTTTTTGTCGCTCTCGGCTGGATCCTACGCCGCCGTCGCCATCATCCACATCATGTGGGTTACAGTCTGCTGGCCCTGCTGCTGGCGCTGGCCTCCGTTGACGCTAGCCCGGCATTTCACCAGATAACCGAACTGGTGAAGTCGCAGTCACGCGATGGCGACCCGGATTTCCCGACGTATTATAAAGAGCCATCGAAAACCATTCCCAATCCGAAGCTGAACCTGGTGTATATCTACGGTGAGAGCCTCGAACGCACCTATTTTAATAACGACGCGTTCCCGGATCTGACCCCGGAACTCGGCGCGTTGAAAAACGAAGGTCTGGATTTCAGCAACACCATGCAGCTGCCGGGTACGGATTACACCATCGCGGGCATGGTCGCCTCCCAGTGCGGTATTCCGCTGTTTGCGCCGTTTGAAGGCAACGCCTCTGCGTCGGTTTCAAGTTTCTTCCCTAACAATATTTGTCTGGGCGATATCCTGAAAAACTCCGGCTATCAGAACTACTTTGTGCAGGGTGCCAACCTGCGCTTTGCTGGCAAAGACGTGTTCCTGAAATCTCACGGCTTTGACCATCTGTATGGTGCGGAAGAGTTAAAAAGCGTGGTGGCGGACCCGACCTATCGTAACGACTGGGGCTTCTACGACGATACCGTGCTGGACGAAGCGTGGAAAAAATTCGAAGAGCTTTCGCGCTCGGGCCAGCGTTTTTCACTGTTTACCCTGACCGTGGATACCCATCATCCGGATGGATTTATCTCCCGTAGCTGCAACCGTAAACGTTATGACATCGACGGGAAGGCCAACCAATCGTTCAGCGCGGTCAGCTGCAGCCAGGAAAATATTGCCGAATTTATCAATAAAATCAAAGCATCGCCGTGGTTTAAAGATACCGTTATCGTGGTGTCTTCCGATCATCTGGCGATGAACAACACCGCATGGAAGTATCTGAACAAGCAGGACCGCAACAACCTGTTCTTCGTACTGCGCGGCGATCAACCGCAACAGGACACGCTGGCGGTAAAGCGTAACACGATGGATAACGGCGCAACGGTACTGGATATTCTCGGCGGCGATAACTTTATCGGCCTTGGCCGCAGCAGCTTGTCGAGCGAATCCGTCTCGGAAGTGTTCCTGAACATCAAAGAAAAAATGCTGGCGTGGAAGCCCGATATCATTCGCCTGTGGAATTTCCCGAAAGAGATGAAAGAGTTCACCGTCGACCAGGACAAAAATATGATCTCTTTCTCCGGCAGTCATTTCCGCCTGCCGCTGCTGCTGCGAGTATCGGACAAACGCGTCGAGCCGCTGCCGGAAAGCGAATACTCGGCCCCGCTGCGCTTCCAACTGGCAGATTTCGCCCCACGCGATAACTTCGTCTGGGTCGATCGCTGCTACAAAATGGCGCAACTGTGGGCGCCGGAGCTGGCACTCTCTACCGATTGGTGCGTATCACAGGGGCAGCTGGGCGGACAGCAAATCGTACAGCACGTCGATAAAGCCAAGTGGAAAAGTAAAACCGTATTTAAAGACACGGTAATCGACATGGAGCGCTATAAAGGTAACGTCGATACGCTGAAAATTGTCGATAACGACATTCGCTACAAAGCAGATAGCTTCGTTTTCAACGTGGCGGGCGCGCCGGAAGAGGTCAAACAGTTTAGCGGCATTTCACGCCCCGAATCCTGGGGACGCTGGTCCAATGCGCAGCTCAGCGAAGAAGTAACGATTGAGTACAAAGCCCCGCTACCGAAGAAATTCGATCTGGTCATTACCGCGAAAGCCTTCGGTGACAATGCCAATCGTCCGATCCCCGTGCGCGTTGGCAACGAGGAGCAGACGCTGGTGTTAGGCCATGATGTCAGCACCACCACCTTACATTTTGATAACCCGGCGGATGCCGATACGCTGGTAATTGTTCCACCCGATCCGGTCGCCACCAACGAGGGCAATATTCTCGGTCACTCACCGCGTAAGCTGGGGATCGGGATGGTTGAAATCAAAGTAGTGGCTCAGGGTTCGTAACATGAAAGGCCTGATAGCGCTTTGCTTATCAGGCCTATCGTGAACCGAATGTATTGTCTGAAAAAAAACAGCGCCCAACACCACACCGGGCGCTGCATGGCAACCTTATTCCAGACCGTTCACCGTCTGGCGCATACCCTGTACCAGAATCATCTCCAGATTGGCCGTCACCTGTCCGGCAAGGCCAGGTAGCAACGTCAAATCCTCTCCCCAGTGCGCCGCATCGCCAAGCACGGCATCCACCAGTTCACGCAGCGTTAAATCATTGCCTACTCGCGGCCACAGGCTGGCATACAGGCTTACCCACTGTTCATCATCCTGTATTGGATAGCGTTCCCCGTCGCGCTCTGCACGATAAAACGCCAGCAGCGCAGCGAGGGCAAACGTTAACCGCACGGGCCAGCGCCCATTGTGCTGACCCGCCAGCAGCTGCGGCAAAATTCGGGTGCGGAATTTGGTCATCCCATTAAGCGCAATGGAAAGCAACTGGTGGCGAATGTAGGGGTTCTGAAAACGCCCGCTCACCGCGTCGGCAAATTCACGCAATTCGTCCGCCGGGAGATCCAACACCGGAATAATCTCCTCACTAATCGCCCGCTCTACAAAGCGGCGGACATCAGCATCCTGCATCGCCTCGCCAACGGTCTCCAGCCCGCACAGCCACGCGACCGGCACCAGAGCCGTATGCGCACCATTGAGGATAGCGACCTTGCGCTCTTTGTACGGTTTGATATCACTCACCACACGGATATTCAGCGGACACTGCGCCAGCTTCAGCTCCTCTGCCAGCCACTGCGGTCCCTGGATCACAAACAGGTAAAAATGCTCCGCGGTATCGAGAAACGCATCGTGATAGCCTAGCGTAGCCTCCAGCGCAGCGGCTTCTTCGCGCGGATAGCCGGTGACAATACGGTCGACCAGCGTGGAACAGAATGTGTTTGCCGTCTCCACCCAGTCGGCAAATGCCGGAGGAAGTTGCCACTCCTGCGCATACCGCTGCACCAGGGTTTTGAGCGCCTCACCGTTATAGTCGATAAGCTCGCACGGGATAATTACCCAGCCCTTATCCGCCGCGCCCGCAAAGTGGTTAAAACGCTCCAGCAGCAGGCGTGTCAGCTTGGCCGGAAAACTCACCGGCGGCGCATCATCCACACGGTCCGCTGCGTGATAGCTAATTCCGGCTTCGGTGGTATTCGAAAACACAAAACGGATGTCCGCATTGTGCGCCAGCGCCAGATACGCCGCGAAATCCTGATACGGGTTGATTTCGTTATTCACCGAACGGATAAGCCGTGCCTCACTCACTGCCTCACCCTGCTCGTTAAGCCCGCGTATCAGCGTGGTATACAGCCCGTCCTGGGTATTCAGCGACGGCGGAAAATCGGTATTGATCGGGCGAACGATGGTCACGCCAGCGTTCAGATCGGTTTGCTCGTTGAGGATATCCAGTTGCCAGTCAACAAACGCCCGCAGGAAGTTACCTTCACCAAACTGGATCACGCGCGTTGGGTAGCTGGCCCCCGGAAAATCACGTCGATTCAATGTCTTCATCGCATTTCCCCTCTCAGAACGTGATCACGCCTTTAATCAGTTCACGATTGTTAATCACATCCCGTTCGTAGATTTCTGCCAGTGTGGCAAACGCGTAACGGTGCGTGAGCATCATGTCGGCGGTAAGTTTGCCTTCCGACATCAAACGGCCCACTTTGGCGAAATCTTCCGGCGTGGCGTTGCGGCTGCCCATCATGGTGGTCTCTTTCTTGTGGAACTCAGGGTCAGAGAACTGCAAATCGCCTTTGAACAGCCCAACGAAAACGATGCTGCCGCCATGACGAATCAGATTCACCGTGTTGTTCATCGCATGCTGATTCCCCGTGGCATCAATAACCTTTTGCGCCAACGAACCGCCAAACTGGTCACGCAACTGCGTATCAAAATCTTCAGCGGATGGGTCGATAACCGGGAGTCCCAACCGGGAAGACACGTGCTCCCGGCGTGCTGGACTGGTATCGGCGACCACCACCTGTGCGCCATCGGCTTTGGCAATCGCTGCCGCCCCCAGACCAATCGGACCCGCGCCGACCACCAGCACCTGCTCACCCGGAGCCACCGCCGCCCGGCGTACCGCATGCGCGCTGATGGCGTAAGGCTCAATCAGCGCCGCCGCCTGCGGGTCAATCCCCTGCGCGTCCAACAGGTTGGTCACCGGAACGGACAGATATTCACTGAAACCGCCATCCTGGTGCACGCCAATCACTGAAATCTTCTCGCAGCAGTTGGTGCGCCCGCTCAGGCATGCCGGACACTGCTGGCAGGCCACGTAAGGAATAACCGCCACCTGCTGACCATTTTTCAGATTCTGTATATTCTTACCCAGACCGACAATTTCCCCACATATTTCATGCCCTAATACACGCGGGTAGCTGAAAAAAGGTTGATTGCCACCCCAGGCATGAATATCGGTACCACAAATTCCTACCGACTTAATTTTAATTAATGCTTCACCCTCACCCGGAATAGGTATTTCGCGCTCTTTCCAGACTAATTTTTTAGGTTCCTGGCAAATCAACGTATTCATCGTAGACATGATTCTGCTCTCCTGTTTTTTTGTTGCCTCAGATATCAACGAAAATAAAAAGGACGGAGAAAGCAGAAACACAATCTGTGAATTCCAGCGCATAAAAATGTTTTAAATCGGGTTTTAATAGATAAAAAGGAGAAGCCATGAGCCGTTCGCAGAACTTACGCCACAATGTGATTAACCAGATAATCGATGATATGGCGCGTGGTCATATCCCTTCCCCACTCCCCTCACAAAGCGCACTGGCGGAGATGTACAACATCAGCCGCACCACCGTGCGCCATATGCTGAGCCACTTAGGCGAGTGCGGCGTGCTGACCCAGGTCGGCAGCCACTATGTCATCGTGCGAAAACCCGACCATGACGACGGTTTTGCCTGCACCACCGCCTCCATGACCGAGCAAAACCGGATTTTTGAGCAGGCGTTTTTCACCATGATCAACCAGCGACAGCTGCGTGCAGGCGAGAGCTTCTCCGAACTGCAGCTTGCCAGAGCCGCAGGCGTCAGCCCGGTGGTAGTGCGGGAATATCTTTTAAAATTCGAGCGTTACAACCTGATTAAAAACGAAAAACGCGGTCAGTGGAGCATGAAGCAATTCGATCAGGCCTATGCTGAACAGCTGTTTGAACTCAGAGAGATGCTGGAAACGCATTCTCTGCAGCATTTCCTCAATCTGCCCGATGATGATCCGCGTTGGTTGCAGGCTAAAACGCTGCTGGAGCGCCATCGGATCCTGCGCGACAGCATTGGCAGCAGCTTTCGCATGTTCTCGCAGTTAGATCGTGAGTTCCATGCTTTGCTACTCTCTGCTGCCGATAATGTATTTTTTAATCAATCACTTGAAATCATTTCCGTGATTTTCCACTTCCACTATCAGTGGGATGAGAGCGACCTCAAGCAGCGTAACATCATTGCCATTGATGAGCATATGACCATCCTCAGCGCGCTGATCTGTCGCAGCGACCTGGATGCCACCCTGGCGCTCTGTAACCATTTGAATTCAGCCAAACAATCGATGATTCGCTCCATCAACCAGGATCGTACCGTCGCGCATTAAGTACCGATAAAAAACAGCAAATCATTACCGGGAGCACGATTTTATAAAAATAAAAACGCCTGAAAAATACCTCTTGCCTATGCTCACGCTAAGTCGACTGCATTAAAAACTTTTGTGAGCGGTGATGAGCAAATTGATTCATCACTGGTATTTTTTCAATACTGCACAGTCCTGCTGTGTGAAAAATAAATTATTGAGGTTCAGGAGTCCGGCGTGGAAAAAAATAATATTACCCTCGACCCAAGTTCTTCGTTTGGCACGTCGTCATCTGCGGATATTAATGTTCCGCCTGAGGGCATGGTGCAACGCAGTAGCCGAATTAAACGTATCCAGACCACAGCAATGATTTTATTATTTTTTGCTGCGGTGATTAATTACCTCGACCGCAGCTCACTGTCGGTCGCCAACTTAACGATTCGTGAAGAACTGGGGCTGAGCGCCACGCAAATCGGCGTGCTGCTGTCGGTATTCTCTCTCGCTTACGGTATTGCGCAACTGCCCTGCGGTCCGCTGCTGGATCGCAAAGGTCCGCGCATTATGCTGGGACTGGGGATGTTCTTCTGGTCGCTGTTTCAGGCGATGTCCGGCATGGTGCACAGCTTCACCCAGTTTGTGTTGGTGCGTATCGGGATGGGGATTGGCGAAGCGCCAATGAACCCGTGCGGCGTAAAGGTCATCAACGACTGGTTTAACATCAAAGAGCGCGGCCGCCCGATGGGATTATTCAACGCCGCCTCCACCATCGGGGTTGCCATTAGCCCGCCGATTCTGGCTGCCATGATGCTGGTAATGGGCTGGCGCTGGATGTTCATCACCATTGGCGTGCTGGGTATTTTCCTCGCCATCGGCTGGTACATGCTGTATCGCAACCGCGAGCAAATTGAGCTGAGCGCCACGGAACAAGCGTACCTGAACGCCGGTAGCGTCAATGCCCGCCGCGATCCGCTGAGCTTTGCCGAATGGCGCAGCCTGTTCCGCAACCGTACCATGTGGGGCATGATGCTGGGCTTTAGCGGCATCAACTATACCGCATGGCTATACCTGGCCTGGCTGCCGGGCTACCTGCAAACCTCCTACAACCTGGATTTAAAAAGCACCGGATTAATGGCGGCGATCCCGTTCCTGTTTGGCGCAGCCGGCATGCTGATTAACGGTTTTGTCACCGACTGGCTGGTGAAAGGCGGTATGGCACCGATTAAGAGCCGTAAGATTTGTATTATCGCCGGGATGTTCTGCTCTGCAGCCTTCACCTTCGTCGTGCCGCAGGCCACAACGTCAATGGCCGCCGTGTTACTGATCGGTATGGCGCTGTTCTGTATCCACTTCGCAGGTACCTCGTGCTGGGGTCTGATCCACGTCGCCGTCGCCTCACGTATGACCGCTTCCGTGGGCAGTATCCAGAACTTTGCCAGCTTTATCTGCGCGTCGTTCGCACCGATCGTCACCGGTTTTATTGTTGATACCACCAACTCTTTCCGCCTGGCGCTGATCATCTGCGGCTGCGTCACCATGGTGGGTGCCCTCGCCTACATCTTCCTGGTTCGCCAACCCATCAGCGATCCGCGTAAAGATTAATCCTCCAGATGCCCGATAACACCACGTTTATCGGGCATGTTATGCTCCTCGTATGAACATCACCTTGCGCGCCACTACTCTGGCAGACACTGCCGCTCTTCCCGCCATCGAACGATCTGCGGGGCAACGTTTTTTACGCATCCCCGAACTGGCGTGGATTGCTGAAGACCAGATTTTATCGGCTGCTCAGCATCAGGCTTTTGCCGCCGCAGGCATGAGCTGGCTGGCGCAGGTCGATGCGCTTCCGGTCGGTTTTTTGGTTGCCGAAACGCTGGGGTCATCGCTTTTTATTGCTGAACTGTCGCTGCATCTGGAGTGGCAGGGAAAAGGAATTGGCCGCAGATTGATTGAGTATGTTGCCGAACAGGCGCGCGAGAAAGGTTACACGTCGCTCACGCTGACCACCTTCCGCGATGTGCCGTGGAATGCGCCATGGTACGCGCGACTGGGATTTGAAATGCTGGCTGACGAGACGCTACCTGCAAAGTTGCGCCAGAAAAGAGAAGAGGAAGCGGCGCATGGACTGGCATTTGAATCGCGCTGCGCCATGCGCCTGATGTTGCGCTAATTGCCCGATGGCGGCTACGCCTTATCGGGCCTACGTAACATTTCCGGTAAGCCTGATAAGCGACAGCACCATTCGGCAACCACGTATCTTTCCCCGTAGGCCGGATAAGCGATAGCGCCATCCGGCAACCACGTATCTTTCCCCGTAGGCCGGATAAGCGGCAGCGCCATCCGGCAACCACGTAACTTTCCCGTAGGCCGGATAAGCGATAGCGCCATCCGGCATCACAGGCTTAGAACGTTTCCCAGTTATCCCCGGCATCCGTTACCGCGGCTTTGCGCGGCTGGGCCGTTGAAACCGGTTTAGCGGCCGCAACGTCACGCGCGCGCTGTTGGTCATGCTGAATACGGAACACGGCAACGGCCTGAGTAAGGCGGCTAGCCTGCTCTTCCAGCGCCGCAGCGGCGGCGGCGGATTCTTCCACCAGCGAGGCGTTCTGCTGCGTCACGCGATCCATCTCGGCAACGGCCAGACCCACCTGGTCAATACCGCGGCTCTGTTCATCAGAAGCAGAGGCGATTTCACCCATGATATCGGTCACGCGGGTTACCGCATTGACGATCTCATCCATGGTTTCACCGGCGCTTTCTACCAGGGTTGAACCGACATCCACGCGGCTGACCGAGTCTTCAATCAGGCTCTTGATCTCGCGCGCGGCCTGCGCACTACGCTGGGCCAGGTTACGCACTTCACCCGCAACCACCGCAAATCCACGGCCCTGCTCACCCGCACGTGCTGCTTCTACCGCGGCGTTGAGCGCCAGAATGTTAGTCTGGAAGGCAATGCCGTCGATGACGCTGATAATGTCGGCGATTTTCTGCGAACTGGACGCGATGTCACGCATGGTTTGCACCACGTTATCCACCACTTTGCCGCCTTTCTGCGCGGTTTCAGAAGCACTCAGCGCCAGATGGCTGGCCTGACGCGCGTTTTCGGCGTTCTGCTTCACGGTCGCCGTCAGCTGTTCCATGCTGGCTGCGGTTTCTTCCAGAGATGCAGCCTGCTGCTCGGTACGCGAGGAGAGATCGTTATTGCCCATCGCAATCTCGCTGGCCCCACTGTAAATCGCGTTGGCACCGTTACGCACGTCACCCACGGTATTCATCAGCTCACCCTGCATGTGACGCAGGCTTTCCGCCAGTTGCCCAATCTCGTTGGACCCTTCCACTTCAATACGTTTCACCAGGTCACCGCTGGCGATATGACGAATGCTGTCGATCAGACGGTTCATAGGAGAGATAAGGGTCAGCTTGATACCAAACCAGACCGCAATAATCGCCGCCAGTACGGTAATCAGCACGCAGATCAGCACCCACATCGCCTGGCTGTAAGAGCTGTTGTTATCTTCCACCGCGATGTCATACAAGCGATCATTCTGCTGCATGTAACTCATGTACTGTTTCTCAAAGCCATCCTGATAGCTCTGCGTCGGTTGATCAAAGAATGCGTTGATCTTCCCGTCACCCAGTAACTGGATCAGCTCCGCCAGCGCACCGTGATAGATGTCATAGGTGCGGTTGATCTCCTGGAAAGCGGCTTCGCTTTGGCGCGGATCGCGCGGGAGCGACTCGTAAATCGCCCAGTTTTTTTCCGTCAGCTTCAGCGCCGTGCTGGCTACCTGCATCAGTTCGGCAACGGTCGCGCCGCTGCCAATATTGCTCTGATCCATCATGTAGCGAATGCCTGCCCGGTTCAGGGTGTTACGCGTTTGCAGCAGCTCAACCCAGGTGGCGTTCAGCGCAGACTGTTGCTGGCGAATGGTTTGCAGAACGGTAAAGTTCTCTTTGTCATTCTTAAGTGAGTTAAAAAACAAGCCGCCCGAGGCGAGCTGTAAAAGGCCAAATAGCGCCAATACCAGCAGTAAGCTGGTAACAATCTTCATTCGTTTTAACATGTTTTCTCTTTCCGCTAGACAGATGTCAGAATTTTCGGCCTGGAAAGGGAAAACTTTATGAAATTTGTGCTAGTTGAATCGATCTCAGCATCGACGATTCGTCGATCCACGCCGTCTGCCAAAGCGCTAAGCGGGTTTATTAGTGATCTCAATCACATAAATTTCCCCGTTCCCCCCGCAGTTTACCGCTCACTGACACTTGAGACCGCTTAAGCTGACATACAACCGCTCACTTATTTACCTTACTTTACGCGCGTAATTCTCTGGCAAGATCCCCCCAACATAGCAGTCAATTTACCTCCTCAAACACAAGATCAAACCCACGCGGCTTCGGCCAATTATTAATAGGTACCCTAGATAATTCGAGTTGTAAGAAGGCGGCAAATGAGGGAATCCTCAGGAGCTTACAAAAGTAAGTGACTGGGGTGAGCGAATGAAGCCAACGCACATACAACTTGAAGTATGACGGGTAAAAAACCAGGTTTTACTATGGATACGAAAAAGATATTCAAGCACATACCCTGGGTGATTCTCGGAATCATCGGTGCATTCTGCCTCTCGGTAGTGGCATTACGTCGGGGTGAACACATTAGTGCCCTGTGGATCGTGGTCGCCTCAGTTTCTGTTTATCTGGTGGCCTATCGTTACTACAGCCTTTACATCGCCCAAAAGGTGATGAAACTTGACCCAACGCGTGCCACGCCGGCAGTCATCAACAATGACGGTCTGAACTACGTTCCAACCAACCGTAACGTCTTGTTTGGTCACCACTTTGCCGCTATCGCAGGTGCTGGTCCGCTGGTTGGGCCGGTACTGGCTGCGCAGATGGGCTACCTGCCTGGTACGCTGTGGCTGCTGGCAGGCGTCGTGCTGGCCGGTGCGGTGCAGGACTTCATGGTACTGTTTATCTCTTCCCGCCGTAACGGTGCATCTCTGGGTGAGATGATCAAAGAAGAGATGGGCCCGATCCCGGGAACCATTGCACTGTTCGGCTGCTTCTTAATCATGATCATCATCCTCGCAGTACTGGCGCTGATCGTGGTAAAAGCGCTGGCGGAAAGCCCGTGGGGTGTGTTCACCGTCTGCTCAACCGTACCTATCGCGTTGTTCATGGGGATCTACATGCGATTCCTGCGACCGGGACGCGTGGGCGAAGTGTCTGTGATTGGTATTGTGCTGCTGGTTGCCTCTATCTACTTCGGCGGCGTGATTGCGCACGACCCATACTGGGGCCCGGCGCTGACCTTTAAAGACACCACCATTACCTTTACCCTGATCGGCTACGCATTTATCTCTGCGCTGCTGCCGGTATGGCTGATCCTCGCCCCGCGCGACTATCTGGCTACCTTCCTGAAAATCGGCGTTATCGTCGGTCTGGCGGTGGGGATTGTTATCCTCAACCCGGAACTGAAAATGCCAGCGATGACCCAGTACGTTGATGGTACCGGTCCGCTGTGGAAAGGCGCTCTGTTCCCGTTCCTGTTCATCACCATCGCGTGTGGTGCGGTATCTGGCTTCCACGCGCTGATTGCTTCCGGTACCACACCGAAGCTGCTGGCCTGTGAAACCGATGCGCGCTTTATCGGTTACGGCGCGATGCTGATGGAATCCTTCGTCGCAATTATGGCGCTGGTTGCCGCGTCTATCATCGAACCTGGTCTGTACTTCGCGATGAACACCCCGCCTGCGGGCCTTGGCATCACCATGCCGAACCTGCATGAAATGAGCGGCGAAAACGCACCGCTGATTATGGCGCAGTTGAAAGACGTCACCGCACATGCGGCAGCGACCGTCAGCTCCTGGGGCTTCGTCATTTCGCCTGAGCAGATCCTGCAAACCGCGAAAGACATCGGTGAACCGTCCGTTCTGAACCGCGCAGGTGGCGCACCGACGCTGGCTGTTGGTATCGCTCACGTGTTCCACAAAGTGCTGCCGATGGCTGATATGGGCTTCTGGTACCACTTCGGTATTCTGTTCGAAGCGCTGTTCATCCTGACCGCACTGGATGCCGGTACCCGTTCTGGCCGCTTTATGCTGCAGGATTTACTGGGTAACTTCGTGCCGTTCCTGAAGAAAACCGACTCCCTGGTTGCGGGTATCATCGGTACTGCGGGCTGCGTAGGCCTGTGGGGTTACCTGCTGTATCAAGGCGTTGTTGACCCGCTGGGCGGCGTTAAGAGCCTGTGGCCGCTGTTCGGTATCTCTAACCAGATGCTGGCTGCCGTGGCACTGGTTCTGGGCACCGTGGTACTGGTTAAAATGCAGCGCACCAAATACATCTGGGTTACCGTTGTTCCGGCTGTATGGCTGCTTATCTGCACCACCTGGGCGCTGGGTCTGAAACTGTTCAGCACCAACCCGCAGATGGAAGGCTTCTTCTTCATGGCGAATCAGTACAAAGAGAAGATTGCTAACGGCGGCGAACTGACCGCTCAGCAGATTGCCAACATGAACCACATCGTCGTCAACAACTACACCAACGCAGGTCTGAGTATTCTGTTCCTGGTGGTGGTGTACAGCATCATTTTCTACGGGTTCCGTACCTGGCAGAAAGCCCGCGCCATCAACGGTCGCTCTGATAAAGAGACACCGTATGTGCCGGTGCCGGAAGGCGGCGTGAAGACCTCTTCACATCACTAAGATGTATTCAGCCCCGCTCCGGCGGGGCTTTTCGCTTATCAGGATTGTTTATGTTTGGTACTTTAGGGCAAGCTAAAAAATATCTCGGTCAGGCGGCGAAGATGCTGATTGGCATTCCGGACTACGACAACTATGTCGAGCACATGAAGACCAACCATCCCGATAAGCCGTACATGACCTACGAAGAATTCTTCCGCGAGCGCCAGGAAGCCCGCTACGGTAGCGGCGGAAGCAGTTGCTGTTAGAAGGAGAAGTGAATGACCCCGATTGCAGTTACCCTACTCACCGGTTTTCTTGGCGCGGGTAAAACCACCCTGCTGCGCCATATTCTCAACGAGCAGCACGGTTACAAGATTGCCGTTATCGAAAACGAATTCGGTGAAGTCTCGGTGGACGATCAGCTGATTGGCGATCGCGCCACGCAGATCAAAACCCTGACCAACGGCTGTATTTGCTGTACCCGCTCCAGTGAACTGGAAGACGCATTGTTAGACCTGCTCGACAACCTCGACAAAGGCGCCATCAATTTCGACCGTCTGGTGATCGAGTGCACCGGCATGGCCGACCCCGGCCCGATTATTCAGACCTTTTTCTCCCATGAAGTGATTTGCGAACGCTACCTGCTGGACGGCGTAATTGCGCTGGTTGACGCGGTACATGCCGACGAGCAGATGAACCAGTTCACCATCGCCCAGTCGCAGGTAGGCTACGCAGACCGGATCCTGCTGACCAAAACCGACGTCGCAGGTGAAAGTGAAAAACTGCGTGAGCGCCTGGCGCGCATCAACGCCCGTGCGCCGATTTACACCGTGACGCATGGTGATATCGACCTCTCCCTGCTGTTCGATACCAACGGTTTTATGCTGGAAGAGAACGTAGTCAGCGCCAAACCGCGCTTCCACTTTATCGCCGACAAGCAAAACGATATCTCCTCGATCGTCGTCGAGCTGGATTACCCGGTAAACATCAGCGACGTGTCGCGAGTGATGGAAAACCTGCTGCTGGAATCCGCCGAGAAGCTGCTGCGCTACAAAGGTATGCTGTGGATTGAAGGCGAGCCAAACCGCCTGCTGTTCCAGGGCGTCCAGCGCCTGTACAGCGCCGACTGGGACCGCCCGTGGGGCGACGAAACACCGCACAGCCTGCTGGTGTTTATCGGCATTAACCTGCCGGAAGACGAGATCAGAGCCGCGTTTGCGGGATTGAAGAAGTAATCCCCTGCTGAATTGCCCGGTGGCGCTACGCTTACCGGGCCTACAAATGGCACTTTCCCGTAGGCTGGATAAGGCGCAGCCGCCATCCGGCACTTGCCCCCACTCATTCGGTAATCACAAACCGCGTCGCGGCAAAGCAGTTCAAAACCCGGTGCACCAGAAATACCATGGTGAGCGTTACCACCAGCGCGACGGTGACGGAGGTGATACGGTACAGATCGCTGAATACCAGGTCCTGATCCGGGTGCAGGTTCTGGCCAAACATAATGCCGATGGTAGTGATACTGGCAAACCCCACGCCTGCCCCGACTTTTTCCATTACGTGCAGGCGGGCACTGAACGCCAGCCCGAGGCCAATCAGCGGCATCATCAGCAGCATATGGTTGCTGAAATCATAGATAAGCAGTTGCACCAGCAGAATATACAGGCAGGCCAGCACCACGCCGACCACGCGCCAAATCGAGCTGATCACCGCGCCACGGTAGTGCATCGGAAACAGGATCAAAATGCCGGCCATCAGCGCCGACAGCGAATCACTCAAATCGCAGATCTGGAAGACCACAAAAATCATCGTCGCCACCGTGCCGGAAAGCAGCGATTCATGGCGCACCCGGGCGGCATCTTTCTCAATGCGCGGCGGTGGCTGGCGGGGTTCCACGTCCGGGATCAGATAATGCAGCAGCGCGCTCAGCGCCACCGCCATGACGCAGGCTTCCATATTGGAGAACATCAGCGTATGCCAGTTGGTGGTGGGATAGCTCATAAAGTTGAGCATCGTGCTCTGGCACACCACGCCCATCGAACCGAGCAGAAACAGCGGGCCTTTGCTCATAAAACGAAAGCGCATCACATACAGGCCGAACACTACCAGTGTCATAACCAGCGGCCACTGTGAAAGATAGCCGACAATCAGCACCATTTCGACACAGTTCACCGCCGCGCTGAACACGAACTGTGTTGCCACATGGCGGTTGAACACCGGCACCAGCGACAGTAGCATCAGCGGATAAACCACAAAAAATACGCCGTACTGCACGTTGTAGAAGGTCGAGATACTCAGCGCGATTGTCCCGGCAACGGAGATACGCAGGGTCTGGCGAAAATCATTGGCGGTGTAGACAATGTTCCCGTGCGGCGTAAAGACGTGGGCCAGCGTGTTAATAGACATAGTGCAGCCAGCTGACGAGGTGGATCTGTGCCCCGGCAAAGGTGCGGGCGAACACGCCCTCGCTGTTATACAGCTGTACCGTGGCGCGCGCCCCGGTCGGTAACGGCGTGTCGAGCGGTTCGTTCAGCGCGACGTGAATGCGCATACGCTGGGCATCGCGCACCCAGCGGGTGGACTGTTCCGGCTGCGACAGCTGGCCGTTAACCTGCTCCTGACCCGCCAGAATACCGGCATCGCTGCTGGTGACGCGGGCAGAGAAAACCTTGCCCGGCAAGGCATCGAACACCACGGCGGCATCGGTATTCACGCGAGTGTGGCGCAGACTTTTCTCGCGAAAGTCGGCCACGATATCGGTCTGATGGCTGACCAGCGCCAGCAGCGGCGTGGCCGCGGTGGCGTACAGCCCTGGGCTAAGCTGGAGATTACTCACCGTACCGTCGGTCTGGGCATATACTTTGCTCCAGCCGAGGTTCAGCTGCGCCTCTTCCAGCGTGTTACGGTATTTTTGCAGCGTTACGTTACGTTTGTCATCGCGCTCGCCGCGCTGGATAAGCAGGTTCTGAATACTGGCATTCAGCGCCGCCACCGACTGCTCGCTGGTTTGCCAGGCAGTACGCACCTTGTCGAGATCGGATTGCGACACATTCTGCATGGCGCTCAGGCGCTGATAGCGGTCTAAGGTGGTCTTATCGTTGCGGGCGTTGAATTGCGCGGTGCGCAGGTTGGCGCGGGCAGAGACGATCTGCGCATCCAGCTGTTGGTTACTCAGCTTCGCCTGCTCAAGGGCAATTTGCGCAGCCTCGACCTTATTGATAAATGGCGTCGGATCCAGTTCGTACAGCAAATCGCCCTTCTTCACCTGGCTATTATTGTGTACATGCACCTGCGAGACGTAGCCGGAAACGCGTGAGGAAACAGGCGTTACCACGCGCATCACCGTGGAGTCCGGCGTCAGCGGGATCCAGATATCGGCAACGATAAACCAGGCGAATATTACCAGGAAAGCGGCAATACTCACCCTTACCCAACGGGCAAATTTTTGTTCTGGGGTCATCATATTTTTTTAGTGTTGATTGTCTTCTTCGCGGATTGTCCGCAAATTGCAGGCGAGTTGATTTAACGTCGTGCTAAAGGCGGCAAGCTCTGCTTCAGGAATGGTACAGGTGACGCGATGTTGGTATGTCTCAATCACCCGGTTGAGTTCATCCAGCCTTGCGCGGCCTTGCGCGGTCAGCGCCAGCAGGCGGATGCGTTTGTCATAGGGCGATGTGGAGCGCAGCAGATAGCCCTGCTTTTCCAGCTGCGAGAGGGTGCGCATCAGCGGCGGCAGTTCGATGCCCTGCATTTGTGCCAGTTCACTGACTGAGACGTTGTCTCCCAGTTGATACAGTTGCATCAGTACCGTCCAGCTGGACTGCGTCAGGCCAGTATCGGTGATGGCAGCATCAATAATGGCCCGCCACTGGCGCACCACCATTGCCATGCGCATCCCCATCGGACGGCGGGCAAACAGTTCATCTTCAGTCATCTTACTTTCCTCTCATCGCTGAAGAGAAAATAATACTTATCAGGATAAGTATCAAGAAACGGACTAACCAGAAGCATGAATTGATAAATATCGTGAATATAAAAGAGGAGGGGCGATAATCCCCAGCCTCTGTCGATGAAAGAAAATCACTCCACCTGATCGCGTCGCAGCCCGACGTCCCGCAACCGCTCATCACTCATCTGTTGCAATACGCGCCGCGTTTGCGCTCGCAGCCGCCACGCCTTGTATGCCCGCCAGATCAGTACAAACCCAATAAACGGCTGTTTTGCTTTATTCTCGTGAAATTCCATACCTTGCCTCCCCGCCTTGCCAGAGGCTTTATCTTCACGGATCTGGCCCAAAACAATACAGACTCAAAAAGTACTTTTATTTAACATACAGATTGGTTAAAAAGAGTTCTGCATCGCTTTTTTCACGCCAATCTGTACTGATTTTTTAATCTGTATGGTACCCATGAGGGATACAGCATGACGCGTTACCAACATCTGGCCAATCTGCTGGCCGAACGCATTGAGCAGGGGCTGTATCGCCATGGCGAAAAACTGCCCTCGGTACGCAGCCTGAGCCAGGAGCATGGGGTCAGCATCAGCACCGTCCAGCAGGCGTATCAGACGCTGGAACAGCGCCAGCTGATCACGCCCCAGCCACGTTCCGGTTATTTTGTCGCGCCACAAAAAGCGCAGCCACCCGTGCCACCGATGTCGCGTCCGGTACAGCGTCCGGTCGAAATAACCCAGTGGGATCAGGTGCTGGATATGCTAAAGGGCAACGCGGACAAATCGATAATCCCGTTTAGCAGCGGCGTGCCCGATATTAATCAACCGAGCCTGAAGCCGCTGTGGCGCGAGCTCAGCCGCGTGGCACAACATAATCTGCGCGCGATACTGGGCTACGATGAAATCTCCGGATGCCGTGAACTGCGTCAGCAGATTGCGCGGCTGATGCTGGACGGCGGTTCGGTGGTCAATGCAGACGATATTGTGATCACCAGCGGCAGTCAGAGTGGAATGTCGCTGGCGCTGCTGACGGTCTGCCAGCCCGGAGATATTGTCGCCGTTGAATCACCGGCCTACTACGGCACGATGCAGCTACTGCGCGGCTTAGGGATCAAGGTGATTGAGATCCCAACCGATCCGGATACCGGGATCAGTGTTGAAGCGCTGGAGCTGGCGCTGGATCAGTGGCCGATCAAAGGTGTGCTGCTGGTTCCCAACTGCAACAACCCTCTCGGATTCATTATGCCGGATGCGCGTAAGCGGGCAGTGCTCGCCCTCGCCCAGCGCCACGACATCGTTATTTTTGAAGACGATGTGTATGGCGAACTGGCAACGGAGTACCCACGCCCGCGCACGATCCACTCCTGGGACAGCGACGGTCGGGTAATACTCTGCAGTTCGTTTACCAAATCCGTCGCCCCCGGACTGCGAGTGGGTTGGGTGGTGCCCGGTCGCTATTACAACAAGCTGCTGCACATGAAGTACGCCGTCATCGGCACTAACGTTCCCGCTACGCAACTGGCGGCGGCGACCTTTGTGCGCGAAGGTCATTATCATCGGCATATCCGGCGTATGCGCCAGATTTATCAGCGCAATATGGAGATCTACACCTGCTGGGTACGGGAATACTTCCCCTGCGGGATCTGCGTCACCCGACCGAAAGGCGGCTTTATGCTGTGGGTCGAGCTGCCGCTCCAGGTCGATATGGTCTGTGTCGCTAAGCAGCTCTGTCGCCTCAAAATCCAGGTTGCACCGGGTTCTCTGTTCTCCGCATCGGGGAAGTATCGCAACTGTGTGCGCATCAACTGCGCATTGCCGCCAAACGACAAGCATCGGGAAGTAATGCAGAAGCTCGGAGAGGCGGTAAAAACGGCAATAGAGTAGATCGAGCTGCCCGGCGCTTCCGGGCAGGCAATTAGGCAGTTTAAGCTATATCTAATGGCTTAAACCCTGAATATCTTCAGCGGAAAGTCGGGTGATTTTTTGTACCGTGCTGATATCGATGCCATCTGCCAGCATGGTGCGGGCAATACGCAGTGCCTCATCACGTCGCCCCTTTATCAGTCCTTCCTGTTTGCCTTCCTGTTTGCCTTCTTTTTTGCCTTCTTGTTTACCTTCCAGCTTGCCTTCAAGCCATCCTTTTTGAAATCCTGCCTCATGTAATCTGTCCGCGATCGTCATCAAATGCTCCTTGTGCTGCGGTGAACGTTCGGCAACCCCGCGAATAAACTCACTGAATCGAGGTGCATCGCCAGTTCGTACAATATAATTAAACAGCGTCTTTATCTGAGTGTCATTAGTCAGTCCGGTAAGTAGCAGGGAAACAATTTGCTCGACCAACCCCATAAGATCGCGTTGACGGATATGTTTTTGGATTAACTCCAGCAGCGCCATACGTCGATGCTGCACAATTTCGTCATCCGGAATAACCGTAATATCCACCAGCGGAAACGCCGCAGCATACAGCTGACGAGCCAGCTTCGGGTTGGCAAACTCATCCAGCCAACACAGCGAATAAGGATACGGGCTTTTAGCGCCGTGATAAAACAGCATCGGCACCACCAGCGGCAACTGCTGATGCCCGGCATCTAAATGTTTCTGCATGGCCGCTACCGCATAGCGCATCAGTCTGAATGCCATATGCGCATCCGGTGTGCTTTGGTGTTCAATCACCACATAAATATATCCATCCCCATCCGTCGTTTTCACCGACCACAGCACATCGGAATAGTACGCACGTAAATTCTCTTCGATAAAACTGTCTGACTCGAGTTTAAGCGTCTGAAGATCGCAAAGCTCGCGCAGCGAAGCGGGAAGATGTATTTGCAGAAAATCCCGTGCAGTCTCAGGGTGACGTAAAAATGTTTTAAAAACCGCGTCATGCGGTGTTGAAGCGGAAGCTTTGTTCATGGCGATCCTTCACCTGAAAATAAGATGCCATGACTGTAGCGCCGGAAAACCACATCCTCACCTGCAACTTTCTCTCTTTGCGAGGCGATTTCCGGGATAACAACGCCCTTATGTAACGTCTGCATTTGTCTGGAACACGTCACGCAGAATCGCCATCTCAATGCGCATTCCCACTTTTTCACCACTCGGCCTGTGCTATAACAAATCATCACTTTCAGGGAGGACACGATGTGACGCATACCCGAGATATTCCACAATCGTTCTGGCGTGATGAGCAGTTGCCGTGGCTGGAACTGCGCAGCACCTGGCAAAGCCAGCAGGCCTATAAGCGGCATCACCACTCTCAGTTCTCGATTGGGGCAATTCTCGAGGGGGAAACGTGCTGTCTGTGCGATGGCGAGGAATACCATCTGCAGGTGGGCGATCTGATTGTGATACCGCCGCTGGCACCTCACAGCTGTAATCCTGTTAACGGACAGTTTCGCAGCTATCATATGCTTTATCTTGATGCCAAGTGGTGTCTTGCTAATCTGCCTGCACAGAACACCAATCAGCGGCTTTGCACGCCTGCTCCCGTTATCCGCGATGCGCAATTATTCCAGCGTTATATGCACCTTGTGACGCTCATGCCGCAACGCCAAACCGCACAAATAACGGATGCCGCGCAAACATTGCTTCACTCGCTGCCGTTACAGTCGGTCACACCAGAAAACCTAAGCGCAACCAGCCAGTATCTGCGCGAACGGTTGCAGTCCAGCCTGCTCGCGCCGCCCTCGCTCGATGAGCTGGCACATGAATGTCACATGCGTAAAGAGACGCTGATCCGTACCTTTAAGCAGGACACCGGGCTGACGCCAGGAAGTTATCTGAACATCATACGGATTGACTATGCTCGCCAGCGGCTGCGGGCCGGAGACGAAATTGCCGATGTCGGCTACCAGAGCGGGTTTGCCGACCAGAGCCATTTCCATCGCACCTTTGTGCGCTACACCGCCGCCACACCGCGCCAGTACGCGTTGGGACGATCAATATCAGACAATAATTAGCGCTGCGTCAGGCGTACGGTGATCTCAGATTCATTCTCTGAGGTCGCTATGTCGCTGCTTTCTGTACTTTTTCCTTCTGCTTTTCCCGCGCTGGCGCTGGCGCATTTCGTCGCATTGCTTAGCCCCGGGCCGGACTTCTTTTTACTGGTCGGTTACGCCGCACGATACCGGATGCGCGGCAGCGCCGGGTTGTGCGTGGGGATCGCTTTCGGCAACGGGCTGTATATTCTGCTGGCAATTATCGGTTGGGGGATCCTGCGCCAGCTTCCCCTGTTGTTTACGGTTATTGAGCTGCTGGGCGCGCTCTATTTATTGTGGATTGGCAGCCTGCTGGTACGCAGCCGCCCGCAAACGCTGACCGGAACAGACGCCCAGTCTACCTGTCCAGGATTTGGCAAACAGCTACTGCTGGGATTGGGTTCGTCACTGCTCAACCCAAAAAATGCGCTGTTCTATCTGGCGCTAATGACCGCCCTGCTCGGCCCGTCGGTGACGCTGCTGCAACAAACCATGAGCGGGATCTGGATGACCAGCGTAGTGCTGTGCTGGGATCTGCTGATCGTGATGTTCATCGGTTTACCGCAGATCCAGCGACGGTTATCCAGAGGGATATTATGGGTAGAACGTATCGCTGGCGGTGTATTGATTATCTTCGGTTGTGCCATCGCTCTGCGGTTTTTGCAGAGCATCGCAGTCTGATTTGCAGGGCGATTTTCTGCACATAAACAGGATAAACTCGTTTAATTAATATCCAATCCGCATTAAACTGCGGATGGTTATTACCCGTTCAACTTACTCTTCCTGAGGTGCGATGTGCTGATTGTTACCTGTAATCGTTACGTTTTCTGACCCAGCGTCAGTGAGCGTATCTTCTGTTTGCGCTTCGCGCAGACAGCGTTTTTGATTACATGAAATTCAGTACATTTGCAGTCTGCTTTTTTCTGTCATCGGTCTGACGTCTCAAAGACGGTATTGAATTTCGCTATTCCCGTTGAGGGTTTTCTCCCGACAAGGAGCTGTTTTATGCAACGGATTCTCGCGTTTTTCTCCCAACGCGCCACAACGCTTTTTTTTCCTGTCGCATTGATTTTATATGACTTCGCCGCCTATCTGTCGACGGACCTGATCCAGCCTGGCATCATCAATGTGGTACGTGATTTCAACGCCGATGTTAGCCTGGCACCCGCTGCGGTGAGCCTCTATCTGGCGGGCGGCATGGCGCTGCAATGGCTGCTGGGGCCGCTTTCCGACCGAATTGGCCGTCGACCCGTGCTGATTGCGGGGGCGTTAATCTTTACCCTCGCCTGCGCTGCCACGCTGTTCACGACCTCAATGACGCAGTTTCTGGTAGCCCGATTTGTGCAGGGCACCAGCATCTGCTTTATCGCCACCGTTGGCTATGTCACGGTGCAGGAGGCGTTTGGGCAAACGAAGGCCATTAAGTTAATGGCGATAATCACTTCCATTGTGTTGGTTGCACCGGTTATCGGCCCGCTCTCCGGAGCGGCGCTAATGCACTTTGTACACTGGAAGATCCTGTTTGCCATCATTGCCGTCATGGGGCTTATCGCCCTGATTGGGTTAATGTTAGCCATGCCGGAAACCGTCCAGCGCGGCGCGGTGCCGTTCAGTGCCCGCGGCGTAGTGCGTGATTTCCGCGACGTTTTCCGCAACCGGGTGTTCCTGTTTGGCGCAGCCACGCTGTCGTTAAGCTATATTCCGATGATGAGCTGGGTGGCGGTCTCACCGGTTATTCTGATCGATGCTGGCGGCATGACCACATCGGAGTTTGCCTGGGCACAGGCCCCGGTGTTCGGCGCAGTGATCGTCGCCAATATGGTGGTGGTTCGTTTCGTGAAAGATCCGACCCGACCGCACTTCATCTGGCGGGCCGCACCTATACAGCTGAGCGGGCTGGCGGTGCTGATTGTCGGCAATTTACTGTGGCCGCACGTCTGGCTGTGGTCGGTGCTGGGGACCAGCCTGTATGCGTTTGGCATTGGAATGATCTTCCCAACGTTATTCCGCTTTACACTATTTTCCAACAACTTACCGAAGGGTACGGTTTCGGCGTCGTTGAATATGGTGATCCTGACGGTGATGGCGGTTTCTGTCGAAATTGGGCGTTGGTTATGGTTCAACGGCGGCAGGATTTCGTTTCATCTGCTGGCGGTGATGGCTGGTATTGCCGTCGTGTTCACGCTGGCAGGCTTACTAAAGCGCGTACGTCAGCATGAGGCCACCGCATTAGTCACAGAGAGTTAACCTCCTATGAACCGCCCCCATTCGCGAACACTGGTTTTGTGTTTAGCGGTCGGGGGCAATCCATCATAGTGCATCAACTTTTAATCATCTGACGAGAGATAACGGAACTTCCGCATCGGGTTCATGCGTGATCCGATTACGCAGGTCACGACGAATCATTTCAATGACCCAAAACCAGAAAATATGTCCAATAATTTCCGACACATATTCATCAAATGGTAGCTGAGACAAGGGCGGCGAAAGATGAAGGGCGGGAATGAAGATGCCATGAACTGCCACCGTCACGATTAAACCTGCCAGTACCCCCTGCCAAAGTTTAACTTTTGGAAAAATTTCAGCGGCAACGCAATATCCGACTGCAAACACTAATGAAAATATGATGTGCGTGACCATAACCGGATTAATCACATGTTCAGAAAAGGTATAGACCGTTTGCGTGGGGTCAATCCCTAAATAGTCTCGGAGAAAAAGGTACGGAGGATTAAACTCATTTCTTCCCAGGGAAAATGTCCTGGGTGGAAGCGGAACTTCGGCTCCCCACTTAACAAATGCAGAAAGTACGCCAGAAACGATACCGACTAACACGGCAACGCCATAATGGCGGCGTTCCGTCGGTGTCCTTGAGAATAAATCTTTCAGCTTCATAACTCATCATCCCTTATATGCCATAACACTTAAAACCAGTGTCTATGCTACCCAGGAGGGATGCTGAAAATTGTGACAAAGATTACTTTTGATAAAAAATGATCTTAAATGACTACTTGTGAGTTAATTTGATTGTGAATATAGCGTCATCGCGAATGTCGTACAGGCGTTTTATCCGGCCTACTGGGTTACGTAGGCCGGATAAGCATCAGCGCCATCCGGCTACGCTCACCTCACCTTACGCAATGCGTGCAAATCCCGCTTCCAGATCGGCAATCAGGTCGTCGATATCCTCAAGGCCAATATGCACCCTGACCAGCGTGCCGCTGAAATCTACCTCTCCAGCCGGGCGAATGCTGTTCAGCTCTTCCGGCTGGTTCGCCAGAATGAGCGACTCAAATCCGCCCCACGAATAGGCCATATGGAACAGCGAGAAGTTATCGAGGAAATTCGCCATCTGTTCGTCGGTCAGTCTCTTTTTCAGCACAAACGAGAACAGGCCTGAGCTTCCGATAAAATCACGCTGAAAATACTCATGGCCCGGACATTCCGGTAATGCCGGATGATTCACCCGTGCCACTTCCGGCCTTGCCGACAGCCAGCGGGCAATATGGATGCTGCTCTCCTGATGCTGCTTAAGGCGTACCGCCAGGGTGCGCAATCCGCGGCTGCCGTTGTAGGCCGTATCGGCATCCAGCGTTTGCCCCATCAGATAGGAGTTCTCGCGTAAACGATCCCAACAACGGGCGTTCGACACCGCCGTGCCCAGCATGGCGTCCGAATGGCCGATGGTGTACTTCGTTCCCGCCTGAATGGAAATATCCACGCCATAATCCAGCGCTTTGAACAGCACGCCCGCCGCCCAAGTGTTGTCGATCATAATGACAATCTCCGGATTCACCGCGCGGATAGCCTTCACCATCCCCGGCACGTCCTGGACTTCCATGGTGATAGAACTTGGTGACTCAAGGAATACAACCTTTGTTTCCGGACGCAGAAGATCGACGATACCTGCACCAATCAGCGGATCGTAATACGTTGTTTCCACGTTGAATTTACTCAGGATCTTATTGCAAAAATCCTGGGTTGGTTCATAGGCCGCACCCGTCATCAGAATATGATCGCCACCCTGAACAAACGCCAGAATCGCATTGGTCACCGCCGCAGCACCACATGGGTACAGCGCGCAGCCAACGCCGCCCTCCAGTTCGCTCATTGCCTTCTGGAAGGCAAAGTGGGTATAGGTTCCGCGACGACCATAAAACAGCTCGCCGTTCGCGCGATTGGCGGTGGCAAATTTCTTGTCCTTCACGGTATCAAATACCAGTGAAGAGGCGCGTTGGATAACCGGATTCACCGCTCCCTGGGTGTAGCGTTTGTCGCGACCAGCAACAACCAGGTGCGTTTCAAGCTTCATTGCGTCTTTCATAACATCTCCTGTTCTTAATCCGTGTGAAACCTATACCACCGCAGCAGTAGAGTTTATTTCAGTGTTGGTCTGCTTTTTTCCAGCGAACCGTTCAACAATCTGCGCCGCATTCAAATCATGGATAACGTTAATCAGTGTGGCCGGCGCATCGGTAATGGTGCCCAGCACCACCAGCATCGGGATTGCTTCCATCGGCAGGCCGAGCGTTGTGACGATAAAGATTTCACCCAGGAACGCCCCGCCCGGCACGCCACCAACGATAATGGCGGAGAGCACCGCAATCAGCATCGTCAGGAAGAAGGTTTCGGTGGTGAATTCCATGCCCAATACGGAATAGATAAAGACAATTTTTAGCGCGGCAATCATCGCCACGCCGCCCTTGTTGAGGTTAACCAGCAGCGGAATGGAGACATCAACGATTTCCGGGTTGATCCCCATCGCCTTACCGGCACGCAGCGTCACCGGGAGCGTCCCCAGTGAAGAGCAGGTACCCAGCGCGGTCGCAGACGGTTCAATTGCGTTACGCCAGAAGGCTTTGACCGCCGGAATACCGCCGCCAATATACGAATAGAGAATCGAGCCAAAGACAAAGTAGACCAGCGTGGCAACCATAAACAGGCCGATGGCGCGGGCAAAGGTTAACAGTAGTGCAGAGTCCTGACTGGCCATGGTGGCGGCGAAGTAGCAGCCCAGACCAATCGGCGCGACCTTCATAATGATTGAAACGATCTTCATGATCACGGTATTGGCGTCTTCCAGCAGCGACGCAATACGTTTACCGGCCTGATCCGACTGGCCAATTGCGACACCGGCGATGATCGCCATTACGATCAGCGCCAGAATATTGGACTTAGAAAACAGTCCGATAAAGTCGCTGGTGGTGATCATACTGACAAAATCCATCTTACCGCTGCCCGCCTGCACCGACTGCGAGAGATCGATAGTGACGCCCTGCGCCGGGTTATACCAGAGCGCCAGCGCGACGATCCCGGCGGCTGGAATAAAGGCCATGGCGATCGAAACAATAAAGATAATCGCCATAATGCGTCCCAGCCTTTTCAGGTCGGTCATACTGGCGATCGAAGACATAACGCTGATCCCCACCAGCGGCACAATAATCATAAATAACAGGTTTAAGAATATCTGGCCTATTGGCTGGAGTTTACTTGCAAACGATGGGGCATAAATACCTAATAAGCCGCCAATCACCAGAGCAACTAATAAAATAATCGACGATTTGTAGGGTTCGAGTCGTGACCACATAATCGGTACCTTTAGAATAATAATTAATGAGATTAAATTCACAATGTGATGAGTTTCCGTTTCGCCTCCTTTTATTTTGTGACGTAACTCACCTAAGTTGTTATTTTTTCATTTTGCCAGCAAGTTGTTTCCTGTGATTCAATAGTTGCATGTTTAAAACGCGAATGTAACGGCCTATTCGTACCGTTTTTGCAAATCACTTGTGAATTAAAGGAAACTATGAGTACGCCGATTTCACTCAAGCATCTGGAGTTTTTTACTAAAATCGTCGACTGCGGAGGATTGTCAGAAGCCGCGGCGCAACTCAACGTATCGCCGTCTGCGGTCAGCAAAAGTCTGGCCGCGATGGAAGACACGCTGGGCACGACATTAATTAAACGCACCACCCGCAGTATTACCCTGACCGACGCCGGGCAATATCTCTTCAACCGCGCTAATAAGCTTTTGAAAGAATTCGATGAAACGCTGAATACCACTTCCGGTTATTACCACAGCCCGCAGGGTGAATTACGAATAACCTGCTCAATTGCGTTTGGTTATTCCCGGCTGGTGAACCTGGTGGATAAATATCGCTCCCAGTTCCCGGATGTAAATCTGTATATCGATCTCAACGATAACTTTGTGAATCTGAACGAAACAGATTTCGACATCGCCCTGCGCATCTCCACCGCACCGCCGCAAAACTATGCGATGCGCAAGCTGGTGCCTGTTCGCTGGGCGTACTGTGCCTCACCCGGCTACCTCGCCAAAAAAGGCATGCCCCAGCGTCGAAGCGATCTGGTGGATCATGATTGTCTGGTTTATCCAGGCCTCACACCGGTGCTGAAGGTGGCGGATGAACAGGATCGTCTGCATCAGTTGAAACTGCATATGCCGATCCAGGCCAACAGCAGTCTGGTATTGCTGAAGTCAGTGTTAGAAGATCAGGGAGTGGCGTATTTGCCCACCTATCTGATTGGCGATCATATTCAAAAAGAAGAGATAACGCCGCTGATGCTCGACGGCACTATCACCTGTGAAACTCACGCCCTGTATGCGCTGTACTTTCCCAGCAAGTACAGCAATCCTAAGGTGCGATCGTTTATCGATTTTCTGGTGGCGGAACTCGGCCCCTTGCCCGCCTGGGACAACTGGATCCCGGAGTAAGCCCAGCCCACCTGAAAATGGGAGGCGCTCCACATTTTTTGCGCGATCCCCCCGTCTGGCTCTATCCTTAAGCCTATGAATAAAATTGCTGAACTCAAACGCGCCAAGCGACTGGCACTCTCATTGCTGCTGATTGCCGCTGCCACCTTCGTCATCACGCTGTTTCTACCGCCTAACTTTTGGGTACTGGGGATCAAAGCGATCGCCGAAGCGGCGATGGTCGGCGCACTGTCGGACTGGTTTGCCGTGGTGGCGCTTTTTCGCCGGGTGCCGATCCCGTTTATCTCGCAGCACACGGCGATTATCCCGCGCAATAAGGATCGGATCGGCGAAAATCTCGGGCAATTTGTCCAGGAAAAATTTCTCGATACCCAGTCGCTGGTCGCGCTGATCCGCCGCCATGAACCGGCGCTGTTGATCGGCAACTGGTTCAGCCAGCCGGAAAACGCCCAGCGTATTGGCCAGCATCTGCTGCAGATCATGAGCGGTTTTCTCGAACTGACCGACGACTCGCGCATTCAGCGGCTGATCAAGCGGGCGGTGCACAAGGCCATCGACAAGGTCGATCTCTCAAGTACCAGTGCGCTGATGCTGGAAAGCATGACCAAAAACAATCGCCATCAGGTGCTACTCGACACGCTGATCGCCCAACTGATCGCCCTGCTCCAGCGCGACAGCTCGCGAGCGTTTATCGCCAGACAGGTCGTGCACTGGCTGGAAACCGAGCATCCGCTGAAAGCGAAGATCCTGCCAACCGAATGGCTGGGCGAGCACAGCGCCGAGCTGGTGTCTGATGCCGTTAACTCCTTGCTGGATGACATCAGCCACGATCGCGCACATCAGATCCGCCATGCCTTCGATCGCGCCACGTTTAAGCTCATCGATAAGCTCAAACACGATCCGGAGATGGCCGTGCGGGCCGAAAGCCTGAAAAGCTATCTGAAGGAAGATGAAGCCTTCAACCGTTATCTTGGCGAGCTGTGGGCAGACCTGCGTCAGTGGGTGAAAACCGACATTAACGCCGATGATTCCCGCGTAAAGCAGCGCATCGTCAGCGCCGGGCAGTGGTTCGGCGAAACGCTGGTAGCCGACAGCGCCCTGCGCGCCTCACTGAATGAGCATCTTGAGCAGGCCGCACATAAAGTAGCGCCAGAGTTCGCCACCTTCCTGACGCGCCACATTAGCGACACGGTGAAAAGCTGGGATGCACGCGATATGTCGCAGCAAATCGAGCTGAACATCGGTAAAGATTTGCAGTTTATCCGCGTCAACGGCACGTTGGTTGGCGGTTCTATTGGGCTGGTGTTATATCTGTTGTCGCAAATTTCTTCCCTGCTGACGCTGGCGAATTTTTAAGGAGAAAAATTCAATGACGATGAACATCCGCATTTTTTCCCTGCGCGAAACACCGGAAAAACTGCACGAGGTCACCGCTTACTTTCAGCAACAATGGGCCTCAGAAGACTCCATGAGAGTTTACGAGGATGCACTGCATCGTTGTATTGGCGCAAAGAACCCGCTACCGCAGTGGTACTGGATGCAGGACGGCGACAGCATTGTTGGCTGCGCCGGATTGATCACCAATGATTTTATCAGTCGCGGCGAACTGTGGCCGTGGCTATGCGCACTCTATATCGATCCTCGCTATCGTGGTCACGGTCTGGCGTTTCGCCTGATTGAACATATTGCGCAGCAGGCCAGACAGTTAGGCTTTATGCGGCTCCATTTGTGTACTGAACTGGAAGGTTTATACGAGAAAGCGGGATTTTACTTTGACGGGCCGGGCTATCATCCGTGGGGGGAAGTCTCACGGGTCTACAGCCGTAATCTGTAAGCGCGCAATTGTTGTACATCAATAAAGCCAGATAAATTGCAGGGTTATAATGCGACGTCTTTTTACTGTCTCCCGTGTTACGGGGAAGGAAAATCATGTCGCTAATCACCGATTTACCCGCCATTTTTAATCAATTCTCCGACGCCCGTCAGAAAGGTTTTCTCACCGTAATGGATCTTAAAGAGCAGGGTATCCCGCTCGTTGGAACCTATTGCACCTTTATGCCACAGGAGATAGCGATGGCGGCAGGTGCGGTCGTCGTTTCGCTATGCTCAACCTCTGATGAAACCATTGAAGAGGCCGAAAAAGATCTGCCACGTAACCTGTGTCCGCTGATCAAAAGCAGCTACGGGTTTGGTAAAACGGATAAATGTCCGTACTTCTACTTCTCTGACCTGGTGGTGGGCGAAACGACCTGCGATGGTAAAAAGAAGATGTACGAGTACATGGCTGAATTTAAAGCGGTACATGTGATGCAACTGCCCAACAGCACCAGTGATGCGGCTTCACGGGCGCTGTGGAAAGCCGAGATCCTGCGTTTGCAGCATGTTATCGAAGCCCGTTTTGGCACCCCGATTACCGAAGCCGCGCTACGTGAAGCCGTCATTCTAAAAAACCAGGAACGTCGTGCACTGGCAAACTTCTACCGCGTTGGTCAGCTCAACCCACCCGCACTCAGCGGCAGTGACATTCTGAAAGTCGTCTACGGTGCAACCTTTCGCTTTGATAAAGCAGCACTGATCGACGAGCTTAATAGCATGGCCGAGCGGGTACATCAGGAATGGCAGGCCGGGAAACGTCTGGCATCGCGTCCACGCATACTGATAACCGGCTGCCCCATCGGCGGCGCGGCAGAAAAAGTGGTTCGTGCCATTGAAGAAAACGGCGGTTGGGTGGTGGGTTATGAAAACTGCACCGGCGCGAAAGCCACTGAACAGTGCGTGGAGGAAACTGGCGACGTCTACGACGCACTGACCGATAAATACCTCGCCATCGGCTGCTCATGTATTTCCCCTAACGATCAACGTCTGAAAATGCTCAGCCAAATGGTTGAAGAGTACCAGGCTGACGGCGTCGTCGATGTCATTTTACAGGCTTGCCACACTTACGCCGTTGAATCACTCGCCATCAAACGCCACGTCCGCCAACAGCACAACATTCCCTACATCGCCATTGAAACTGACTACTCCAGCGCGGATATCGGCCAGCTTAGCACTCGTGTCGCCGCGTTCATTGAAATGTTGTGAGGAACAGGGATGACATACTCAATAGGGATCGATTCCGGCTCCACAGCGACTAAAGGTATTTTGCTGGAAAGTAACGTCATCAGACGTCGCTTTCTCTGCCCAACACCTTTTCGCCCTGCCGAAGCAATCGCGCAGGCATGGGAAACACTGCAGGCGGGGCTGGACGTTAGACCATTTTTAACCCTCACTGGCTACGGACGGCAGCTCGTGGATTATGCTGACAAACAGGTCACTGAAATTTCCTGCCACGGACTGGGGGCACGCTTTCTGGCTCCCGGTACCCGCACAGTGATTGATATCGGCGGTCAGGACAGTAAAGTCATCCAGCTAGATGATGATGGTAACCTCAGCGATTTCTTGATGAACGACAAATGTGCGGCTGGGACCGGACGATTTCTGGAAGTCATCTCACGCACGCTCGGCGCCAGCGTAGAGCAGTTAGATGCGATTACCGCTGGCGTCGAACCACATGCCATCACCAGCATGTGCACGGTTTTTGCCGAGTCAGAGGTTATCAGCCTGCGCTCTGCGGGTGTCGCGCCGGAGACCATTTTAGCGGGTGTGATCAACGCGATGGCCCGACGCAGCGCGAATTTCATCGGACGGCTTTCAGGGCAGGCTCCACTGTTATTTACCGGGGGAGTAAGCCACTGTCACGCCTTTGCTCGTATGCTTGAAGGCCACATTGGCATTCCCGTACACACGCATCCCGACGCGCAGTTTGCTGGGGCGATTGGGGCCGCGTTAATTGGTCAGCGTCAGGGGAAACGTGAGTGAAGGAAACACTGTTCTTGTTTCATACTACCCTCGGCGTCATCAAAACGCGTAAAGCGCTACAGGCTGCGGGTATGTGCTTTCGGGTGGCAGATATTCCCCGCGAGCTACGCGGTGGCTGCGGGCTGTGCATTTACATCGACTGTGTTGCTGGCAAGGAGGATGAGTGGATAATTGCGGGTCATACCGAATCTATCTACCGTCTTGAAAACGGAGACTGGCGCTGCCTTGCCACTTTTCCTCCTTCCTGAACGTGCCAGGGGACTTATTTTTATTTTACTTTTCATTATCATTTACACATGTAATATAACAATTATCAGCTAACAGCGCGAAATGAGAGTCCGTATGTCCCAGGGAAGCCCAGATTCAAATCGTCATGCCATCAGCGTCGCGCTTTTTGGCATGCTGGTCTTAACACTGGGTATGGGAATTGGGCGCTTTCTGTATACGCCAATGCTGCCGGTGCTGCTGTCGGAAGGTCAATTTACATTTGACCAACTCTCCTGGATTGCCAGCGCCAACTACGCCGGGTATCTGGCGGGAAGCCTGCTCTTCTCCTTCGGGCTCTTCCATCTTCCCTCTCGCTTACGCCCGATGTTGCTAACGTCCGCGCTCGCTACCGCAGGACTGATACTGGCGATGGCCAGCTTTACGCAGCCCGCGCTGGTGATGCTGATCCGCTTTCTGGCGGGCGTCGCCAGTGCAGGTATGATGATCTTTGGCTCAATGATCGTTCTGCATCATACCCGGCATCCCTTCGTGATCGCGGCGTTGTTCTCCGGCGTTGGTGCAGGTATTTTGCTGGGCAATGAATATGTCATTAGCGGTCTGCATTTTGCGCTTTCATCGCACACGCTCTGGCTGGGTGCAGCGGCAGCCTCGGCTCTGTTCTTCGTGCTACTGGTTATACTCCTGCCATCTCGCAACCACGTGCTCCCCGCTGCGGCCCCGGTAAAAACAGAGCATCAGCCTATGTCCTGGTGGCTGCTGGCTCTACTGTACGGGCTGGCCGGATTTGGCTACATCATTGTCGCCACCTACCTGCCGCTAATGGCGAAAAGTGCCGGTTCGCCGCTGTTGACTGCCCATCTCTGGTCGCTGGTCGGCATATCGATAATTCCGGGGTGTTTCGCCTGGCTGTGGGCCGCCCGACGCTGGGGAGTATTGCAATGCCTGACGGCGAATTTGCTGATTCAAAGCGCCTGCGTGGTCATGACGCTCGCCAGCGGCTCCTTGCCGCTGCTGGTGATAAGCAGCATGGGGTTTGGCGCAACGTTTATGGGAACCACCTCACTGGTGATGCCGCTTGCCCGTCAACTAAGCGTACCGCGCAATATTAATCTGCTGGGCCTGGTCACTCTGACTTACGGCATTGGGCAAATACTTGGTCCGCTATTAACCAGCCTGCTGGGAAGCGGCGCACAGGCGATCGTTAACGCCACGGTGTGCGGCGCGGTCGCGTTGTTTATTGCGGCACTTATCAGCCTCACGCAATTATACAAACAGTGTTTCGCCTCGCCCAAAAGGGTATAACCGGCTAACGTCTAAAGAAGATATATTCGGATTAGTCCGCAATTAAATGTCAGCATTTAATAAACCGCAAATAATCGGCAATTACCCGCCAGACAATTTATAATTCCCAGCTGTTCATTTATAAACTCAATTTAAAATGCGTAAAAATGGACATATTAATTCAACATCAACACCATCTTCGGGAAAGGCACATGTCGTGGTTTAAAAAAATACTACTGGGGTTAATTATTTTGGCGGGTTTAATTGGCACGCTAAAGGATTATAAAGACTTTGGCCTGTTTGGCGCACTGGGATTGTTTATTATCTTCCTGTTATCAACAACATTCTTATGGCAATGGGCCTCTGGCAAGTTACCAGAGATAACAAAGTTACATGCCATACTTATTTTACTGGCCAGCGCGGTAGCCTCTATTTTTGTTATCAATATGGCAATTGCCGGAAATTTGCATGTGGATTTAATGGAAGTCATGCGCGTTACCATTACCCATAATCCGCTTTTTTATCTGATCCTCTGTGTGGTCGCATGGGTAAAAGTGGGCATCTGGCAATGGCTGTTTAGCGGTGTACAGATGAAAGAAAGTCAGCCGGTTTAAACTCCAACAGATGTAAAAAAGGCGTCTTAACCAAGACGCCTTTTTTGTACTAGTATAACTACTTAGAACTGATAGGTCAGACCCGCAACAACCTGATTGTCGCCGTCTTTGCCATCGAGCAGGTTAATTTTGTAACCCACATCAGCAACCATGTTTTTGTTGAAGTAGTAGTCTGTGCCCAGCGCAACGTATTCGGTCAGATCGTTATTGTTGTTGTCGCGTGCATGAACGTATGCCACGTTCGGACGCAGACCAAAATCAAACACATACGCCGCCATCGCTTCAAAGTGCTCAGCTTTGTCCGCATCCTGAATCAGGTTATGGGATTCACCGTACATGGTCGCAACGTAGATAGCGTTTGCATCATATTTCAGGCCAGCACCCCAGAATTCTGCGTTTTCGCCATCCCAACCATTTTGTTTCTGCTGAGCAGTCACAGAACTGTTGGTGTAGGCTGCAATGGCAGATACGCCGGAATCCGCGATATTGTCATAACCCAGGGAGAAGCCGTAGCCATTGCCGTGCTGTTTCGTCGGATCCGTATTGGTATCGTCCTGCCCCTGATATTGCGCGCCAACGTTCAGGCCATCAACGGCACCAAACAGATTTTTGGTACGGAGTGTTGCAACGCCAGAAGTGCGTGTAGTAAGGAAGCGGTCAGTATTTTCAAAGGAGTCACCGCCGAACTCTGAGAGAGTGTCAGTGTAAGCTCCCACGTCGTAAGCGATACCGTAGTTACGACCGTAGTCAAAGCTAACGTCATGGCCGTAATCCAGGCCAGCAAACGCCAGACGTGTGTTAACGCCATTCTGAGAACCTTCTGCTTTAGAGGCATCAAACTGACTCTCAAATTGGCCATAACCGGTCAGTTGATCGTTGATTTGTGTCTCACCGCGAAAACCCAGACGCGCGTAGGTACCATCGGCATTAGTGCCGTCACTCCAGGAATGGACCGCTTTGACTTTGCCGTACAGATCCAGTTTGTTGCCATCTTTATTATAAATTTCCGCTGCATGAACGGAGGTTACCCCTAATGCTATTACAGCTAATGCCACTACTGACTTTTTCATGTTATTACTCACTTTTAATTGTGAATTTTGCTATCAACTTTGTTATGAAGGCGGAATGCCCACATAAAAAAGTCCCCTCCAGATAAGGGGAAACACCAATAACACACCGAAAAAATATACCAATAAAGGCAATAATGAAGTGGCAAGACCTATTTCAATTTTGGGTTTTAAATAAAACCCGAACAGAGAGTAATTACTTAGATTCTTCGCTTGCGCTCTCATTAATAGAGCGATGCAACATTAATGCCTCGGCAATAATGTCTTGTTTACTTTTACGGGTTTCAAATGCCAGCGTCCGAACATATTCCCATAGAGAAGTATCGACACGGGCACTTAATAGAACCATATCTTTTGATCGGGTTCCCCTGGCTTTTCGGATATCAGGGTAATCTCGAGAGGGCATAGTCATCTCCTGAACGCAAACACGCTTATGGCGATGAAATATGCAGTCAGTGTAAAAACATGTCAACGGCAAAATAAAGTCACAATAGTAATGAAACTGTTAATAAACAAAGAAAAACTGGAACGCTATTTCAAATGAAAGATAACTTGATTATAGAATAATGTGTAATGTTAGCTTTACACATATTCGTTTTTATTCATTTGATTAAAAAGGCATGAATCATTCACATGTAAAATGACATGCATTCAAAACATCATTGCTGCCAATAGGTTACATATCGTTATTAATGTCTACTTTTACGCAAACCACGTGTTTTTATGCGCTGCTATGCCAGGCGGCCCTGCCCTAACCGCAGCGGAAATCACTTTGATTCTCACTTAATACAGACCAGTTTTGTCTAAAAATACGCACGAAAAGGTAAAAATAAGGTAAATAGTGCATTTTTTCGCAAGCAAAAATAAGTTGTTTTTAATTGATGAAAATCAATTTACATCACACAGGGCGGCGAAAAAAATGATCACTGAAGACTATGGAAACCATTTTTTACATGAGGTTTAAGACGTGAAAAGAAAGGTTGCTATGCAATGCCGAGCGGGCCGGAACAGCCCGCATGAGAGGTGGTAAAATCAAGCGTTAACTTTATCCAGCGGCCAGGAGTCAAACAGATAGCCATCGAAGTCGATGTCATCAACATTTGAAAACTCCAGCAGGCGCTGTTTGACGTTTTCCAGATGCTGCCACATCGCCAGCTTGGCCGCGCGGGCATCCTTTTTGATTAACGCCGCCAGGATCTGTTTATGGTCGCCCATCCACTCTTTACGATAGTGGGTATCATCGAGATGGCTATGAAGCTGGATCCACATCGGGTTGTTCTCGCGCCACTGCCATGACTGGCGAAACAGCTCCACCAGCATGCTGTTATGCGTGGCCTCGGCGATAGCGAGATGGAACTGCATGTCACCGCTTTCAGAACCGTTCGGTTCGCTGGAGGCCAGCTCCCGCTCTTCCAGTTGCAACGCCTGGCGCATTTTGACGATATCTTCGCGGGTGGCCTGCAGCGCGGCAAATTCGGCGATGTTGCTTTCCAGCAGCTGTCGCGCCTGGAGCAGCTCAAACGGGCCTGCATCATTGCAATGATTCACATCCGAACTGTCGATGGTCTGAGCTTCTGCATTGTCGAGTACGTAGATCCCGGCGCCACGACGCACGTCCACCAGACCTTTAATTTCCAGCATGATTAACGCTTCGCGCACCACCGTGCGAGTGACATTGAGTCTCTCGGCGATTTCACGCTCCGGCGGCAAGCGCTCACCAGGCTGGTACGGCGTCTGGACAATCAGATCGCGGATCATTGCACCCACTTCCTGGTAGGGTCTTTGCTGAGAAGTGTTTGATTTCATCGTGTTATGTCCGTCAGATGCGTCAATTCAGAATCCGGAGGCTGGATGACTGCGCACACCTTATCCGGCCTACCAATAACGTTTTTTCGCCTGAACTATAGCATTTGCGGGAAGCCAAAAACAGAAAACGGGTCAACCAAATTAGTATTTTGATTGACCCGTCATAACTGGGAGGTTATGCGTCAGCGCTTAACGCTGCAACGCACTCGCGTGCGCCGTGTTCACACAGCTGTTGATACGCCGCGGTAACCGTCGCAACAAAGTCGGCGTTTTCCGCCAGATCATGACCAAAAATGCCGCTCAACCCCAGCAGCGCCGTCACGCGTTCGGCTCCCTGGAACTGTTGGTTAATGCGCTGGAATTCGGCCTGCATTGGGTCGACAACATCAATGACCTGCCCCTGTTCATCCACACCGTGGGTGTAGCGCATCCAGCCCGCGATGCCCAGTGCCAGATGACGCCAGCAGCTGCCGTTTTGCAGATGCAGACGCACCGGATCCAGCAGGCGCTGCGGCAGCTTCTGGCTGCCGTCCATCGCAATCTGCCAGGTACGGTGGCGCAGAGACGGGTTGCTGAAACGCTCGATCAGCAGCATCGCGTAGGCGTTGAGATCGGTACCTTCCGGCATCGAAAGCGTCGGCGCTTGCTCCTGCATCATCAGTGCAAACGCCGCTTTGCGGTATGCTGGATTGGTCATGGTGTCAGCGATGGTTTCATAACCGCCGAGATAGCCCAGATAAGCGAGGAAAGAGTGGCTGCCGTTGAGCATGCGCAGTTTCATCATTTCAAACGGTACTACGTCGGCAACAAACTGTGCGCCGACTTTGTCCCAGTCAGGGCGACCGTTAACAAAGTTGTCTTCAATCACCCACTGGCGGAACGGTTCGCAGGCGATAGCGCACGGATCGTAAACGCCCAACTGGTCGGCAATCTCCTGCAACGTTTCTGGCGTTGCCGCCGGAACAATGCGGTCTACCATGGTGCACGGGAAAGTGGCGTTTGCTTCAATCCACTGCGCCAGCTGCGGGTCACGCGCCTGCGCCAGGCCCAGCACCGCGACTTTCGCCACATGCCCATTTTCACGCACGTTATCGCAGGACATCACGGTAAAGGCCGCCAGCCCCTGCTCACGACGCAGATGCAGTGCCTGTACGATGTAACCAATCGCCGATTTCGGCGCGGCTGGATTTGCCAGATCGTGTTTAATCAGCGGGTTATTGAGATCTAACTGGCCGCTGGCAGCATCGGTGCAGTAGCCTTTTTCCGTGACCGTCAGCGAGACAATTGCCGTCTGCGGGCGTGCCATGGCCTGTAAAATACCATCACAGCCGTCAAGCTCCGGGTGCAGCGCTTCTTTCATCGAGCCGATCACTTTCAGCACGGTGTTGTCCGCGCCTTTTTCCGCCACGGTATACAGCAATTGCTGCTTGCGCAGGTTTTCAATCAGTATGCAGTCATTACCCGGCATCAGGTTAACTTCACAGATACCCCAGTCGCTGTCGGTGGTTTCCAGCAGATGGTGGGTGTACAGCGCCTGATGCGCGCGGTGAAAAGCGCCGCATCCCAGGTGAACAATGCGGGATTGCAGACGAGAGCTGTCCCATGCAGGGCGTGCAACCGGCAGGTTGCTATTGGCAATTGTCGTTGTCATTGTGAACTCCAGATCCCGTCGGAAATACCAACGGAGAGAAAAGAAAAAAGCCGGCCAGACAGGCGACCGGCAACACTGCTTTAGCGGCTAAAGAAAGCGCGCTGGATAGCCATCTCAACGCCACGCACTTCCGCCAGGCCTTTCAGGCGACCAATCGCGGAGTAACCTGGGTTGGTTTTCTTTTTCAGGTCGTCAAGCATCTGGTGACCGTGGTCCGGGCGCATAGGGATCAGATCTTCTTTGCCCTCGGCTTTACGGCGCTGTTCTTCCTCAACGATCGCTTTCACCACTTCGTACATGTCAACGTCGCCATTTAGATGCGCCGCTTCATGGAAGGTTTTCGGGTTATCTTCACGCAGCGTGGAGCGCAAATGGGTGAAGTAAATGCGCGGGCCAAACTGTTTGATCATGTCGACCAGGTCGTTATCCGCACGAACGCCGTAGGAGCCGGTACACATGGTGAAACCGTTCGCCATGCTGTTGACCGTATCGACCATCCACTGCATGTCTTCCACGGTGGAAACAATGCGTGGCAGGCCAAGGATTGGGCGCGGCGGATCGTCAGGATGTACCGCCATACGCACACCGACCTCTTCTGCTACCGGAATAATCGCCTTCAGGAAGACGGCAAAATTCTCACGCAGCGCAGCTTTATCGATATCCTTATAGCGTTCAAGATGCTGGCGGAACTGTTCGAGCGTGTAGCCCTCTTCCGCGCCCGGCAAACCGGCGATGATATTGCGGGTCAGACGTGCTTTGTCTTCTTCGCTCATAGTGGTGAAGCGTTCATGCGCCAGCGCAATCTCTTCGGCGGTGTAGTCCGCTTCCGCGCCCGGGCGTTTAAGGATATGCAGCTCAAAGGCGGCAAATTCAATTTGATCGAAACGCAGCGCTTTGGAGCCGTCCGGCAGGACGTATTCCAGGTCGGTACGGGTCCAGTCGAGAACCGGCATAAAGTTGTAGCACACGGTACGAATGCCGCACTCGGCCAGGTTACGCAGGCTTTGCTGGTAGTTGGCAATCCACTGCTGATAGTTGCCGGAACGGGTTTTAATGTCTTCGTGGATCGGTACGCTTTCGACGACCGACCATACCAGGCCCGCCTGCTCAATAATGGCTTTGCGTTTCAGGATCTCATCAACCGTCCACACTTCCCCGTTCGGGATATGGTGCAAGGCAGTGACAACGCCCGTTGCACCCGCCTGACGCACATCCGCTAAGGTGACCGGATCGTTAGGACCATACCAGCGCCATGTCTGTTCCATGTTTTATTCCTCGTTTACGTTATGGACTCGACGATATGGCACATAAATTCCTCCTTTTGGTATTACATGTCAACCTGAAGCAATAAATTGGTTAACCAAATCACGATATCTGCTGACCATACCGCTAATGAACGGCCATACAACCCAGTATTAATGTAAACATGTAACGCAATGTGACATCCATCGCATCATAGGTTGACCAATATATGTAACATCTCAACCAAAATCATAATAGTTCAACCAAAGTAAGGTAGACGTTATATGCACGTTCTCAATATTCTGTGGGTTGTATTCGGCATCGGCCTGATGCTGGTGCTCAATTTAAGATTCAAAATAAACTCGATGGTCGCCCTGCTGCTGGCGGCACTCTCGGTCGGTATGCTGGCGGGAATGGATTTAATGGAACTGCTGCATACCATGAAATCCGGTTTTGGCAGCACGCTGGGTGAGCTGGCGATTATCGTGGTATTCGGGGCAGTCATCGGTAAGCTGATGGTTGATTCCGGGGCGGCGCATCAGATTGCCCATACGCTGCTGGCGCGACTCGGTCTACGTTACGTGCAGCTGTCGGTGATCATTATTGGTCTGATCTTCGGCCTGGCGATGTTCTATGAAGTGGCGTTTATTATGCTGGCACCGCTGGTGATCGTCATTGCCGCGGAAGCGAAGATCCCGTTCCTTAAGTTGGCGATTCCTGCGGTTGCCGCCGCCACCACCGCCCACTCACTGTTCCCACCGCAGCCGGGTCCGGTCGCGCTGGTTAACGCCTACGGCGCTGACATGGGCATGGTTTACATCTACGGTATCCTGGTGACCATTCCGAGCGTGATCTGCGCCGGACTTATCCTGCCGAAATTCCTCGGCAACCTCGATCGTCCAACGCCGTCATTCATGAAGGCCGACGTACCGGTTGACCAGAACAACCTGCCGTCCTTCGGCGTGTCTATTCTGGTGCCGCTGATCCCGGCGATCATCATGATCTCCACCACCATCGCCAACATCTGGCTGGTGAAAGGGACGCAGGCGTGGGAAGTGGTCAACTTCTTAGGCTCCTCGCCGATTGCAATGTTTATCGCCATGGTTGTCGCCTTCGTGCTGTTTGGTACCGCGCGCGGTCACGACATGCAGTGGGTAATGAACGCCTTTGAAAACGCGGTGAAAAGCATCGCCATGGTGATCCTGATCATCGGCGCGGGCGGCGTACTGAAGCAAACCATTATCGATACCGGCATCGGCGATACCATCGGCATGCTGATGTCGCACGGCAATATTTCTCCCTACATCATGGCGTGGTTGATAACCGTGCTGATTCGTCTGGCAACGGGTCAGGGCGTGGTCTCAGCCATGACGGCGGCGGGGATTATTAGCGCAGCGATCCTCGACCCGGCAACCGGTCAACTGGTGGGCGTCGACCCGGCGTTGCTGGTGCTGGCAACAGCGGCCGGCTCCAACACCCTGACCCATATCAACGATGCTTCGTTCTGGCTGTTCAAAGGCTACTTTGACCTGTCGGTGAAGGATACGCTGAAAACCTGGGGTCTGCTGGAGCTGGTAAACTCCGTGGTTGGCCTGATTATCGTGTTGATCATCAGCATGATTGCATAACGTCGATACCGCTCTGGCCTATAGCGCCAGAGCGGTTTTCCATCCTGCCTCAACAATCCTCAATAATCAGATACACCGCTTTCACCGGGCCATGCACCCCAACCACCTTGATAAGCTCAATATCCGCCGTCGAGCTGGGTCCACTGATGATATTAATGCACGATGGCATACGCTCACCGGCCTGCGCTTTCTGATGCAGTTTTTCTGCCAGCTGCGCCACGCGCGGCAGAATGGTGCTTTTACGCAGCACGAAAATCGAGGACTCCGGCAACAGGCTCAGGGAGCGCCCGCGCTCTGGTGCGGAAAACAGTACCACGCCGCCGGACTCGGTCAGGCCATACTCGGCATACACCACGCCCACTTTCGCCTGCTCGGCCTGAGTAATATTTTCGCTACCACGCGCTGGGTCCCAGACCACAGCGTGGCATTCCTGCTGTAAGCGTTCGGTGATACCCAGATCCACCAGCCGACTGTCGCCGCTCAGCACCACAGGCTGCTGACCCAATTCTTTACACAGGCGCAGCGCCGCGTCTGCGGCCTGGTCCTCGCTGGTCAGTTCGCAGCGGGCCAGCATCACTTCGCTGGCAAACTGGATAAACGCAGAGCAGCGCTGCTTGGGGCTAAGCTCGGTCAGGCGCTCGTTGGCATAGTTGTTAACCGGCGCGGCATCTGCTTGCGGCTCGAAGCGCAGCGGGCGACCCAGCGCCTGGGCGATGGTGTTTAAAAACGCGGTACGGTTATCCATTCTTTTTCTCCTGCGCCTGATGTTTCTTAAACCAGCTACGGAAGCTCTCGCCGTCAGCATCAGGCAGATCGCGCGCCTCCATCCAGTCACCAATCGCGCCAACCTTGAGCGGGGTTTTGCCGCCATTGATAAACCAGCTCGCCGCATGCGCGCCCGCCATCATCCCGACTTTCCACAGCCCCGGATGGCTATTGGCATAGGCGAACATCTTGATCGCCCGTCGCTCGGCTTTCGGCGTAATGCCCTCCTCGGCCATCACCCGGCGATGACGCAGGATCAGTTTTGACAACGGAATACGCACCGGGCAGACGCTGTCACAGGCCGTGCATAAAGAACAGGCGTACGGCAGGTCTTTAAAATCTTTATAGCCACCGAGCAGCGGAGAAATCACCGCGCCGATAGGTCCAGGATAGATAGAGCCATAGCCGTGTCCGCCGATGTGGCGGTACGCCGGACAGGTATTCATACAGGCTCCGCAGCGGATGCAGCGCAGCACATCGCGAAACTCTGAGCCCAGCACCTGCGAGCGACCGTTATCGACAATCACCAGATGGAACTCTTCCGGTCCGTCAACGTTATCCGCCTCACGCGGGCCGGTCAGCCAGGTGTTGTAGCCCGTCAGACGTGCGCCCACGGCGCTGCGCGCCAGCATGGTGATCAGCACATCCACCTCGGCAAAGGTCGGCGCGATACGCTCCATGCCCATCACCGCAATGTGCGTTTTCGGCAGCGTGGTGCACATGCGCGCGTTGCCTTCGTTGGTCACCAGACACACCGAGCCGGTTTCCGCCACGGCAAAGTTACAGCCAGTAATACCGATTTCGGCACTGAGGAAATCCTCGCGGATCTTCTGACGAATGAACAAAGTCATAGCTTCCGGGGTTTCCGGGCCGTCATACCCCAGACGTTCGTTCAGCACGCGGCGGATCTGGTAGCGATCTTTATGAATCGCCGGAACCACGACGTGCGAAGGCGGATCCTGATCCAACTGCAGAATATATTCCCCGAGATCGGTTTCGATCACCTGGATTCCGGCATCCTGCAGCACGTGGTTGACGCCGATTTCTTCGGTCACCATCGACTTGGACTTCACCACCTTCTTCGCATTTTTACTCTGCGCGACCTGCAAAATGTAGCGAGTGGCGTCTTCTTTGGTTTTGGCGAAATAGACGTGTCCGCCGTTTTCCGTCACTTTCTCGGAGAGTTGGTACAGGTAAGCGTCGAGGTTGCTCAGAACGTGATCGCGGATCTGGCTGGCACGATCGCGCCAGTCTTCCCAGTGGCCTAACTCATCGACCATTTTTTGCCGATTCGCGCCGATACGCTCCTGCGCATTAGCCACGGCTTTGCGCATGATCGGATCTTCTATCTGCTGACGAATACGCAGTTTAAATTCTACATCGCTGGTTTTTATCGACATCTCTTTCCCCTCAGCGGCTCATCAGCACTTCAGCAATATGCATCACTTTGACCGGCTGGCCTTCCCGTTGCAGTCGGCCGCCAATGTTCAGCAGGCAGCTAACGTCTGCGCCAATCAAATATTCCGGCTTTGCATCCATCAGATGTAAGACTTTCTCTTTCACCATCTCACCGGATATTTCGGCCATCTTGACCGAGAACGTCCCGCCAAAGCCGCAACAGGTATCCTGATCGGCAAACGTCAACAGCTCCAGTCCGCGCACGTTTTTCAGCAGCGTAAGCGGCTCTTCCTTCACTCCCAGTTTGCGGGTCAAGCTACAGGAAGGATGATACACAGCGCGGCCCTGGAGGCTGGCACCAACGTCCACCACGCCCAGTTTGTTGACGATAAAGGAGGTGAGATCCTGCATACGCGCGGAAACTTTTTCAGCACGCAGAGCCCATTCCGGTTCATCGGCCAGATACGTCGGGTAGCTTTTTACCGCGTAGGTGCAGGAGCCTGCCGGAGAGATAATCGGGTAGTCGTTGTCTTCCAGCGCGGCGATCAGGTTTTTCATCCCGGGGATCGCCTCTTTGATGTATCCGCTGTTGATGGCTGGCTGACCGCAACACCCTTGCTTCTCGGGGAAATTCACGCGACAACCCAGTTTTTCCAGCAGCAATACGGAGTCTCGTGCCATCCGTGATTTCAGTGCGTCACCAATGCAGGTAACAAAGAAATTTACATTCACAATAACTACTCCATTGCTTCATTTCTGTTTATTGCGCTTGATATCGCGATATCAAGCAAAGATTCAGCTGTATTTCACGCCCAGTTTTTGTATTTGCTTGTTTTACTAATGTCTGGGTTCATTATGATGCACGGATCGTTTTCCTTTGATAGCGACTCTCCTCCTCTTATATCAGGACAATCGCAAATGTCTGTATTTTCATTTGTATGACAAAATCAAATAATCCCCTAATCAACATGCATATGCAATACCCATGTTTATTTATTTCGGACTTGCTCACATTTTTATATTGAAAACGACAGTGTTATTAACACCTTATAAAATAGTTTCGAATGATTACTACCTTCGTCACTACCATTATTAAAAATGTTATTAAATAACCACTTATAGGTATTTACCTTGCTCTTAAGTATATTTATCTGGCATTGAATTTTAATTAAAAGATTACAATAGTTACAAAACCACAAATCATAATTACTTTATTCACTGAAGCGATTCAGTTTACATATTTTATTTACACGGCAATGTAGCCTTCCCGCCATAAATATAAATCAGGTTTAATGAACCAATCAGGAATAGCAATGAACGAATATTTTATGTTTGCCCTGGCACTATCTCCTTTACTACTTATGGTATTTTTAATACTGAAATTAAAAATGCCCATCCATTATTCCGTACTGATTTCTTTGATATTCACCGCTGCACTATCGGCAATATTCTGGGAAATGCCCGTACAAAATCTGAAAGCCGCGATAGGCTATGGCGCACTGAAGGGACTATGGCCGATCGTGATTGTGATCCTCGGCGCTATTTTCAGTTATAACGTCATGCAAGCGACCAAAGCACTGGATATTTTGCGCGATATTCTCGCCAGCATTAGCGAAGATAAGCGTATTCAGGTGCTGCTGATTTCATGGTGTTTTGGTGGATTTCTTGAAGCCGCAGCGGGCTATGGCACGGCGGTCGCTATTCCGATCGGCATTCTCATTGCGCTGGGATTCAACCCGCTGAAAGCAGCGATTGCTTCTCTCGTGGCGAATACCGTTCCCACCGCATTCGGCGCGGTCGGGATCCCGGTTTCTATTCTGGCTGAACAGGTTAATCTGCCGGTTTATACCTTAGGCGGAACCATTATTTTGCAGCTCGCGCTGTTTAATATCCTGCTGCCGTTTGTGATTGTCTGCATTATTGGCGGCGGCCTGAAAGCCATTCGTGGCGTATTTCTGATCACGTTGATTTGCGGCATTTCCACGCTGATTCCGCAATATTTTGTCGCCATCCATCTTGGCGCGGAATTACCCGCTTTTGCCGGTAGCCTGGTCAGCCTGTTTGCCGTGGCGATGGTCAGTCGCCTGCGCAAAGGGAAAACCGATCCAGAGTGGCGCATTGAGGTCAGCCATACCCGCGAAACCACGCCGCGCTCGGCAAAAGTGCTGTTCCGCGTGGGCTCTATCTATCTGTTTATTTTTGTGTTTATCCTGCTGTGTTCGCCGCTGTTCCCGACAATAAAAGGCGCGGCGTCCCAACTGGCTTCGGTGCTGCATTTCACGTTGGCTGACGGCAAAACGATGGCACTGAAAGTTGAATGGGTGACCACACCAGGGATGCTGATCATCTTTGCGACCATTATCGGCGGTTTTATTCAGGGGGCGTCCGCACGCGGGATGCTGGAAGTATTTATCAAAACGATTTTCCAGCTTAAAAACTCTATCGTCGCAATTATGGCGATCGTCGCGCTGGCCACGGTGATGGATCTCAGCGGGATTATCTCCACGCTGGCGCAGTCGATTGTCGATCTGACCGGCAGTTCGTACGTCTTCCTCGCCCCGGTGATTGGCGCGCTGGGCACGTTCGTTACCGGCAGCGATACTAACTCGAACATTCTGTTCGGCAAGCTGCAAACCATTGCTGCCAGCAAGTTGCATATCGATCCTAACTGGCTGGCGGCGGCCAATACCTCTGGCGCTACGGGGGGGAAAATGATTTCGCCGCAAAGCATCGCCATCGCGGTTTCTGCCACCAAAATGGACGGTCAGGCCAACCAGATTATGTCTGGCACCATGAAATACTGCTGCGCCTACATTGTGATCCTCGGCCTGAAAGTCGGTCTCTTTTATTACTGGTTTATGGCGTAAGCCATTGTCAACCCCGTCAAATTCGCGGCAATCGTATTTGACGACACAGTGACCAAAAAGGTTTACACCGTCCCAGGAACGGAACAAGGCGACAGGCTTTACGATTTGTCGGCGCTGACTAAAATAGCGCCGATGTTTCAAATCGAGGATTGTTGTTATGTTGTACTGGAAAAAGATGGTGAAGAAGTTCGACGCCTTTTCCGCGTTGATTCCACCACGCTACTTCCGCGTGTAATACCTGGCACTTATGCCTGATGGCGCATCGCTTATCAGGCCTACATTTCACACTCATTTGTAGGCCTGCGTTTCACACTCATTTGTAGGCCTGCGTTTCACGCTCATTTGTAGGCCGGATAAGGCGCGAGCCGCTTCCGGCAGCGACAGCAGCGTAAAATGCTCACCCCTTCCTCTTACGCAGACCGCATGCTCTTAACACCGCCACCCACAGACGAAGCCACGCGAAACGGTAGACCAGAGGATGCTGAAGCCGCAGCAATGTCAGAAACATAGAGCCCCCTCGTGGCGCTACAGTACCGCTGCCCGATAGCGAATTTGCGGATCCATTATCTGGTGACGCGCATCTATCAGTCGCAGTTCATACGAATCATGCTCTTTCGTCAGTCGCATCACCGCATCGACGACACTGGTGGTCCGCTCCAGCGCCTGCTTGTCCTCATAACCATTGAGCAGTGAGGCCAGCATCACGCTGCAAATCAGATCCCCAACGCCCACCGGCATTTTGGCAAAGGTATACAGCGGCCGGGCAATGTGTAACGTCTGTTCCGGCGTCACCAGCAGCATTTCAAACGCTTGTTTGTCCCGCGAACAGTCGCCGAGATGCTTCACCAGCACCTTCTTCACACCCCACGACACCAGTTGCTGCGCAGCTTCCACCACCTCGTCAAAACCACGCAGTTGTCTGCCCGTCAGCACGCCCAGCTCATAGAGATTCGGTCCCATGATGTCGGCCAGTTGAATGGCATCATCGACAAAAAAGGACTCTACGCCCTGCGCGACAATGCAGCCTTTTTGCGGATCGCCCATCACCGGATCGCAAAAATAGAGCGCCTGCGGATTACGCTGACGAATGGTGGTGACAGCGTGCTTCACCTCTTCACAATGACGTTTATCTCCAAGATACCCGGACAGCACGGCATCGCATTGCGCCAGCTTTTGCAGGTCATCCAGCCCGCTGATGATGGCACTCAGCTCGCCGTGCGGCATCGCCATGCCCTGCCACATCCCGTACTGGGTGTGGTTGGAAAACTGTACGGTGTAAAACGGCCAGACATCGATCCCCGAAAGCTGCATCGGCAGCACAGCGGCTTTATTTCCGGCATAGCCATAAACGACTGACGACTGAACAGACAACACGTTTTTCATTTTGACTCCGTCTAACGAAACGTTGGCAGCAGACCAAATACGTCCAGAACAACCGTCAGATAGACAACCGCTCCACAGACAATCACCAGGTTAAGCACGGTGTTATTACAGGGCGCGGTATAGCTGGCGGTCGGAAAACGTTTCCGCGCGGCTTTCACCAGGAACGGCGGCAGGATCACGCTCCAGATGGTAAAGGCCAGACCGGCGTAGCCAATCGCGTGCACAAAACCGTTCGGGAAGAAGAAGCATACTGCGGCTGGCGGGAAGTAGGTCACCAGCGCGGTTTTCAGGCGGCCCATGCCGTCATCCGGGAAGTGAAACAGGTCGGCGATATAATCGAACAAGCCAAGCGTCGCCGCCAGCAGTGAACTGGCTACTGCGAAGTTGCCGAAGAAGGTCAGGATCAGATCCATATACCTGCTGGTGAACAGCTCGCTGATGGCTTCAACAAACACGTCGATATTGCCGCCTTTGGCGATAATTGGCGGGAACGCGGAACGGCTGATGTTACCCATCGTGACGCCCAGCCAGAAGATGTACAGCAGCAGGGCAAACAGCGTACCGATGATAATCGAACGCGTGATATTCGAGACCCCACTCTTGCCATACAGCTTGACCAGGCTCGGCACGTTACCGTGAAAACCAAACGAGATAATACAGAACGGCAGCGTCATCAGAATGTAAGGCAGGTACTGTGAGTTGGGCAGCGCCACCGCCACGCTGTCGACAAGTTTCGCCACTTCAATATGACCAACCAGCCCGGAGAAAGTAGCAAAGAACGCGATAAACTTACCGATAATCAACACGGTAGTGATGCGTCCGACCAGCAAGGAGCTGTACCAGGCAATCGCGCCGACCAGCATACTGACGATCACCACCGAGATATTCGCCGGAAAGCGCACACCGCTGTATTTGAACACGGTTTGCGCCATCACCGCTGACGATCCGGAAATATAGGCATAAGTCAGAATATACAGCACAAAGCCGAAAGCGATACCGACAACGATATTCCACTTACGGCCTAATAAATCCTGAGTAAAGGTATTAAAACTGGCACCGGCGCCATAATGCAGGTTGACTTCAACCAGCATCAGACCGGTTAATAACATCATGATGGCGATAAACAGAAGAATAACAGACGCACCGGGGAACCATACGCCGGCCATCGCAATCGGCAGGGAGAACATCCCGCCACCCACTACGGTCGCGATAACCAACATGGTTCCGCTAATCAGTCCGGGGGTACTACTCTGTCGCTCAATGGCATTAATATCCATGATAAATGTTCCTGTAGACTATTCGTTATAATTACAGCTGTCATTTGTACATCATGCGGATAATAAAAATGTCGGAGTCAGGGTTTACTTTTTTTAGTTATGTCACGGTAACGGGCACCGCAAAGGCTTCCTGTTCATGGAAAAGGAATACAAAAAAGCCCCATCACGTGATGGGGCCATAACTATTTTTTAGATGTAATCAAAGCGTGCAGTAAAGAAACGCAACTGCTTCGGCTCGTAAATAAACTTCAGCCCGCGAATATCTTCTTTGTGCTGGTAAAGTTTAATAATACCGTCAGCCACGACATCCATATGTGCGTAGGTATAAACACGGCGTGGAATAGTCAGACGCACGGTTTCCAGTTTCGGTCTGTGGTGTTCACCGGTCACGTTATTACGGCCCGCAGAGATAATTCCGCGTTCCATACTACGTACGCCGGTTTCCACATAGATGCTGGCGGCCAGACTTTGTGCCGGGAACTCGTCCTGCGTCAGATGCTCGCAGAAGCGGCGCGCATCGAGGAATACCGCGTGACCACCCACCGGTTCAACAATCGGTACGCCAGCGGCTTTCAGCTTATCGCCCAGGTAGCGAACCTGCTTCACGCGGTGCTCGATGTACTCGTACTGCATGGCTTCGCGCAGGCCAATCGCCATCGCTTCCATGTCGCGTCCGGCCAGGCCGCCGTAGGATGGCATACCTTCGTAAACTACGACTAACTCTTTGGCAGAAGAGAACATTTCGTCATCGTTCATGCACAGGAAACCGCCGATGTTCACCAGACAGTCTTTTTTACCACTCATGGTACAACCGTCGGCGTAGCTGAACATCTCATGCACGATCTCGGCGATGCTCTTGTTCTCAAAGCCCTGCTCTTGCTCTTTGATAAAATAGGCGTTTTCTACGCAGCGGGTAGCGTCGTAGAACACTTTAATGCCGTGTGCTGCCGTCAGTTCACGCACCGCACGCATGTTCGCCATCGAGACCGGCTGGCCGCCCGCGAGGTTAACCGTCACCGCCAGGCAGATATACGCAATATTCTCTGCGCCTTTTTCATCAATCAGTTTTTGTAATTTTTTAAGATCGATATCACCTTTAAACGCAATATTCAGACCGGCATCGTGCGCTTCGTCACGAACGATATCGACAAACACCGCACCATTTTTTTCCTGGTGATAACGAGTGGTAGTGAAATACATATTCCCGGCAACATATTGCCCTGGTTTAATAGCTAGTTGTGATAATAAGTTTTCTGCGCCGCGGCCCTGGTGAGTCGGAACAATATGTTTAAAGCCGAACAGTTCCTGCACGGTTCTTTCCAGATGATAGAAGTTTTCGCTGCCCGCGTACGCTTCATCACCCATCATCATTCCGGCCCACTGCTTGTCGCTCATTGCGTTGGTGCCACTGTCGGTCAGCAGGTCAATATAAATATCTTTCGAATTTAACAGGAAAGTATTGTAACCCGCTTCCTGCATTTTCTTAAGGCGCTCATCACGCGGGATCATAGATACAGTTTCAACGCTTTTAATACGGAAGGGTTCTGCCGGATAATTCATTTTGTTTCTCCAGTAACAGTGGTCATGTACGTATTAATGTGAAGTAAATCATACCTGGTTCATCAATAAAGTCTGATGAAATATAACTATTCGCCTCCTGAGCCAGGGGGAGAAATAATGTGGAGGCACTATGCAAGATTTGATTGATTATGGAAATAGCCCGGTCAACATTAATCACTGGCAATAATTTAAAAAGCTGTAAATGTGAGTGATGCAAATCACACGTCATTTTTTTACCCGTTCATATTCAACAAGTTTTTTTTGCGTGTTGATTTGCCCTTGACCGTTGCATATCACTGGAGAGGGAAAATACTGAAAACTTAACTTTCCAGGCTGTTCTCATAATGTATTGCTCAATGAGTACACCCCAATTTGTGAGAGTCGGATCACTTCGCGGGTTTAAATTTGTGATTCACATCACTAAAAGTGTAAAGCAAAGTGTACAATTAAGCGTTGTTTCAGAGTTTGCTATTTGCTTCAGTGAGTTAGATCGCATTTTTGGTCTGATACCGACAGGCGTTGTTTTCTGGAGCGTGGGGATATTCAGGCGCGTGAAAGATAATGAATAAATACGATGAATAATACCGGATTTATTGGGATGAAGGCGTTTTCTATTTATTCCAAAAGCATGCTATTCGCGCTTATTTCATCTTATTTACATCTGGACTTACCGAAGATTACTGGGGAAATTTACAGGGGTTTTATTAGCGCGATACGAAGGTTCGCCAACACCTGCGCATCGCTAATCACAGTAACTATTTATATAAACGTATAACAGGAGGGACATCATCCCTCCTGTTATCGCGATAATACCAATAATTATTTCACTAACGCAGATATATCCTTGAACAGCGAATGGGCTATTTCCACACCGTCACGAGTTGTACGCGTACGGGAATGATAGCGACGCTCGCCCGGCAAACGCGCTCCTTGCCGCTGCATATCTGCAAAGAGTCTCTCGGCACGTGCCAGATGCTGCGGAGCCTCCTGTCCCAGAAAGCGGGCCGGGTCCAGGGCCAGAATCAGCTCGCCACCATAGGGCAACCCGCCAGCCCCCTTATCCCACGCCAGCGATTCCGCGCTGGTCATATCGCCGATGAGCGGTCCGGCAAGCAGTTCCACCATTGCCGCCAGTGCCGACCCTTTATGCCCGCCAAACGTCAACATCGCGCCGTCGAGAATCGCCTGCGCGTCGGTAGTGGCCTGACCGTCACCGTCAATCCCCCACCCTTCCGGCACCGCTTTTCCCGCCCGTTGATGGAGTTGGATCTCTCCCCGTGCCGCCGCACTGGTGGCCATGTCGAAGATAAACGGGGATTTTTCTTCACGCGGCCAGCCAAATGCTATCGGGTTAGTGCCAAAAAGCGGCTGCGTCCCGCCTGCGGGAGCAACCCACGCATGGCTGGGCGTCGTCGCCAGCGCCACCAGCCCCGCCTCCGTGAGCGGCTCAACGTCGGCAAACAGCGCCGAAAAGTGCACACAGCGGTTAATCGCCAGGGCTGCAATACCGCTGTGGCGCGCCTTTTCTATCAGCAGTGGAAGCGCGCGCTCGAATGCCAGCAGGGAAAATGCCCCACCGGCGTCCACCTTCACAATGGCCGGCGCGGTATCGGTGATAACCGGCTCAGCGTCAGGTGACACCTTTCCTTTACGTCGCGTCGCCACAATCCCCAGCAACCGCCACAAACCATGCGAGGCACAGCCATCACGCTCACCGTGGGTCACGTTTGTCGCGATCGCCACGGCATGCGCTTCACTGAATCCGTTCCCGCGCAGCACCTTATATGCCAGCGCATAAGCCTCTGTTAACGAGAGGTTTACCATCTCCATGACCGACTCCTTTACTCTTCTTCATCACCGGTAAAGTTAGCCCGCGGCAGACAGGTTCGCTCACCCCAGTAGTAAATTCCCAGCGACATCACCGCTACCACCACCGTATCCCACGGATGACCAATCACCCCTGTGCCCCCAAAACTACCCAGCCAGGAGAAGAGCATAATCAGCGCGTAGAAGGCGATAAGCCACAGAGACGATTTCACCTGCTGCGCCAGACTCACGGTGTGTACCGGCACTTTTGATTTGCAAAGCACATAGACGACAAACATCACAATCTGCAGTCCCAGCAGCCATGACAGCGTGCCCCAGCCAGACCAGAATACAATCAGTGCCGAAATCACAAACGACACCGGACCGATAATCCCGAAGGCACGCACGCGGAATGGGCGCGGCAAATCCGGTGCATTACGACGTAGCCCCGCCGCCGTGACCGGGGCAATGGCGTAGCTCAGTACCAGCGCCGCCGACACCACGCTTATCAGCTGTTCCCATGACGGGAACGGCAATGTCCAGAAGATAGACAATGCAAAGGTCAGCCACAGCGCCGGACGCGGAATGCCAGACTCTTTATCGATGTGAGTAAACGTCTTAAAGAAGGTGCCTGCTTTCGCCCAGCCATAAATCACGCGCGGCGTGGCGTTCATGTAGATATTGCCGGTACCACTTGGGGAGACAATCGCGTCGCACACCACCATAAACGCCAGCCAGCCCATACCGAGCGTAATGGCGATATCCCGGTACGGCAGCGAAAATTGCTTGCTGATCTCCGCCCAGCCGCCACCCAGCATTTCGGTCGGAATACTGCCAAGAAATGCCAGCTGCAACAGCACGTAAATAATCGTCGACAGCACCACGGATAAAATCAGCGCCACCGGGATGGTACGCTGCGGATTCTTTACTTCACTCGCTACAGAAATAATTGGCGTCAACCCCAGGTAGGCGAAGATGATCCCACCGGCGCTAATCGCAGCCTCAACGCCCGACATACCAAAGGGTGCAATCCCCTGAACGTGCAGGTTCTCAGGTTTGAAAAAGGTAAATAGCGTCACAACGACCGCTAGCGGCACCAAAAATTTCAGAATACTGATGATGTTATTGGAACGGGCAAACGTTTTTACACTGTAGTAATTCAGCCCGAAGAACAAACACAGCAGCAAAAACTGCACCACCCATCCCAGCAACGTTGGGTCGCTTGAACCAGTTTGAGTCAGCATCGGGAACCATGCTGCCGCATACTGCCGCGCAGCAACAATCTCTATGGAGATGAGGCTTGAAAACGCAATCAGCGTAATAAATCCAAGCAGATACCCCATCAACTCACCGTGGGAAAAGACCGGATAACGGATAATCCCCCCGGCACGAGGCAGTGCCGCGCCCAGCTCACAATAGACAATCCCTAACAGCAGAACGGCAATCCCGCCGATGACCCACGAGGCAATGCCCGCAGGTCCGGCAATCGATGCCACATGGCTTGCGGCAAACAGCCAGCCGGAACCGAAGATAGCCCCAAGCCCAATAAACGTTAGGTCGGTTAGCGTTAGCTGCTTTTTAAATTTACCCACCTCAGCAACGCGGGCCTGTGTTTGGTGCGTAGAGTGAATCGTCATGGTCATGCCCTTCAGTCAACAGAGGGGGAAATGGCTTCCCGGGTCCACTGCCCGTTAATCAGGCGCAGCAGGTTCAGAGGGTTGTCATCCTGGACAGCAGGCGGAAGCAGCGCGGCAGGCACATTTTGCAGGCATACCGGGCGTAAAAAACGGTCGATGGATTGCGTCCCTACCGAGGTACCGCGAGCATCGGTGGTGGCAGGCCACGGACCACCGTGCACCATGGCATCACAAACCTCGACACCGGTTGGATAACCGTTAAACAAAACGCGTCCCGCTTTTTCAGTGAGGGCTGGCAGCAGGCGCTGCGCCAGCGGCCCATCATCAGATTCAGCGTGCACAGTAGCCGTCAGTTGGCCCGGAATCACACGCAAAATGGACTGCAACTCCGCCTCATCGGCCACCTCGACCAACACCGCCAGCGGGCCAAACACCTCCTGCTGTAGCAGCGGATCCTGTGCCAGCAGCAGCGAAGCCGGAGCCTGATACAACCGGGCCTGCGCGCGGCCGATAACCGATTCATCAGACCCAGCCAGACGCTGAATATGCGGATGTGCCTCAAGCGCGCTGATACCCTCTTCATAATGGGCAAGCGTCGGGGCATTCAGCATGATCTGTGCCGGTGCCTGGTCAACCGCGACCTTCAGCGCCTGCGTGAAGCGGGACATACCCTCGCCGCGTAAGACAAGGATCAGCCCCGGCTTGGTACAAAACTGCCCACATCCCAAAGTGAAAGAGGACACCAGCTCATTGGCCAGCGTTTCTGCCCGCGTGGCGACGGCCTGCGGCAGAATAATCAGCGGGTTAATGGCCGACATTTCCGCAAAGACGGGGATCGGCTGCGGACGCTGCTGCGCCAGCTGCCAGAGCGCCTTACCGCCGCGCAGCGAACCGGTAAAACCCACCGCCTGAATCGCCGGATGGCGAACCAGATCCGCGCCAATATCGGTGCCGAAAATCATGTTAAAAACGCCCGCAGGCAGGCCAGATGCCGCGACCGCACGCACAATCGCCTGGGCAGTCAATTCCGCCGTCGCCATATGTCCGGGATGGGCTTTCACCACCACCGGACAACCCGCCGCCAGCGCGGATGCGGTATCGCCTCCCGCCGTAGAAAAGGCCAGCGGAAAATTGCTGGCCCCGAACACCGCCACCGGGCCAAGCGCGGTCAGATACTGACGCAGGTCCGGGCGCGGCAGCGGCTGGCGGTCAGGGAGTGCGGTATCAATGCGTACGCCAAAGGCATCGCCCCGACGCAGCACCCCGGCAAACATGCGCAGCTGATTACTGGTACGGGTGCGCTCTCCCTGTAACCGCGCCAGCGGCAGCGCCGTTTCCTGGTGGGCTATGGCGAAAAAATCCTCACCGAGCAAATCCAGCTCGTCGGCAAGGGTGTCGAGAAAGCGGGCACGCACGTCTGGCGCTGTCTGTGAATAGACAGGAAACGCCTGGTCAGCCGCCTCCGCCGCGGCGGCGGCCTCCTCATGAGAGGCCGGGTAAAAATGGTATCCGGTCAGCTTGCCGTCAGCGGCACGCAGGCTTGGCAGCGTCGCCTCACCGCTTGCCACGCGGCGTCCGGCGATAAACTGCTGACCCGAAACAGAGAGAGGTCGCGTCATCATCACTCCTTTACTTAAAGGCCAACATCCGGCAGCTGTGGACGGGTCGCCAGCGCCTTCTCAACAATCGCCACCACTTGCGCACGGGTATCCCCTTCCAGCGCCAGACGCGGTGGACGGGTAATGGCGCTGCCACGCCCCAGCAATTCTTCACAGAGCTTGATGCACTGCACCAGATCCGGGCGCGCATCCAGATGCAGCAACGGCATAAACCAGCGGTAAAGCGCCATCGCTTCCTCATAACGCTGTTGTTTCGCCAGGCGGAACAACGTCTCCCCTTCACGCGGGAAGGCGTTCGACATTCCGGAGATCCAGCCTTCCGCCCCAACGGCAATGCTCTCGACCACCACATCATCCAGCCCAGCGAACAGCACAAAGCGGTCGCCAACAGAGTTACGCAGGTCGATAAAACGGCGGGTATCGCCGGAGGAGTCTTTGAAACAGACGATGTTGTCGCAGTCGGCAAGCGTCGCCAGGATATCCGGCGTCACGTCGTTTTTGTAAATCGGCGGGTTGTTGTACACCATGATAGGCAGGTCGGTAGCCGTAGCCACACTGCGGAAGTGGGCCGCTGTTTCATGCGGTTTTGAGGAATACACCAGCGCAGGCATCACCATAATACCGTCGACGCCTACGCGCTCTGCCTCTTTCGCCATCTTCTGTGCAAACGCGGTGGTGAATTCGGCCACCCCCGCAATGACTGGGATCTGACCGCCCGCTGCATCTTTCGCTACTTCGATGATCTGCAGCTTTTCCTGCGTGGTCAGAGAGGTGTTCTCCCCCACGCTGCCGCACACCACCAGGCCAGAAACACCATCCTTGACCAGGTTTTTCATCACCGTATGGGTGGCATCCAGATCCAGGGAATAATCGCTACGAAACTGGGTGCTGACTGCCGGGAATACACCGCTCCAGTGAATGGCTTTCTTGCTCATGTTCGGTTCCTTGTCGTCAATTTGTTAATTTAAAGTGAATGAATGGTGAATATTCACTGACAGATTGACGTTTCAGGCGACCGACTGCTTGGTGGTTTTCTTCCTCTTTGATGACGAAATTAGCACAGTGAGTGTGTCTTACCCGGCAAGCGTAATGCGAAAATCACGCGGCGTAGAGCCCGTCATCGCCTTAAACTGGCGGCTAAACGCGCTGTGATCGGTATAACCGCACTGCAACGCAATATCGGTAATCGGCGTATCGCCCGCCAGCAGTTCGGTGGCTTTTTCCAGCCGAACTTTGTGGATCATCTGGCGCGGCGTGAGATGAAAAATACGCTTACAGTAGCGCTCAATTTGCGCCACCGACATGCCGCTCAGGGCGGTTAACTCCTCCATCGCGATGGGACGGTGATAATGGTTGCGGATATGATCGTCGACGATCGCCAGCCGCTGCCACGCCGGGTGACGCGCCTGCGCTTCCTGCAGATCGTGTGAAATCCCCGCCATACCGATGACCTGGCCCTGCGCATCCCGCAGCGCCAGCTTCTGGGTCAAACACCAGCCGCGTTCACGACCGTTGTAGAGATGCATTTCCAGCTGATCGCGCAGCGTTACCCCTTCGCGCAGCACCCGCATATCCTGCTCGGTATAGCCCAGCCCAAGCGCTGAAGGGAAAACATCGGCAGAGGTTTTACCCAGCAGAGAAACCACCGTCTTAAACCCGCAGCGACGTGCCAGGGTCATATTGACCATCAAATAGCGGGCCTGCACATCTTTGATAAAAAAGACCACATTCGGAATAGCATTGAGCAGCGGCGCAATCAATGCCATCGCATGGAGCAACGTCTGGATATTGTCCGGACGCTGACGCGCCAACCCCTCACATATCTGGCTAAGTTCAGCCACTTCAGGCACCGGCGACGGGGCCCGCACATCATTAATCACACAGGACATCACGCTTCCTCCCGATTAGTGATCTGAATATTTATTAACTTTTCGTTAACTCAGCAAGCATCCTTACTGCGTTTTGCGATCCTGCCGTAGATTTATAATTTCCCCTTTTCCAGCCACTGGCGTGGTTGCCTTTTTTGGTTTACCACACCACTAACAAAATGATTAATAACAAATAAATATGATATCGCCTTAACGATGACAGCGGCCATTATGCTGATTTCGTCATTTACGGTGACGAAAGCGATCAAGCAGGGATGCAAAGCTTGCGTCAGCATTTAGCAACATAATATTAACTTTCCGGAGATCCTATGACAGCACAGTACAGTGAACTGAGAGTGATTGATTCTCACACCGGCGGTGAACCCACTCGCCTGGTCATCGACGGCTTTCCGGATCTGGGAACGGGGAACATGAGCGAGCGTCGCGAGCGCTTTTCCCGCGACTACGACGACTGGCGTAAAGCCATTATTCTTGAGCCACGCGGTAACGACGTTCTGGTCGGTGCATTGCTCTGTGAACCGGTTTCGCCACAGGCCACGGCGGGAGTTATCTTCTTTAACAACTGCGGCTTTCTGAACATGTGCGGTCACGGCACCATCGGGCTGATTGCCTCGCTGGCATGGCTTGGACGCATTCAACCCGGTAAACATCTGATTGAAACGCCGGTGGGCGATGTGACCGCCGCGCTGCACGAAGACGGCAGCGTCTCGGTCGAAAACGTGCCGGCCTACCGCTGGCGTAAGCAGGTACAGGTTGAAACCATCCACGGTACGGTAACGGGTGATATCGCCTGGGGCGGCAACTGGTTCTTCCTCGTCAACGATCATCCGTTCGCGGTCTCGCCGGAAAAGATCCCTGAATTGACGGAGTACGCATGGGCAATCCGTGAAGGGTTAGATCGTGCAGGCATCCGTGGCGAACATGACGGCATTATCGATCACATCGAACTGTTTGCAGAAGATGATCGCGCGGACAGCCGCAGCTTTGTACTCTGCCCCGGTAAAGCCTGGGATCGATCGCCCTGCGGCACCGGCACCAGCGCTAAGCTGGCCTGTCTGGCAGAGGACGGAAAACTCAAATCCGGAGAATCCTGGCGGCAGGCGAGCATCATCGGCAGCGAATTTACGGCGCATTTCGTGCCGCATGGCGACAAGATCGTCCCGACGATCCGCGGAGAGGCATGGGTCTGTGGTGATAACAAGCTGATCCTCAATCCTGAAGATCCGTTCTGCTGGGGGATCTCGCTGTGATCGAAAGTGACGTCATCGTCATCGGTGCCGGGATTATCGGGGCCGCCTGCGCCTGGCAACTGGCCGCTCGCGGACAGAGAGTCACGCTGGTCGATGACGGCAATGCGGGCGCGACGGCGGCGGGTATGGGTCACCTGGTGTGCATGGATGACGATCCTGCGGAGCTCGCACTCTCCGCCTGGTCTCTGGCAAGCTGGCGCAAACTGACACCCCGGATGCCGGAAAGCTGTGCCTGGCGCGGATGCGGCACGCTGTGGCTGGCGGAAACGCCGCAAGAGCTTGCGCTGGCAGAAGAAAAAAAACAACGAATGGCACAATACCAGGTTGTCAGCGAAATGCAGACCCGCGATCGGCTTGCCGCGCGCGAACCGCTGCTCACCACCGGACTCACTGGCGGGCTGTGGGTCCCCGGCGACGGGATAGTTTACGCCCCAAACGTCGCCCGCTGGTTTATTAACGATGCCGATCTAACGCACCTTCGGGATAGCGCCCTCACTGTTGATGCCCCTTACGTCACCCTACACAGCGGCAAACGACTGCGCGCGCGCGCCATCGTCATCGCCAGCGGTCTGGGTGCCAACACGCTGCTGGGTGAAAACTGGCTCAGACCCAAAAAAGGTCAGTTGGCGATCACCGACCGCTACGGCCCCTTGCTCAGCCACCAGCTGGTAGAGTTGGGATACGGTGCCAGCGCCCATGCAGGCGGCACCTCAGTGGCATTTAACATTCAGCCACGCCCCACCGGACAGTTGCTGATTGGCTCCTCCCGCCAGTTTGATAACACCGACCGCGAGGTTGACCTCCCCCTGCTGGCACAGATGCTGGCGCGAGCGCGCCATTTTTTACCCTCTCTGGAGACGCTAAATATCATCCGTTGCTGGAGTGGTTTTCGCGCGGCATCGGCTGACGGCAACCCGCTGATTGGCCCACATCCTGCGCGTCCGGGTATCTGGCTGGCGCTGGGACATGAAGGACTGGGCGTCACAACCGCGCCAGCAACCGCCGAGTTACTTTGCGCCCAGATCCTTGGCGAGCGCCCGGCGGTGTCCCCGGATGCCTGGCTCCCCGCTCGCCTGCACAAGCAGGAGGCCATCGCATGACAACCCTGAACGTAATTATCGACGGCCAGACCTGTGAGGTTCCCGTCGGAATGAGTATTGCAGCAGCACTGGTCCTGGTGGGCAACGGCGTGACCCGTCGTTCGGTGAGTGGTCAACTGCGCGCGCCCTTCTGCGGAATGGGGGTGTGTCAGGAGTGCCGCGTCACGGTGAACGGGCACCGGGTACTGGCCTGCCAGACGGAATGCCAGCCCGAAATGGTGATTGAAAGGAGCCATCATGCAAAGCGTTGACAGTGAGATCCTGATCCTTGGCGCAGGGCCTGCCGGATTGTCGGCGGCACTGGCTGCCGCACGCTGTGGAAAATTGGTGATAATCCTTGATGATAACCCGCGCCCCGGCGGGCAAATCTGGCGCGACGGGCCGCAGGTTTCGCTCCCCCGGCACGCCAGGCGGCTTCGTCAGGCGGTAGCTGAACATCCCAACATCACACTGCTGAGCGGTGCCCGGCTAATTGCCCGCCCCACCCCACATTCCGTAGTCTTTGAAACCGCAGGCGACTGCGGCGAAATCCGCTGGCAGCGGCTGATTTTATGCTGCGGCGCCAGAGAACTCTCGCTGCCTTTTCCCGGCTGGACGCTACCCAATGTGACGGGGGCCGGAGGCCTGCAGGCGCAGATAAAACATGGCCTGCAACTCAAGGGGGAACGCGTGGTCATTGCAGGCAGCGGTCCTCTTCTGCTGGCGGTCGCCAGTACAGTGAAACGCGCTGGCGGGAATATTGTCGCCATCATCGAACAGGCCCCGATGAGCGCACTGGCCCGTTTCGCAACCGGGCTATGGCGCTGGCCTGAAAAATTGCGTCAGTTCGGCGAGCTCTTTCCAGCCCGCTATCATCCGGCAAGCCAGGTCATCCAAGCGCAGGGTGATACCTGTCTGCAGTCAGTGACCGTGCGCCACCAGGGGCAAACCCGGGAGATCGTCTGCGACAGGCTGGCCATTGGCTATGGGCTGGTACCGAATATAGAACCTGCCGCAATCTTTGGCTGCAAAACAGAAAATCAGGCTATTTGGGTCGACGCGGAGCAACGCACCAGCGTGCAGGATATCTATGCGGCAGGAGAATGCACCGGCTTTGGCGGCAGCGAGCTGGCGTTAGCCGAGGGAGAAATTGCCGGCTACGCCGCCGCAAATTGTCCGCAAAAGGCCCAAAGCGCCATCTCCGCGCGCACCCGCTGGCAGCGTTTTGCCCAGGCGTTGCATACGACGTTTGCGCTGCCGGAGTCGCTAAAAGCCGCGACCACCGCGGATACGCTACTCTGCCGTTGTGAGGATATTCGTTGTGGCGACGTGCAAAACGCCGAAAGCTGGCAGGCTGCAAAGCTCGCCTCACGCTGTGGAATGGGGGCCTGTCAGGGGAAAGTCTGCGCCACCAGCGCCCGCTGGCTGTACGGCTGGCCGCTGCCGCAGCCGCGCGAACCGCTCTCCCCCGCTCGTGTCGACACGCTTATCCATCTCGCAAAGCCAGAGGGCTGATGGTCAGGTATAAAGGCGCCCACTGGCGCCTTTTTTAATGTGGTGTATCCGTAGACCGTTTCGTCAAAGGGAATAATTTTTATCTTCACCCATATCTATTTCGCTCTGTGTATTGGGAACCGAGCATCCTATTTCTGCCAAACATTCAAAAATATAAAGGGAATGTAATGCATATTTAAAATATGATAAACCCAACACTTCAAATTACCGATATTGCTTTTATTAACAAGCAGAAACCAGCATAACACCCCAGGAAATAATCTTTTCTTTTCGTATAGTTAGAAAAATAACACTTACTAAAGCAAGGTTTATTCTTATACCCCCCCCTATGAATAAGCATGAATAACTAAAAAATAATATGGCGAAAAAAGTTTTTCATTTAATCTGCGAATTCGATAATGAATATTGTTTTTAGTGTTGGCCGAAATAGACACAGCAATGCTTGATTAAGTGATATTTTGCGAGCATCATCGCAATTATTTACCCGAAAATGAAATCAATGACTTCCAGTAAATCCCTGCAACAGGCAATTGCCGACATCACCATCTGGCGTAAAGGCGAGCAGCGCGCGCCGCACAAGCCCCTACTGCTGCTTCACGTGCTGGCGGGGTATCAGCAGGGTCACGGTCGCCTGTTTGACTACGGGTCGGAAGTTCGCGACTCGTTGCATAGCCTGCTGGAGCGATTTGGGCCACAGCGCGCGCAGTACCGCCCCGATATGCCCTTCTGGCGCTTACAGGGAGATAGGTTCTGGGAACTACAAAACGCCGAGCATTGCTCAACATCCGGCAGCAGCAAACAGCCCCCCGCCGGAGAACTGGTGACGCATAACGTTGCCGGAGGTTTTGATGAACAGCATTTTGCCCTGCTGAAAAAGAGCAAAAACCTCATTAACACCCTGGCACAGCAAATTCTCGAGGCTCACTTCACCGAAAGCATCCAGGAAGAGATCGCGGATGAACTGGGATTTGATATCCTGCAAATCCGCAAACAGCGGGCCCCATTGTTCCGCCAGCAGGTTCTGCGTGCCTATAACTATGAATGCGCCATCTGCGGCTTCAATATGCGCCACGACAGCACCTCAGTCGCCCTGGAAGCCGCCCATATCAAATGGAAACAGCACGGCGGCCCATGCGAGATTTCAAACGGCCTGGCGCTGTGTGCAATTCATCATAAAGCCTTTGATAAAGGTTCGATTGGGCTGGATGAAAGTATGCGGGTACGAATTTCGTCTGCAGTAAATGGCAGTAATATTGTCTCCAGGCTATTTTGGGACTTTTCAGGAGTTCAGATTCATCTTCCAAAAAATAAAGAGGACTATCCTCAAGACAAATTTATTGAGTGGCATCAACAAGAAGTTTTCAGGACATAAAAATATTAATCCATTGATGGTGATCAACATGTCGTTTCCAAGTTATAAAGAGATAGAAATCCCCCTGCTTTTAAATATTTACACCAGAGGGGGAGAAGTAAGTTCCTCCTCATGTTACGAGCCGTTGGGCAAAGAGTTCGGCCTGACAAACGAAGAAATGAACATGTTACTCCCTGATGATACTAATCGCCCTCAATGGAACAACATGGTCCAATGGGCGAGAAAAAAGCTTGTTGACTACAAGTATCTCCACAATGCAAAAGAATCAGGCCTTGGTGTCTGGAAGCTCACGCCAGATGGCATCAAAAAGGCAGAATCGCTTTCCACCCGATTAAATATCGATTATCCAGATGATGTTCCAGAAACCTTTTACGAAGGTGCCGTAAAGCAAATCAAAGTAAACAAATACGAACGTAGTAAAACGGCAAGAGACAAATGCATAGATCATTACGGCTGTCAGTGCAGCGTGTGCAATATGGATTTTGAGGAAACATATGGTGAAACCGGGAAGGACTATATTCACGTCCACCATATTACTCCGCTGTCTGATATTGGAGAGCGCTACAAACTGGATCCCGTAAAAGACCTTCGCCCTGTCTGCCCCAATTGCCATGCCATGATCCACAGACAAAAACCCTCACTCACTATTGAGGCATTAAAAACCTTAATGAAAAAAGCACAAAAACAGGAACAAGTGAGTACTGCCTGTTAAACACAGAACAATAAGTGGGGCAGGAAGTTGATAACATACTTACAAAATAGTGAGTTACATTAAATTCTGACGATTGAATGTACAACTGGAGAGAGGTAGCATGCACTGATGCCTCCTCCATTAACGGATTATCCTAATACGTCAGCATCCCAAAGGCTGGCCTGAACGCGGAACGTGCATGAACAAATCCAACTTCGATTTCCTGAAAGGCGTAAACGATTTCACTTACGCCATTGCCTGCGCGGCGGAAAACAACTACCCCGACGACCCGAATACGACACTGGTAAAAATGCGCATGTTTGGCGAAGCGACGGCCAAACACCTGGGGTTATTACTGGATATTCCTCCCTGCGAAAACCAGCACGACCTGCTGCGTGAGCTGGGCAAAATCGCCTTCATTGACGACAGCATTCTTTCCGTTTTCCATAAGCTGCGCCGTATCGGTAATCAGGCCGTTCACGAATACCATAACGATCTCGATGATGCCCAGATGTGTCTGCGCCTCGGATTCCGTCTTGCCGTTTGGTACTACCGGCTGGTGACCAAAGATTACGATTTCCCGGTGCCAACGTTTGTGATGCCTGAACACGGCGAGGATCGCTACCACGCCGAGGTTCTCACTCTCAAACAACAGCTGGAGCAGCAGACACAGGAAAAAGTACACAGCCAGGCCGAGCTGGAAGCTCAGCAGCAAAGACTGGTTGCGCTCAACGGCTACATTGCCATCCTTGAGGGCAAACAGCAGGAAACCGAAGCCCAGACCAAAGCCCGCGTGGCTGCCCTGGAAGCACAGCTCGCTGCCAAAAATGCCGAGTTAGCAAAACAGACCGAGCAGGAACGTAAGGCCTATCACAAAGAGATCACCGACCAGGCTATCAAGCGCACGCTGAATCTCAGCGAAGAAGAGAGTCGCTTCCTGATTGACGCCCAGTTGCGTAAAGCGGGCTGGCAGGCTGATAGCAAAACGTTACGCTTTGCCAAAGGCGCTCGCCCGGAACCCGGCGTCAACAAAGCGATAGCCGAATGGCCGACCGGTACAGATGAAACGGGTAAAACAGGCTTTGCCGATTACGTGCTGTTCGTTGGCCTTAAGCCCATTGCCGTCGTTGAAGCTAAACGCAAAAATACCGATGTACCCAGCAAGCTCAATGAATCTTACCGCTACAGCAAATACTTCGATAACGCCTTCTTACGCGACACGCTGCTGGAGCACTACGCTCCCGACGACGTACACGAAGCCGTGCCCGAGTATGAAATCAGCTGGCAGGACACCAGCGGTAAACAGCGCTTTAAAATCCCTTTCTGCTACTCCACCAACGGGCGCGAATACCGCGCGGCGATGAAGACCAAAAGCGGCATCTGGTATCGCGACGTCCGCCACACCACCAACATGTCAAAAGCGCTGCCGGAATGGCATCGCCCGGAAGAGCTGCTGGATATGCTGGGCAGCGACCCGCAGAAACAAAACCAGTGGTTTGCTGAAAACCCCGGAATGAGCGAACTCGGCCTGCGCTATTACCAGGAAGATGCCGTCCGTGCGGTAGAAAAGGCTATCGTTAACGGCCAGCAAGAAATTCTGCTGGCGATGGCGACCGGTACCGGTAAAACCCGTACCGCCATCGCCCTGATGTTCCGCCTGATCCAGTCGCAGCGTTTCAAACGCGTGCTGTTCCTAGTCGACCGTCGCTCGCTCGGCGAGCAGGCGCTGGGGTCGTTTGAAGACACACGCATTAACGGCGATACCTTTAACAGCATTTTTGATATCAAAGGCTTGACCGACAAATTCCCGGAAGACAGCACCAAAATTCACGTCGCCACGGTGCAGTCACTGGTCAAACGCACGCTGCAATCTGATGAACCGATGCCAGTCGGCCGCTACGACTGTATCGTCGTCGATGAAGCGCACCGCGGCTACATTCTCGATAAAGAGCAGACCGAAGGCGAGCTGCAGTTCCGCAGTCAGCTGGATTACGTTTCCGCCTACCGTCGCATTCTCGATCACTTCGATGCGGTAAAAATTGCCCTGACCGCCACGCCAGCGCTGCACACGGTCGATATTTTCGGCGAGCCGGTTTACCGCTACACCTACCGTACGGCGGTGATCGACGGCTACTTGATTGACCAGGATCCGCCGATTAAGATCGTCACCCGCAACGCGCAGGATGGGGTCTATCTTTCCGAGGGTGAACAGGTGGAACGCCTGAACCCGCAGGGCGAGCTGATCAACGACACATTGGCTGACGATCAGGATTTTGAGGTCGCTGATTTTAACCGTGGCCTGGTGATCCCGGCGTTTAACCGCGCGGTATGCGGTGAGCTGACCAAATACCTGGATCCCACCGGGCAGCAAAAAACGCTGGTGTTCTGCGTCACCAACGCCCATGCCGATATGGTGGTGGACGAGCTGCGCACCGCGTTTAAGAAAAAGTACCCGCAGCTGGAACACGACGCGATCATCAAGATCACTGGTGACGCCGATAAAGACGCGAAGAAAGTGCAAAGCATGATCGTCCGCTTCAACAAAGAGCGGCTGCCGAATATCGTGGTCACCGTCGATCTGCTGACCACCGGCGTGGATATTCCGTCTATCTGTAATATTGTGTTCCTGCGCAAAGTCAAAAGCCGCATTCTCTACGAGCAGATGAAGGGGCGCGCCACGCGTCTGTGCCCGTCAGTAGGGAAAACCAGCTTTAAGATTTTCGACTGCGTCGATATCTACAGCTCGCTGGAAAGCGTCGACACCATGCGTCCGGTGGTTGTGCGTCCGCAGGTGGAACTGCAAACGCTGGTCAACGAAATTACCGACTCAGAAACCTACAAAACCATCGAAGCGGATGGCCGCAGTTTTGCCGAACACAGCCATGAACAGCTGGTCGCCAAGCTGCAGCGAATCATCGGCCTCGCCACCTATAACCGCGATCGCAGCGAAACGGTGGATAAGCAGGTCCGCCGCCTGGACGAGCTATGCCTGGATGCCGCGGGCGTTAACTTCGGCGGCCTGGCCTCACGCCTGCGGGAAAAAGGGCCGCACTGGAGCGCCGAGATTTTCAATAAGCTTCCCGGCTTTATCGCCCGCCTCGAAAGGCTTAAAACCGATATCAACGCCCTGCGCGAGGCCCCTATTTTCCTCGATATTGACGATGAGGTGGTAAGCGTCAAATCGCTGTACGGCGATTACGACACGCCGCAGGATTTCCTCGAAGCCTTCGATGCGCTGGTGCAACACGCTCCTAACGCCCAGCCGGCGCTGCAGGCGGTGATCAATCGCCCGCGCGACCTCACCCGTAAAGGGCTGGTGGAATTGCAGGAGTGGTTTGACCGCCAGCATTTTGAAGAGTCCTCCCTGCGCAGCGCGTGGAAAGCAACGCGCAATCAGGATATCGCCGCCAGGCTGATTGGCCATATCCGTCGTGCGGCGGTGGGCGATGCGCTCAAACCGTTCGACGAACGTGTCGACCACGCGCTGGCGCGTATCAAAGGCGAGAACGACTGGAGCGACGAACAGCTAAGCTGGCTCGACCGTTTAGCGCAGGCGCTAAAAGAGAAAGTGGTGCTCGACGACGACGTGTTCAAAACCGGCAATTTCCACCGCCGCGGCGGTAAGCCAATGTTACAACGCACCTTTGACGACAACCTCGACAGCGTGCTGGATAAGTTCAGCGATTACATCTGGGACGAACTGGCTTAAGAGGGTATCATCCCCGTTTTCGCCGGATGGCGGCGATGCCTTATCCGGCCTACAGGGTTACGTGTAGGCCTGATAAGCGAAGCGCCATCAGGCATTTGAAACGCTCAATCACTTTTGCGACCCACAATGGTGGTCGCCATGTCAAATGGGATCTTCAATGAACAATAACGATCTGGTCGCCAAGCTGTGGAAACTGTGCGACAACCTGCGCGACGGCGGCGTCTCCTATCAAAACTACGTCAATGAACTCGCCTCGCTGCTGTTTTTGAAAATGTGTAAAGAAACCGGCCAGGAAGCGGACTACCTGCCGGAAGGCTACCGCTGGGATGACCTGAAATCCCGTATTGGTCAGGATCAGATGCAGTTCTACCGTAACCTGCTGGTTCAGTTAGGCTCAGATGAGAAAAAGCTGGTGCAGGCGGTATTCCATAATGTCAGCACCACCATTGAACAGCCTAAACAGCTGACTGAACTGGTCAGCTATATGGACGCGCTGGACTGGTACAATGGCAACCACGGCAAGTCCCGCGATGACTTCGGCGATATGTACGAAGGGCTGCTGCAGAAGAACGCCAACGAAACCAAATCCGGCGCGGGCCAGTACTTCACCCCGCGTCCGCTGATCAAAACCATTATCCATCTGCTGAAGCCGCAGCCGCGTGAAGTGGTACAAGACCCGGCTGCGGGTACGGCGGGCTTTTTGATTGAAGCCGACCGTTACGTGAAATCACAGACTCACGATCTGGATGACCTTGACGGCGATACCCAGGATTTCCAGATCCACCGCGCGTTTATCGGCCTCGAACTGGTGCCCGGCACCCGTCGTCTGGCGCTGATGAACTGTCTGCTGCACGATATTGAAGGCAACCTCGACCACGGCGGCGCCATCCGTCTGGGGAACACGCTGGGCAGCGACGGCGAGAATTTACCGCAGGCCGATATCGTCGCCACCAACCCACCGTTTGGCAGCGCCGCGGGCACCAACATTACCCGCACCTTCGTCCACCCGACCAGCAACAAACAGCTGTGCTTTATGCAGCATATTATCGAAACCCTGCGCCCCGGCGGCCGTGCAGCAGTAGTCGTGCCGGATAACGTGCTGTTTGAAGGCGGCAAGGGTACCGATATTCGTCGCGACCTGATGGACAAATGTCATCTGCACACCATCCTGCGTCTGCCGACCGGCATCTTTTACGCTCAGGGCGTCAAAACCAACGTGCTGTTCTTTACCAAAGGCACGGTAGCCAATCCCAATCAGGATAAAAACTGCACCGACGACGTGTGGGTGTATGACCTGCGGACTAATATGCCGAGCTTCGGCAAGCGCACGCCGTTTACTGAGCAGCACCTGCAGCCGTTTGAAACCGTCTACGGTGTGGACCCGCACGGCTTAAGCCCGCGCACCGAAGGCGAGTGGAGCTTTAACGCCGAAGAGAGCGAAGTCGCCGACAGCGAAGAGAACAAAAACACCGATCAGCACCAGGCCACCAGCCGCTGGCGTAAGTTCAGCCGCGAGTGGATCCGCAGCGCAAAATCCGATTCGCTGGATATCTCCTGGCTGAAGGATAAGGACAGCATTGACGCCGACAGCTTGCCGGAACCGGATGTGCTGGCGGCAGAAGCGATGAGCGAGCTGGTGCAGGCGCTGGGCGAGCTGGATGCGCTGATGCGCGAACTGGGCGCGGGGGATGAGGCAGATGCGCAGCGTCAGTTGCTGAATGCTGAATTTGGCGAGGTGAAGGAATGAGTGCGGGGAAATTGCCAGAGGGGTGGGTAAACACAACCATCGGAGATATCTCGGTTAAATGTTCACAACGAGTACCTGATGAAAGCGAGCAATTCATCTATGTTGATATTGGTAGCATAAATCGTGAACTCAAGGTAATTGAAAACCCTCAACACCTTACTGGTAAAGATGCTCCAAGCCGGGCAAGAAAAGAGATTAAAGCACATGACATCATTGTTTCGCTAACAAGACCGAATTTAAATGCTGTCGCTTTAGTCAGCGAAAAATATGATGAACAAATTGCCTCAACCGGCTTCGAGGTTATTCGGCCAACTCTGGTAGAGAGTCGATACATTTTTGCACTGGTTCGCTCACGTCATTTTATTGATTCAATTTCAGGGTTAGTTCAGGGAGCATTGTACCCAGCGGCAAAGTCTAGTGATGTTCAATCCTATAAGTTTCCTCTACCACCGCTCGCTGAACAAAAAATCATCGCCGAAAAACTCGATACGCTGCTGGCGCAGGTAGACAGCACCAAAGCACGTCTTGAGCAAATCCCGCAAATCCTGAAACGTTTTCGTCAGGCTATTTTGACTGCTGCTATTAGTGGTAGGTTGACAGATAAATGGAGAAAATTAACTGATTTACAAACTATATGGAAATCTTACACTCTTGGAGAATTGGTAACTATAGATCGAGGCAGTTCGCCAAGACCAATTAAAGATTATATCACCACCGATGAGAATGGTGTTAACTGGATAAAAATTGGCGATACAAAAGAAGGCGAGAAATATATACGTTCAACTAAAGAAAGAATAACAAGAGAAGGCTCTAAGAAATCCAGAAAAGTAACTCCTGGTGATTTTATACTTTCAAATTCAATGTCTCTTGGCAGGGCATACATAGTTGAAATAGAAGGTTATGTTCATGATGGATGGTTTATTTTACGCCTACCTGAAAATATCGATAAGAACTATTTTTATTACCTGTTGTCGTCATCACAACTCCAAACACAGTTCTCAAGTTTAGCTGTGGGTGGGGTCGTCCAAAACATTAGAAGTGAATTGGTTAAACAAGCTATCGTAAATATACCACCACTCCAAGAACAAGCTGAAATCGTCCGTCGCATCGAACAACTCTTCGCCTACGCCGACACCATCGAAAAACAGGTCAACAGCGCCCTAACCCGCGTCAACAGCCTCACCCAGTCGATCCTGGCAAAAGCCTTCCGCGGCGAGCTTACCGCCCAGTGGCGTGCGGAAAACCCGGATCTCATCAGCGGTGAAAACAGCGCCGCCGCCTTGCTGGAGAAAATCAAGGCCGAACGCGCCGCCAGCGGCGGTAAAAAAACCTCGCGTAAAAAAGCCTGACGCTTATTTCAAGCGCACCTCACCGGTGCGCTTTTTTACACTTCATCCTTCAAGTTGCCTCGGCGTTGGCAGCGTTCGCTCACCCCAGTCACGTATTTATATACGCTCCTGGGGACTCGTTCTCTTGCCGCCTTGATGCAACTCGAATGATTTTGTGTATATTATTTTCCCGCAATCATAACCATCAAAAATATATCCAGTTTATTCCTGAACATTCCCATTACAGTCTATTTTCAGCTGGACTTTTCTTTTATTTACTGATGATATGCACAGGTATTTAGCGCGATATGGCCGTGCGGGAACACGGCCATATCGCTCATCACAATCACTATTCATAGGAAATAGCTATCATGACTACCGTTCATTCTATTGCAGATCCGTGCGATCCAGAAGTCTCCCCGGCAAATAATCGTCTGGGTACCGTCACTTATGCGAGTCGTTATCCGGATTACACGCATGTTCCGGCAATTATTATGAAAGGCCAGTGGCTGGAAGCCGCCGGTTTCGCTACCGGCTGTAGATTCGATGTCAAAGTAATGCCCGGCTGCATTGTGCTAACGACAAAACTGCCGGAGCCGGAAGAACCCGCGTTATTGCAGTCGCTGCGTCGGGTGTGCAAACTGTCCGCGCGTAAGCAACGGCAGGTACAGGAATTTATCGATGTGATTACCGGTAAACGTACCACCTGACGCACACCGCTCCCGACAGCGAGTCGGGAGCGGTGTGCCTTACGCTGCCATCACCTCCACCAGCACATCCGTTGCCCAGCTTTCTTCGCTGTTAAGCACCTTGCCATCCTGACAGGCCAGCGCCATATTGCCTAACTGAAAGGAAACGTCATCGCTGAAGTCAAAGTAATACCATTTTGATGCAAAGTTGATACGCCAGTAGCCCATCCCCTGATCAAAACGAATCTTTAATACCTGACCATTCTCAAAGGTCACCGTCAGTTTACGATGGTGGGGAATGTCGCGCAGCGAATCGAATACTCTTAGCGCTACCGCCCTGCCCATTGCCGCGGCAAACCACTGGTCGGCGAAATCCTGAAAATCCGCGTCGCTCATCCAGTCATGGAAAGGCCGGTTACCGGCGCGATCTTTAGGTTTGAATAATGTATCAATCGCCACCTTAGCTTCCTCAGTCAGTAACGGCTTCAGCGGTTTCAATAACGCCGCCAGCAGCACCAGCGCAACCGGGTTTTGCAGATAGCGATCGGTATAGTGAACGCCGATGATCCGCTGATTTTTCATCAGCGACTGCGCCTCTTCATGGTCGTTAAACAGCACGTCCCAGAAGCGTTGTCCGAACAACGAAAGCGGGCCGTTCAGCTCTTTATGGATCGCAATATCTTTGACGCGTTCAACCGCGCTCGTGGCTTTCCCCGGCAGAACAAACTCGTTCAGTTTTACCGTTTTATAGCCGAGGCTGCGAACAACCAGTTCGTCATTCAGATGCCAGCCCGGTCCCGGGATCGTTGCCTGCTGGCTGCGTGAAGCCAGCGTCATGACCCGATCGGCAAAGGCGATTTGTGCCACAATCGGCAGGTCCGGAGCCTGTTCGCTATGACACAACCGTACACCCAGAGCAGTAAACTGCGAAAGCTCGTGCATCAGTTCAGGGTCATCGACGCCTGCCGGGATGACGAGATCAACCGCAACGTTATCTTTTACCCGGTAGTTCTGAATAGCCGCCCGGAATTGGCGGGCATAGAGATCCCACTCATTGAGCGGCCCGTTCATCCACAGCGTGAGTTTTTCAGCTCCTTCGTTAATCGCCCGGCGAAGGGTGTCGCTAATGGCTCCCGGGCAGTAGCGGGCATCCGGCAGCGAGAATGTCTCCGTATCCGGCAAACCAACATAGTAGACGAAGTCATCCCCAAGCCAGGCCAGTGCCGCTTTTCGGTCCAGTAAATCGTGATCGTGGCGAGTCTGGGAGTCGAGCAGGCATTCACTGCAGGAGGTATCACAATGATGACACCCTAGCTGTTTGACCATTCCCTGCAGAATAGACTCAATATGCAATGGCGCACTGGAGGCAAAACCAGCCCCACCACTGATCACATCATACAGCTGAACGGCTAATACCGATTGCCCGTCCTCCAACCGGACCGGACGCACAGCGTAGCCCAGCTCTGCGGCAGAGATACCCAGAACACCCGCCAGCGCCTGACGCAGCGCAACTGCAAGGGTCATGGCGACAACCCGCCCCTCTTCAGTGTTATCCGGCAGATATTCACCGTTTTGCGGCTTGCGTAGTACCATTTCAAAGACATCCGTTCGCGCCAAAGCCCCCAGCGTGACGTTCTTCATAAGCGCCGTCGAACCGGGACAAATTAGACGTTGATTCTGGCTATCGCGATCCGATTTTCCCGGGCGCGGTGGGTAGTGTGCTTCCATACTCTTCGGTGCGTCGTTAGCATTCAACATCGACTCTGCACGACCACAGCTCAGACATAACGCGTAACCATGCCCACCTTCTCCCAGGCTTTGCTGGAAGACATGCCCGTCAGCACCAGAGGTCATATATCCCATTATTGGGTTAGGCAACGGCATTGGTTCGGCTTTAACAAATACCCATGCAGGGACCACCGGGATGAATTTCATGGTTTCAATATTGTTGGTCACCGGTGCATGCGCATCGGTCACAAATCCGGCAGGCTGCAGCACCTGACGGCGATTTTCAGTGATAATTTTTTCACCACACGCGCTGTTGGTGCAATAGAGCGTCCCGGAGTTGCTCATCCCCTCTTTATAGCCAATCGTACCGCATTTGTGGCAGCGCCAGGCGCAATCCAGACGCTGGGCCTCATTGGTATCAGCGTTAATATTGTGCCAGTGCAGCGAGACACCGGCGGAGCGGAAGACCCGACCATCAAGAATGATCTCTGCGCCTGGCGCATATTCCCGGATGGCGACTCCCAGGTTTCGGGAGGGCAGCCCTTTGTAGCGTGACACGTTATCTTCGCGATCTTTTTTATCCCGGCTTTTCCGCGATTTTTCACGGATATAGTCCTCCATAGTGAAGTTATCAAACGTCACCACATCCGTCGGGAAGCCATAACCAGGCAGGAAGGTTCTGGCTGCCAGATCGCGCAACAAATACTCGCCACAGTGCCGTTTTTTCTCCAGTTCGATACGCTTGCGATAAGGCGTTTGCGGCTGTGATTCGCGCTCTTGAGCCACAAGATCGCGATAGACGGAAAGCCATCGCTGTTGCAGGAAAGTAATCGCGTTAATGGTTTTATCCCGCAGCAGGTCGGGTCTGGCTCCATGCAGCGCCGTACCTTTCACCAGCCGTTCCAGCGCCGCGTCGATATCAAGAACCGGGCGCTCCAGCCAGACTTTAAAGCGCTCACATTTTGACTGCCCGTCGTCCTCACCAAAAAACCAGAGACTGTCGAGGCTGGTTTTTTCTTTCTCCGTTTCACCAATAACGTTGCATAAGAAGTCGGACAGTAATAAGGCATTGACGTGGCGTTGTACCAGCCGGGCAGAATTCATCGCCACCATCGGGGCCGGGATCATGGTTTCAAACGGCCACAGCGGATTGGCAAAAACCTGCTGGTCATGCGGGTTCCCTTTACATAGCGTATAAGAGATCGCTCGCGATTCCTTACTACGCCCGGCCCGCCCTGCACGCTGTAAATAGTTGGCCGGATGCGGCGGTACGTTGTTCATCACCACGGCAGTAATACCGCCAATATCAACCCCCATTTCCATGGTGGTAGAACAGTTGAGAACATTCAGTTGCCCATTCTTGAACATCTTTTCGTAGCTTTGCAGACGTTCCGATGATTGCTGGGCTGAGTGCTCAGCCGTGCGGTAATAGAAGCCTCCTTCCACAACACGATCGTTGATATCCGTCCAGACGTTTTCCGAACGTAATTGCGCGATCAGCGGCTCCTTGCTGACCCAGTCACGTACTTTCGCCAGACCTGCCGCGTAGTCTTCTTGCGAACGGTCCAGCTTCCAGATTTCCGGCATGGTGACCTTTTGCGCGATAAACGTGTCGAACTGCACCTGGCTAAGATGTTCAAACGAAATATGGGTTGGCAGATAAGGGGTTAAGCCTTTAAAGGTGGTATCCAGAATTTTATTGGTTACCGGGCAAATCCAGCCATCCGTGATTAAAGAAAAAGTCAGGTGCTCTTTTGGCAGATAGAAACGGTTACCATCAGGCTTCAGTACGGCAAGTGGCCCGGTAAGTTGATTCCATGCTTCTTTCAGCCACGCGTTGATAATATCAATCGTCGCCGTATTTGCTGTTTTGAAACCCGCTCCCAGCATCAACAACTTCACTAAACGATGGGATAAGTTGCCATTACGGATTTGCGGCCAGCGTTTGTTCTGATTATCTTCAGGATCTTTCGTTTCCGGGTTACGGACGAATTTCGATGAAAAACGACTACCAATCCAGTTTTTCAATTCATCGTCCAGTTGCGTGAAGTTGCTTTCACGAACGTATAAATCCAGCGTAACCTTAAGAAAATCCTGCCAGTCGCCCTCCGTCAGCCCTTTTTCATGCCAGTGCACCGGGAGTTTAATTATTTTCTCCAGCCCCTGATAACCAACCTGGACTAGCCCTTGCGTTTCCAGACTGTTAGTTCGTTTAGGGCGACGCATGAACTCCCGGAAAAGCAACATTTCTGAAAGCTTCAGCGGGCCTCCGTTTTCATTGAAAATCTCAGGCTTCAGATAGTGGTTATATTGTAGAATCGGACCGCGAATATCAGCCTTCTCTTTAAGTTCATTAACCATTTCCGTCCAGGTCCGGGACAGCAGAACAGTTGCTGCTTTGCCACCGGTCGCAACCTGAATAGCCTGTTCAAGCTGTTCAGCTTGCGCTTCTGCCAGTTTTGCTTGTTCCGGCATTCCCCAGCTTCTATATTCTTCTGCCTCATTTCGGGCCTGTTTTGCCCTCGCGGATAACTTTTCAAGATCGGCACTGGCATTCGGTGTGACAGTAGTCTGCGTTCGTTGATGCCAGCTCAGGATTTCCACCACGCTGCCGCGTAAACGACTGCGCTCAGCTTCCTGCTGCATGCGCACCGCCATTCGGGCCGTTCCTTGCCGGCTATCGGTAAAGGTAATCAGTCGACGGCCTCGACCTGGTAGCGAATCAGGTCCGACGCCCTCTTTTCCTTCTTCACTAATAAAGTCCTGACAATACTCCAGAACGGTGGGCACAATGTTGGTGACATAAAATGGCCCCCCCAATAAAGCGCGACGGAAGGGTTGTTTCCCGCTCGTCCCTCTGTAGCCACAGCCACTGGCGCTGCAAACTTGCTCAATATCATTAATAACTAACGGGATACTGTCATTACTACCCACGCCAATACGACGCGTCTGGCGATCCAGCCTTTGGATGGTATACCCCATCTCACTGGTCTTTTCTGCGGCAATAATAAGCGGGGGCTGGAAAGTACTCTCTTTCTCGACTTTATCTTCTACGCCGTCATATTCAACATGCGTATCATCCTGCAACGAGAACTCATCGCCGCCTTTATTTTCCCATTGGACCAGTTTGCCCTTTTTGTCCCGCGCCAAAAGATGTGGCTCGTTACATTCATTACAGAATGCCAGTTCGTAGATCGGGCTTCCGCAGTCACAATTTTGCCGTTGATTCACATACACATAGCCAAAGGGCCAGCCCTTTTCCAGCGGAGTGCCGTGCTTTTTTCTGCACTCTTTATCAACGCAAGCCCACACACCCTGGGTGTTGCGCTGGAAGATATGCGCTCTTACCTTCAGAAATGCCGGATCTTTAGTATTAGGTTGAGTGCCGGAGCAAACATCGATCCAGCGCAGCACATCCTGCTGGCTATAATGTTGCCTGGTCAGCGTATTCAACCGCTGCGTCATCGTATCCAGCTTCATTGGATCCGGCTGAGTGACTAACATCTCACGCAAGTAATGCGCTTCAGGTGAATGTGTAAGTGCCTCAAAGCGCTCTGGGCTTACGCCCTTCATGTCTGTATCAGGGATTTGCTCAATTTCTTCTAACGGAATATAAACGTGTTTGCACGGTTCTAGTTTCGGAATCACCCGGGTTCCGTCCAGTACGTCAATACGCTCCTGCGGTATACCGGATAATTCAGAGAGGAATTTTTTCAGCTGTTTTTCGGCATCGCCTCCGGCAATAGTTGCAGATGTTGCCACGAAACGCACATCATCGGGCGTCACGCCAAATGCCGTCATCACGCGACGTAACTGTAGCGCCAGTTCAGCGGCCTGCGAACCGACATAGGTATGCGCTTCATCCAGTACTATCCAACGTAGTGACTTTTGTGCTTTGGATTGCTGAATAATCGGGGCGTCGACTTGGCGTACCATCATATATTCCAGCATTGTGCCGTTGGTCACCAGAATCGGAGCAGGTTCTTCACGCATCTTTTCACGCGAGAGCACTTCATTCGGCCTTTTTATCTGCTCACTTTTTACCGCAGCGTGGAGATTTTCAGTATTACCGTTATAGAGGCAGTATCGGATCCCGGTGCCAAAACCTCGTGTCCATGCATCCAGGCGCTCACGCTGTGAATTAATCAGCGCGTTAAGTGGATAGAGGAAAAGGGCTCTGACACCAACCAGCGGATTGTTGCCATTTTCATGCAGTTCCCGGTAGAGATCTTCCAGCACCGGCACCATAAAACATTCCGTTTTGCCTGAACCCGTACCACTTGTCACCACCACGGAATGTTTCTCTTCCAGTAAAGCCTTCCAACTGGCCAGTTGGTGAGTGAAAGGTTTCCAGTCAGCACCAAAACGGTAGCGACCATTGTTCTGAGCATCAAGCGAATCAACAACGGCTTTACTTAGTAATGCCTTGCCTTCAGTCAGGCTGCGCATCGTGTTATTTGACTCTTTCCAGCCAAACATTTGCTGGAATACCGGTGCAGCAAGAAATGAGCCAGACTCCCCACAATCGGCGCCCATTTGCTGCGCGAGGTGTTCACGCAACTGCGGGTTTGTGACCCCCATGATACTCAGCGTTGCTTCTGTAGAACGAGACAACGATTGTTCAATAAGTGACGAAAAATAGCGTGTAGTCATTCTTATCCCTTTTTTATTTTTCGGTAACATTACACAATAAGCAGTACTGGAAAATGGCGTTAAACCATCGTGAGTCGAAATCTCTAACCTGCCTCAAAAAAAATACGGCACCGGGCTTATTTTCAAAAACACTGCCAAATGTTGTTTTTCCGCTTGCAACAGCAGCAGCAAATACGGGGAGCAAGGTAACGGAATATCGGTAACTGGCATCAGGTGAAATATCGATAACCGGATTTTGTTGCGACATATACCAACGGAAAAGGCCCGGACCACCAAATTCTGGCCAGCGAGATTCACCATGTTCGCGTAGAAGTTCCTGATACCACCCTTGGATAATACCTTTCATCACAAACTCCGGAAAAACCGGTGGTAATTTCCCTTGACTCAACCATAATTTCACCTCACTGGCATAAGTCGGGAACACTGTGCCCAGCTGCTGATACATTCTGTCCAGCAACTTTATCTGCATTTCCCCAGGCGCACCTTTATGAGTCAAAAAAGTACGAAAATGTGTGGCGGCACGTTTAACTTCTGTAATAGGTAAAAACTCCCAGAAAACAGGAAACTCGCTTTCAATACGGCTGAGATAATCAATGGACATTTCAAATTTGAATAGCGACATCGCCAACGCTTGCGGATGCTGAACAAGCGCCCGCCATACTTCAAAGGTAGCCAAAGGTAAATATCCAAACTGATCGTATAAATTGCGTAAAAACTGCCAGCCTGAATGTGCAGGGTCGTTCGCCATTTGTTCCAGAACTAACGTAATTGTATTTACATCCGACCGGGGATTAAAAAGCTGCGTTGCTTTTTGCAAGGACTGTATTGTTGTCGTGTCGCTTTGAATCACCGACTCGCCAGCAATGTAGCATGGCCGAAATGAAGCTTCTTCACCTTGTTTTGGCAACACCAGCCATGGGCCATTATTTTGTATTGTCGAACTTAATTCGAATTCCCCAACCGGTACACCTTCGCTCATTCTTGACATCAGCGGTATGGGTTTTCTCTCCGGTTCGCTGAGTAACATAATTACGGGCGAAGGGATCTGTCCTGTACGATTACTTATTGAGTTTGCGAAAAGAATCTGCCTTTCCCGATCATAGTCCAGACTATATTTGTAACGTCGAATCTGCCAGGTAAAAGAACTACCACCTCCTTCTATACGCATATCAACTATTTGATCAATTCCCTCTTCCAGTGAGAGTAAATTATCAATATGTTCCCTTAAGCTGTATAACGTAAGCTCTACCGGACTTTCTCCCGCACTATAGTGCCACTCATACCAAGCCTGCATTCCACTACGGGAATGTAAACGTAGTTCAAGCTGGTATCGCGTAGGCTCTCCATTTTTTCCGAAAAGGTATGCTCTGGCTCCCAGAAGATCGTTAATCGTTAAATTTTTAGGTAGAGGCTTCTCGTCTTTATCGAACGCAAGACAGCCTCGTGCAGGAAATGGTAACCAAATAACAATTGGGTCCGCAGTGAGGTTTGGCGTTATTTGTAATGAAATCGATGCAGGAGGTATCCCCTCCGCCTTCATCATTATTTCTGTACTACCAGGCAACCGCTCCCGTCCAACTTCAAGTGTTTTTTCCTTCAAACGATACAAACAAGGATGCTGAGTAGTAATAATGACCGAACCTTCGTTTGCCTGTTCTCCGTTTTTTATTTCCAGGCTAAAATCATTGGGGAGAATACCTATTTTCTTACGCAGTAAAGTTTCATTACTTTCGTTACGCACCGAAATAAACTGTGCTCCCATTCTCTCTTGCACATCGCAATCATCTATAAACGTACCGTTGAAAAAGCGTTTATAATGATGCTTTGAGAGATTCTCAGGATTTTTGGTAATTCCGGGAATACCAAGGAAGACTTCATCCGGGTAGCTTGTCCAATTCAATCGCTTTCCCTGGAAAGAAAATCCAGTCTGGATAATCTGCTCTCTTCCTGTCTTTATCCGGTACGTTTCGTCGCCTTCAATAATGATATCCTGCCGACCTTTGATAGTCAGAGTTCGGCAGCCCAAAGCCGAAAAGCTAGAGTCACAATCCTCATGTTCCGAAGCCAGACAGCCATCCTTTGGTAGTACGATAAGCACATGACTGCCACGCACGCTGCAAGAGGCTTGTCCCTGTAACAGCCATTCACTTTTATCAGAAACAAAAACCAATGGAACATCGCCAACGGCAACTTCACTACCTTCTAAAAGATTGGAGCCGACAAACATTCCCCCAGCTCTCGCCACAATAAACAAACTTACTGCGGGATTTCTTCGGCAAAATTTAATCTCGCGCTTACGAACTCTTATTTTTGCCTGGGAGTTACTTAACGTGGCGTAAGCAGGTCCCAGACTTGCGATTTCGTTACCATCTTCATAGATAGCAAGCTCGAAGCGCGTTGTTGAAGGCTCACTATCAATTGAAAAGCTCAGCTCCTCAGGCAGAGAAATAATAGCCTGGACGGCTTCAGGGTTATTTTCTGACCATAAAAACTGAAAGAGAGTGGTTTTATTCTTTTGAATGCGGGGTTTTGATTCAGTAGAAGCTGTTCGTAAAAGTCCATTAAGGAAACTAGTACCCGTATCATCCTCTAGAGGAACAGGGAAACTGTCCCGCCACTTTGGATGAACACGCTCAAGTTCTTTTACGGGTTCGGTATGATTACTCAAATCATAAATTTGAACAAGAGATACTAACTGTTCAGCCATTCGACTAATAAGTTCAACTGAAGTATCCTCTTTGAAAACGACTGGCAGGGATGATTTTTCTACCGCTGCATGAACCAACGCGTACGTGGAAATGTTAGAGGATTTAGCCTGATCGTATTGGTTTAAAATGAGAGAAAACATTGACTGAAAACGGCTATCAGATTCCTTCAGCAACCTGAAAGGTAAACCGCCTTCACTGAATAAGGACCCTAAAAAATTCCGCCTTTCAGTATCATAGAACCGCACTGGGCGTCCCCAGTACCCATCCAGACCTTTAGGGATTATATTCCCCATTTCAGAAGAAGGTAGCAATATACCAAGAGTTTTATAAATAGGTTCCCACGTCCATCCACAATCTCGCTCGTAATCCCTTCTGTACCACTCAGAGCAGAACAAAGTGAAGCAGGCTGCATACCCTTTATCACTTTTGTAACCATCGGGTAGCCCTATAGCTCGCAACAGGCGTTTCAATTCATCATATTCATCACACGTTGCGTGATATTCATATAACGGGCGATGATCTGGTTGCTTCAATCCTCTACGAGCGAGGAATTTATCTAGCCACGGGGTACATTTTAGGATCGACGTGTATTCTGACTGATTCAAAGCATGCTCCTTGCAAATTGACTGCGTAAACAGACTGATCCGACAGGAATAATTCATAAAAATAGCTAGCAAAACAGATAATAATATTACCCCTCACAAAGATGATCATCTATTAGCATTTTAAAACGCGAAGTTAGTCACAATAAAAATAGACCTGTAAATTTAATACACTTCAGAATCAATAAATTAAACATACTTAATTAGTGTAATTAATTCAACAGGATGAAGCACCTATGATTTGTTGCTTTGTCAGAGGGATATATAAGCTGAGTATATGATTCGGAAAAAATGACACAAAAAAAGCCACCCTTAGGTAGCTTAATCTTGCATTATTGGTGCCGAAGGCCGGACTCGAACCGGCACGTATTTCTACGGTTGATTTTGAATCAACTGCGTCTACCGATTTCGCCACTCCGGCACGGAAGGGATGCGGAAAACGTTGTGGATTATACCTGTCATGCGCCACCATGCAAGCGCCAGCGTGTGTCTGGCTCGCTAAGTGTTGAAAATTTCAGCATTACCTTTCTTAGCTGTAACCCTCATCACAGTTTGCCCTCTCCTTAATCCCCCCTTCTGCGAAGCGTCCCGTTTCCCCATGCTCTACACTTCCAGTTCAACACCATACTGAGGGAAACACGATGTCGATGATAAAAAGCTACGCTGCAAAAGCGGCGGGCAGCGAACTCGAACTCTATGAATATGATGCGGGCGAGCTTAAGCCGGAAGATGTCGAAGTCCAGGTCGATTACTGCGGTATCTGCCATTCCGATTTGTCGATGATCGACAACGAATGGGGGTTCTCTCAGTATCCGCTGGTTGCCGGGCATGAGGTGATTGGTCGCGTGGCGGCGCTCGGCAGCGCGGCGCAGGATAAAGGTCTGAAAGTTGGTCAGCGCGTCGGCGTTGGCTGGACGGCACGCAGCTGCGGGCACTGCGACGCCTGTATCAGCGGTAATCAGATCAACTGCCTTGAAGGGTCTGTTCCCACAATTCTTAATCGCGGTGGCTTTGCCGAGAAGCTGCGGGCCGACTGGCAGTGGGTGATCCCGTTGCCGGAGAGTATCGATCTGGCGGCCGCTGGCCCATTACTGTGCGGCGGCATCACGGTGTTCAAACCGCTGCTGATGCACCATATCACCGCCACCAGCCGCGTCGGGGTGATCGGCATCGGCGGTCTGGGGCATATCGCTATTAAGCTGTTACATGCGATGGGTTGCGAAGTGACCGCGTTCAGCTCCAATCCGGCGAAAGAGCAGGAAGTGCTGGCAATGGGGGCGGATAAAGTCGTCAATAGCCGCGATCCGGATGCGCTACAAGCGCTGGCGGGCCAGTTCGATCTCATTATTAACACGGTTAACGTCGATCTCGACTGGCAGCCCTATTTTGAAGCACTGGCCTACGGCGGTAACTTCCATACCGTCGGTGCGGTGCTGAAGCCGCTGCCGGTTCCGGCGTTCACCTTAATAGCCGGCGATCGCAGCATCTCCGGTTCGGCGACCGGTACGCCGTTCGAACTGCGCAAGCTGATGAAGTTTGCCGGGCGCAGCAAGGTGTCGCCCACCACCGAACTGTACCCGATGTCGCAAATTAACGAAGCAATCCAGCACGTGCGTGACGGTAAGGCCCGCTACCGCGTAGTGCTTAAAGCAGACTTCTGATCGTCTTTGCCGGGTGGCGTAAGCTTCCCGGCTATTCTCCCCGCTATTCCAGACAGGTTAAATTCTCCTCACAATCTCCGTAATTTAGCGGTGAAGAGTGCGTCACGGTTGCCTATACTCCAGGCAGGATAAATGGAGGAAATCTCAATGAGCGCACCCCTGCTAATTGCCCGCACGCCGGACACCGAACTGTTTTTACTGCCAGGTATGGCCAACCGTCACGGGCTGATTACCGGCGCGACCGGGACCGGTAAAACCGTCACGCTACAGAAGCTGGCCGAATCGCTGTCCGAGATTGGCGTGCCGGTATTTATGGCCGATGTGAAAGGTGACTTAACCGGCGTGGCCGAGGAAGGACAAGCCTCTGAAAAGCTGCTCGCCCGCCTGAAAAATATCGGCATTACCGACTGGCAACCGCATGCTAATCCGGTCACCGTGTGGGATATCTTCGGCGAAAAAGGTCACCCCGTGCGGGCCACGGTATCAGACCTCGGTCCGTTGCTGCTGGCCCGTCTGCTGAACCTCAACGACGTGCAGTCCGGCGTGCTGGATATAATCTTCCGCATTGCCGATGACCAGGGTCTGTTGCTGCTCGATTTCAAAGACCTGCGGGCCATCACCCAGTACATTGGCGATAACGCTAAATCCTTCCAGAATCAGTACGGCAATATCAGTAGCGCCTCGGTCGGGGCGATCCAGCGTGGGCTACTGTCGCTGGAGCAGCAGGGAGCGGCACACTTCTTTGGCGAACCGATGCTGGACATCAAAGACTGGATGCGTACCGATGCCAACGGCAAAGGGATGATTAATATCCTCAGCGCCGAGAAGCTCTATCAGATGCCCAAACTGTACGCCGCCAGCCTGCTGTGGATGCTCTCCGAGCTGTACGAACAGCTGCCGGAAGCGGGCGATCTGGAGAAACCAAAACTGGTGTTCTTCTTCGATGAAGCGCACCTGCTGTTCAACGATGCTCCGCAGGTGCTGCTGGATAAAATCGAACAGGTGATCCGCCTGATCCGCTCGAAAGGGGTCGGCGTGTGGTTCGTCTCGCAAAACCCGTCGGATATTCCGGACAACGTGCTTGGTCAGTTGGGAAACCGTGTGCAGCACGCCCTGCGCGCGTTCACCCCGAAAGATCAGAAAGCGGTGAAAAGCGCGGCGCAAACCATGCGCGCCAACCCGGCATTTGATACCGAAAAAGCCATTCAGGAGCTGGGAACCGGTGAGGCGCTGGTGTCGTTTCTGGACGCCAAAGGCAGCCCGTCGGTGGTTGAACGAGCAATGGTGATTGCGCCATGCTCACGGATGGGACCGGTGACGGACGACGAGCGTAACGGGCTGATTAATCACTCTTCTCTGTACGGTAAATATGAAGAAGAGATCGACCGCGAGTCCGCCTATGAACGTTTGCAGCAAGGTGTGCAGGCCAGTACCGAGCAGCAAAATACGCCTCCCGCCAGCGGTAAAGCTGTCGATGTGGACAGCGGTATTCTCGGCGGGTTGAAGGATATTCTGTTTGGCAGCACCGGACCGCGCGGCGGTAAGCGCGATGGCGTAGTGCAGAGCGTGGCGAAAAGCGCGGCGCGACAGGTTACCAATCAGATAATCCGCGGCATGTTGGGGAGTTTGATGGGCGGGAGAAAACGCTAGCCCCGTGTTACGTTGCCGGATGGCGGCGTAAACGCCTACTCCGGCCTACGGGTCCGGAGTAGGCCTGAAAAGCGCAACGCCATCAGGCCTACGATTACTGTGATTACGACTTACGCAGCATCAGCCACAGGCTTATCAGGAAGAAGCTGGCGCTTGGCAGCAGCGCACCGATAATCGGCGGAATGCCGTACACCAGCGTCAGCGGGCCAAAGATTTGGTCCAGCACATAGAACACAAAGCCAAAGCTAATCCCTGTCACCACGCGCACGCCCATCGGGACGCTACGCAGCGGACCAAAGATAAACGACAGCGCCATCAGCATCATGACCGCTACAGACAGCGGCTGGAAGACTTTGCTCCACATATTGAGCTGGTAGCGTCCGGCATCCTGGCCGCTCGACTTCAGGTACTTCACGTAGTTATGCAGACCGCTAATCGACAGCGCATCAGGATCCAACGCCACAACGCCGAGCTTGTCGGGCGTCAGGTTGGTTTTCCAGGTGCCGCTCACCGTTTGCGAGCCGGTGATTTGCTTCGGATCGGTCAGGTTGGATTCATCTACCTGCGACAAACGCCAGACCTTCTGCTCCGGGTCAAACGTCGCGCTCGCAGCGTAGCGTACAGACTGCAGACGGCGCTTGTCGTTAAACGAGTAGATGCTAATCCCGCCTAACTCTGCGTCGCCTTTCACCCGCTCGATGTAGACAAAGCTGTCACCGTCTTTCGCCCACAAACCCTGCTGGGTAGAGAGCAGCGAGCCGCCGTACATCTGCTGCGCACGGTAGTTACGTGCCATCTGTTCGCCTTGTGGCGCAACCCATTCGCCGATAGCCATCGTCAGCAGCACCAGCGGAATCGCGGTTTTCATCACCGACAACGCCACCTGCATACGGGTAAAGCCGGAAGCCTGCATCACCACTAGTTCACTGCGCTGGGCCAGCATGCCCAGCCCCAGCAATGCCCCCAGCAGTGCCGCCATCGGGAAGAAGATCTGGATATCTTTCGGCGCACTGAGCAGGGTATACAGCCCGGCGCCCATCGCATCGTAGCTCCCCTGCCCGGCTTTTTTCAGCTGGTCAACGAACTTGATGATCCCGGAGAGCGACACCAGCATGAACAGCGTCATCATGATGGTGGTGAAAATGGTTTTACCGATATAGCGGTCAAGTACACCAAAAGGCTGCATTATACCGCTCCTTTACGCATAAAACGGGCACGCAAGCGGCGCATCGGCACCGTATCCCAGAGGTTAAGCACAATCGCCAGCGCCAGATACGCCAGGTTAACCGTCCACATCCAGAACACCGGATCCAGCTTACCTTTACCGCCGTTCGACTTCAGCGACGTCTGAACCAGGAAGAACAGCAAATAGAGCAGCATTGCTGGCAGCATCGACAGCACGCGCCCCTGACGCGGGTTCACCACGCTCAGCGGTACGACCATCAGCGCCATCATAAATACGGTGAATACTAACGTGATACGCCAGGTCAGCTCCGCGCGGGCACGATCGGTGTCGGTCGTCCACAGCGTACGCATGTTCATCTGGTCGGTATCGTTTGGATCCAGTGCCACGGCCTGATGACCGATAATCGCCTGATAATCCTGGAAGTCGGTAATGCGGAAATCGCGCAGCAGCGCGGTACCTTCGAAGCGCGTCCCCTGGTTCAGCGTCACGACCTGAGAGCCATCACGCATCTGGGTAAGATGTCCGGAATCGGCTACGACGACCGAAGGACGAGCGTTGCCTTTCGGGCGGATTTGCGCGAGGAACACGTCTTTGAAGTTGCTGCCGTCAACGCTTTCGATAAACAGCACCGAACTGCCGTTGGTCGCCTGCTGGAATTGCCCCTGAGCAAGCGCCGCCATACCGGGGTTCGCTTTCGCCTCCGCCAGGACTTCGTCCTGATGTCTGGAGGACCACGGCCCGGCCCACATCACGTTGACCGCCGCAATAATACTGGTAAACAGCGCCAGCACCATCGCCGCTTTCACGAGCACTGCCTTGCTCAGCCCGCAGGCGTGCATGACCGTAATTTCGCTTTCGGTATACAGTTTGCCCAGCGTCATCAACAGCCCGAGGAACAGGCTTAAGGGCAAGATAAGTTGCGCCATTTCTGGCACGCCCAGCCCCAGCAGCGAGAGCACCAGATTTGCCGGGATATCACCGTCAACCGCCGCACCAAGGATCCTGACCAACTTTTGACAAAAGAAGATCAAAAGCAGGATGAATAGGATCGCAAGTTGGCTTTTGAGCGTTTCCCGAACCAGATATCTTATGATTATCACTTTAAATACGCCCGTAAAAACCCGTCTTTTGCCGGAATTTAGCTTGTTTCATGGCTTAAACGTCATTTATTCTCTTGAGTCGTCGAAATCGTCGCTAAGATCATTATACTCAACGGATCCACCTCTCAGAAATTGTTCTGACGTGCCAATGCCGTAATAACGTTAAGATTAACACGAAGTCACCGCAACAGCGGGTATGAGTTACGAAAGCTTGCAATTCTATCCGTAGCCACCGCCGTTGTCTTTAAGATTCAGGAGCGTAGTGCATGGAGTTCAGTGTAAAAAGCGGTAGCCCGGAGAAACAGCGGAGTGCGTGCATCGTCGTGGGTGTCTTTGAACCACGCCGCCTCTCTCCGATTGCAGAGCAGCTCGACAAGATCAGCGACGGGTACATCAGCGCACTGCTGCGTCGCGGCGAACTGGAAGGCAAACCGGGTCAAACCCTGTTGCTGCACCATGTTCCTAACGTTCTGTCTGAGCGAATTCTCCTTATTGGTTGTGGCAAAGAGCGCGAACTTGATGAGCGCCAGTACAAGCAGGTCATTCAGAAAACCATCAATACCCTGAATGATACAGGCTCAATGGAAGCCGTCTGCTTTCTGACTGAGCTGCACGTCAAAGGGCGCAATAACTACTGGAAAGTGCGTCAGGCCGTTGAGACGGCACAGGAAACGCTGTACAGCTTTGATCAACTGAAGACCAACAAAAGCGAGCCACGTCGCCCGCTGCGTAAAATGGTCTTCAATGTGCCGACCCGCCGCGAGCTGACCAGCGGTGAGCGTGCGATCCAACACGGTCTGGCGATCGCCGCCGGCATTAAAGCGGCAAAAGATCTTGGCAACATGCCGCCGAACATCTGTAACGCCGCCTACCTGGCCTCTCAGGCGCGCCAGCTGGCAGACAGCTACAGCAAAAATGTTGTGACCCGAGTGATCGGCGAGCAACAAATGAAAGAGCTGGGCATGCACTCTTATCTGGCCGTCGGTCACGGCTCGCAGAACGAGTCGCTGATGTCGGTCATCGAGTACAAAGGCAATCCATCCGAAGACGCGCGTCCGATTGTGCTGGTCGGTAAAGGGTTAACCTTTGACTCCGGCGGTATCTCCATCAAACCAGCCGAAGGCATGGATGAGATGAAATACGACATGTGCGGCGCGGCAGCGGTATACGGCGTGATGCGCATGGTGGCCGAGCTTCAGCTCCCCATCAACGTTGTCGGCGTGCTGGCGGGCTGTGAAAACATGCCGGGTGGCCGCGCGTATCGCCCAGGCGACGTGCTGACCACGATGTCTGGACAGACCGTTGAAGTGCTCAATACGGATGCCGAAGGCCGTCTGGTGCTGTGCGACGTGTTAACCTACGTCGAGCGCTTTGAGCCAGAAGCGGTGATTGACGTCGCGACCCTGACCGGCGCGTGTGTGATTGCGCTGGGCCATCACATCACCGGCCTGATGTCGAACCACAACCCGCTGGCGCATGAGCTGATCGGTGCGTCCGAGCAGGCTGGTGACCGCGCGTGGCGTTTGCCGCTGGGTGATGAATACCAGGAGCAGTTAGAGTCCAACTTTGCGGATATGGCGAACATCGGCGGACGTCCTGGCGGTGCCATTACCGCGGGCTGCTTCTTGTCACGCTTTACCCGTAAGTACAACTGGGCGCACCTGGATATCGCCGGTACCGCATGGCGTTCAGGGAAAGCCAAAGGCGCAACCGGTCGTCCGGTCGCGTTGCTGTCGCAGTTCCTGCTCAATCGTGCCGGTTTTAACGGCGAAGAGTGATGTAAAACGCCGGGTGCGCCTTACCCGGCCTACAACATCACTCAACCGTAGGCCGGGTAAGCGTAGCGCCACCCGGCTTTGCATTTAAATCCACAACAAGAAGCCCCATATCATGAGAAACGCAACGTTCTATATTCTGGACAATGACAACACCGTCGATGGCTTAAGCGCCGTTGAACAACTGGTGTGTGAAATTGCCGCAGAACGTTGGCGTGCTGGCAAGCGCGTGCTGATCGCCTGTGAAAACGAAAAGCAGGCTCTTCGACTGGATGAAGCTCTGTGGGCAAGACCGGCAGAAAGTTTTGTTCCGCATAATCTGGCGGGAGAAGGCCCCAGAGGTGGCGCGCCGGTAGAGATTGCCTGGCCGGAGAAACGCAATAGCAGCCCGCGCGACCTGCTCATCAGTTTGCGCGTTGGCTTTGCAGATTTTGCCACCGCTTTCACAGAAGTGATAGACTTCGTTCCTTACGAAGATTCTTTGAAACAATCGGCACGCGATCGCTACAAAGCTTACCGCGTGGCTGGTTTTAACCTGAATACGGCAACCTGGAAATAATGGAAAAGACATACAACCCACAAGATATCGAACAGCCGCTTTACGAGCACTGGGAAAAGCAGGGCTATTTCAAACCTAACGGCGATGAAAGCAAAGAGTCCTTCTGCATCATGATCCCGCCGCCGAACGTCACCGGCAGTTTGCATATGGGTCATGCTTTCCAGCAAACCATCATGGATACCATGATTCGCTACCAGCGCATGCAGGGTAAAAACACCCTGTGGCAGGCCGGTACCGACCACGCGGGTATCGCTACCCAGATGGTGGTTGAGCGTAAGATTGCCGCTGAAGAAGGTAAAACCCGTCACGACTACGGTCGCGAAGCGTTTATCGACAAAATTTGGCAGTGGAAAGCGGAATCCGGCGGCACCATTACCCGTCAGATGCGCCGTCTCGGCAACTCCGTTGACTGGGAGCGCGAGCGCTTCACTATGGACGAAGGTCTTTCCAATGCCGTGAAAGAAGTCTTTGTTCGCCTGTACAAAGAAGATCTGATCTACCGTGGCAAGCGTCTGGTCAACTGGGACCCGAAACTGCGCACCGCTATTTCTGATCTGGAAGTGGAAAACCGCGAGTCTAAAGGCTCCATGTGGCACATCCGCTATCCGCTGGCTGACGGCGCGAAAACCGCAGACGGTAAAGATTACCTGGTCGTCGCCACCACCCGTCCGGAAACCGTACTGGGTGATACCGGCGTAGCCGTTAACCCGGAAGATCCGCGCTACAAAGATCTGATCGGCAAATTCGTTGTCCTGCCGCTGGTTAACCGTCGCATTCCGATCGTCGGCGATGAACACGCCGACATGGAAAAAGGCACCGGCTGCGTGAAGATCACCCCGGCGCACGACTTTAACGACTACGAAGTCGGGAAACGTCATGGTCTGCCAATGATCAACATTCTGACCTTTGACGGCGACATCCGCGAAACCGCGGAAGTGTACGACACCAAAGGCGAAGAGTCCGACGTTTACTCCAATGAAATCCCGGCTGAGTTCCAGAAGCTGGAACGTTTTGCTGCGCGTAAAGCGGTGGTTGCCGCCGTTGATGCCCTGGGCCTGCTGGAAGAAATTAAACCGCACGACCTGACCGTACCTTACGGCGACCGTGGCGGCGTGGTTATCGAACCGATGCTGACCGACCAGTGGTACGTCCGTGCCGACGTGTTGGCAAAACCGGCGGTTGAAGCGGTTGAGAATGGCGACATCCAGTTCGTACCGAAGCAGTACGAAAACATGTACTTCTCCTGGATGCGCGATATTCAGGACTGGTGTATTTCCCGTCAGCTGTGGTGGGGTCACCGTATCCCGGCATGGTATGACAACGACGGCAATGTCTACGTTGGCCGCACCGAAGACGAAGTGCGTCAGGAAAACAACCTCGGCGCCGACGTTGCGCTGCGTCAGGACGAAGACGTTCTCGATACCTGGTTCTCTTCTGCACTGTGGACCTTCTCTACGCTGGGCTGGCCGGAAAATACCGACGCGCTGCGTCAGTTCCACCCAACCAGCGTGATGGTTTCCGGCTTCGACATTATCTTCTTCTGGATTGCCCGCATGATCATGATGACCATGCACTTCATCAAAGATGAAAACGGCAAGCCGCAGGTTCCGTTCAAGACCGTCTACATGACCGGTCTTATCCGTGACGACGAAGGCCAGAAGATGTCCAAATCCAAGGGCAACGTGATTGACCCGCTGGATATGGTCGATGGTATCTCTCTGGCAGAACTGCTGGAGAAACGTACCGGCAACATGATGCAGCCGCAGCTGGCTGAGAAAATTGCCAAGCGTACCGAGAAGCAGTTCCCGGACGGCATCGAGCCGCACGGCACCGACGCCCTGCGTTTCACCCTGGCAGCGCTGGCCTCTACCGGTCGCGATATCAACTGGGACATGAAGCGTCTGGAAGGTTACCGTAACTTCTGTAACAAGCTGTGGAACGCCAGCCGCTTCGTACTGATGAATACCGAAGATCAGGATTGCGGCTTCAACGGTGGCGAAATGACCCTGTCGCTGGCGGATCGCTGGATCCTCGCTGAATTCAACCAGACCATCAAAGCGTACCGCGAAGCGCTGGACAACTTCCGCTTCGATATCGCCGCGGGCATTCTGTACGAGTTCACCTGGAACCAGTTCTGCGACTGGTATCTGGAGCTGACCAAGCCGGTCATGAACGGTGGTTCCGAATCTGAACTGCGCGGCACCCGCAATACGCTGGTTACCGTGCTGGAAGGTCTGCTGCGTCTGGCGCACCCAATCATTCCGTTCATCACCGAGACCATCTGGCAGCGCGTGAAAGTGATTTGTGGCAACACTGCAGATACCATCATGCTGCAGCCGTTCCCGGAATATAACGCAGCGCAGGTTGATGAAGCGGCGCTGGCCGATACCGAATGGCTGAAGCAGGCAATCGTCGCCGTACGTAACATCCGTGCGGAAATGAACATCGCCCCGGGCAAACCGCTGGAGCTGCTGCTGCGTGGTTGCAGCGCTGATGCGATGCGTCGTGTGAACGACAACCGCAGCTTCCTGCTGAACCTGGCACGTCTGGAAAGCATTACCGTGCTGCCAGCCGATGACAAAGGTCCGGTCTCCGTGACCAAAATCATCGACGGCGCCGAACTGCTGATCCCAATGGCTGGCCTCATCAACAAAGAAGATGAGCTGGCACGTCTGGCGAAAGAAGTGGCGAAAATCGAAGGCGAGATTGCCCGTATCGAAGGCAAACTTTCCAACGAAGGTTTCGTTGCCCGCGCACCGGAAGCAGTTATCGCCAAAGAGCGTGAGAAGCTGGACGGTTACGCAGAAGCCAAAGCGAAGCTGATTGAACAGCAGGCGGTCATCGCCGCGCTGTAATTGCCTATGCCGGATAGCGCTGCGCTTATTCGGCAAACGGGCACCGTCATCGTAGGTCGGATAAGCGTAGCGCATCCGACACCACAGACGATAAAGCCTCTGACGCATATGCTCAGAGGCTTTTTATTGAATTATCCTCGCTTGCGCTTCCCCTCGCCGCAGTGGTATTAACTGCATATGTCTCACTTTTATGTCATGAGTTCGCTATGAGTGTCATTACCTCCGTCGCGGCAACGCTGCGCCGAATTTCTGCCGATGATAACGCCGCAATTGCCCGCGTTATCCGCAAAGTTTCCGCTGAATACGGGCTTACCGCCGATAAGGGGTATACCGTTGCCGACCCTAATCTGGACGAACTGTTCCAGGTTTACAGCCAGCCGGGCGCAGCCTACTGGGTGGTTGAGCAAAACGGTGAAGTCGTGGGCGGCGGTGGTGTTGCACCGTTAGGATGTAGTGAACCAGACATTTGCGAGCTGCAAAAGATGTACTTCCTGTCGAGCGCGCGCGGTCAGGGGCTGGCGAAAAAACTGGCGCTGATGGCGCTCGAACATGCCCGCGAGCAGGGTTTTAAACAGTGCTATCTGGAGACCACGGCTTTTCTGACTGAGGCAATCCGCCTGTATGAACATTTAGGCTTTGAGCATATCAGCGAAGCGCTGGGCTGTACCGGGCACGTGGATTGTGAAGTGCGGATGTTAAAGCCCCTCTGACCTTACGCCGAGAGGCTTTAGCCACGTTACTGCATCTCGGCTGAGAGCATCAGTCGAATAACGCCAGCCGCGCGGGCGGTTGGCAGCTTCAGCACCTGTGACCAGAGATCCTGCACTATCTCACAGGCAATCTTCTCTTTGCCGATCGCTTTAGTCGGATCGGCCATGATCTGAATATCCGGCCCATAGCGCTGTACTAGCCCAGGGCTTATTGCTTGCAGATCCTGCAACGCCAGCTGTTTCTCTTCTGCCGTGACCGTATGTTTGTTCGGACCATAGGCAGCACGCATCATACTCATATCACTCGCCATACGACGGTTCATGATCTCATGCGGAACCAGACGTGCCGGGTTAATCCCCCCTTTCACTGCCGGAAACAGAAAGCGGAAGCATTCGTCATCACCGATTTTGGCCACAGCAGCGATCTGCTCAAGGTTAATTTTCATATATTCAATGACATTAGCATCTGGCGCCTGCTGCAATCTCGCCATTTGCAACTGAAGAATTTGCGGCTGTATCGCGTCGATAACCTGCTGTTCGCTACTCCCTGCTTTCTTCATCTGCGCAGCCTGGCTGATAATTTTTTGTGTCAGCTCAGGTTCCTGCTCCTTAATCACCTGAAACGCCGGATTGGAGAGCATCGCCTTTTCAAACTGCTGCTCTTCGGTCAGACCATAATCCGGGCTTTCGCGTGGGATCAGGTAGTGCACATCAAACAGATTCCACGCGATAATCGCCACCACAAAAACCACCGCGCCGGAGATCTTGCCCAGCCAGCCTTTTTTGCGAAACATGCCAACGACGATAGCAATCACCGCCCCGATATAACCTGCCAACAAAACGTGTGCCCAGTTCATTAACCATCCTTATGCCAAATCATCTCTGTTACGGGGATATATTTCCCCTTCGCGTGTTTTGATTATTACGGCAGCAGCGAGCGATTTCCAGCCACCAGATTTTGCTAACAGAAACAGGAAGGATTAAACCGCGCGGCGATGGACACCGCGCGTCAAAGAAAGGAATTAAGCTGGCACACCGCTGTGGAAGCGGAATTCATCGTCAGGAGAGGTGATCAACGCGGCTTCTACTTCGCCAAAAAACCGAACCCGGCTACTGATATCATCGGCTGAAACCTGCTGCGCCAGCGCCAGGTAATCCTGATAATGTCGGGCCTCGGATCGCAGCAGCGACAGATAAAACGCCTGCAAATCGTCATCCAGATACGGTGCCAACGCGGCGAACCGTTCACAGGAACGCGCCTCAATATAAGCCCCGCAAATCAGTTTATCGATTAACGTCAGCGGCTCGTGGGTGCGTACCTCTTTGAGCATGCCTTTAGCGTAACGGCTGGCGGTAATCTTAATATAGGGAATGTTGCGGCTCATCATCGCCTCACGCACCTGCCAGAAGTGATGCAGCTCTTCTTTGATCAGCAAAACCATGCTGTCGATAAGCTTGCGTCCCCACGGGTCGTCGGTTTGCGGCATCACGCTTTTGCTTATCTGTTTATTCAGCGCGATAAAATCCGGCTCATCCCCTTCTCTGAAAGCAAACGCTTCATAGGGTTTCAGCCAGTCCAACAGCGCCTGCGATCCCTGTTTATCCGCAACATACTTACGCACCAACAGCATCGCCGTTTGCGCCGCTTTCAGCTCACAGACGAGGTGATCGGTCAATAACAGAGGCAGATTTGCCGGGTCCCGCGCTTTATCAAGCCAGGCCTGAGGCGTTTTACAGTGTAGGAAGTTGTGGATCGGGGAGAGTATTTGCAGGTAATCCATACGTTGTCCTTGGCCTGCGGCAGCCGATGCTACCGCAGGTCAGTTGATGACTTAGTGACGCACGCCGTCATCATCTTCGTCGACGAGGTCTTCATCGTCGCCGTCTTCACCTTCTTCGCCGTTCGGGTCTTCAAAATAGGTGCCCCAACCGTCGTATTCCACATCGTATTTTTCAGCCAGGTTCATCAGCTGCTCAACCTGAGCATCGATCAACTCCGCATTCAGTGCACATTCGCTCAGAATGTCACAGCAAATAACCGTGTCGCCTTCTTCCACTTCCAGCTCTTCCGGCTCGGTCACTTCATAACCCAGCTTGAAGGCTTCTACTGCCGCTTTTTCCAGGGTTTCGAAGTCATCCGCGGAAAGGTGATGCTCGATGGTGTACAGCGCGTCTGGATCGCTGCCATCTTCGAGTAACTCTTCAATAATCAAGCGTGTTTCTTCACGCTGCTCTTCCAGTAGTTCCGGGTTTGCCATGGCTCGTTCCTCATAATGTCCTGCCGATACTCTTATTGTCACATACCGCTGTCATTGCCTCCACCTTTCCAGGAAAGATTTGTTAAACAAGGTTGCAAATGAATAAACATCCATATAAATTGAATTTTAATTCAATAAATGGCCTAAGCCATGTGAGGGAACCATGTCTGCGTTTTATCAGAAACATTTTTTGAAACTGCTTGATTTCACCTCTGCTGAACTCACGTCACTGCTTCAGCTCGCCGCACAGCTGAAGGCGGATAAGAAAAACGGCACTGAAGTCGCAAAGCTCACCGGTAAAAACATCGCGCTCATCTTCGAAAAAGACTCAACCCGTACCCGTTGCTCTTTCGAAGTTGCCGCATACGATCAGGGCGCGCGCGTGACATATCTCGGGCCGAGCGGCAGCCAGATTGGCCATAAAGAGTCGATCAAAGACACCGCCCGCGTACTCGGCCGTATGTACGACGGTATTCAGTATCGGGGCCACGGTCAGGAGATTGTCGAGACGCTGGCGGAATATGCCGGAGTTCCGGTGTGGAACGGATTAACCAACGAGTTTCATCCCACCCAGCTGCTGGCGGATCTGTTAACTATGCATGAACACCTGCCGGGTAAAGCGTTTAATGAGATGACGCTGGTCTACACCGGTGATGCCCGCAACAATATGGGTAATTCCATGCTGGAAGCCGCCGCGTTAACCGGGCTGGATCTGCGTCTGGTCGCACCGCAGGCCTGCTGGCCGGAAGAAAGTCTGGTTGCGGAGTGCAAAGCGCTGGCACAGAAAAACGGCGGCAATATTACGCTGACCGAAGATGTCGCCACGGGCGTGAAAGACGCAGACTTCATCTATACCGACGTCTGGGTATCAATGGGCGAGGCAAAAGAGAAGTGGGCCGAACGTATTGCGCTGCTGCGTAAGTACCAGGTTAATAGCGCGATGATGGCGTTGACCGGCAATCCGCAGGTGAAATTCCTGCACTGCTTGCCCGCGTTTCATGACGATCAAACCACGCTTGGCAAACAAATGGCACAGGAATATGGTCTGCACGGTGGAATGGAAGTGACCGATGAGGTCTTTGAATCCCCCGCCAGTATCGTATTTGATCAGGCAGAAAACCGGATGCACACCATCAAAGCGGTGATGGTGGCGACGCTGGCGAAGTAAGAGCATGGATGAAAAGAATGCCGGATGGCGATGCTAAGCATCTTATCCGGCCTACAATAGCGCTCCCGTAGGCCGGGCAAGGCGAAGCCGCCCCCCGGCAAATACGCTTATGCCACCCGCATTTTCACCACGGCTTTGCGTACCAGCGCTGGTGCACCGACCGCGCACAGCGGTTTATGCACTTCGCCCGGATAGAACACCACGAAATCACCTTCGTTCAGCACCACCGTTTTCTCCTGTCCCCCTTCCGGCAGGAAGGCGATATCTTTATCCGCCAGCCAGTCAGTTTCCGGCGCGCCCGCAGGCTGCGTGCTGAAGGTCATGCCTTCCTGACCTTTGAGCAGGATCTGAATATCCAGATAGCGCGCGTGATACTCAGCGCGGCGCTGTGCAAACGGCTCCGTCATATCTTCAGCAATCAGATAAAACAGACGATCGCCGTCGATGTCGTGCTTACCCTTTTCCGTCGCATCCGTCACATGCGCTTTAATGTGTTCAATCGCCTGACGCAGCTCTTCCGGCAGCCAGGCATCCAGGTTGTGAATATTGCCGACAATCATCTTAAACCCCTTAATTAAAACATCGTTTCATTTTAGTTGTTATACGAAAAAACGGTCTGCCATACTACTGCTATTTGCCGATATTTTGCGTCAACGCATGTTTATCTCATTGTTGCTGTTTGGCATTCAGGGTGAATGAATATTCATGAGAATCGTTTGCGATGAATAATTTGTGAATTTTTCGCTTGATCCCATAACGGAGCTGAGTATAATCGCGGACAATTTGCCGGGAGGATGTATGGTTCAGTGTGTACGACATTTTGTCTTACCGCGTCTGAAAAAGGACGCTGGCCTGCCGTTTTTCTTTCCGTTGATCACCCATTCCGAGCCCCTCAATTGAGGGGCTTTTTTTTTGCCCAGGCGTCAGGAGATAAACATGGCTAACCCGCTCTATCAAAAACACATCATTTCCATAAACGACCTCAGCCGCGATGACCTCAATCTGGTCCTCGCAACAGCGGCGAAATTAAAAGCTAACCCACAGCCGGAGCTGTTAAAGCATAAGGTTATCGCCAGCTGCTTCTTTGAAGCCTCAACCCGCACCCGTTTATCCTTTGAAACCTCCATGCACCGCCTGGGCGCCAGCGTGGTGGGTTTCTCTGACAGCAGCAATACCTCTCTGGGCAAAAAAGGTGAAACGCTGGCCGACACTATTTCCGTCATCAGCACCTATGTCGACGCCATCGTAATGCGCCATCCGCAGGAAGGCGCCGCGCGTCTGGCTACGGAGTTCTCCGGTAACGTTCCGGTACTGAACGCAGGCGACGGCTCCAACCAACATCCCACCCAAACGCTGCTGGATCTGTTCACCATTCAGGAAACTCAGGGTCGCCTGGACAATCTGCACATCGCCATGGTGGGTGACCTGAAATATGGCCGCACCGTCCATTCCCTGACCCAGGCGCTGGCGAAGTTCGAAGGTAACCGTTTCTACTTCATCGCCCCGGACGCGTTGGCGATGCCGCAATACATTCTGGATATGTTGAATGAAAAAGGTATCGCCTGGAGCCTACACGGCACTATTGAAGAGGTGATGGCGGAGGTCGATATCCTCTACATGACCCGCGTACAAAAAGAGCGTCTGGACCCGTCCGAATACGCCAACGTGAAAGCGCAGTTTGTTCTGCGCGCCAGCGATCTGAACGGCGCCAGAGCAAACATGAAGGTACTGCATCCGCTGCCGCGTATTGATGAGATCACCACCGACGTCGACAAGACGCCGCACGCCTGGTATTTCCAGCAGGCTGGCAACGGCATCTTCGCCCGCCAGGCGTTACTGGCACTGGTATTGAATAGCGAACTGGCACTGTAAGGGAGAAAAAGAGATGACACACGATAACAAACTGCAGGTTGAAGCCATCAAACGTGGCACCGTGATTGACCATATTCCCGCACAGGTTGGTTTTAAGCTGCTGACGCTGTTCAAACTGACGGAAACCGACCAGCGTATCACCATCGGTCTGAACCTGCCGTCAGGCGAGATGGGCCGTAAGGACCTGATTAAAATTGAAAACACGTTCCTGACCGATGAGCAGGTAAACCAGCTCTCCCTGTACGCCCCGCAGGCAACGGTAAACCGCATTGACGATTACGACGTGGTGGGTAAATCACGTCCGAGCCTGCCAGAGCGTATCGACAACGTACTGGTTTGCCCGAACAGCAACTGTATCAGCCATGCTGAGCCGGTTTCCTCCAGTTTTGCAGTGAAAAAGCGTGCTGATGACATCGCACTCAAATGCAAATACTGTGAAAAAGAGTTTTCGCATTATGTGGTGCTGGCCAACTAATTGGGGTTGGTTATGAGATCCCGGCTCCCTATAATGAGCGGGAACATTCTACTACCGCTGTAATTCAGGAGAAATCATGAGCAAGACTATCGCGACGGAAAATGCACCAGCAGCAATCGGCCCATACGTTCAGGGCGTTGACCTGGGTAGCATGGTAATCACTTCCGGTCAGATCCCGGTCGATCCGAAAACCGGTGCCGTAGCGGAAGACGTGTCCGCTCAGGCACGTCAGTCGCTGGAAAACGTAAAAGCTATCGTTGAAGCAGCAGGCCTGAAAGTGGGCGACATCGTAAAAACGACCGTCTTCGTAAAAGACCTGAACGATTTCGCAACTGTAAACGCGACCTACGAAGCGTTCTTCACCGAACACAACGCGACCTTCCCTGCGCGTTCTTGCGTAGAAGTTGCCCGTCTGCCGAAAGACGTGAAAATCGAGATTGAAGCGATCGCCGTTCGTCGCTAAGTCTCCTTGTACCGGATGGCGGCTTCGCCTCGTCCGGCCAATGCACGGATCGTTTACAGGCCCGGTAAGCGCGAGCGCCACCGGGCATTTATCACATCACGCCAAACAGTTTCGGCAGGAACAGCGAAATCGCCGGAATGTACGTCACGAGCATCAGCACCAGGAATAGCACGAGGTAGAACGGCAACATCGCCTTCACCACCTGCTCTATTTTCTGTTTACTCACCGCACTGGCCACAAACAGCACCGACCCTACCGGCGGCGTAATCAGGCCGATCCCTAAGTTCACCAGCATGATCATGCCAAAATGAACCGGATCAATGCCGAGCGCGTTGGTCACCGGCAGCAGAACCGGCGTCAGAATGAGGATCAGCGGTGCCATATCCATCAGCGTACCGATCAGCAGCAGCATTATGTTAATACACATCAGGATGACGTATTTGTTGTCCGAGATGCTGGTGAAGGCTTCAGTGATACGCATCGGCAACTGCATATAGGTCATGACGGCACCGAACGCAGCAGCAAAACCTATCAGGATCATAACGATAGTGACCGTTTTCACCGTGCGGAACATCAGCTTCGGCAGCTCAGACCATTTATAGTCACGATAGATAAACATGGTGACAAAGAAAGCCCACAGGCAGGCAATTGCCGCAGACTCCGTTGCGGTAAAGATACCTGACAGGATACCGCCCATGATGATCACAACGGTCATCAGGCCCCACAGCGTATCGACGAAAATCTTCAGCGCCTGGCGAAACGGTACACGTTCTCCTTTTGGATAACCGCGCTTGTGCGCAAAAGCCACGCACATCACCATCAGGCTGAGGCTTAACAGCAGCCCCGGCAGTATCCCGGCGATGAACAGCGCGGCAATCGACACCGTGCCGCCGGTCGCCAGCGAGTAAATAACCGAGTTATGGCTGGGCGGCGTAAGAATCGCCTGTACCGAACCGCTGGCCGTTACCGCTGCGGCAAAGTCACGCGGATAACCTTTTTTATCCATCTCCGGGATCATTACCGAACCGATGGACGCGGTATCAGCCACAGACGATCCGGAAATAGCGCCAAAAAAGGTTGATGCCACAATGTTTACCAGCGACAGTCCGCCGCGGATAAAACCAACAAAAATATAGGCAAAGTTCACCAGTCGCCGCGCAATTCCCCCTTCGGCCATGATTGCCCCAGCCAGAATAAAGAATGGGATCGCTAACAGAGAGAACTTGTTCACCCCGCTGGTCAGTTGGATCATTACCGCTTCCAGCGGAATATCAATATACCAGGCCCCAATGATGGCGCTAATGCCAACCGCGTACGCTACCGGTACCCCAATCGCCAGCATAATGCCGAGCGTAAAGACGAGAATAAATGCATCCATCTGCTTTCCTTTCTGAAATGGGGGCGGTAACTAGCTGGTCGATCCCAGCATGACAACGGGACGTTGGTACTGCGGACCACGGAAAATCTTTTCAGCGATAAACAGCAGCGTTATGGCAGAGCCTATCGGCAACGGAAGATAGTTTTGCCCGGCGCTTAAAAGCGGGAATTCCGCCACAGGCTGGTCCCACAGTTCAAGACAGAGATTGGTTCCGTACCACAGAATGAACAGACTTATCGCCACCAACATAACGTCAGCGATTACCGAGCAATAACGGCGGGAAGCATCCCCCAGACGGTCAATCACCATGCTCACCGCGATATGCGAGCCTGCACGATAGCTCACCGCCGCGCCAATAAAGGTGAATGTCACCATACAGAGAATAGCGACGGGTTCAGGCCATGACAGGGCGTTATTCAGAACATAACGCGCGAATATGCCAATGGGGATAATGGCGACCATGACCAATAATGCGATACCGGCAATCCACATTGACACTCGATAAAGAAAATCCATTACCGATGAATAGCATTCACCCATAATTATCACCTCGAATTAATCAAAAGATTCAGGCGGAGGGTTGATATCCTCCACCTGATGAATTACTTCACATCCTGAATACGTTTGATCAAATCCTGGTGGTCTTTACCGTAATTATCCCGCACTGACTGCGTGGCTTTATAGAAATAGTCCGTATCAATATCGTGGAACTGAACGCCGTTGGCTTTCATGGTCTCCAGTGATTTCGCATTATAATCCTGCCAAAGTTTTCGTTGCTCTATCTGTGCTTCTTTGGCGAGTTTAATAATGAGATCCTGATCTTCTTTTTTCAACTTATCCCATTTAGCTTTCGAAAACAGAAAAAGCTCAGGAATAATAAAGTGTTTGCTCCAGGTATAGTTTTTCACGACCGGCAAATAGTTATGCGCAACAAACGTTGGCGGGTTATTTTCCGTGCCATCAATAACGCCGGTCTGCATGCCGCTAAATACTTCACTGACGCCCATGACAACGGAGTTAGCGCCCATCGCTTTCAGGGTATCCAGCGCTATCGGACTTCCTTGAACGCGGATTTTCATACCGTGTAAATCTTCCGGTTTCACCACCGGATTTTTGGTGATCAGGTTTCGCGTGCCGGCATCCATCCAGCCGAGAAACACCAGCCGCGATTTGGTATTGGCCGTCAGACGGTCGCCAATCTCCTGACCGATCATGCCGTCGAGAACCTTATGCAGATGGTCCTCATCGCGGAAAATATATGGCAGGGTAAACACGTTAATTTCAGGGAGAATGGCGGCAACAGGCGTCATTGAGACACGAATAATATCGATAGCGCCTAATTGCGCCTGTTCAATCATCTGTTTTTCATCGCCTAACACGCCACCAGGAAATGTTTTAATCTCCAGACGCCCGTCGGTCGCGGCGCTAAGTTTTTCCCCCATATGTTTCACTGCAACAACGTTCGGGTAATCAGCCGGATGCACATCTGCGGCGCGAAAAGTTTGTGCCAGCGTTGAATGACTCATCAGTAATACAGACGCGCCAATACATAGACTTAACAGGTTTTTTGTCAGTTTCATTTGTCCTTCTCCAGAAGTTCATAATATCCATTAACAGGAATAGCTTACAGAGCAAATGACTGCCGGAATTAAAAACGGGCAGCGAGAAACTTTCTTAACGACGTTACCTGCGCAGACTAACTGGTGTAACAATTTATTTCGATGACTGCGTTCACAAAAAATCGTAGATGCTTAAAATTTTTAGCACACTGTTTCATTTTTGCAATGCAGATCGTTTTATTGATAAAAAAACAACGCAAGGAAGGCGATTTGATACTAATAACACCCGTTAGCATTTCAATAAAAATAAAACACTAATGTTGTGAGGTAATATCTTCGAATGAAAATGAGGAATGCAGGATGGTATTAACACCATCCTGCTGAGGCGTTTTATGTTTACTGCCAGCCGTAGCGACGGCTATAAAAACCTTTCACTAATTGAGTCAATGTCATGTAACCCGCCAGAATCGCAATCAGCCACGGGAAGTAGCTCAGCGGTAATGCCTGCAATTGCAGATAGCTGGCCAGCGGCGAGAAGGGTAATGCAATGCCGACGACCATCACCACCAGCGTCATCAGCATCAGCGGCCACGCGGCGCGGCTCTGGATGAACGGCACGCGACGGGTACGAATCATATGCACAATCAACGTTTGCGACAGCAGGCCCACCACGAACCAGCCAGACTGGAACAACGTCTGATGTTCAGGCGTATTGGCATGGAAGACGAACCACATCAGGCAAAAGGTCAGAATGTCGAAGATCGAGCTGATCGGTCCAAAGAAGATCATAAAGCGGCCCAATTCGCTGGGATTCCAGCGCTGCGGCTTTTTGATCTGCTCTTCGTCGACGTTATCAAACGGAATCGCCACCTGGGATACATCGTACAGCAGGTTCTGAATCAGTAAGTGCAGCGGTAACATCGGCAGGAACGGTAAGAAGGCGCTCGCCACCAGCACGCTAAACACGTTACCGAAGTTTGAACTGGCCGTCATTTTGATGTACTTCAGCATGTTAGAGAAGGTACGGCGTCCTTCAATCACCCCTTCTTCCAGCACCATCAGGCTCTTTTCCAGCAGGATGATATCCGCCGCTTCACGCGCAATATCAACCGCGCCGTCAACGGAGATACCAATGTCCGCCGCGCGCAGCGCCGGGGCATCGTTTATACCATCGCCCATAAAGCCGACCACATGGCCTTCGCGCTTGAGCAGCGTGACAATGCGCTCTTTGTGCATTGGCGTCAGACGGGCAAACAGCGTGGTGCGCTGAGCAAGCCGAGCCAGCTCATCATCGCTTAATCCTTCAATGCTGCTACCGATAACCACATCCCCCGCATCCAGCCCCACTTCGTGACACACTTTTGCCGCCACCAGTTCGCTATCGCCAGTGAGGATTTTCACCGTAATGCCGCTGGCTTTCAGCGCTTTAAGCGCAGGGGCGGTGGTCTCTTTCGGCGGATCGAGGAACGCAATATAGCCTTCGAGGATCAGATCTGATTCATCGATACGCTGGTAATCACCTTCACGCGCTGGCAGGTATTTCGTCGCCACCGCCACCACACGCAGCCCCTGGCGGTTCAGCGTGTCCGTAACGCGTTTCACCCGACGCAGCATGTTGTCATCTAACGGGACTATCTCACCGTTGTGACGCACCTGGGTACACACGCTGAGGATCTCCTGTAGCGCCCCTTTACAGACCAACTGGTGCACATCGGTTTCTTCTGCCACCACTACCGACATGCGGCGACGTTCAAAATCAAACGGGATCTCATCGATTTTCTGCCAGCGAGTCGAGAGCTGGCGGGCTGATTCTTCGTCCACACCTTCCAGCACCGCCGTATCCAGCAGATTCTTCAGCCCGGTCTGATAATGGCTGTTCAGCCACGCAGAATGCAGGACATGTTCGCTGGGTTTACCAGAGATATCCGTATGATTCTCAAGTACAATTTTATCCTGAGTCAGGGTGCCGGTTTTATCGGTGCACAGAATATCCATTGCGCCAAAGTTCTGGATAGCGTCGAGGTGTTTAACGATAACCTTTTGTTTTGACAGCTTCACCGCCCCACGCGCCAGCGTCGAGGTGACGATCATCGGCAGCATTTCCGGTGTCAGTCCCACCGCCACAGACAGGGCAAACAGCGCCGCTTCCCACCAGTCACCTTTGGTGTAGCCGTTGATGATAAGCACGATGGGCGCCATCACCAGCATAAAGCGGATCAGCAGCATGCTGACGCGGCTGATCCCTTTCTGGAAGGCATTCTGCTCGCTTTCCTGCTCGCTGACGCGACCGGCCAGTTGCCCAAACCAGGTATTGGCTCCGGTTGAAATCACGATGGCCTGCGCCGTGCCGCTCACCACGTTGGTACCCATAAAGCACAGGGTATCGCATTCCAGCGGGTTGCTTTGCTGCGGATCGCGACTGGTTGCCACTTTCTCCACCGGCAGCGATTCACCGGTCAGCGAAGCCTGGGCTACGAACAGGTCACGAGCCTGTACCACGCGCAGATCGGCCGGGATCATATCCCCTGCCGCCAGCTTGATGACATCGCCGGGAACCAACTGGTCGATCGGCAGTTCAACCCAGCCGTTCTCCCCTTTCTCGTTGATGACGCGCAGCACCGTGGCGGTGTTGCTGACCATCGCTTTCAGCGCATCAGCCGCTTTGGTGGAACGCGCCTCTTGCACAAAATTCAGCAGCGTAGAGATGACGACCATCAGGGCGATGACGCCAGCGGCAAACAGATCTTCGGTGGCATAGGAAATCGCCCCGAGAATGGTCAGCAGTATATTAAACGGATTGCGGTAGCAGACCCACAGATGCACCCACCAGGGCGACGGCTTCTGCGCCGGCAACTGGTTCTCGCCATGTATTTCGCGGGCGTTCTCGACTTCTGCGGCGTTTAAGCCTTCCGGATGAGCGCCGAACGTTTTCCACAGCGCGTCTTCGTCCATCAGCGCCATTTTCAGGCAATGTTCGCTTAGCGATGGCGGGATCGGCGTGCTGGCAACGGTCTGAGCATTCGGCAATGGATCACGATGCACCAGACGATGCGGTAAATGGCGGTTTAGCCGGGCAAACAGCTGGCGGGTCATATTTTTGAACATAGGCAGTCCCTCTGCACCTGTATAAACAGGCGCAGTAAATCCTTCAGGCGTGGCAAAGCCTTGCCTGGTGGCAATATTAAAATCACAACAGGGACGTCAGAACGTCACTGTCTTACTGCTCCGGTAAGACAGTGAAAGACAGGCTTACCGGAAAGGGTTGTTTCTCCATCTCGGGAGAGGGGTGGGATCGGGATCCATATAGCCTCCGGTAAGTGAATGATTTGCGTCGCGGATTATACGCAGAAAACCATAAGGTTTGTGGCAATTATGGCGGTATGATAAACCATGGAAACTAAACCAAACGTATACCAGACTTTGCCCATTGCGCCGCGCTTGAGTAAAGTTATTCTCTATTTGGCATAACTTCACACGCAACACGGGAAAACAGGATGCAAAATCGGCTGACCATTAAAGACATCGCCCGCTTAAGCGGTGTGGGAAAATCAACCGTTTCCCGTGTGCTCAACAATGAAAGCGGCGTGAGTGAACGCACCCGCGAACGCGTTGAGGCGGTGATGAATCAGCACGGTTTTTCCCCTTCCCGCTCCGCACGCGCCATGCGTGGGCAAAGCGACAAGGTGGTGGCGATTATCGTCACGCGTCTGGACTCGCTTTCAGAAAATCTCGCCGTGCAGACCATGCTGCCCGCCTTTTATGAACAGGGCTACGATCCGATCATGATGGAAAGCCAGTTCTCGCCCGAGCTGGTTGAAGAACATCTCGGCATGCTCAGACGCCGCAACATTGATGGCGTGGTGCTGTTTGGTTTTACCGGCATTACTGAAGCCATGCTCGCCTCCTGGCAGGATTCTCTGGTGCTTCTGGCAAGAGATGCCAAAGGCTTTGCCTCCGTCTGCTATGACGATGAGGGTGCCATTCGTACCCTGATGCAGCGTTTATACGAACGCGAGCATCGCCATATTAGCTTTCTTGGTGTTCCGCATAGCGATGTGACCACTGGTAAACGCCGCCATGAGGCCTACCTGGCATTCTGTAAAAAACACAAACTACATCCTGTGGCCGCGCTGCCGGGTCTGGCCATGAAACAGGGCTATGAGCAGGCCGCCAACGTCATCACCCCGGAAACCACCGCCTTAGTCTGTGCGACGGATACCCTTGCCCTTGGGGTCAGCAAATATCTGCAAGAGCAGCGGATTGAGAACCTGCAGTTGGCAAGCGTGGGCAGCACGCCGCTGATGAAATTCCTCCATCCGGAAATTATCACCGTCGATCCAGGATACGCCGAAGCCGGGCGACAAGCGGCCTCGCAGCTGATCGAACAGATCAACGGCCGTAGCGAACCACGACAAATCGTTATTCCTTCCACCCTCTCCTGATCGCTTTCTGAGCATTAATTTGTGATCTTCGCTGCGTTTCGGGAACGTTCCCATTTTTAAATATTCATCGAAGATATACTCTGGCGCCAACAACGAGAGAGTTGCCGAATGACGACGCAACAGCGTCTTTTCCGGTCTACGGGGAACACACACCATCATGAGCAAAATAAAACAAGCAGACATCGACCGGCTGATTGAGCTGGTTGGCGGGCGCGACAATATCGCTACGGTGAGTCACTGCATTACTCGCCTGCGTTTTGTGCTGAATCAGCCTGCAAACGCCAGACCGAAAGAGATCGAATTGTTGCCAATGGTCAAAGGCTGCTTCACCAACGCCGGGCAGTTTCAGGTGGTAATTGGCACCGAGGTGGGCGATTACTACAAAGCGCTGTTGGCGACCACCGGACAAGCCAGTGCCGACAAAGAGCAGGCAAAGAAAGCGGCGCGGCAGAACATGAAGTGGCACGAGCAGTTGATTTCTCACTTCGCGGAGATCTTCTTCCCTCTGCTGCCAGCACTGATTAGCGGCGGTCTGATCTTAGGTTTCCGTAACGTGATCGGCGATCTGCCCATGAGTAACGGGCAGACGCTGGCGCAGATGCATCCTTCGCTGAAAACCCTCTATGACTTCCTGTGGCTGATTGGCGAAGCGATCTTCTTCTATTTGCCGGTCGGGATTTGTTGGTCGGCGGTGAAGAAAATGGGCGGTACGCCGATCCTCGGTATTGTGCTGGGCGTGACCCTGGTTTCTCCGCAACTGATGAACGCCTATTTGCTCGGCCAGCAGGTACCAGAAGTATGGAACTTCGGCCTGTTCAGTATTGAGAAAGTGGGCTACCAGGCGCAGGTCATACCGGCACTGTTGGCCGGGCTGGCGCTAGGGTTTATTGAAACACGCATGAAGCGCATCGTTCCGGATTACCTGTATCTGGTGATCGTCCCGGTGTGCTCGCTGATCCTTGCGGTATTCCTTGCGCATGCCTTTATCGGTCCATTTGGCCGCATGATTGGCGACGGTGTCGCGTTTGCGGTCCGTCATCTGCTGACCGGCAGTTTTGCTCCGATTGGCGCGGCGCTGTTCGGCTTCCTGTACGCCCCGCTGGTGATCACCGGTGTGCATCAGACCACGCTGGCTATCGACATGCAGATGATTCAGAGCATGGGCGGCACGCCGGTATGGCCACTGATCGCACTGTCGAATATCGCTCAGGCCTCTGCGGTGGTCGGGATCATTATCTCCAGTCGCAAACACAACGAACGTGAAATTTCCGTTCCTGCCGCGATCTCCGCCTATCTCGGGGTAACCGAACCAGCAATGTACGGGATCAACCTGAAATACCGCTTCCCAATGCTGTGCGCGATGATCGGCTCCGGTCTCGCCGGACTGCTGTGCGGCCTGAACGGTGTGCTGGCGAACGGGATTGGCGTCGGCGGTTTGCCGGGCATCCTCTCCATCCAGCCGACTTACTGGCAGGTCTTTGGCATGGCGATGGTCATTGCGATTGTCATCCCAATGGTACTGACCTCATTCGTTTACCAGCGTAAACACCGTCTGGGCACATTACAGATTGTCTAACTTTTCTTCGGGGCGCAGTTGCGCCCCAGCGTATTTCCAGGAAACAACCATGAATATTCCCCACTGGTGGCAAAACGGCGTTATCTATCAGGTTTACCCCAAGAGTTTTCAGGACACCACCGGCAGCGGCACCGGAGATTTACGCGGCGTGACGCAGCGCCTCGACTATTTGCAAAAGCTGGGCATTGATGCCATCTGGCTGACGCCGTTCTATATTTCGCCGCAGGTTGATAACGGTTACGACGTCGCAGACTACACGTCTGTCGATCCGGCCTACGGCACGCTGGAAGACTTTGATGAACTGGTGGCGCAGGCGAAAGCGCGCGGCATCCGTATTATTCTCGACATGGTGTTTAACCACACCTCAACCCAGCACGCCTGGTTTCGTGAAGCGCTGGATAAAGACAGCCCGTATCGTCAGTTTTATTTCTGGCGCGACGGCACGCCAGACTGCCCGCCAAATAACTGGCGCTCCAAGTTTGGCGGCAACGCCTGGGGCTGGCACGCCGAAAGCGAGCAGTACTATCTGCACCTCTTTGCTCCGGAGCAAGCCGACCTGAATTGGGAAAACCCGGCGGTACGCGCCGAGCTTAAGAAAGTATGCGAGTTTTGGGCCGATCGCGGCGTGGACGGACTGCGCCTCGACGTGGTGAATCTTATCTCTAAAGACCAGGACTTCCCGAACGATCCCGACGGCGATGGACGGCGTTTTTATACCGACGGCCCGCGCGCGCATGAATTTTTGCGTGAGATGAACCGCGATGTTTTTACCCCACGCAACCTGATGACGGTCGGCGAAATGTCTTCCACTACGCTGGAACATTGCCAGCAGTACGCCGCACAAGATGGTAGTGAACTGTCGATGACCTTTAACTTCCACCACCTGAAAGTGGATTACCCCAACGGTGAGAAGTGGACGTTAGCAAAACCCGATTATGTGGCGCTAAAAACCCTGTTCCGCCACTGGCAGCAGGGCATGTACAATCAGGCCTGGAACGCGCTGTTCTGGTGTAACCACGATCAACCGCGCATCGTGTCGCGTTTTGGCGATGAAGGTAAATACCGCGTTCCGTCGGCCAAAATGCTGGCGATGGTGCTGCATGGCATGCAGGGCACCCCCTACATCTACCAGGGTGAAGAGATTGGCATGACCAACCCGCACTTCCGCCAGATTACCGATTATCGCGATGTGGAAAGCCATAACATGTTTGCCGAGTTGAACGGCCAGGGACGCGATGCGCAAGAACTGCTGGCGATCCTCGCCAGTAAATCACGCGATAACAGCCGCACGCCGATGCAATGGGATAGCAGCAAACACGCGGGCTTCACCTACGGCGAGCCGTGGATCAATCTGTGTGACAACGCAGCAGACATCAACGTGGCGGCAGCACTGAACGATACCGACTCGGTGTTCTACACCTATCAGAAGCTGATCGCCTTGCGCAAAGCGGAGCCGGTTATCACCTGGGGCGACTACCAGGATCTGCTACCGGACAGCCCGCATCTGTGGTGCTATCAACGAGAGTGGCAAGGGCAGCGGCTGCTGGTCATTGCCAATCTGAGCGGTACCTTTCAGAGCTGGCAGCCAGCCCAGACCGACGGAAACTGGCAGGTGCTGATGCACAACTATGCCGAGGTTGCCAGCCAACCTGGGGACATGACACTGCGTCCTTTTGAGGCCGTCTGGTGGTTGCAAAAATAGCTTGCAATTATGTTCAGGCCCGGTACGCATAGCGCTACCGGGCGTTGCTACATACGCTTAGCTTAGCTTCCTGTTTTTGTTGAATAATTAATCAGAATTTTCTGCCCACAATTTACAATCGCTGTACTGCCCGTCATCTGTACGCTCCGATTTTTACTTTGCGCTACATCAAATAAATCGTAAACATCCTTGATGCAAATCACTACATATAGAACTTAAAATGCACGCCGACCCAATATGTTGTATTAATCGACTACAATTGCTACAACTACAGTGCACCGTTTAACGGTGGAATTGTGGATAAAGTGGGTCAGGATTGCGGGAAGTCATTGGCCAGATAGATGAATAAAGCCATGACCGCTTCCCCAACCTCTGTGGATAACCTGTTCTTATAAATATGGAGTGATCATGACACCGCATGTGATGAAACGAGATGGCTGTAAAGTGCCGTTTAAATCAGAGCGCATCAAAGAAGCCATTCTGCGTGCAGCTAAAGCAGCGGGAGTCGATGACGCAGATTACTGTGCCACCGTCGCAGAAGTCGTTAGTAGCCAGATGAATGAGCGCAGCCAGGTCGATATCAACGAGATCCAGACAGCGGTAGAAAACCAGCTGATGTCTGGTCCGTACAAACAACTCGCCCGTGCGTACATCGAATATCGCCACGACCGTGATATACAGCGTGAAAAACGTGGCCGTCTGAACCAGGAAATTCGTGGTCTGGTTGAGCAAACCAACTCTGCTCTGCTGAACGAAAACGCCAACAAAGACAGCAAAGTGATCCCGACCCAGCGCGATCTGCTGGCCGGTATCGTCGCCAAACACTATGCGCGTCAACACCTGTTGCCGCGTGATGTCGTCCAGGCGCACGAGCGTGGTGATATTCACTATCACGATCTCGACTACTCTCCGTTCTTCCCAATGTTTAACTGCATGCTGATCGACCTGAAAGGTATGCTGACGCAGGGCTTTAAGATGGGTAACGCGGAGATTGAGCCGCCAAAATCCATCTCCACCGCGACGGCCGTCACCGCGCAAATTATCGCGCAGGTTGCCAGCCATATTTATGGCGGTACCACCATTAACCGTATTGACGAAGTTCTCGCACCGTTCGTGACCGAGAGCTTTAATAAGCATCGCAAAACCGCTGAAGAGTGGCAGATCCCAGATGCCGACGGTTATGCGCATTCCCGTACCGAGAAAGAGTGCTACGACGCATTCCAGTCCCTTGAGTATGAAGTGAATACCCTGCATACCGCCAACGGTCAGACGCCGTTCGTCACCTTCGGTTTCGGCCTGGGAACCAGCTGGGAATCGCGTTTGATCCAGCAGTCCATTCTGCGTAACCGCATTGCTGGCCTGGGTAAAAATCGTAAAACCGCCGTGTTCCCGAAACTGGTGTTTGCTATTCGTGACGGTCTGAACCACAAGTTTGGCGATCCGAACTATGACATCAAGCAGCTGGCGCTGGAGTGCGCGAGCAAGCGTATGTATCCGGACATCCTGAACTACGATCAGGTGGTTAAAGTGACCGGCTCGTTCAAAACGCCAATGGGCTGCCGCAGCTTCCTGGGCGTATGGGAAAACGAGAACGGCGAACAGGTTCACGATGGCCGTAACAACCTCGGCGTTATCAGCCTTAACCTGCCGCGTATCGCGCTGGAAGCTCATGGCGATGAAACCACCTTCTGGAAACTGCTCGACGACCGTCTGATCCTGGCGCGTAAAGCGCTGATGACCCGCATTGCGCGTCTGGAAGGCGTGAAGGCCCGCGTTGCACCGATCCTGTATATGGAAGGGGCCTGCGGCGTACGTCTGAAAGCAGATGATGACGTGTCTGAAATCTTTAAAAACGGCCGCGCGTCGATTTCTCTGGGTTACATTGGTATTCACGAAACCATCAACGCGCTGTTTGGCGACAAACACTTGTACGACAGCGAGCAGCTTCGCGCTAAAGCTATCGCCATTGTGGAACGTCTGCGTCAGGCAGTCGATCAGTGGAAAGACGAAACCGGCTACGGCTTTAGCCTGTACAGTACACCAAGTGAAAACCTGTGCGATCGTTTCTGCCGTCTGGATACCGCCGAGTTTGGCGTGGTGCCGGGTGTTACCGACAAAGGTTACTACACCAACAGTTTCCACCTCGACGTGGAGAAAAAGGTTAACCCGTACGACAAGATCGATTTTGAAGCGCCGTACCCGCCGCTGGCGAATGGAGGTTTCATTTGCTACGGCGAGTACCCGAACATTCAGCACAACCTGAAAGCACTGGAAGACGTCTGGGATTACAGCTATCAGCACGTGCCGTATTACGGGACCAACACGCCAATCGATGAATGCTACGAGTGCGGCTTTACCGGTGAGTTCGAGTGCACCAGCAAAGGCTTTACCTGCCCGAAATGTGGTAACCACGACGCCGCGCGCGTGTCGGTCACCCGCCGCGTATGCGGTTATTTAGGCAGCCCGGACGCTCGTCCGTTTAACGCCGGTAAGCAGGAAGAAGTGAAGCGCCGCGTTAAGCATTTAGGTAATGGGCAGATCGGTTAATTTCGACAGTATTATTGCCTGGCGATGTGACGCTTTTCGCAAAGCAATTGGCGCCAGGACAAGGCGGCAAGCAAGCGAATCCCGGGGAGCTTACATAAGTAAGTGACCCGGGTGAGCGAGCGCAGACAACGCAGTAATGGCGTCAATTGAGAAGCGAAAATGCGATACCATCAATACTATCCTGTCGATATCGTCAACGGCCCAGGAACCCGCTGCACCCTGTTTGTGTCGGGATGCGTGCATGAATGCCCTGGCTGCTATAACAAAAGCACCTGGCGACTCAATTCCGGCCAGCCGTTTACCAAAGAGATGGAAGACAAGATCATTGCCGATCTGAACGACACGCGAATCCCTCGCCAGGGTATTTCGCTGTCCGGCGGCGATCCGCTGCATCCGCAAAACGTGCCGGATATCCTGCAACTGGTACAGCGTATTCACGCTGAGTGTCCGGGGAAAGATATCTGGGTGTGGACCGGCTACAAGCTTGATGAACTCAACGCCGCACAAATGCAGGTGGTGGATCTCATCAACGTGCTGGTCGATGGTAAATTTGTGCAGGATCTTAAAGACCCGGCGCTGATCTGGCGCGGTAGCAGCAACCAGGTTGTACATCATTTGCGTTAACTTTCAGGCGGTAAATATTCTGTTATCCGCCTCTCAAAAACGGCTCACACACTCCATCGCAACCGCTTTGAACTCGGTGAAATTGCGACACGCGCAGAGTCGCGTCATCGCGCGTTCGCGCAGGAAGGTGACGAAGATATCGTAGATAGCCATCGCCTCTTCGTATTCACTCTTGCTGATGGCGAGCAAGAAGATCACGTGGGCCGTTTCATCTCCCCAGGCGATACCCTGCGGGGCGAGGATGGTGTAGACCACCGTTTTCTTTGCCAGCAGACCAAGGGCGTGCGGCAAGGCAATGCTGTCACCCAGCATGGTGCTGACGATGGCCTCACGCTCAACCACCGAATCAAGAAACTCCGCGTCGACAAAACCTTCATCCTGCAACTGACGGCATAAGGTTTTGAACAACGTTTGTTGATCCATTGGCTCGTCAATCACACGAAAATGGGCGGCATCGAAGAATTTGTTCAACATCCACGGACGGGTTCTGTCGACCAGCACCAGTTTGCCAATCTGCTCCAGCTGATAATCGGTAGGGAATGGCGCAATCATCACCACCGGCTTATCTTTTTCACCAATCCGCGCGGTTGAGATGACAAAATCTTCGCTGATGCTTTCCCGCTGTTCGTAGTCGCGAAGCGTTACGGTATCGACGATCTCTATCTGCGGATACTTACGCGCCAGTACCGCTTCAATCATCCGCGCCATCGCATTTCCGGCATCGCATACCAGCAGAACCTTCGGCTGCCTCTGGTAACCGATGTTGTAACTACGCTCCAGCCCGACGCCAATATGCAGCACGAGGAAGCCAATCTCATTTTCACTGATGGTGTACGGCGTATATTTTCCCCATCCCGAGACGGCGGCCAGCGTCATGTCCCACGCCATGGGGTAGTGCTGTTTAATATTTTCCAACAACGGATTGGGGATCATTATCTGGTAACGCACCCGGGTGATCATCGTCTTAATATGCGTCAGCAGGTCAGCATGCAACTGTTTATCATTCAACAGGTTGTAGTTGTACTGGGTGTTGATAAAACGCAGGATGTAATTGACCAACGCTTCGTCATCATCCGCATTGATAGCACTGGGCGCGATCTCCTGAACCTGGCGGGCAGCAATATGCACCTGTAGCCAGTTTTCTTCGGAAACGGAAAGCGGTTTGTCTGCCAGGCGGTGCAGTACCGCCGCGATTTCCCGCGTGGCCAGGCACACCGATTGATCGGCCTCTTCTGCGGCAAAATCCGGGAGTGGATATCCTTCGCTAATCCGCCGTACCGCCACCGCGCAGTACAAGCGTAAAAACAGCTCGCCCTCATCGGTCAGACGAATATGGAAACGGGCAAAAATGTCCTGCAAAACGGGTTGCAACTGTTCAGGAAGCCCCGCATTCAGCGCTTCTTGCGTCACTAACGGATGCTGCGGATCCTGCTGCGCCAGCGTCCACAGCAGATCGGTCAAACAGGCGCGGATCGCCATTTCGCTGCCGAACAGCTTCATGCCGTGACGGGGACGCGTTTCCAGCGTCAGATGATAACGTTGCAGATGCTCGCGCACCTCAGCCATATCGTTTTGCAGCGTCGCTCGGCTGATAAACCATTCATCAGCCAAATCTTCCAGCTTCAGCGAGAAAGCCGACGTCAGAAAACGCACCACCAGCCAGTGTATCCGTTCCTGGCTGGTGCGTGGGATGCGCAGCAACGTATTGGGCTGCTGCGTTTGCAGGGTGTGAAAGCTTGCCGGGTCGTCAATTTTGAGCTGATATCCATTACCCCGGCTGAGGACAAACTGTGCGCCATACTGGGTGAGCAGCGCGTTTAGCGCGGTGATATCCGCCCGTACGGTGCGTGTGGAAACCGACAACCGCTGCGCCAGCTCGTCCTGTGGAAGCGCTTCGTTTTGCAACATGGCAAACAGCTGTGCTAAACGTTGGTTGGGGAATCGCACGTCAGTTTCCTCATCAGTCAGTTAGCCTACGCAGGCCCGGGTCATCGCCATCAGTTGGCGTACGTCGTCCGGACGAGTGTTACCACTCACCTTATCAATAATCGAACTATAGATGTGAGGAATGATTTTACTCACTCCGGCATCGAGGGCAATTTGCAGGATTTCAGTGAAATTATCCAGATCGATACCGCCGGTTGGCTCAAGCCAGAAGTCATGACGGGCGCAGGCCTGCGCGACCGCAATGTACTCGTCACGGCATTTCAGGCCGCCCATCGGGAAGTATTTAATTGAGCTACCGCCCATGTCTTTGAGCAGCGCAATCGCGGTTTCTACCGGCACAATACCGTCCGGCGACTGGCTGCTTAGCGGACCAGTGGAGATTTTCACCCTGCCCGGCGTGCCGGTTGGCGAGACCAGACCATTGACCACTGTCTCCTGCTGGCCCAGCAGCGCGCGACTGGTGGCCACGCCGGTAAAGACCTGATTGACATGCTGTGGCTGCACCTGACGGGAGATTTCACTGACCATCGCCGACTGGTTAGGATCGCCCGCCCCCAGCCCCACGGAGAGCGCATTGTCGATAAGGGCCGCGTATTCACGCATATCCGCTACCGCGCTTGCGACATCCGGGTAATTTTTTGACAACACGCCAACCAGCACGTGTCCTTCCGCCGCCGCATAAATGTCCCGGGCATTTTCTTTGGAGCCTGCCAGCACGTTCAGGCAGACGCGGTCACGATAAAAGTTAGGGGTCAGTTTCATGCGTTTTTCTCCTGCGAAATCACTTCACCAATTCGACGGGCCACAATCTCCAGCTGCGCGCGATCGACGCTGCGCACATCGGCTTCGATAATGCCTTCATTGGCTTTGTAACCACGGAAGTAAATCGCGTACTCCCCCTGTTTCAGCGCATCGACCAGTTCCCCCGTGGCGATCCCGGTGACCGCTTCATCAAACTTAATTTCCGTGCGCGCGATGTCGCGCCCTGCACTATCCCACACCACGCGGGCGCTCACGCCGTTAAGCTGGTTCAAGGCATTAATGAACGGCGTCATTTTCTCGACCATCTCCGCGCCGCTCTCTTTCTGCGCGTTCAGATACAGTTCGATGGCGCAGGTCAGGCCAAGAATCCCCTCTTTGCCCACCTTCATCGCCCGGCCAATTCCCGCCGTCTGGCGCTTCACCCACTCAACGTATTGGGTTTTACCAATCACCAGACCACTGGTTGGTCCTTCTATCGCCTTGGCGCCGCTATAAATCACCAGATCTGCACCAACCCGGTAGTAGCACTGCAAATCCTCTTCCGCCGCCGCGTCCACGATCAGCGGCAGATTATGCGTACGCGCCACCACCGCAGCCTGCTCCACGCTGAGCATACTTTTCTGGACGCAGTGGTGAGATTTGATATACAGAATGGCCGCCGTACGCGGTGTAATGGCCGCCGCCAACTGCGCCGCGGAACATTCGTTGGCATAACCGGCTTCCACTAACTTGCCGCCGCCAAGCGCTACCATGGTGCCCACCGGTGCGCCAAAGTTGACGTTGTGACCTCTGGGCAGCACGATTTCGTTGTTCTCGATGGGCGTGACGTGCAGGTTCTCCAGCAGCCAGTCGCTGTCTTTAACCAATACGCCAGCCACCGACAGGGCGATCCCGGCCGAGGCGCAAGAGACAACCGTTGCCCCCTCCACTTCCAGTAATTTCGCGATGTAGTCGCCGGTTTTATTGACCAGGTCTTTCATCTCGAAATATTGGTTCATCCCCGCCATCGCGGCTTCAACCACTACTGGTCGCGGCGTGGAAACGCCGAGCGCCGTCATGCGGCCGGAGGTATTAATCACCTGTTTTAAATCGTATTTCTCAAAAATTGAAGGCATGTTCCGCGCTCCCTTGTTCGGTCATATAGCCCTTGCCCGCACGTATTGCGGCAAGCGGCACCAGCAGTTGTTCAGCCTGCAGGCTGTCGTTTTCTGCATCTACCAGCACGGTTGGCTGGCGCTTAAGCGTAAAGAGGGTTAAATCGGCGTCCAGACCGACCAGCAGCCGCCCCTTCTGTTTCAGGCGCAGACCATCGGCGGCATTGGCGGTAACGCATTCAATGACCTGCGGAAGCGACATCCCAATGGCGAGGAATTTCGACATCACATTCGCCAGGGAATGCACCGGGCCGCTGATACGGTTACGACAGTAAATATCGGAGCTGATGGTGTGCGGCAAAATACCCAGTTCGATAGCGCGTTTTGCCACCGCAAAGCTCAGGCTGGCGGTGCCATGCCCAACGTCCAGACGCACGCCGCGTGAAATCGCCCGCGTCACTGACGCCCGCAGCTCGCCTTGCGGCGTCAGAATGCGATTCGGCTTACCGTTGTAACAGTGGGTAATGATGTCACCTGCGCTCAGGCGCTCGGCGATCTCATCCAGGTCCGGCGGGTTGTTGCCGATGTGCACCATCAGCGGCAGATCACCGTTCTGCGCTTGCATCGCTTTGGCGCGATCCAGCGGCGTGATGCCATTTTCACCGACTACGCTGCTGCTCATACGTGCCTTCAGACCGACGATAAAATCAGGGTGGCGTTTCACCGCCTCTCGTACCGCATCAGCGTCAATATTGGCCATGTTGGCCAGCTCGTTCTGGGCAATAAGCCCAACGCGGGAGATATTCAGCAACGCGTACACTTCGGTGGCAGCTTCCCGGGTCAGGGTGTAAAAATCGTCGATGTCATCCGCCCCGGTACTGCCCGCATCCACTACGGTAGTGACGCCGGTCGCAATACCAACGCTATCCGGCTGGTCGTGGTAAATCGGGGATTTCGGGTAGCAATGAACGTGGGAGTCAATCCAGCCTGCGCTGACGTAGCACTCACCGCCCAGCTCGATGGTTTTCAGCGCCGGGCCATCAACGTCACCCAACGCCGCGATCTTGCCGTCTTTGAGCGCAATATCGCTCACCGTATCGTCAACGAGGCGCGCACGGCGCAGGAGTAAATCAAACATGTCTCTCTCTCCTGTTGAAATGGGGGCGGTCGTGTAGGCCTGATAAGCGCAGCGCCATCAGGCGTCATTGCCGAGTGGCGGCTGCGCCTTATCCGGCCTACAACGACACACCATCAACTAATGGCAATCGGGAAGATGGACCCGAGGATCATCGCGCCGAGGATCGCCCCGCCGGTAATCGGTTTTTGCCACAGGTAAAACAGCAGCGCGCCTGCCAGAGAACCGATTCCGATAGGAATCGAAGCCGTCATCGCGCTGAGGATAATCAACGGCCCGAGGAAGCGTCCGGAGGCGTTACCGGCCCCCATCATGACGTCCGCACCGTAGGTCGAGTCGCTCTGGTTGATGGTGAACTTACGCGCCAGAATGATGATGTAGCCAATCGCCAGACCAATCACCAGACCGGTGACCAGCGAGGCGGCGAAGTTGGCGACCGGGAAGATAATGCCCGCGCCCAGCAGCAGCGCCGGAACACCTAACCCAACCCCGGTCTGAATCGCCCCGCCGATATCCAAAATCCCCACCAGCGAACCTTCAATGATGCGGGCAAACAGGAAGCTTGCGCCAAATGCCGCCACTGCTCCGTAGGAGCCGGTATCCATTCCCGCCTTCAGCATCGCCACAAAAGCCACTTCGTTAAATGCGCCAATACCGTACAGGTAGTACATGTGTGTTCCGGCAAACACGCCAGAGGAGAGCAGGCCCACGAAGATCGGGAACGACCAGTCAGCGAACCAAAAACCTTTATTCTGTTCCATGATGACCTCCGTTATTTGCCGCTGAGCGAGTTGTGGATAAGTTCGAGCCAGTTAGGCACGGTCAGATGGAAGGATTCGATCATCTTCATGTCGAAGCCACGGAAGAAGCCGCTCAGGACAAACAGCGCGACGATAGCCACCATCATCACTTTAGTGACGTGGTTCCAGCCGCTCTCTTCAACACCTTTGCCGATCAGAATGCCGAGAACCAGACCCGGAACGGCGTTACCCATGATCAGCTGCGCCGCGCCGCCAAAAACGGTGGCCCAGAAGCCAGATTTCTTACCGGCGTCGATCGCCGCCAGCCAGAAGATTACTGGCATCACGGTGTTAACCAGCAGGTTAGCCGCAGGTACCAGTACCTTGACGGCGGTAACCTGCAACGCTTCCGGTACGGATGATGCGGTGAGGTTCAGGAAGGTCACCACGATCATCCCGATAACGCCGCAGGCAATTGCCATGCGTTTGGGGTCGTGCAGCGTTTCACCGACGTTGCGATTTTTAATCATCAGCGCGGCGGCGCCCCAGTTGGGGATGATGCGATGGTCGACGTCCTGCGTGAACGCCCCCGCCGCAACAGAGGAAGCCCAGGCGTTAAAGAAGAAGCCCAGGCCGAACGAGAAGTGAGAAGCCGGATCCCCTTCGCAGGAATTCAGTTCTCCCAGAGTACGAAACGCGCCCATCCCTTGAGTGGTAGGCGCATGAAACATGCGTGCAGCCCCAGCGCCGACACCAACGCCAACCAACGCGCCGATGATGAGCGATTTTATTAATATTATCAGGAACATAATTATGCCTTTTAATAGAAAATCAGCGTTGCGTAACGAAATCCACCTTGTCGAGATTGATGGCAGTCACGTTGACGGTCACGTCCAGCTCCACGCTGAAAGTGCGTCTTTCCCGGCGCAAAAAGAGGAATAAAAACGCCTCTTTACGCACCGATTCACGCGCTTGAACAACCTGCACATCCTGTGGCTCAATACGCAGTAAGATATGCGGCGACGCTTTCATCACCGCAGCCTGAACGTGGTTCAGGGCATCGGCAAAGGCGCGAGCTTTGGTCTCGCCCTTACCCGTGACTCTCACCGTGGTGGTGAATTGCTCTTTCATGCTTAAGCGCCGTGTTTCTTTTGCCACGCCTGCACCAGGCGCTCGCCGAGCTCTTCTTTGTCCATAAAGCCGAATCCCAGTACGTTGCACCCTTCGTTGATGGCGGTTACCCCTTCATCGACCGATCGCATGCCGTATTTCGCCTTGTAGCCGTATTTGGTCTGCGCGGTAATCGCACCCGCACCACCGCTGCCGCAAAACGAGATACCAAAGGTGGCGTTTTCCGCTTTCATCACGTCACCCAGCTTCATATCTGCTGCAACGCCCGGCACCACAACGGCACGACCACCCGCTTTCTCTACGCCTGCCGCCACTTTCTGGCCTTTACCCAGACGATCGCCAATCACTACGGTAATCTGTTCCATCTTTTGCTCCTTAAAGGTTGTCTTTCGCGACTTCGAAGTGCACCGACAGCAGCCAGGCCTCTTCCTCAGGAAGATTGCCAAACTCGGCGACCACGTCGCGGGCAAGCGCCATTGATTCGGCAGATATTTCATCAAACAAGCTGGCATCGACCTCTGGTAAGGGTTCACCCGTTACCGAGCGGTGCGCCATGGCGCGAACATGCGACGTCAGCATCTGTTCCTGTACGGCGTTGGGAATAATGTTGCGTTCACGCAGCAAGGCATACACCTGCGCCAGCATGCGGTCGGCCAGTTCCACCGATTCCCCCATGTCATTCATTACAGCTCCGTTATTCACTCGTCTTACCCCGTTAATGTCTCTGAGGGTAAATTAACGACGGAGGTTATGAGTTTGTAGCGAGTTGTTTTCCACTTCGAAGTGGAAAGGTGTGCAGCGATAGTGATCTGTGCCGCAAAAAGAGCTGGAACCACGATTTATCACTGGAAGAATGTGATTGAGATCGCAAGAGCGAGCAGAAAAATGGAAGGAAGTGCGAACAATGAATGGGCGATAAAAATGAAAAAATGTGATGGGGATAGCGTTTACTTATGGGACGTGCAGTAGCGGGGTGTTGTATCCGACCTACGGGTATGCAGGCCGGATAGCGCAGATTAGCGGAACTTCTTGTGGTTTTCGTTGCGCGTGGTTTTCAGCTCTTCCGCAACAGCTTTCGCCTCTTTAACTTTACCTTCGTTCGCCAGCTTCAGCGCGCCGTCAATCTGGCCGATCAGCGTGTCAAAACCGTGACGGAAATCCTTCATCTCTGGGCTGTCCGGGGATTTGTTTTCCAGCTTCGGCGGCGTTCCCTTTTGCGCGTCCAGCGCAGCTGCACGCATTTTGGTTAACGCATCTTTCAGTTCAGTCGCATTATCCGTTTTTTCGACGATTTTCAGGTTGTCGTTGAGGATCCCCATATCGTCTTCAAGATCGGCTGCAAACGCAGAAGAACCAAGAACCAGCGTTGAAGCTGCGACGATCGCTAACAGGTGTTTACGCATTGCTCACTTCCTTTTTTATTATTCAAAAATAAACAAACGCCAGATACCCTCAATAATTCACGCCACAGCTTGAAGTATGACGGGTATTATTGCCCGGCGATCTTCATCTCCGGCAACAGGACCGAACCACACTGAATATTACTGCGCGTTTCAATATCGTTGCCGACGGTGACGATATTACGCCACATCTCTTTTAAGTTACCAGCGATGGTAATTTCACTCACCGGGTACTGAATTTCGCCGTTTTCGACCCAGAAGCCCGCCGCGCCGCGCGAGTAATCGCCGGTAATGCCGCTTACGCCCTGTCCCATCAGCTCGGTAACCACAAGACCTGTGCCCATCTCTTTGAGCAACTGCTCGAAGCTTAGACCCTGTCCCGGAATTCGCCAGTTGTGGATCCCGCCAGCATGACCGGTGCTCTTAAGCCCCAGCTTACGTGCAGAATAATTGGTCAGCAGCCACTGAGTCAGCACACCGTCTTTAATAATGTCGCGGCGTTCGGTCCGTACGCCTTCGCTGTCGAACGGTGAAGACGCCAGCCCTTTCAGCAGGTGCGGATGTTCTTCAATGGTCAGCCATTCCGGCAGAATTTGCTTGCCCAGCGAGTCGAGCAGGAAGGTGGATTTGCGGTACACCGAGCCGCCCGCAATGGCGCCAACCAGGTGTCCGAACAGTCCGGTCGCCACTTCATTGGCGAAAATCACCGGCGCTTTCATGGTGGAAAGCTTACGCGGAGACAGGCGAGATAAGGTACGGCGAGCGCAGTCTGCCCCCACCCACTCCGGCGTTTGCAGATCGCCCATCGCCCGGCCAATGGTGTAAGCGTAATCACGCTCCATATCACCATTTTCTTCTGCAATTACGCAGCTGGAAAGGGAATGGCGCGTGGAGCAGTAGCCCTGCAGCATACCGTGGCTGTTGCCAAACACTTTGATACCATAGTGGCTGTTAAAGCTGCCGCCTTCGGTGTTGGTGATGCGTTTGTCGGCCTGCAACGCCGCCTGTTCAGCGCGGGCAGCCAGTTCGATAGCTTCGTCAGGGGAAACTTCCGCCGGGTGGAACAGGTCCAGATCGGGCGCATCAAAGGCCAGCAGTTCTTTATCTGCCACGCCCGCACACGGATCCGGCGAAGTGTAACGTGCAATGTCCAGCGCGGCCTGCACGGTGCGTGCAATCGCCTGCGGGCTTAAATCGGTGGACGATGCGCTGCCCTTACGGTTCTGGTGGTAAACCGTAATCCCCAGTGCACCATCGCTATTGAATTCGACGTTCTCCACTTCACCATAACGGGTGCTGACGCTAATACCCGTGGTCTTGCTCACAGCGACTTCCGCGCCATCCGACTTACCTGATGCTAATTCCAGTGCCGTCGAGACTGCTTCTTCCAGAATCTTACGCTGCGCTTCAACTTGTGAGATTACTTTCATCGCAAATGCCATAATGTAGAGAGAGTTTCTCTGAAGTCTAACAGAGAACCGTTTTTCAGTGCGCATCTTAACTGGTAACATTAGCCTCTTTTTTTAAGGAGCCTGACATGACTAAGCAGCCCGAAGACTGGCTCGACGACGTTCCCGGTGATGACATCGAAGACGAAGACGATGAAATTATCTGGGTCAGTAAAAGTGAAATAAAACGTGACGCCGAGGAGTTAAAACACCTGGGTGTGGAACTGGTAAAACTGGGGAAAAACGCGCTGGATAAAATCCCGCTCGATGCGGATTTACGTGCCGCGATTGAGCTGGCCCAGCGTATTAAGATGGAAGGTCGCCGTCGTCAGCTGCAGCTGATTGGCAAAATGTTGCGCCAGCGCGATGTTGATCCTATCCGTCAGGCGTTGGACAAGCTGAAAAACCGTCACAACCAACAGGTCGTTGTCTTCCATAAGCTGGAGCAACTGCGTGACCGTATGGTTGACGGTAGCGATGAAGCTATCGAAGAAGTGATGAACCTGTGGCCTGACGCCGACCGTCAGCAACTGCGTTCGCTGGTGCGTAACGCCAGGAAAGAAAAAGCGGGCAACAAGCCGCCAAAATCTTCCCGCCAGATCTTCCAGTATCTGCGTGAACTGGCGGAAAACGAGGCGTAACCTCTTCGTCCGCCGAAAGTGCCGGATGGCGGTGCAAATACCTTATCCGGCCTACGATCCGTTGTAGGCCCGGTAAGCGTAGCGCCACCGGGCATTTTTTTACTCTTCTTCTGCCTGAGCTTTCTTCGCCAGACCATCCAGCAGTTTTTGATGAATACCGCCAAACCCGCCGTTGCTCATCACCAGAATGTGATCGCCAGGCTGTGCGGTTTTCACTACCATATCTGCCAGTGCATCCACATCGCCGCTCCAGTGTGCCGGCTGAACGCAGGCTTCAGCGACTTCTGCTACCTGCCACGGAATGTGCGGAGGTTGCAGCAGGAACACTTCGTCTGCACGCCCTAACGACGGCGCCAGGTCATCTTTGCACAGGCCCATTTTCATGGTGTTCGAGCGAGGTTCCAGCACCGCGATGATGCGCGCCGTACCACCCACTTTACCGCGCAGTGCCGCAAGCGTTGCCAGAATGGCCGTCGGGTGATGGGCAAAATCGTCATACACCGTCACGCCATTGGCTTCACCGCGCAGCTCAAGACGGCGACGGGCGTTGATGAACGAGCCCAATGCATTGGCCGCATCCGCAGGCACGACGCCAACATGACGCGCGGCTGCAATCGCCATCAGGCCGTTGTGCATGTTGTGCTCGCCCACCAGGCCCCACTTCACTTCGCCGACTTTTTCACCGTCCAGCCACACTTCCCACTCGGAGGCATCGGTGGTCAGCTTTTTCGCCTGCCAGTGACCTTGTTCGCCCACCAGCTCTTGTTCGCTCCAGCAGCCCATCGCCATCGTCTGTTTCAGATTGATGTCGTTTTCCGGGTAGATGATGCGTCCGTGGCCCGGCACGATACGCACCAGATGGTGGAACTGTTTCTGAATAGCTTTAAGATCGTCAAAGATATCCGCGTGATCGAACTCAAGATTATTGAGGATCAGCGTGCGCGGGCAGTAATGTACGAATTTAGAACGCTTGTCGAAGAACGCACAGTCGTACTCATCCGCTTCAATCACGAAGAAGTCGCTCTCGCCGAGGCGCGCGGAAACCTCAAAGTTGCCCGGAACGCCGCCGATCACAAAGCCAGGTTTATAGCCGCAGGCTTCGAGGATCCAGGTCGCCATCCCGGCGGTGGTGGTTTTACCGTGCGTACCCGCAACCGCCAGTACCCAGCGATCGCGCAAGACAAAGTCATGCAGCCACTGCGGGCCTGACATGTACGGAATGTTCTTTTCCAGCACCGCTTCCACGCACGGATTACCACGGGTCATGGCATTGCCGATGATCACCAGGTCCGGCTGCGGGTCGAGCTGGCTGGCATCGTAACCCTGAATCAGATCAATGCCTTGCTTCTCAAGTAAGGTACTCATCGGCGGATACACATTGGCGTCCGAACCGGTTACTTCATGACCGAGCGAGCGCGCCAGCATCGCCAGACCGCCCATGAAAGTGCCACAAATTCCCAAAATATGAATGCGCATACGTCACTATCCTTTTTTAATCTGGGGGCCATTTTACGCACATGTCCGGCAAGTGAGAAACGCATTTCAGGATATTCCGCAGTTTGCTGGCGCGATTCACCTAAGCGCAACAAAGGAAATATTTGTTAATATTGTTGCGGTCGCTTTACTCCACATAAATTGCAGGGAAAGTGTTATGAAAACGTTAGGTGAATTTATTGTCGAAAAGCAGCACGAGTTTTCTCATGCTACCGGTGAGCTCACTGCTTTGTTGTCGGCAATAAAGCTGGGCGCCAAGATCATCCACCGCGATATCAATAAGGCCGGTCTGGTCGATATCCTGGGTGCCAGCGGTGCTGAGAACGTGCAGGGAGAGGTTCAGCAAAAACTCGATCTGTTCGCGAACGAAAAACTGAAAGCTGCACTGAAGGCGCGCGACATTGTGGCGGGCATTGCCTCAGAAGAAGAAGATGAAATCGTCGTCTTTGAAGGCTGTGAACACGCTAAATACGTTGTGCTAATGGATCCGCTGGATGGCTCATCCAACATCGATGTTAACGTCTCTGTCGGTACGATTTTCTCTATTTACCGCCGCGTAACCCCAGTCGGCACACCGGTCACGGAAGAGGATTTCCTGCAACCGGGCAACAAGCAGGTTGCTGCAGGTTACGTTGTTTATGGTTCTTCCACCATGCTGGTGTATACCACCGGCTGTGGCGTACATGCCTTCACCTACGATCCTTCTCTGGGCGTATTCTGCCTCAGCCAGGAACGTATGCGCTTCCCGGCGAAAGGCAGCACGTACTCCATTAACGAAGGTAACTACATCAAATTCCCGAACGGCGTGAAGAAGTACATTAAATTCTGCCAGGAAGAAGATAAGCCAACCCAGCGCCCGTATACCTCGCGCTACATTGGCTCTCTGGTTGCGGATTTCCATCGCAATCTGCTGAAAGGCGGGATCTACTTGTACCCAAGCACCGCCAGCCACCCGCAAGGGAAACTGCGTCTGCTGTATGAATGCAACCCGATGGCCTTCCTGGCCGAGCAGGCGGGCGGCAAAGCCAGCGATGGTAAAGAACGCATTCTGGATATCACCCCAGAAAGCCTGCACCAGCGCCGCTCCTTCTTCGTGGGTAACGACCATATGGTTGAAGATGTAGAACGCTTTATCCGCGAGTTCCCGGACGCGTAAGTATCATTCATCGCACGGACGTAGGCCGGATAAAACGCGTAGCGTTGCCATCCGGCCTACAAAATCCATCGTCTGCTTACGCTTTCTGTAGCTTAAATACGGCCATTGCTTCGATTAGCGCTGAAGACTGCTCTTCCAGCGAGCGGGTAGCCGCTGAAGACTGCTGCACCAGCGCCGCGTTTTGCTGCGCCGTTTCATCCATCTGAATTACCGCGATATTCACCTGCTCTATGCCGCGACTCTGTTCCTGGGACGCACTGGCAATTTCACGCATCAGTTTGGTCATACGCATAACCTCGGTCGCGATTTCATCCATGGTTTCGCCCGCCTGCTGCGCCAGTTCACTGCCTTCCCCCACATGGGTGTGCGAATCGCTGATTAGCGTACGGATCTCTTTGGCCGCCTCGGCGCTGCGGCTGGCCAGATTACGCACTTCACCTGCCACAACCGCAAAGCCCCGCCCCTGCTCACCAGCCCGCGCCGCTTCAACGGAAGCATTGAGCGCCAGAATATTGGTCTGGAAAGCAATGCCGTCAATCACGCTGAGGATATCGGCGATTCGGCTGGAACTGCCGGAAATATCGCGCATTTTCTCGATCACATAGCACACCATTTCGCTACCGCGATCGGCAGTATCCGACACCGATTTTGCCAGCTGGTGCGCCTGTTCCGCGTTCTGCGCATTCTGTTTCACCGTAGCCGTGAGTTCTTCCATGCTGGCGGCGGTCTGCTCCAGCGAAGTGGCTGTCGATTCAGTGCGTTGCGCCAGATGCTGGTTCCCGGCCGTCAGTTCACGACTGCCAATATCAATTTGCGAGCTGGCATCGCGTACGCGCTGTACCGAGTCGCCCAGCGCATGGCGCATGTCATCCATTGCTGCGTTCAGGCGGTTGAATTCGGCGCTGGCCGACAACGCGGTAACCGGCGACAAATCCCCCGTTGCCAGACGTTCCAGTTGCTCAACCATGTTATCCAACGGTTTGAGAAACTTATTTCGCAGCATAAACCAAATGACCGCCAGCAATGCGATAGCAGCCAACATTGCAGCGCTCATAATACCGTGATAAATCAACGAGGTAATGACACGGGTAGAAGCATATAGCCCCATACCACCGGTCAGTAACAGAAGGAACGTCAGCAGAGACAATAACACCAACAAACTTGATCGAATTGAAAGGGATTTTGGCATCGTTATATTTCCGGTTGTAGGGTTAAAACAGACCTGTACAGAACCTATCGACTACAACCGGAAAAAGTTTAGGTATTTAAATGTCTTGTGCAAAATCAGGATGTTACTTTGGTGTTGCCGCCGTACCCACTCGGGTAACCGGCGAGCTTTGACGATTTTCCCAAAGCACCGTCAGACCGCGTTGTAACGCTATAAATATAAACAATAAAATGCCAATCGCGATCTTCGTCCACCAGGAACTTAATGTGCCGTCAAAATTAATGTAGGTCTGGATCAGCCCCTGAATAGCGACGCCAAACAACGTCCCTAACACTGTACCGACCCCACCGCTGAGCAGCGTTCCGCCAATCACAACTGAGGCTATCGCATCCAGTTCGACGCCAACGCCCGCCAGCGCATAGCCCGCCTGGGTGTAAATGGAAAAGACAATGCCGGCAAGCGTCGCAAGCCCGGTAGACAGCATATAAATGCGGATGGTGGTGCTGCGGGTTGAGATGCCCATCAGGTTGGCAGAGGTGGCGTTGCCGCCAATCGCGTAAACCTGATTACCAAAGCGCGTACGGTGCGCCAGGAATATGCCGATGACGACAACCGCCAGCATCAGCAATCCCATCGCGCTCAGGCGACCACCGCCGGGAATTTTCCATGCCAGGCTTGAGAGCGTGTCATAAACCGGATGATTAATTGGGATGGATTCTTCTGAGACCAGATAGCTGACGCCGCGCAGGAAGAACATTCCCGCCAGGGTGATAATAAATGCCGGGATCTTCAGCGCATCAATCAGTAACCCCATAAACGCACCAAACGCGCAGCCCATCAGCAAAACCAAAGGGAACGCCAGCAGCGGGGAAATGCCCCAATAGCCAATGGCCTTTGCCAGAAATACGCCGGTAAAGGCGATCACCGAGCCAACGGAAAGGTCGATCCCGCCAGAGAGGATTACGAAGGTTATGCCTACGGCAATGATGCCCAGAAAGGCGTTATCGGTCAGGATATTGCAAATGACCCGGGTGGAAGCAAAAGCGGGAAACTGCGTCAGGCAGTAGAGATAACCCAGCACAAACACGCCGAGGGTGATCATCAGCGGTAAATTACGTTTTATCATGACCACGCACTCCTTTTATCAGGCTGATAAAGCGTTGCGACTGCACGACCAGCACACACAACACCACCACGGCTTTGACCACCTGATTCAGTTCCGGCTGGAAGCCCGATAGCAAAATCCCGGTGTTCATGCCCTGAATAATCAATGCGCCTACCACCGACAGCAGCAGGTTAAAGCGCCCGCCCATCAGCGACCCGCCGCCGATAACCACCGCCAGGATGGCATCCAGCTCCAGCCATAATCCGGCGTTATTGGCATCTGCCCCGCGGATATCCGCCGTGACGATAATACCAGCGATAGCCGCGCACAGGCCGCTCAGCACATAGGTGAGCATCACGATAATGCGGGTGTTCACCCCGGCGTTTTTTGCCGCACGAATGTTGATACCCACCGCTTCGATAAACATACCCAGCGCCGTTTTCCGCGTCAGCAGCCAGAACACCACCAGCGTGAGCAGTGCAATAATTACCGGCGTGGGGAATAGTAAGAGCGAGCCGCTGCCAAACCATGAAAGTTCTGGCGAGTTGAAGGTGACGATCTGCCCGGAAGTGATAAGCTGCGCCACCCCGCGCCCGGCCACCATCAGGATTAGCGTGGCGACAAACGGTTGGATCTTGAGGATGGCCACCAGAATCCCATTCCACAACCCAGCCAGAATGCCGGAGCCTAACGCGGCAAGCAGCACCACCGGCAGACTGTGCCCGGCCACCGTCATCGCCGCGGTAGTGGCGCCAGCAATAGCCATGACGGCCCCCACGGAAAGGTCGATGCCGCCGGTAGCAATCACCAGCGTCATACCAATCGCCAACAGCGCCACGGGCGCGGCGCGGTTGAGAATATCAATCGGGCTACCGAACAGCCGACCATCCTGCAAAATCACCTGGTAGAAATGCGGGGCGACCAGGCTATCCACCAGCAGCACCAGCAGTAACGCCACCAGCTGTGGCATCCCCTTTGGCCAACGGAACCGCCGTTTAGACGGATTGGATTGAGGGAGAGATTGAGGCATCACCATAGTCTCCTTAGGCCGCAATGGCGTTCATGATCGCCGGTACGGACAGTTCAGCCAGGGGGATCTCGGCCACCTGTTTGCGATCGCGCATAATAATGACCCGATCGGCATAGCCCACTAACTCTTCCAGTTCGGATGAAATGACCAGCAGCGCCAGACCATCCGCGCACAGCGTTTCGATCAGGCGAATGATCTCCGCATGCGCGCCAACGTCGATCCCACGCGTGGGTTCATCGAGGATCAGGAACTGCGGTTTGGTCAGTAACCAGCGCGAGAGCAGCACTTTTTGCTGATTGCCGCCGGAGAGAAATTCGATCGGTTGCTCAGCGTTCGGAGTACGAATACCAAGCTGGCGGATAAAACGCTCGGCAATCTCGTTTTGTTCTTTCCGTGGGATAGGCCGCAGCCAGCCGCGCTGTGCCTGCAATGCCAGAATGATGTTTTCCCGCACCGAAGCGGCGGCAATAATGCCATCCGTTTTGCGATCCTCCGGACAGAAACCGATCCCCAGACACGAAGCCTGATGTGGCGAGCGCAAAGTCTGCGGTTTGCCTTTGATCAGCGCACTTCCGCTGTCGGCGGGTTTAATACCGAAGATCACCTCCGCCGTTTCCGTTCGCCCGGACCCCAGTAGTCCGGCGAGACCGACGATCTCACCGGGACGCACCTGTAGATCAAATGGCGCGATGGTGCCTTTTTTGCCAAAGCCGCTGAATGCCGCCACCGGTTTATCACTCAGCAACGTGCGGCCCGCACGCTGTAGCGCATGGGTATCCAGTTCACGGCCCAGCATCATTTTGACCAGTTCGATCTGAGGCAGTTCTCGGGTTTCACGGCAGCCAACGAAGCCGCCGTTACGCAGAACAGTAATGCGATCGCTGACCTGATAAACCTGATCAAGAAAGTGGGTGACGAAGATCAGACTGACGCCCCGATCGCGCAGATGTCGCATCAGGCCAAACAGCATTTCAACTTCCTGGGTATCAAGGCTGGCGGTCGGCTCATCGAGGATCAGCACTTTCGCGGAGAGATCGATCGCCCGACAGATGGCGACGATTTGTTGCATCGCCACGGAAAAGCGGTTCAGCGGCTCGCGCACGTCGAGGGAAAAACCGTATGACGCCATCAGCTCCGTCGCACGTTTTTCCATCTGCTTGCGCTGGAGCAGGCCAAAGCGCCGCGGTTCACGACCAATAAATAAGTTATCGGCAACCGACATATTGGGCAGCAGGTTCACTTCCTGGTACACGGTGCCAATCCCCAGTTGTTGTGCATGGGCGGTGTTTTTGGGGGTGATCGGTTGGCCTTCGAGCCAGATAGTGCCGCGATCGGCATGGTAAACGCCGGTCAGCGCTTTGATGAGCGTCGATTTGCCGGCTCCGTTTTCTCCCAGCAGCGCCATAATCTCGCCACGACGCAAGCTGAAATCCACGTTATCCAACGCTTTGACGCCGGGAAAGAATTTGCTTAATCCTTCGGTGCGGAGGATTTCCTGATGTTGGTCGGTGGTCATGGTTCCCCCTGCATCACGCCGGATGGCGCTACGCTTATCCGGCCTACAAAAGAGCGTAATGTAGGCCGGGCAAGCGCAGCGCCCCCGGCATTTTCATGAAGGCTTAGTAGCCCATGTTTTTCTTCTTCTCTAACTCTTCTTTTGCCGTATCCGGCAGATAGAGGATCGACTTGGTAATGGTCAGCTTCTCAGGCATCGTGCCGTCTTTTTTGAATTTCTCCAGCGCGTCGAATGCCGGGCCGGCCATATTCGGCGTCAGTTCGACGCTGGCGTTGGCTTCACCGTCAATCATCGCTTTGTAGATATCCGGTACGCCATCGATAGAACCGGTGAGAATATCTTTGCCAGGTTTCAGGCCCGCTTCTTTGATCGCCTGAATCGCACCGATCACCATGTCATCGTTGTGGGCGTAAACCATACAGATGTTCTTGCCGTTGTTTTCCGCTTTGATAAAGCTCTCCATCACTTCTTTCCCTTTACTGCGGGTGAAGTCACCGGACTGAGAGCGAATAATTTTGATGTTTGGCGCACTGGCAATAGCTTCAGCAAAGCCTTTCTTACGATCGATCGCCACGCTGGCCCCAACGGTCCCTTGCAGCTCAACGACGTTACACGGCTTGCCGTCCACTTGTTTAATCAGCCAGTCGCCGATCAATTTACCTTCCAGCACGTTGTCGGCGGTGACCGTGGTCATATAGAGAGATTTGTCTTTTACATCGATGGAACGATCGAGCAAAAAGACCGGAATGTCGGCATCTTTAGCTTCTTTTAACACCGGCTCCCAACCCGTTGCCACGACCGGCGCAATAAAGATGGCGTCGACGCCCTGCGCAACAAATGAGCGGACTGCTTTAATCTGGTTTTCCTGCTTTTGCTGGCCATCAGCGATTTTCAGCGTAATTCCCCGCTTTTCGGCCTCGCTTTTCGCGACGTTGGTTTCTGCGGCGCGCCAGCCGGATTCAGAGCCAACCTGCGAAAATCCTACGGTTAAAGGGGCTGCCATTGCCATAGACGACATGGCTGCCGAAACTGCTGTGACTAAAAGTAAGCGCTTCCACATAAGTGCGTCCTCGTAGGGTGATTATTGTTGGTTAATTAACCGTTGCGAAAAAACTATAGACAATTGAGCATGTAACGGATTGCGTTACATCACACTTCAAAAAAGTAAATAAAACGTTAATCACAACTTTGTAATCGCTTTCATCTCACTATGAAAAATGCGGCTGAAGATATGGATTTTTCTGTCACGAGAGAGAGGTAAAAAGAAGAAAATGCACGCAGAGAAAGCGAAAACAAGCGGAGACATTCCGCGCGAGTTGGCTATAATACCCGCCACTTGTTTGCCATAGCTTATTTAAAGGAAACAGACATGAGCTTACTCAACGTCCCTGCCGGTAAAGACCTGCCGGAAGATATCTACGTTGTTATCGAGATCCCTGCGAACGCAGATCCGATCAAATACGAAGTTGACAAAGAGAGCGGCGCCCTGTTCGTTGACCGCTTCATGTCCACCGCGATGTTCTATCCGTGCAACTACGGTTACATCAACCACACCCTGTCTCTGGATGGTGACCCGGTAGACGTTCTGGTCCCGACTCCGTACCCGCTGGAGCCAGGTTCAGTGATCCGCTGCCGTCCGGTTGGCGTACTGAAAATGACCGACGAATCCGGTGAAGATGCGAAACTGGTTGCGGTACCGCACACCAAGCTGAGCAAAGAATACGATCACATCAAAGATGTGACCGACCTGCCGGAACTGCTGAAAGCGCAGATCACCCACTTCTTCGAACACTACAAAGATCTCGAAGCGGGCAAATGGGTGAAAGTTGACGGTTGGGACAACGCTGAAGCTGCTAAAGCTGAAATCGTTGCTTCCTTCGAGCGCGCGAAGAAGTAAGTTCGCGTTAGCGTAAAGCCCTGAACGCCAGCCCCTGGTTAGTAAGGGTTTTTTAATTTCTACTTTCTTTTCCCCCTCCCCTTCGCTGTTTTCTTTTTGACCTACCAGATTGGGTAGTCACATTTCATTTATCTTAATTGCGAATGAGATTAGATCTCATTATCATTCTCAGCATGTAAATAAATGTGAATAAAAGTCAATGAACCTCCACAATGTGAAGTCCCTGAAACGCTATTCCTGCGTGGCTCTCGCCACAGCACTGTTATTTACCAGCCTGTCCAGCGTGGCGCAGACGCTACCTGAGCAAGATTTTCTGACCCGCGACGTTGGCAACGGCGTGTATGAACTGGCGGTTGATAGCCAGCAGAATGCGCTTTTTGCTGCCTCGTCGCCGTCGTTTGATAAAGATAAAACCAGCGGGCTTATCTATAAACTCGATCTGGAGAAGCTCACCACGACTGAAGTTATCGAAACCAGCCGTCGTGCCTTTGCCACTGCCCTGGATGCAGAAAACCAGGTGCTCTATGTCGGCAACACGCTGGAGGGTTCGGTCACGCTCATTGATACCCGCAGCGGTAAAGAGCTGGCGATACTGCAACTGAGCGAAGCCAAAAACCCGAAAGAAATTGTCCATACCCGCGAAATGGTGCTCGATAAACAGCATCACCGCCTGTACGTTTCCGGCGTAGCTGAAAAGGGCATTGTCTGGGTGGTGGATACGCAAAAGCGCGAGAAAATCGCCACCCTTGAAAACATGGGCCAGTATCCGACCGGCATGGCCGTAGATGCCAATAAGAACCGCCTGTATGTCGTAAATGGCCGCAACGAACTTATTACGCTGGATACCACTAACCATCAAATTATTAACCGCTTTAGTATTGAGCCAGGCAAAAAACATTTTTTCCTGAATATTGCTTTGGATGCAAAAAATAATCGCGCATTCCTGACCGATCCTGATTTAGCGGATGTACTGGTTGTTGATATTAATACCGGTAAGGTTATTGCGCCCATTAAGGTTATCAACTCGCTGGCAGTGATATATAACGAAAAGCGCCAGGAAGTGTATATCACCCACCGTAATGCAAAGCGTATCAGCATTGTGGACAGCAAGACTTATCAGGTAAAACAAAGCATTGAAACCAATGCGTTACCTAATAGCCTGGCGCTCTCGTCTGATGCCAACACTCTGTATGTCAGCGTCAAACAGCCGGAAAAAACGGCAGGTGTGAAGCCCGATTACATGCTGAAAATCGACCTCTCCAAATATTAATAATTAATAACGCTTCTGACACCTTGCAGCTTTTCTGGGCTGCAAGGTGATGCTTTTATTTTTTACTTTTCAGGTGTCTATATTATGAAAACGCGTCAACTTATTACGCTGACAGGGATCGTTGCATTCTCAGGCGGTGTTATTTTCCCCACTCAGGCAGAAGAACTCACCGAAACCTCACGCAATAGCGAAGATGAAATGGTGATCACCGCATCCGGGTTCTCGCAGCAAAAGCGCGAAGCGCCGGCCACCATTTCCGTTATCGATCGTAAAACGCTGGATATTCAGCCGGACCGTAGCATTGGTGAAGCGATTAAAAACCTTCCTGGCGTCTCGGTCACCAACAGCAGCGGTATGAACGCTGGCAGCATTATGATTCGCGGCATGGACCCGTCCTATACCGCGTTTATGGTCAACAGCGTCAAACAAAATACCGGTGAATCTCGCCCTTACGGACATGACATCGGTACTGAAGCCAACTTCTTACCGCCGATGGAGGCCATTGAGCGTATCGAAGTTATCCGCGGGCCCATGTCCTCGCTGTACGGCTCAGATGCCATCGGCGGTGTGGTCAACGTGATTACCAAAAAACCGTATGGCGCAAAAGAGTGGACGACGGCAATTGCCGCCAATACCTGGCTTCAGGAACACCAGTATTTGGGTAATACCAGCCAGATGAATCTGTTTACCATGGGGCCGATTGTGCCCGATGTTCTCGGCCTTAGCGTAGCGGCCGACTGGCTCGACCGTCGCGATGACGATCGCAATAACTATTTCGGCAAACACAACCGTAAATCCGTTGATATGACGCTGGGCCTGGCCGCTAGCGAAAATAACCTGTTCGACCTCAATGTGGTCATCGGTGAGCAGGAGAAAAACCGTACCCAGAAGCGCGGCGCGCCGTGGTCATGGCTGTTCGATCGTAACGCCGCCACCTTAACGCATACCGGCTGGTATGCCGACGACACCATTGCAACGACCAACTACATAAATTATGAAAAAGGCCGTTCGAAGTACGTTTATGACGGCCAGTCGCCGCAGTATGTACAGATGGAGAACTACGTCGCTAATTCGCAAACCACCTTCACGCTCGACAACCATAAACTGACCGTTGGGGCGAATTTCACCCGCGAAGAGTTGAATGACCGCTTTGATGTGGCCAACAAAACGCTGCCCGGATCTGAGCCAGTGACAAAAATCAGCCGTAACGGTTGGGCATTGTTTGCTGAAGACGGCTGGAGCATTGACGACTTCATCCTGACCACATCAGCGCGTATGGACCAGGATGATAACTTTGGCACACATATTACGCCGAAAATGTACGGTAACTGGGCCTTCAGCAATGACTGGGCGCTGAAGGGCGGCGTTTCCGCAGGTTATAAAAAACCTGAGCTGCGTGCGACATCCAGCGACTTTGTCACCCCATACGGCTCGACCGTACCTTATCCCTTCCTGACCGTCGGTAACGACGATCTGAAACCAGAACAAAGCGTTAACTCTGAGCTGGGCCTCTACTGGACGGGGAATGCGCTGTCACTGGATAGCACAGTCTTCTATACGCAGTTCAAAGACAAAATTGCTGAACAAACCATTTGCGAAACTACATCGACGAATCAGTGCTCCGTGAATGGCTACAAGGCGGACTCCGTCAGTAAATACTTCAACGTCAGCAAGGCGGACGTGTACGGCATAGAACTGAATGCCGACTGGCAGATTAGCGCCGATGTAAAAGCCAACGCTAACTACACCTGGAACCATAGCGAACAGAAAAGCGGCGTAAACAAAGGCTACGCGCTCAACGATTATCCGCGCCATATGGCGAACCTGTCGCTGAACTGGGCGGCAACGCAGAGTCTGGACGTATGGAGTACGGTGAATTACCGCAGCAGTAACCGCAACAGCGGCAATAACTATAAGTACGATGACTACACGATGGTCGATGTAGGCGTACGTTATAAGCTCAATAAGCACACGCAGCTGATGGCAGGGATCTACAACGTGCTGGATGAAGATCCGAAACTGACGACTGCATGGAATGAATCCGCGCAGGTGGAAGGACGCCGCTATAACCTCGGCGCGCGCGTGGAGTTTTAAGCCTTTAATAAACAACGCCACCCGAAGGCGGCGTTGTTTATTCTGGTAGACGATATATCAGTACTGGTCTCTGTCTAACCAGTTACCGCTTTCAATCAGCGTTAAGCCATCAACCGGACGTTGGTACACGTACATCCATGCACTTCCGTACGGCGTTTGAATTAACTGGCGTGCGTATTCACCGCCGCGGGTACGCAGAGCGTCAAGCTCTGCCAGCGTGGCGTTATCAATACGATAAACTTCCCCGTGTACTGTTCCATTTCCCGGAACCGCGCCTGGATAGTGGCCCAGGCTGTACAACTGGTAGTTATCGATACTGAAATTTCCCAGCAACAGGGCATTGGTCATCCAGTGGCTGTTGCCTTGTTTGGTTCGTAAACTGCCGTAGACAAATATTCGCATTGCTAAAACTCGAACTGATAGAGCAAATCAAGTGCCTGATCTACGCCAGACACTGCTTCCAGATATAGCTTAGGCATCAGACGATAACGTAGCGTGAGTGTCGCTAAGGAGTCAAATATACCCACACCATATTTCACCTGCAGACCTGGCAGTACGTATCCGCTGACAACCACCTGAGATGAGTCGCCCACCCCTTGCGTGTCCAGTGCCAGATTGCTTACGCCAAATGTCTCCCCGATTTTACCCACAACCTGACCACTTTGTGCAACCCCCAGACCAATAAGCATTGAAGTCATCGCTGCGCTATCGCTCTGTTCGCTATCCAGCCCTTGTCCACGTAGCAGGTAGGAAAGCGCCATTTGCTGCGACATTGCCGGGTCGGAGAAGATCTCCGCCTTCGGTTCATCGGCGGTACCGGTGACGCGAACGCCAGCGATCACGTCGTCTTCGGTGGCATCTGGGTTACGAATCGCTTCGATGTTGAGCAACGGCTGATCCGGCGGACCGGAGAACAACAGCTCGCCCTTACGCACAATCAGATCCTGACCATAGGCGTGGAAGCGACCGCTCGGGATATTAATTTGCCCGTTAAGCCCCAGACCTTGCTTATCCTGCACCACTTTCAGATCGCCCGTCAGACGCGCTTTCAGACCAAAGGCGTCAAGACGCACGTTGTTACCGACGTGGATGTTCAGGTTGCTGTTGATCGGAATGCCGGCGGTCTGCGGTTTCTCGGGCTGCAGGTTGTTGTTAAGCATAACCATATCGCTGGAAACCCCAACCGCACTTTCCGGCAGGTCATGTACCACGATACGCGCCCACGGCACATCCACGTTGCCATCGAGAGTAAACAGGCTCGGCGTGGCTTCAAAGACCACGTCCGGCGATACGTCGAGGCGGACCATCGGCGGTACGGTAATACGCACCCTGCTGCCTTTAGCCGCAACGCGCGCCCGCCAGTTGTCTATCTGACTCCAGTCGGCATCGCCGCTCAGGTTAATTTCTCCCTGCTGCGTACGTACCACGCCCGCCAGCGTTGAGCGTGTTCCGTTGAAGTTAACGGCTAACTGGCTTGGCTGCATGTCAAACGGCATGAAGTTACCGTCAATATCCAGACCACTCAGTTGCAGCTGTCCGAGCAGCTGCGGGCTTTGCACATCGCCGCCCAGCCGCAGGTTGGCGTTGATCATCCCTGCCGCTTTTTCACCGCGCGAGAAGATGGGGTTCACCATCGCCAGATTGAAGTTGCGAATATTGACGTTACCGCCCAGATTACGACGCCCTTGCGGGTCCGTTACCTGCACCTGTCCGTCAAACTGCCCGTTGTTGGTCAGACGAATCAGCCAGCCCAATTCGGCACGGTTATTGTGCAGGTCGGCGGTCAGATTCAGCGTTTCAAACGCCACGGGGAGCGGGGCATCATTCACGCTTTGCGTGACCTTCACGTTACGTCCGCTCAGGGTGACCTGCCCCTGTGGCAGCCCCTCTTTGGTGGTATCCCAGCTCACATCAGCTTTGCCAGTGAACACACCGCTGGCCTGGGTTGTCTCCGGCATAAACGGTTTTAGCATCGCCAGGTCGAAGCGGTTAAGATTCACCACCGCGCGACCTTCTGCACCGGCATCAATGGTTTGTGGTACGCACAGCTCCGCATTCGGGTTGTTCCAGCAGTGCGGCCCGATACTAATTTTCTGTTCCTGATTACGATAATCCAGCGCGATAGCCCGGTTGAGCGACCACGGACCGACCGGCGTCTGGAAGCGGGTATTGCTTAACTCCCCTTTCCAGCGCTGTTCTTTGCGATCAAAGCTCCCGGCAAGATCCAGTTGCCCGGAAACCGGCTCACCCTGAATGCGTAACTGCAGCTCATGCTGCTTTTCACTGCCTTTGGCGTTGAGCGTCACCAGACCAATATTCACGTCAGGTTGTACAATTCGCTCTACGCGAACGTTGAGATTACCGGCGATTTGCTCTGCCGATTTCACATCGCCTTCGACGCGCACCTGAGCAACGGAAAGTTCCTGCCAGCGCAGACCACGGGCGGTAATATCCGCCAGCAGTTGTGGTGCTTCAACCGTACCACGAACTTTTACCAGCCCTTTCGCCGTACCGCCCAGCCCCGGCAGCGCGTTATCCAGGCTTGGGGCATCAATCGTCGCGTCGAGGTTGAGGTCTTTAACCCCCAGTTCGCCTTTTACGTCCGCACTGTTACGTCCCAGTTCCAGATGCAGGCCCGGAATCGTCCACTGCAGGTAGCTGTTCCCCTTCAGCGAACCGTTCACATTGACCTTGTTCTGCTTCACGTTGCCGGTCAGCTTCAGCTCCGGAACCTCCATCTGCCAGCTTCCGCCGTACAGACTACCGCGCGTTTTCACCAGGCCATTCAGTTTTGACGGCCAGTCCGGGATCGCTTTCGCGGTATTGATACCATCCAGCGTTAGCTCCCCGCGCCAGCTGATCGCCTGCTGCCAGTCCACCAGCGCTTTCAGCTCGGTTTTCCCTTCCAGCGCCGCAACGCTGAGTTTGTCGAGATTGATCTGCTGTTCGTTGCCTTTGGCATCCAGCGTGATGGTAGCCGGAGGAATATCCTGACCTTTCACGGCGGTACGCATCGACAGCGTATAGTCGGTCATCTTGCCGGTCAGTTTGAGCTTGATGTCATCGGCCTGGAACTGTTTCTCACCGGTAAACGGCCAGTAAACCTGCTTACTTACCACCTCAATGTTGAGCGGCAATCCGGCTTCTGCCAGGCGCGTCTGCGCACGCAGGTCCATATCCACCGGACCAGACAGATTGACGCCGACTTCCAGCTGTTCGCGCAGCGCACCGCCGACCTTCAGCTTCACCTTTTCGCCTTTTAACGGGTCGATGTTTAGCGTGCTGTTTAACGTAATATCAACCGGCCACGTGTCGGTCAGTTGCGCCGTGCCGCTGGCTTTTACCGTTCCCTGATTCGAGTCGATATCCAGCGCGTCGAGCTTCATGTTGCCGTCTATGCTGCTCACTTTCAGCAGCATACTATGTACTGTTAAATCCGTATCCCCGGTCACGCGCAGCTGCTCGCCGCGAAACTCTTCAATATTGAGATTGAGCGGCAGATGGACATCGGTCATTTCCGGCAGTACCGGCTTTGAGAACAGATCTTTTAGCGTTTCCCCGAGCGGCTTTTCATCCGGCTGCGGGTTTTGAATCTTCGGTTCGACAACCTCTTCCTGTGCCACTTCCGCCACTTTAGGCAGAGCAATCAGCAGCCCCTGTAATGACGTTGGCTTCAGCGTCAGCGTTTTTTCCTGCCAGTTCAGGCCGGAAGTAAAATCCAGCACTGAAACCGTGGTGTCATCGATTTTGATATTGATGTTGTTCAGCGCCACGCGCGAAAGCGTGATGGGGTAAGGCGTGGAAAGATTAAGCGGACCGCTCTCTTCTTCCTCAACCGGCGCGGATGGTGGCATCTTTTTGCTGTCGATCGCCACGTTGATGTTTTTCAGCGCCAGATCGTTGACGCACAGGCTGCTGTCCCACAGACAGTTAAGCCCCACGGCCAAATGCACTTCACCAGCATTCACCGCCACGCCAGGCTGGTCGTAGCGAATATTTTTCAGTGATAGATCCCGCCAGCCGCCGGTGACCTGACCAATTTCCAGACCCGGAACCCAACGATTAGCGGCTTTGAAGATCAGATGCAGGCCCGAGGTGGTACCGACGAGGAACGCCACCGTACCTAACAACAGCAGGATAAAAACCAGCACGCCGAGGCTTATCTTCTTCCATAAACTCATAATTCAGGCCCCAGACCGATGTAAAACTGTAAACCATGTTCATCTTTGTCGCCGACCGGGACGGCAAAGTCGAGCTTGATAGGTCCAACCGGCGATTGCCAGCGTACGCCGACCCCGGCACCGGTTTTGAAATCGCTTCGGCGAATATCGCTGACCGCTTCGCCGCTATCGACAAACATCGCTCCCCACCATTTACCGGTCACGTTGTACTGGTATTCCAGCGAGCCAGTTGCCAGCTTGGAGGCCCCTTTCAGCTTGCCGTCGCTGCCTTCCGGCGAAATAGATTTGTATTTGTAGCCGCGAATACTGCGATCGCCCCCGGCAAAGAAACGCAGGTCCGGCGGCACTTTGTCGAAGTCTCCGGTTTCAATCCAGCCGAGATTACCGCGCATCACAAAGCGATGCTTGTCGTACAGCGTGCGGATCCAGACGTTTTGCGCCTGGAAAACGGAGAAATCAACATCTGAACCCCAGGCCGTGTTCGAGTAATCAATAGAGTAGCGCTGGGAATCGCCCCAGACAGGCATCAGGCCGCCGCGTGAACGCGTCCGGCTGATCATCACGCCCGGATAGAGCAGCATAGTGGTGTTGGTGACATTACCCTGGGTAAAGTGGTCGAGGCTCCAGCGCAGGTTAATCGCACGCTGCCAGCCGCTGGAGAGGTCCCAGTAACGGGAAACCGCAAGCGTTGTGGAATCCTGCTCGGTGTCGTTTAAATCGGTACGCTTAAAGCCGCCCTGTACCAGGTAATACTGTTCCAGCGGGTTCTTTAACAGCGGCATTTTATAGCTGAAATCAAGCACCTGCTCTGGCGCCGAGATACTGGCGCTGGTCGTCAGGCTGTGACCGTAGGAGTTCATCCACGGCTTTTTCCACGAGGTCTTCACCCGTGGCCCGACGTCAGTTGAATAACCGACCCCGGTTTCGATGGTGTTTTCGGTTCGCGGTGAGACCACGCCTTTCAGGGGTAGCACCTTGGTTTTGCGGGCTTTATCAAACTCCGGTGCGACGACCACGGAATTAAACCATCCGGTCGCCGACAGACGACGGTTCAGTTCGCCCAGATCTTTCGACTCGTACTCTTCACCTTCTTTAAAGGGCACCAGATTTTGCAGATACTCATCGCGAATTTGCGAGCCTTCAAAGGTGACATGCCCAAAGCGATAGCGTTCGCCGCTGTTGTAATCGATATCCCAGAACGCCTGGCGACGCTCAAGCGCTATTCCAAGCTGGCTTTTATTAAATTCACTGTCGAAGTAGCCTTTGCGCAGCGCCACGCTGGTGAGTGACTTTTTGAAGTTGTCATAGTCCCCCTGATTCAGCACGGTGCCGATTGCCGGGCGCGTTTTCAGCAGATCCAGATAATCTTTATCCGTACGCGCGCCACCGCGCAAAATCACCTCAGTGCCACCAATCAGCACCGGCTCGCCGGGGGTCACTTTGGCAATCAGCACCTGGCGGCCTTTTGCCGGCGGTGGACGCAGTTCAAAATCAATGGTCGGCTCAAAGTAGCCCAGCGCTTTTAGCCCTTCGCGGATGGCATCATCAACGCGCGCACGAAAGCGTCGGTCTGGAGTGACTTCATCACTTTGAATCGTGGACAGCTGCGCACGGACGTTTTTCTCCAGCGGTCCTGATAATCCTTCGACCTGTAAGCGAACATTCGCGGCGGCGGCGGAGCCACTTAAGCACAGTAATCCCACCCAACATAACTGACGGATATGTGGCACATTTTCTCCTGAATATCCTTTTTTCCCACCCCTGGAAAAAAATACTATGCCGTTCCTCGGCTTAACAAAAAATCAACAATAAGAGTTGAAAAACAGACGACAACCCAAATATTTCTTATGTTTAACTCTAGACGTATTCACGCCGTTTATTGTGGGCAAAGACGCGTCTCGTTACAACCTTAACCCAAATGACTGATTTCGGGAGAACGGCCATGAGTTTATTTGATAGAAAGCATCTTGTTACTCAAGCAGATGCACTACCTGGACGCAACACCCCGATGCCAGTGGCAACGCTGCATGCGGTTAACCAACATTCGATGACCAACGTGCCCGACGGTATGGAGATAGCTTATTTCGCCATGGGATGCTTCTGGGGCGTTGAGCGTTTATTTTGGTCATTGCCAGGGGTCTACAGCACGGCAGCCGGGTACACCGGCGGCTACACCCCAAACCCAACCTATCGTGAAGTGTGTTCTGGCGATACCGGGCATGCCGAAGCGGTACGCATCGTCTATGACCCGCATGTTATCAGCTACGAACAACTGCTGCAGGTGTTCTGGGAAAATCACGACCCGGCTCAAGGCATGCGTCAGGGGAACGACCAGGGCACGCAGTATCGCTCCGCCATTTACCCGTTAACGCCGGAACAAACCGCCGCCGCACAGGCCAGCCTTGAACGTTTTCAGGCAGCAATGACCGCCGCAGGCGACGAGCGCACCATTACCACGGAAATCACTACGGCAACCCCGTTCTATTATGCCGAGGACGATCACCAGCAGTATCTGCACAAAAATCCTTATGGATATTGTGGCATTGGTGGTATTGGTGTTTGCCTGCCGCCACAAGGATAATTTCCCCCTCTGGCGACTTTACAGTACCTTACGCTATACTAGCTTCTGAATTTACCGGCTCACTTCCACGAGCCGGTTTTCAATGAATATTCCATTGGATTTATACTCTAAGGATTTCGAGTTGCAGGCAGGCGGCAAACTCGTGAATCCCCAGGAGCATAGAGAACTATGTGACTGGGGTGAATGAGTGCAGCTAACGCACCTGCAGCTTGAAAGACGACGAGTATCAACTTCTCCCTTCCGAGGATCTGACCCGAACGGTCGGATAAGATATGTTAAACAGTATTTTAGTCATTCTCTGCCTGATCGCCGTGAGTGCGTTTTTCTCGATATCTGAGATCTCGCTTGCTGCATCACGCAAAATAAAACTTAAACTGCTTGCCGATGAAGGCAACGTAAACGCACAACGTGTTTTGAAGATGCAGGAAAACCCCGGCATGTTTTTTACCGTCGTGCAAATTGGCCTTAACGCGGTCGCCATTCTCGGCGGTATCGTCGGTGATGCAGCATTCTCCCCGGCGTTTTACAGCCTTTTCTCGAAGTACTTCACTCCAGAGCTGTCCGAACAGTTAAGCTTTATTCTGTCGTTCTCGCTGGTTACTGGCCTGTTCATCCTGTTCGCGGATTTAACCCCGAAACGCATCGGTATGATTGCGCCAGAAGCTGTGGCTTTGCGTATCATCAACCCGATGCGCTTCTGCCTGCTGGTCTTCCGCCCGCTGGTGTGGTTCTTTAACGGTCTGGCAAACAACATTTTCCGTCTGTTTAAGATCCCAATGGTGCGTAAAGACGACATCACCTCGGACGACATTTACGCCGTGGTCGAAGCGGGTGCGCTGGCGGGTGTTCTGCGCAAGCAGGAGCATGAGCTGATTGAAAATGTGTTCGAACTGGAATCCCGTACCGTCCCGTCTTCAATGACCTCGCGCGAGAATATTATCTGGTTCGATCTCCATGAAGATGAGCAAAGCCTGAAGAACAAGGTGGCGGAACATCCGCACTCCAAATTCCTGGTGTGTAACGAAGATATCGACCACATCATTGGTTATGTTGATTCAAAGGATCTCCTCAACCGCGTACTGGCAAACCAAAGCATGGCGCTGAACAGCGGCGTACAGATCCGCAATACGCTGATCGTCCCGGACACGCTGACGCTCTCTGAAGCGCTGGAAAGCTTCAAAACCGCAGGCGAAGACTTTGCCGTCATCATGAACGAGTACGCGCTGGTGGTGGGGATTATCACCCTCAACGACGTTATGACGACGCTGATGGGCGATCTGGTAGGTCAGGGTCTGGAAGAGCAGATTGTGGCACGTGATGAAAACTCATGGTTAGTCGACGGCGGTACGCCGATTGATGACGTGATGCGCGTGCTGGATATCGACGAGTTCCCGCAGTCCGGCAACTATGAAACCATCGGCGGCTTTATGATGTTCATGCTGCGTAAAATCCCGAAACGCACCGACTCGGTGAAGTATTCAGGTTACAAATTTGAAGTGGTGGATATCGATAACTACAAGATCGATCAGCTGCTGGTGACGCGTCTGGACAGTAAACCTACCGTTCTGGTACCAAAACTGCCAGATGCAAAAGAAGAGGCAAAGGCGTCTTAACGCCTTACAGAAACATCAACGGCTCCCATCAGGAGCCGTTTTTTTAACTACTGCATAGCACTTTGATCAAGCCATCTCAGTTTGCAGACGCAAGACCTGACGGTTAACTTCGGACATCACGGAAAAATGCAGTTTGTCCTTCACTTTTGGGATAAGAATCTTACCCTTATCAAATTCAAAAGCGCCTACATCCTTGATATATAACCGTCCACGAAACAGGATCTTCACGTACTTCGCCACCTGCAGCGGGTTGTATCGTTGGAAAATTTTCATTGTTGTCTCCTGCTGAGCATTACGCCTTTGCGGTACCACAATCGGTCCGACAATCCTCAGGCGCAAATTTTAATGCCCTATGACTATAGACTATCTCGTTGATGTTTCCAGCGTGTATAAGTTTATTTACCTTCAAGTTACAATTATTCAGAATTATCTTTTCAACGCTTCGCTGTCTTCAGTATAAGCCTTCATTTTTCGCAGGATTTGTGCGCCCGTCCGCAAACTGGCATCGCGCTTGCGGGAAAAAGCATCATTCGCACATATGATTAAATTCCAGACCCAAGTGGTCGGATCACCTGCAAAATAAAAGAAAGAAGGAAAACCTATGACCTTACGAAATCTGCTGGCGCTGTCGTGCCTGCTACTGCCGATGATTGCCTCCGCACATAAGTTTGAGACTGACCAGCGCGTACCGCCGGTGGGGATCGCCGATCGCGGCGAACTGATTCTCGATAACGATAAGTTTAGCTACAAAAGCTGGAATAGCGCGCAGTTGCCAGGCAAAGTGCGAATTGTGCAACACATTGCCGGACGCACCTCCGCCAAAGAGAAAAATGCGACGCTGATCGAGGCAATCAAAGCCGCCAACCTGCCGCACGACAAATACCAGACCACCACTATCGTCAACACGGATGACGCCATTCCCGGCTCCGGTATGTTTGTGCGCAGCAGTCTGGAGAGCAATAAGAAGCTCTACCCGTGGTCGCAATTTATTGTCGACAGCAATGGCATTGCGCGTAAAGCCTGGCAACTGGATGAAGAGAGTTCCGCTATCGTCGTACTCGACAAGGACGGACGCGTGCAGTGGGCAAAAGATGGCGCATTAACGCAGGAAGAGGTGCAGCAGGTAATTGCCCTGCTGCACAAATTACTCAGTAAATAGAGACGCGGAAGCCGGGGTTGAGGAACGATTCACGTGGGGTGTAATCCAGAGGTTTCCCCTGCCAGTCGTGAACGTGCGCTCCGGCTGCGGCGGCAACGGCATGGCCAGCGGCGGTGTCCCACACGTTGGTTGGCCCAAAACGCGGATACAGCTGTGCGTGCCCTTCCGCCACCAGGCAGAACTTCAGCGATGAGCCAATCGACGTGGTCTGGTGCTCGCCCAACTGTTGCAGATACTCTTTTAACTCATTGTCGGCATGCGAGCGGCTAATGACCACCAGCGGCGGACGCGCGTCACGAACCTGAATTTGTTTGCGTACGCCGCACTCTTCTTTCCACGCTTTACCTTCTGCTGCGCTGTACATCACTTTCATTACCGGCGCGTAAACCACGCCCAGAACCGGCTTTCCTTTCTCGATCAGCGCAATATTGACGGTAAATTCACCGTTACGCTTAATGAACTCTTTGGTCCCGTCCAGCGGGTCCACCAGCCAGTAGCGCTGCCAATGCTGGCGAACATCCCAGCCAGGAGGCGCCTCTTCAGACAGAACCGGAATATCCGGCGTCAGCGCCAGTAATCCTTCGAGGATCACCGTATGTGCGGCGATATCTGCCGCCGTGACCGGAGAATCATCCTGCTTGCTGGTAATCTCCATCGGTTTGATTCCATCGTAGACCTGCATAATGGCATCGCCCGCGTTCCGTGCAAGCTGGCATACATGTTCTAGCATTCTCCACCTCGTTTCTGTCAGTGGTGTTAACTCGTTGTTTTACTTATACCCGATCGTCAGGGGATCCGCCAACTGTGATAGCGTCTGCGGTTTTAAACGCTATATTCATGTCATGATTCACAGTTCTGTAAGCAAGAAGATTTATATACATTTTCTTTTGTGGCTTAGATCTTAAAAGGATGCCCCCTGATGATTAAGTTTAGTGCAACGCTTCTGGCAACGCTGATTGCAGCCAGCGTCAATGCCGCGACCGTCGATCTGCGTATAATGGAAACCACTGATTTGCATAGCAATATGATGGATTTCGATTATTACAAAGATACACCGACTGAAAAATTCGGTCTGGTACGTACGGCAAGTCTGATCAACGCTGCGCGTGGTGAAGTCAAAAACAGCGTGCTGGTTGATAATGGCGATCTGATTCAGGGCAGCCCGCTCGGAGATTATATGGCGGCCAAGGGGCTGAAAGCGGGCGAAACTCACCCGGTATATAAGGCGCTGAATACCCTGGATTACGCGGTGGGTAACCTCGGCAACCATGAATTCAACTACGGTCTGGAGTATCTGCACAACGCGCTGGCCGGAGCGAAGTTCCCTTACGTTAACGCCAATATCATCGACGTGAAGACCAAAAAGCCGCTGTTTACGCCTTACTTGATCAAAGACACTGAAGTGGTCGACAAGGAAGGGAACAAGCAGACGCTGAAGATTGGCTATATCGGCTTTGTGCCACCGCAGATTATGACCTGGGATAAAGCCAACCTCAGCGGCAAAGTCACGGTGGACGACATTACGGAAACTGCACGCAAATACGTTCCGGAAATGCGGGAAAAAGGCGCCGATGTCGTGGTGGTGGTTGCTCACTCCGGGCTTTCTGCCGACCCATATCAAACGATGGCGGAAAACTCCGTTTATTACCTCAGCGAAGTACCGGGCGTGGATGCCATTATGTTTGGTCACGCTCACGCCGTCTTCCCAGGTAAAGACTTTGCCAATATAAAAGGCGCAGATATCACAAAAGGTACGCTGAATGGGGTTCCTGCGGTGATGCCGGGTATGTGGGGCGATCACCTGGGCGTGGTGGATTTAGTGCTGAATAACGACAGCGGTAAATGGCAGGTCACTCAGGCGAAAGCCGAGGCGCGTCCGATCTATGACGCCGCAGCCAAAAAATCACTGGCAGCAGAAGACAAAAAAATCGTTGAGATCCTGAAAGCTGATCACGACGCCACGCGTGAGTTTGTCAGCAAACCGATCGGTAAATCCGCCGACAACATGTACAGCTATCTGGCGCTGGTACAGGATGACCCGACCGTACAGGTGGTGAACAACGCGCAGAAAGCCTATGTAGAACACTTTATTCAGGGCGATCCGGATCTGGCAAAACTACCGGTACTTTCCGCCGCCGCGCCGTTTAAGGTCGGTGGACGCAAGAACGATCCGGCAAGCTTCGTAGAAGTCGAAAAAGGTCAGTTAACCTTCCGTAACGCCGCTGATTTGTATCTCTATCCCAACACTCTGGTGGTGGTGAAAGCCAGCGGTAAAGAGGTGAAAGAGTGGCTGGAATGTTCTGCCGGGCAGTTCAATCAGATTGATATCCACAGCAGCAAACCACAGTCGTTGATTAACTGGGATGGCTTCCGTACCTATAATTTCGACGTGATTGACGGCGTGAATTATCAGATTGATGTTTCACAACCTGCTCGCTACGACGGTGAATGTCAGACCATTAACCCGAAAGCGGAACGTATTAAAAATCTGACCTTTAACGGCAAACCAATCGATCCGAATGCCACCTTCCTCGTCGCGACCAACAACTACCGCGCCTACGGCGGTAAGTTTGCCGGAACCGGCGACAGCCACATCGCGTTTGCTTCTCCGGATGAAAACCGCTCGGTGCTGGCCGCGTGGATTGGTGCTGAGACGAAGCGTGCCGGTGAAATTCACCCGGCGGCAGATAACAACTGGCGTCTGGCGCCAATTCATAGCGACACACCACTGGATATTCGCTTTGAAACATCACCGTCTGATAAAGCCGCGGCATTTATTAAAGAGAAAGGCCAGTATCCGCTGAAGAAAGTCGCGACCGATGACATCGGTTTCACTATTTATCAGATGGATTTAAGTAAGTAATTTTCGTGTCGGATGCGGCGCAATAGCGTCTTATCCGGCCTACAAAACTACGCAGCCCGTTCGTCCCGCTGCGCTAAAACCTGCGGCAAATTCAGTTCTATCCAGTCCGCCAGCGCGGCGACTTTATCGCTCACCTGCTCACCCAACGGCGTCAGGCTATACTCCACGTGCGGCGGCACCACCGGATACGACACCCGATTGATAAACCCATCATGCTCTAACGCTTGCAGGGATTGCGCCAGCATCTTTTCACTGACCCCGCCCATCTTACGGCGCAAATCGCTGAAACGGTGCGTACCGTCGCGCAGCGCCACCAGAATCAACACGCCCCAGCGGCTGGTGACGTGTTTTAACACCTCACGGGAGGGACACTGTTCGGCAAACAAGTTGCCATCGCGTAACTGCTGGGAGAGCGTCGATGCTGTCATTTTCATACTAACCTTTTTGTGCGTACTTACTAAAAGTAAGTTTAGGTGTTAGCGTGATTAAACACAAGACCAATACCAAGGAGTCACCCCATGATCGCAATTACCGGCGCCACCGGCCAACTGGGCCAACACGTTATTGAATCTCTGCTGAAAACCGTTCCTGCCAGCCAGATTGTGGCAATTGTGCGTAATCCCGCTAAAGCGACGGGGCTTAGCCAGCAGGGCATTACCGTTCGTCAGGCGGATTACAGCAATGAAGCCGCCTTTACAACTGCCTTACAGGGTATCGACAAGCTACTGCTAATCTCCTCCAGCGAAGTGGGACAACGCGCCCCGCAGCATCGTAACGTGATTAACGCAGCGAAAGCCGCGCACGTGAAATTCATCGCCTACACCAGCCTGCTGCACGCCGACACCTCCCCGCTGGGGCTGGCTGATGAGCATGTGGCAACCGAGAAGATGCTGGCTGAATCCGGTATCGCCTACGCGCTGCTGCGTAACGGCTGGTACACCGAAAACTATCTCGCCAGCGCACCGGCTGCACTGGAACACGGCGTGTTTATCGGGGCTGCAGGTGAAGGCAAAATTGCCTCAGCGACCCGCGCCGACTATGCCGCTGCCGCCGCGCGCGTCATCAGTGAAGACGGTCACGCCGGTAAAACTTATGAACTGGCGGGCGACGCAGGCTGGACCCTGAGCCAGTTGGCTGCCGAGCTGGCAAAACAGAGTGGTAAAAAAGTGGTGTATCAGAACCTGAGCGAAGCAGATTTTGCCGCCGCACTTAAAGGTGTAGGCCTGCCTGCCGGGCTGGCGGACATGCTGGCTGACTCAGACACTGGCGCCTCCAAAGGTGGTCTGTTCGACGACAGCCATACACTGAGCAAACTGATTGGTCGCCCGACCACCTCGTTGTCTGACAGCGTCAAAGGCATCGTGTAAGTGTTAAAAATTAGTTAATTGTGGTGGCATCCCCGCGCATCCTCTCTGATAATGACAGGATGATGCGTGGGGAGAGAAAACGTGCAAGGTGTACCTGAGCAGTTTATTGATGAGAAAGACAGCGCCCGCTTTCGCCATCTGGCGCAGGTGCCGGGCGTTGAGCTGTATCATGCACACATCTCGCGTTACGCTTTCGAGCCGCACACCCATGAAGCGTTTGGCATTGGCGCGATAGAAGCCGGAGCCGAACGTTTTCGTTATCGCGGCACGCAGTATGTTGCCCCCGCCCATTCCGTCGTCACCATGAATCCCGATGAGCTGCATACCGGCGAAGCCGAAACCGCCGACGGCTGGCGCTATCGGATGATTTATCTTGAACCCGACCTTCTGGAAGAGGTCACCGGGATCCGCCACTGGTGGTTTCATGACGTAACGCGTCACGATCCGCTGCGCTCGCGCCAGATCTGCTCGCTGATCCACGGCCTGTGGAACACTGAAGATCCGCTGGCGCAAAAAGGCCTTCTACTCGATCTGATCGACACGTTCCAGCCGCTGGCCCGCCATGCGCCAATATTAACGGAGGGGGCGCATCGCTTTGAACGGGTACGTGAGTATCTGCACGATAATTATATGCATCCGGTCACGCTCGACGAGCTGGCGCGGGTTGCATCGCTGAGTCCCTGGCATTTTCAGCGCCAGTTTAAGTCTCATTTCCACGTCACGCCGCACCAGATGCTGATGGCGATCCGGTTGTGGCGAGCCAAAGGTTTTCTCACTTACGGTATGCCCGCCGCAGAGGTCGCCGCCGCAACCGGCCTCACCGACCAGTCGCATCTCACCCGCGCGTTTACCCATCGCTACGGCATTACGCCGGTGCGTTATCAGAAACAAGTCGTCCGGCGTTGATCAGCAATCTCATACAATACGGCAGCATTTTTCCTGCCTACACTCGACGTATTGTTAAACGATGTGGATGTCCAAAATGATTAGCGGTGTGTTGTATGCCCTGTTGGCCGGGCTGATGTGGGGATTAATTTTTGTTGGACCGCTGATCGTACCGGAATACCCGGCGGTATTGCAGTCGATGGGGCGTTATCTGGCGCTGGGGCTGATCGCATTGCCGATTGCCTGGCTGGGACGTGCGCGCCTGCGTCAACTTGTGCGGAAAGACTGGATAACTGCGCTGACGCTAACAATGATGGGGAATCTGATTTATTACGTTTGCCTGGCAAGCGCCATTCAGCGCACCGGCGCGCCGGTTTCAACGATGATTATCGGCACATTGCCGGTGGTGATCCCGGTCTTCGCTAACCTGCTCTACAGCCAGCGTGACGGCAAATTATCATGGTGGCGCCTGTCGCCTGCGCTGGTATTGATTGGTATAGGACTGCTGTGCGTGAATATCTCGGAGTTGAATCAGGGGTTACCAGACTTTAGTGGCTGGCGTTATGGTTCCGGCATCGCGCTGGCGCTTGTCTCGGTGGTGTGTTGGGCATGGTATGCGCTGCGTAATGCCCGCTGGCTGCGCGAGAATCCGGATAAGCACCCGATGATGTGGGCGACGGCCCAGGCTCTGGTAACGTTGCCCGTTTCTCTGCTCGGTTACATTGCCGCCTGCCTGTGGCTGAACGGGCAAACGCCGGACTTCGCTCTACCCTTCGGTCCGCGTCCGGGCGTGTTTATCGGTCTGATGATAGCCATTGCGGTATTGTGTTCGTGGGTTGGCGCACTGTGCTGGAACGTCGCCAGCCAAAAATTACCGACGGTGATCCTCGGCCCGCTGATTGTCTTCGAAACGCTGGCCGGTTTGTTGTACACCTTTATTCTGCGTCAGGAATTTCCACCTCTGCTGACGGTTAGCGGTATTGCGCTACTGATGGTTGGGGTGGTGATAGCCGTCAGAGCCAAGCCGCAGAAACCGAGCGTCGTGGTGGTTTCACAATCATAATGTGCCGGATGGCACTGCTTATCCGGCCTACAAGGACTGTACGATCTCATGTAGGCCGGATAAGGCGTTTACGCCGCCATCCGGCGCGACACCTTAAACACCGCTACCGTCTGGTTCAACCGCGCGGCCTGCTCTTCAAGCGCAGCAGCGGCGGAAGCGGATTCTTCTACCAGCGAGGCGTTTTGCTGCGTGACGCGATCCATTTCGGCAACCGCCTGGCCTACCTGATCGATACCCCGACTTTGTTCATCAGAAGCTGAGGCAATTTCGCCCATGATGTCAGTCACGCGGGTCACAGCGCTAACTATTTCCGCCATCGTTTCGCCCGCTTCATGCACCAGCGCCGTACCGGCATTGACCCGATTCCCTGAGTCATCTATCAGCGCTTTGATCTCCTTCGCCGCCTGAGCGCTACGCTGCGCCAGCGTCCGAACCTCGCCTGCGACCACGGCAAATCCGCGCCCCTGCTCGCCCGCACGCGCCGCTTCCACCGCCGCGTTCAACGCCAGAATATTAGTCTGGAAGGCAATGCCGTCGATAACATTGGTAATTTGCGCGATTTTGCTGGAACTGGTGGCAATTTCATCCATCGTACGCACCACGCCATCGACCACGGTTCCGCCTTTTTGCGCCGTCTGTGAAGCATTTTTTGCCAGACTGGTCGCCTGACGCGCGTTATCCGCATTCTGCTTCACGGTTGCGGTGAGTTGTTCCATACTGGCTGCGGTCTCTTCCAGAGAGGCGGCCTGCTGTTCGGTACGTGAAGAGAGATCGTTACTGCCGGCGGCAATTTCACCCGCGCCGGTATAGATGGTATCGGCCCCGTCACGCACCACGCTGACCGTGTTCGCCAGCGCCTGCTGCATGTCACGGACGTTGCTTGCCAGCAGCGCCATTTCATTACTGCCATCGGCGTTGATACGATGCGTCAAATCACCGGCGGCAATGTAGCGAATATGTCCCATCACCTCGTTGAGCGGCTTGAGCAATACACGCTGCATAGCGACCCAGCTAATTACGATAACAGCCACAACGACTGCTATCACGATGGCCAGCGTCCACAATATACGCAGATAGTCGTTTTCATTTTCCTGCACTCCAGCAGCGGCCAGCGCCGTTTGCGCGCTACGCCATTGCCGATAAACGTCCTGCATGGCCGTTTGCTTTTGCTCGGCATTCTGCTTGAACATCTCTTCCAGCTTTCCTTCAGCCAGCAGCGCGTTCATTTTTGCCAGCGTCGCAGAATAGATGCCGTACTGCTCTTCCAGTCGATCGGCCAGATGCTCATCCAGCCCCGGCGTTTCCGGCAGAGCGTAGTATTTATCGTAATGCTCTTTCGATTCGGCCAACAGGCGATTTGCCGTGTTCACCAGCTCCTGCAACTGACCGCCGTTAATCTCGCTGGCCATCGTTCCCTGTAAACGCAGCATGCCCCGGTTGAGCGTGACGCGAGCCTGGTTCAGGCTAATCCACGCATCGGTAAACTCGGCCACGTTCTGGCTGGAAAGTTGAGACACGTTAAAGTTCTGCTTATCGTTATTGAGTGCGCCAATAAAGACGCCCGCGGAGATGAGCTGCATTGCGCCCAGCGCGAGTAACACGGTGATAAGTAAGGTTATCACTTTGATTCGTTTGAACATCTGTAGCCTTTTATTATGCAGGTATTGTCTGAGGTCTAACTATCGGCAGCGGCGTGCGCTTATTTAATCCTGTCGTGCGGCTTTTTTCGCCGTACTTCTCCTTTCCAATAAGATTCAGCATCTTAACGAGATAAGAAATTTTCGTGACGCCCATCACAAAACACCCCACCCCGAAAGGGTTATATCCTTCGCCATAAGTTGCATTTAAAATGCACCTTATATTATTGAGAATGAGGTAACGGCAATGTCTTATCGCGATCAACCTTTAGGTGAACTGGCGCTCTCTATTCCTCGCGCTTCGGCCCTGTTTCGTAAATACGATATGGATTACTGCTGCGGCGGTAAGCAAACGCTGGCACGCGCTGCCGCGCGTAAAGAGCTGGATTTAGACGTTATTGAGGCGCAGCTCGCGCAGCTGGCTGAACAGCCGCTGGAGAAAGACTGGCGTACCGTGGCTCTGGCTGAAATCATCGACCATATCATCGTGCGTTATCACGACAGACACCGCGAACAGCTGCCGGAGCTGATCCTGCAGGCCACTAAAGTTGAACGCGTTCACGCAGACAAACCGAACGTACCGCGCGGTCTGGCGAAAAACCTGACCATGCTGCATGAAGAGCTGTCCAGCCACATGATGAAAGAAGAACAGATCCTGTTCCCGATGATCAAACAGGGCATGGGTAGCCAGGCGATGGGGCCAATCAGCGTGATGGAAAGCGAGCATGACGATGCGGGTGAACTGGTGGAAGTGATCAAACACATCACCCATAACGTAACGCCGCCACCAGAGGCCTGCACTACCTGGAAAGCCATGTATAACGGCATTAACGAGATGATTGACGACCTGATGGAACACATCAGCCTGGAAAACAATGTGTTGTTCCCGCGTGCCCTCGCAGGTGAATAAAAAAGCCCGGTGGCGCTAGCGCTTACCGGGCCTACAACGACCTCGAACGTAGGCCTGATAAGGCGAAGCCGCATCAGGCAATCCCGCCAGCATAGTGCCGGATGCGGCGTAAACGCCTTATCCGGCCAACATCTCACGTCTTAGCGATTAACGCACGCCTGCCATACGTTTCTTACCGATAAACAACCAGCCCAGACCCAGCGCGATGAACCACAACGGCGTTACGATCAGCGCCTGACGGGTATCATCTTCCAGCGTCAGCAGTACCAGTACGAAGACGAAAAACGCCATACATACCCAGCACATCAGCTTGCCTAACGGCATCTTGTAGATTGATTTTTCATGCAGGTGAGGACGCTGCTTGCGGTACACCAGGTACGAGCAAAGAATGATGGTCCAGACGAACATGAACAGAATCGCCGATACAGTGGTGATCATGGTGAAGGCGCCAATCACGCTCGGGTTCACGTACAGCATCACCACGCCGCCCAGCAGACAGATACAGGAGAAGGTTAAACCCTTCGCCGGAACTGCGCGTTTAGACAGCTTGGCAAACGCTTTAGGCGCAACGCCTTCCTGCGCCAGACCGAACAGCATACGGCTGGTAGAGAACACGCCGCTGTTTGCAGAAGAGGCAGCTGAAGTCAGCACCACAAAGTTGATCAGGCTCGCCGCAGCAGGCAGACCAACCAACACAAACAGTTCAACGAATGGGCTCTTGGTTGGCACTACCGAGCTCCACGGCGTAACGGACATAATCACGATCAGCGCGAACACGTAGAACATGATGATACGGATTGGAATCGAGTTAATGGCGCGCGGCAGAGATTTCTCCGGATCCTTGGTTTCCGCTGCGGTCGTACCCACCAGCTCAATACCCACAAACGCAAACACGGCTATCTGGAAGCCGGCAAAGAAGCCACTCAGACCTTTCGGGAACCAGCCACCGTCATTCCACAAGTGCGTGAACGATGCCTGAACGCCGGTTGGCGACTGGAAGTGCGTCAGCACCATCACCAGACCGACGACAATCAGGCCGATGATGGCAACGATTTTGATCATCGCAAACCAGAACTCCATCTCACCGAACATTTTTACGGTGGCGAGGTTGAGGCTCAGCAGCAGCACAATCACCGCCAGCGAGGCGACCCAGTCTGACAATTCGGGGAACCAGAATTGCGCATACGCGGTAATCGCGACCACGTCTGCCATCCCGGTAACAACCCAGCAGAACCAGTAGGTCCAGCCGGTAAAATACCCGGCCCATGGCCCGAGCAGGTCAGAGGCAAAATCACTAAACGATTTGTACTCCAGATTCGAGAGCAGCAATTCACCCATTGCGCGCATCACGAAAAACAGCATAAAACCGATGATCATATACACAAAGATGATCGACGGGCCGGCGAGACTGATGGTTTTACCGGAGCCCATAAACAGGCCAGTACCGATAGCGCCACCAATAGCAATAAGTTGAATATGACGGTTTGTGAGATTGCGCCGTAGCGACTGTTCAGACGACGCCTCTTCAGCGGTGTCGACTTTTACCTGATCTACCATGTTTTTTCTTCCTGTACCTGTCTGTGTTGTTCAGGCTCTACGGCCTTTAGTGTGTCTATGATACGACGATCCTGTTATCAGGACTCATCGATATTAGGTAAGAATTGGCGGGATGAATACTAAGATTTAGATATAATGTTAATTTAATGTTTAAAGTGAGTGTCATATCACTCTGATAGCGCGAATCAGCTCACAAAAATACACGCTGATGGGGCATTTGCAAGATAAAATATCGACAACGACGTAACTATAGCTTTTCACGCTATTTTTTTGCTCCCCCCGGCCTCGGGGGGAACAGAAGTCACTGCTTACAGGATCTCAAGCAGCTCAACTTCGAACACCAGCGTGCTGAACGGAGGAATGGACGCGCCAGCGCCACGCTCGCCGTAAGCCAGTTCCTGAGGAATAGTCAGTTCCCATTTGGAACCTACCGGCATCAGGGTCAGCGCTTCAATCCAGCCTGGGATTACGCCGTTAACCGGGAATTCAGCCGGTTCGCCACGTGCGACAGAGCTGTCAAACACGGTACCGTCGATCAGCTTACCGGTGTAGTGCACGCGAACGCGGTCAGTACGTGCCGGAATAGCACCTTCACCCTGGGTCAGAACACGGAACTGCAAACCGGATTCAGTGCTGTTCACACCGTCTTTCTCACGGTTTTCTTCCAGATATTTGACGCCATCAGCCGCCATAGCCTGGAAACGCTCGCGACGAACTGCATCAGCACGTTCGTGGATTTCACGCAGTGCGCGATGCACAACATCAACCGGCACTGCCGGGTGCTTACCTTCCAGCGCGTCAGCGATACCCGCTACCAGCGCTTCAGGCAACAGTCCTTCCAGTCCGGATTCGCTCAGCTGTTGTCCTACCTGCAAACCAATGCCGTAGCTTGCTTGCGCTTCGATAGTGTCAAAAGTCGGGTTAGCCATCATATTTCCTTTCATCGGATGTAAAGTAGCGGGCAGCATATCAGCCATGCCGCATCCGGTAAAACTTTGTCTCGGGAACAGATGACAAATCGCGAGGAAACATAAACAATAGGAATATCCCGCGTTGACGTCACGAAAGCGGGTAATATGACGAACATCATAGCGTTAGCCATCTATACTCTATGATCGAGGAACGAGACGCGGAGCAGGAGGAAAGCCATGCCCGGGCGCTTTGAATTAAAACCAACCCTGGCGAAAATCTGGCATGCACCGGACAATTTTCGCATTATGGACCCGCTACCGCCTATGCACCGCCGCGGCATTATTATTGCTGCTATTGTGTTGGTGATAGGTTTCCTGCTCCCTTCCAGTGACACCAGCGATACCCCTATGGTGACGCGTACTGCCCAGCTGGATTTACAGTCACAGTCGCAGCCACCGACCGAGGCTCAGCTGCAGGCACAGCTTGTCCCGCCGCAAAATGATCCCGGCCAGGTCGCTCCGGTTGCGCCAGAGCCAATCCAGGAAGGAGAACCTGATGCCCAGCCTCAGGTCCAGCAATCTCAGTCGCAGACACAACCTTTCCAACAGGATAGCGGAATTGACCAGCAGTGGCGCTCCTACCGCGTAGACTCAGGTAAAACGCTGGCGCAGGTATTCCGTGACCATAACCTCCCGCCAACCGATGTGTATGCGATGGCACAGGTTGAAGGCGCCGGAAAACCACTGAGCAATCTGAAAGACGGTCAGATGATACAGATCAGGCAGAATGCCAATGGCGTGGTGACGGGATTAACCATTGATACCGGGAATGGTCAGCAGGTACTGTTTACCCGCCAGCCTAACGGCAGTTTTATCCGCGCCCGTTAAGCGCTGTGACCCCGCGATTCCAGGCCTGATAAGCGATAGCGCCATCAGGCATCAAGGTGAAACGTCAGCGTTTCACCTTGTTCACCCACCAGATCCCCGAACAGACCAGCACCAGCGCCACCGCATATTTCCATTCGAGAATGTTTTCACCGAGGAATATTGCCGACAGCACTGCTCCCGAAACTGGGATCAGGAAGTTAAACGGCGCAATCATCCCCACGCGATTATGTTTGAGCAGAATACTCCACAAGGCGAAAGCGACCGAAGAGAGTAACGTCAGGTAGCCGAGAATCGCCACCGAAGACGCACCGTGTACGGTTAGCGTGCCGCCAAAAGCGTAGCCGCCGATAACCAACGCCAGACCGCCACCGCCCAACTGGTACCCTGTCATTACTGTCGGGTCCACCGTCTGAGAAATACGTTTTCCATATAGCGTGGCAGCAGAGAGAATAAAGGCCGCCATCACTACTGAGCCGTCTCCTAACAGGCTGAAGCTAAAATCCAGTCCGCTGCTAAAGTTCACTACCATCACCCCAGCAAAGCCGAGAATACAGCCCAGCGCTTTGTTGTAGCTCAGTTTGTCATTATGGTAGATAAAATGGGCCAGCAGCACGCTGAAGAAGGTCCCGGTCGCATTCATGATGGACCCTTTCACTCCCGTCGTGAACGCCAGGCCAATGTAAAAGAAGATGTATTGCAGCGAGGTTTGCGTTAGCCCCAACAGCGTGAGTTGGCCGTACTGACGCGGGCTTAACCGGCCAATCGGTTTACGCTGCGCTACCGCCAGCAGTAGCAGCAATAATCCCGCAAACAGAAAGCGATATCCGGCAAAGACAATCTTTGAGGGAATGTCATCCGTGGCAATCTGGAAGATCTCATATCCGCTTTTGATCGCCGGATAGGCGCTCCCCCACAACAGACAGCAGAACGCTGCGCTCAGGTAGACAACATTTTTACGCGCAAACAGAGGTTGGTGCGTTGGTTCCATTCCATCACCACTTTGAAATAATGTTTTATTTTTGTGATTATCCCGAAAAGGATAAAGAATAGCCAGAGAGAAAAGCGGGGGAACAGAAAAGCAAAACGCCGGCACAGGGCCGGCGCTTTTACGCGGTCATCAGAATAAAAACTTATTCTGCAACTACGTTTACAGTCAGCTTAGCAAACACTTCGCTGTGAACCTGGAAGCTCACTTCGTGCTCGCCAGTGGTACGCAGAACGCCGTTCGGCAGACGAACTTCGCTCTTAGCTACTTCAACGCCAGCTGCAGTTACAGCGTCAGCGATGTCGCGAGTACCGATGGAACCGAACAGTTTACCTTCGTCGCCAGCTTTAGACGCGATGGTTACGGTTTCCAGTGCGTTGATTTTCTCAGCACGAGCTTCAGCAGCGGACAGAACGTCAGCCAGTTTAGCTTCCAGCTCAGCGCGACGCGCTTCGAAAAATTCAACGTTTTTCTTGGTAGCAGGAACAGCTTTACCCTGTGGTACCAGGAAGTTACGAGCATAGCCCGCTTTAACGTTAACCTGATCACCCAGGCTACCCAGGTTTGCTACTTTATCAAGCAGAATAACTTGCATTACCTTATCCTCTCAAAGTCGTATTAATGGACCGTGACCGATTACTGATGACGATCAGTGTACGGCAGCAGGGACAGGTAGCGAGCGCGTTTGATAGCGCGAGCCAGCTGACGCTGGTATTTTGCACGGGTACCGGTGATACGGCTTGGGACAATCTTACCGCTTTCGGTGATGTAGTTTTTCAGCGTAGCGATATCTTTATAGTCGATCTCTTGAACGCCTTCCGCGGTGAAACGGCAGAACTTGCGACGACGGAAATAACGTGCCATATGGCTAGTCTCCAGAATCTATCAATTCAATCTGCTCGGCATGCAGAACCATTTTGCTCAGGCCGTTCTTTGCCTTGTGGCAAGAGATGAACCCCTGAACGGTCACTGCGCTACCGACCGTTATACTGTGAGTAATGGCCTGGTTTTCGTGTCCGCTAATAATAACGGGCATTTGGCACCACGCCTGCCGGTGAAACCCGGCTTCCTCCTGCACAGAACGATGCTCAAGCACGAACTGGCAATGAGGAATTCCTGATGGACTGACCTTTCGAAGGGGGGCCCTGCACACAGTGCCGGACAACGCCAGACGGTTGGTCATCAGAAATTACTCTTCAGAATCCCCAGCTTCAGCATCATCTGCGGTTTCGTTAGCGAAATCATCGCGACGTTCACGACGCTCGTCTTTCGCTTTAACCATCGGAGATGCTTCGGTAACAGCGTGTTTAGTACGCATAACCATGCTGCGGATAACGGCATCGTTGAAGCGGAAGGTAGTTTCCAGCTCATCGATCACTTCCTGCGGCGCTTCAACGTTCATCAGAACGTAGTGAGCTTTGTGCAGTTTGTTGATCGGGTAAGCCAGCTGACGGCGGCCCCAGTCTTCCAGACGGTGGATCGTGCCTTCTGCACCAGTGATGGCAGCAGTGTAGCGTTCGATCATACCCGGAACCTGTTCGCTCTGGTCAGGATGGACCATAAAAACGATTTCGTAATGACGCATCGAATTGCTCCTTACGGATTATTCAGCCTCCTGTCTGGGTCAGCCGAGGCCCATGGAGGCAAGGAACGTGTTAAAGGTCGGCTGAAAAATGACGCGTCATAATACTGGGGTCAGCAGGTAAACTCAAGGTGCTTGTACGATTATTTATCATGTTGCCATTAATACATATCCAGCAGCATTTTGATGCTGATACAAATGGAGACAATGACAATCATGGGTCGGATGACTTTCTTACCGCGCGTCAGTACGACTGTCGCACCAAGACGTGCGCCAAGGGATTGCCCTGCAAACATCACCAAACCCAGCGACCAGATCATTTTACCGCCGAAAATGAAGAACAAAATCGAGGCGATGTTCGACGCCAGGTTAATAAAATTCGAGTGGATTTGCGCTTTATCAATACTGTATCCCCACAGCAGAATATAGCTGAGGGTATAAAAGGAACCTGCCCCAGCCCCGAGAAAGCCATCATAAAAACCAATACATCCCCCACCGATCAACGAGAAGAGAAACAGGGATACCTGCTGCTTTCTTTTCGGTTCGCTAAGGTTTGGCGCAAAAATAAAGTAAATGGCGACTGCGATAATCAGGATTGGGAGCAGTTTCTTCAGCAGTTCCGGTTCAATGAACTGGATAAGCGTCGTTCCCAGCGCAGAACCGATAAAGGCAGATAAAAACACATACTTGTGCTCCTGCACGTTGATATGTCCTCGGCGTAAAAAGTAAATTCCGGAGGTCAGCGAGCTACCCAGAGCCTGAATTTTATTGGTTGCCAGCGCATTAGCCGGGGGTAAACCAGAAATTAAGAGTGCGCCAATAGAGAGAAATCCACCACCACCCGACACCACGTTAATAAAGCCAGCCACCAGCGCGACCATAAACATAACCACGAAATAGCTGAAATCCATGAATGAAGTATCCATAAGTTTTTGCCTTATTATCATAAAGTTATATTAATTATCCGGCTCACTATAAACGGCGTACTCACCCGATTAAATTGACTATTTGGTAAGAGCTTATGCGCGAAAGGCAGGTATTTTTTCACCGCAGCGGTATACACCAGCAGACTGTTAATTAAAGAAAAGATGGTTATGCGGTAATTTTTTGAACAACTGCATCAGAAATGGTCGCTATCGACTGCGCTGGTAGCGGTTAAAATTACATCAGAAGTTAATCACTCACAGGAGAGAGGCAACCAGAGACCGCAGTCGAGGAGGTACATATGCGAGCCCGTGTTTTGACCCTTCTGGCTGTGCTTTTGCTCAGTGCAAATGCAACGGCAGCCATCAAAATTGATAACCATCAGGCCAGGAACATGGATGATGTGCAGAGCTTAGGCGTCATTTACATAAATCATAACTTCGCCACTGAAAGTGAAGCCACTCAGGCCCTGAATGAAGAGACCGATGCGCAAGGCGCAACCTACTACCACGTGATCCTCACCAGGGAACCCGGTAGTAACGGAAATATGCACGCCAGTGCAGATATTTATCGTTAACACCAGAAATAACCAACGAGAACATTGCCACAGTTTGACTTGCCCCCTTCACTGGGGGCTTTTTTTGCAAAACAATCCCGAAGCCAGACCGATCTCATCCCCATGAAGAGTTGGCTCCGGAACGTTTTTTCCTACTTCTGCCCGTAATAGGCATTTGGGCCGTGCTTACGCATGAAGTGCTTATTCATCAGATAACTGTCGATAGCGCTGAGTGCCGGATTAATGCCACGCGCAATCCATGCCATTTTTGCCACCTCTTCCATCACCACCGCGTTATGTACCGCGTCATGAGCGTCTTTGCCCCAGGCAAACGGGCCATGTTGGTACACCACTACGCCTGGCGTATGCAAAGGTTCCACCTCCCCCAGCGTTTCAACAATCACCCTGCCGGTATTCAGCTCATACTCATCCTGAACTTCCGCTTCAGTTAACGCCCGGGTGCAGGGGATATCACCAAAGAAGTAGTCCGCATGCGTCGTGCCTAGCGCAGGAATTGCCAGACCTGCCTGCGCCCATGCCGTCGCGTGGGTTGAGTGGGTATGCACCACGCCGCCAAGAGAGGAATAGCGACGATACAGCGCCAGATGGGTGGCGGTATCGGAAGAAGGACGATAGCGTCCTTCCACCACGTTGCCGTGCAGATCCACAACCACCATGTCGTCCACTGTCATTGTCTGGTAGTCGACGCCGCTGGGCTTAATCACCACCATCCCGCGTTCGCGGTCGATGGCGCTGACATTACCCCAGGTAAACGTCACCAGCCCGTAGCGCGGCAGATCCATATTAGCCTCAAAAACCTGCTGTTTGAGTTTTTGCATTACACCACCTCCACCAGACCGGCGCTGGCCATACGCGCTTTCACCCAGTCGCGCGCCTTCGCCACTTCACGAGCCGGATCGTCCGACGTTTCACTCCACATCTCAATCAGGTATGGCCCGCAATACCCACTCTGTTTGAGCGTCGCAAAACAACGTTCGAAATCGACAACCCCTTCACCAAACGGCACATTTTTGAATACGCCGGGTTTGGTATCTTTCACGTGTACGGCAACGATATGGCCCATTCCCGCCTGCAGCTCCATCTGCACGTCGTTGTCCCACGCCGACAAATTGCCGATATCGGGATACAGCTGGAACCACGGATTGTTGAGATAGTGGGCGTATCCCAGCGCCTTACTGATCGAATTCATCAGTGGATAATCCATGATTTCCATCGCCAGCGTCACCTGTGCACGGCTCGCCATCTCTACGCTTTCTTTCAGCCCATCGCGAAACCGACGACGCGTTTCGTTATTGGCCTGCTGGTAATAAACGTCGTAACCCGCCAGTTGAATAACGCGAATACCGATATCCTGCGCAAACTGAATGGCTTTACGCATGATCTCCAGCCCCTGTTCGCGCACCGCATCATCTTCACTGCCAAGCGGGAAACGACGATGAGCGCTCAGGCACATGGACGGTACCCGTATCCCTGTCTCGGCGATAGCGGCCACCAGCGCCAGTCGCTGCTCGCGGTTCCAGTCAAGACGCGCCAGGCGAGCGTCGGTTTCATCAACCGACATTTCGACAAAGTCAAAGCCCAGTTCCTTCGCCAGCTGCAAGCGCTCCAGCCAGCACTCCCCGCCGGGGAGTGCCTTTTCATAAATACCGAGCGGGACCTGTTTCGACAACATAGTCGCTCCTTATCCCCACAGCTGGGCGATAGAACGTTTGAACTGACGGGCCGCTTCCACCGGAGAGGCGGCATCGCGAATGCTGCGACCGGCAATAAATACGTGAATCGGAATTCCCTGGAACAGCGGCAGATCTTCCAGCGCCAGACCGCCGGTGACGGTGACTTTAAAGCCCATCTCGGACAGGCGTTTGATCGCGCTGATATCCGCCTCTCCCCACGCCACACCTGCTGCCTGCGCATCACGGCTGCGGTGATACACAACTTGCCCAATGCCCGCGTCACGCCACTCTTGCGCCTGCTCCCAGGTCCAGTAACCCGTCAGTTCAATCTGTACATCACCGTTAAATTCTTTCGCCACCTCCAGTGCCCCCTTGGTGGTGTTGATATCCGCACAGCAGATGACGGTGACCCAGTCAGCGTTGGCTTCGAAACACATGCGGGAGAGGATTTTTCCCGCATCGGCAATTTTGGCGTCCGCCAGCACAATTTTATGCGGGTAAAGCGCCTTCAGATCGCGAACGGCGCGCACGCCCTCTGCCACGCAAAGAATGGTGCCCACCTCAATGATATCGACCTCTTCGGCAATCAGACGCGTCGTTTCATACGCGGAAGACATTGATTGGTTATCCAGCGCAACCTGCAACATAGGTAATGACATTTTGGTATCCTTTTAAACAGCCGCCGCAGTGGCGTTATCAATTAAATCCAACACTTCCTGCGCGGTGCGGCAGGCGCGTAAACGGTCAAAATTGGCTTCGTCATCAAAGAGATTCACGATCTGCATGATGCCCACTTCCTGATGCGTGTTGGCGTCAACTGCCGCCATCGTTATCAGAATATCGACCGGGTCGTTATCTTCGTGGTTAAACACCAGCGGCGTTTTCAGCGTCACCAGCGCAAAACCGGTTTTCTTGACCCCTTCCTCCGGACGGCCGTGCGGCATCGCCAGGCCTGGCGCAATCACAAAGTACGGGCCAAACTGCTCAACGCCATCAAGGATGGCCTGGTAGTAGCGTGGTTCAACCACATCAGCCTTAACCAGCAGATCCACGCCAAGCTTTACCGCTTCCTGCCAGGTACTGGCCTCGGCTTGCAAAAGGATGGAATTATTGTCTGCCAGCGAGTCACGTAATTTCATATGCCGCCCCCTTACTTCACGTCCTGTGGGAAATGCGCTTTGATCACTTCCAGCAGTTTTGGTCCAAAATCGGCAGGAGACAGCATGTTGCGTACGCCAACGACATATTTATTGCCAGAAACGGTAATCTCACCGGCGATATGCGTAGAGGCGATGATGATATCCGCGCCGCTCAGTTCACTTTTGTATTCACCCACGGCGCAGCTGTTTACCGTATGGTCAATATTTGACTGGGTTAAAAACTGGTCCACCTTCATTTTCATGATCATGGAACTGCCCTGCCCATTGCCACATACAGCCAGAATACGTACGGTCATAATCGGAACTCCTTATTAAGCAGAGTGTTCTGCCAGTTGTTTTTCTGCGTCTTCCTCAGCGCGCAACGTGCGTCCTGCGAAAAACATATAAGCCAGTGCAATCAAAATAATGACGGCCATAAACACGATGCCGATGGAGGCAAAGCCTTGCATCATCGGCGGTGCCAGAATTGACCAGTCCGCCATGCCCATCCAGGCGCTCATACCGGTGAGCTTAACCGCCCAGACGCAGCCGAAGATTTCGATCATCCCCATCACCAGGCAAATCTTGAGCGCCGCGCGCCAGCCGCCAAAGTGGTTAGCAAATACGCCGATAGTGGCGTTCGAGAAGAACATCGGGATAAAGCCTGGGATAATCAGGATGGAAGAGCCGCAGGCAACCAGAATACCTACCGCAATCAGTTGACCGATGGTGCCCCACATAAAACCCCAGACCACCGCGTTGGGGGCAAAGCTGTAAATCGCTGCGCAGTCGATAGCCAACACCGCCCCGGGGATCAGACGTTGAGAGATACCGTTGAACGCTTCTGAAAGTTCAGCAACGAACATACGTACGCCCTGGGTGATGATGAAGATAGCGACAGCAAACGAAAAACCGGTTTGCAGGATATAGACCGTCCAGTGGGTTTTACCCGCCATCGCCTGAACCACATCTATGCCGAAAGAGAGCAGGATCGCCCCGAAAAAGATGGTCATCACAATCGCGGTGGAAACGATGTTGTCATGGAAGATATTCAGCCAGCCTGGCAGCTTGAGATCTTCTACGCTCTCCTCTTTCTTACCCAGATACGGCGCGACTTTGTAAGCAATCCATGAGGCGAACTGCTGCTGGTGACCGATGGAAAAACCGCAGCCGTCGGTCACTTCCTGCGTCGGTTTGTACATCATATTGGAGGTAATCCCCCAGTAGAGCGACACCAGCACCGCGGTACAGATGATGGTGGTCCACATCGGGTAACCAAAGATGTAGAAAGAGACAGCAATCAGCCCCGCCTGCTGGAACATGATGTGCCCAGTCAGCATGATGGTTCGAATACCGGTAATACGCCGTAGCAGTACGTAACAAATGTTCAGCGCCAGCGCTAACAGTACGGCGTACCCTACCCAACTGTAGGCATCACCCATTCGTTCGATGGTTGCCATCATGGAGGCATAGGTATCGGAGATCGCGCCATTGATACCGTAAACCTCAGACATCTTCGCCACCACCGGTTTAAACGTGCTGGTCAGAATGCCCGACCCTGCCTGCAATAACATAAAACCGATAATCGTTTTGATCGTGCCTTTGATAATGACGCTGACACTTTTACGCAACAGGATATAGCCGAGGCAGGTCACAATACCCAACAGCAACGGTGCATTGGTCATGACCTGATTAAAAAAGACGGTAAAGATGTTGTAGAGGATCTCCATAACGATCTCCAGTAGACGAAGTTGCTGAACATTCATTACAGATGCCCAGGATGTTGTGCCCTCACTCTAATTTTCAAAAGTAATCACAACAAGATTGAATTTGATTAAATGTGATGAAGTACGCAAATAATTCTCTTACTTGCAGAGTGGATTTACTTCAAATCCATACACGTCAAAATAAATTCATTTAAAACAATAAAATACAAAAATACATTTCATATAAACCATCTTGTCACGTTGTAATTTGTTCACATTTTCCCATTCAACACCAAAAATCAGCGCATTGCCTTCTTGAGAAAATGATGTCAGTATCAATCAAAACAAATCATCATTTGATTCAACTTGAACAAACATGAAGGTAATTGCGATGAGTAAAGTAAAAAGCATCACGCGTGAATCATGGATTCTGAGCACATTCCCGGAGTGGGGAAGCTGGCTCAATGAAGAGATCGAGCAGGAACAGGTCGCACCTGGCACTTTCGCTATGTGGTGGCTTGGCTGTACCGGAATTTGGCTAAAGTCTGAAGGCGGGACTAACGTCTGCGTCGATTTCTGGTGCGGTACGGGTAAACAGAGTCACGGTAACCCGCTGATGAAAACCGGTCACCAGATGCAACGCATGGCGGGCGTGAAGAAACTGCAGCCAAACCTGCGTACCACGCCGTTTGTTCTTGATCCGTTTGCCATTCGTCAGATCGATGCGGTGCTGGCCACGCACGATCATAACGATCACATTGACGTAAATGTTGCGGCAGCCGTCATGCAGAACTGTGCCGACGACGTGCCGTTTATTGGACCGCAGACTTGTGTGGATCTGTGGATCGGTTGGGGTGTACCAAAAGAGCGCTGCATCGTGGTAAAACCTGGCGATGTGGTGAAAGTGAAAGATATTGAAATTCACGCGCTTGATGCGTTTGATCGTACGGCATTGATCACGCTTCCTGCCGATCAAAAAGCGGCAGGTGTGCTGCCGGATGGTATGGATGCCCGCGCCGTAAACTATCTGTTCAAAACGCCGGGCGGTACGCTTTATCACAGCGGTGATTCACACTACTCCAACTACTATGCAAAGCATGGCAATGAGCACCAGATCGACGTCGCGCTCGGATCCTACGGCGAGAACCCACGGGGTATTACGGACAAAATGACCAGTTCCGACATGCTGCGTATGGCGGAGGCCCTGAATACAAAAGTGGTGATCCCTTTCCATCACGATATCTGGTCAAACTTCCAGGCCGATCCTCAGGAGATCCGCGTACTGTGGGAGATGAAAAAGGATCGGCTGAAGTATGGCTTTAAGCCTTTTATCTGGCAGGTGGGTGGCAAGTTCACCTGGCCGCTGGACAAAGATAACTTTGAATATCACTATCCGCGCGGCTTTGACGACTGCTTCACGATTGAACCGGATTTACCATTTAAATCGTTCTTGTGATCCACACAAAATGCCGGGCCATCCCGGCATTTTTTCCCATTTACTTTAGTATTTCCAGGCTATTTCAAATATCATCTTTTCAAATCAATTTGTATCGGAATAGCTCATGACTGAAGCACAAAGACATCAAATATTGCTGGATATGCTGGCGCAGTTGGGCTTTGTTACCGTTGAGAACGTGATTGAGCGTCTGGGGATTTCACCCGCCACAGCACGCCGGGATATCAACAAACTCGATGAAAGCGGCAAACTCAAGAAAGTCCGCAATGGCGCAGAAGCTATTACCCAGCAGCGACCGCGCTGGACGCCAATGAATCTGCACCAGGCACAGAACCACGATGAAAAAGTTCGCATTGCCAAGGCGGCATCCCAGCTTGTGAATGCGGGTGAAAGCGTGGTGATCAACTGCGGATCGACAGCCTTTCTGCTGGGTCGCGAAATGTGCGGCAAGCCGGTGCAGATCATCACTAATTATCTGCCGCTGGCGAACTATCTGATCGACCAGGAGCATGACAGCGTGATCATCATGGGAGGGCAATATAACAAAAGCCAATCCATCACGCTTAGCCCGCAAGGCAGTGAAAATAGCCTGTATGCCGGGCACTGGATGTTCACCAGTGGCAAAGGGTTGACCGCGGACGGACTGTATAAAACCGATATGCTGACCGCGATGGCCGAGCAGAAGATGCTTAACGTGGTGGGCAAACTGGTGGTACTGGTCGATAGCAGTAAAGTCGGTGAACGTGCGGGAATGCTGTTCAGTCGCGCCGACCAAATCGACATGCTGATTACTGGCAAAAATGCAAACCCTGAGATTCTGCAACAGCTTGAAGCCCAGGGCGTGAGCATTATGCGCGTTTAAAGGTGCTGGCGGAAAAACGTCACTGTTGCGGCCAACGCTTCTGGCGTGATGCGATGTCGTACGCCCGCTTCCCACAGGCAGGTCAGATTGTTGTCCAAACCTGCCTGAATCAGCGCTTGCTGTAAGCGGAAGGTTTCAACAGCGGGTACAACATCATCATCCTGTCCATGCCACAGCAGCAACGGCCTGTCAGCGAGGCGTGGTAACTGATGCGTAACATCCCATTCGGCAAGCGGGGCGATAACGGCATCAAATTCCGCCTGCTGCTCTGGGGTCTGAACCAGTAAAGGGGGAAAAAGCGTCTGCGCAAGCCGGGTAAAATAGCCTGAACCCATCAGGCTGGCTACACATTTAACCTCAGGATGGCGCGCCATTATGCCCAATGCTGTCATTCCCCCCATTGACGCCCCACCGACGGCAAGCCGCTCATCTGAAAGCCAATTTTCCGCCACCAGCGCCGCACGTAACGTCGCAAACTCCTGCATATTTTGCTGCAAAATATGCCAGAAGCGGAACATTCGCCCCTGAGCATCACCTTTGAAGCGGGCACCGTGGTCAGGCGCATCTGGCATGACGACGCGGAACCCGGCCTGAGCCAGCGCAACGGCAAAATAGCTGTAAACCAGACTTGAAGATGTAAACCCGTGATAGAAGATAATACAAGGGAGTGAACATTCGCGTTTGCCAGCCGGAACGGCGTGCAGGACAGGGATACCAGCTAGCCGTCGTGTTTCAATTTCGATCATTTGTCGCCTCTTTCTTTCTGGTATGCCATGCAGCAATACTTAACGCAAGCGAATGTGTTCGGCAATGATTCATAATGTTGAGAACTGGGTTACGCTTTCGCAACATTTTCATTCGAAAATCGCGTGAGAGATAACAATTCGGGAACATTCCCCTAAAGGGAAATTAATAAGGCACTACACTATGGCTATCAGGAAACGAGATAGAGTTATGCGTCGGTTTGCCTCTGTGTTGTTGGTTATGTTTTTAAGCGCCTGTAGCGTGCTACAGGGAACGCCGCAACCCGCACCGCCCGTTGCCGACCACCCGCAGGAGATCCGCCGTGACCAGAGTAATGGGTTACAGCGATTAGGGACGGTTAGCGCACTGGTAAGAGGCTCTCCGGATGATGCGCTGGCAGAGATCCGTGCCAAAGCCGCCGCGGCTAAAGCTGATTACTACGTGGTTTTATTAGTGGATGAAACCATCGTGACAGGCCAATGGTATTCACAGGCTATTTTGTATCGTAAATAACATTGGGTTGAAATTTAGTCAGCTTTACATTGCTTTGCGCCCCTATGCGTTTACCTGTGCACAATAAACCAACAGCAGGAAGCTTGAGGTTTATTATCGCGATGGAATGCCCTGCCGTGTGTAGGGGTACGAATAATGGAGCTGACGATGAAACAATCACTTGCCTTATCCTCACTGCTGCTTTCTGCCGGACTGGTAGGTACTACGGCGCAGTCTGCCGAATTCGCCAGTGCTGACTGTGTTACTGGCCTGAACGAAATTGGCCAGATATCTGTCAGTAACATTGCAGGAAATCCGCAGGATGTAGAACGTGTTGTCGCGTTAAAAGCGGATGAACAAGGTGCCTCATGGTATCGGATCATTCAAATGTACGAAGATCAGCAGCCCGACAACTGGCGCGTACAGGCCATACTCTATGCTTAACACATTGCCGGATGGCGTAAACTTATCTGAGCTACAGTGAACTGTAGACATGATAAGACGCGAAAGCGTCGCCATCAGGCATATTATTACCGTAATCCCCCCGTTGCCCGCAGAAGCAAATCATTCAGCACCTGCTCAGACAATCGTAGTCCCCCCCGCGTATCAAGCATCATTTGGCACCAGGCCTGCGCCACTGGTGGAGAGGCATAGCGCAACATCTGCGCTCCGCAACCAAGCTGGAAAAGCTGCTGCGTAATCTCCCGCCCCAATGCCTCGCTGGGTTTACGTAAACGCTGCTGGAGCTGACGCACCATTCGATCGTAATGTCGGTCTTGCCCTTTGACTTCCGCAAAGGCTTCACTGAGCATCTCGTATATGCCGGGTTGTTTGGTCAGTACCCGCAACACATCAAGGCACATAATGTTGCCAGAGCCTTCCCAGATACTGTTTACCGGCATTTCACGATACAAACGCGGCAGCTCGCTCTCCTCGCAATAGCCAATCCCACCCAGCACTTCCATCGCCTCTGCCACAAATGGCATACCGCTTTTGCAAACGGAGAATTTCGCCGCTGGTGTGAACAATCTGGCCCACAGCGCTTCTTTAGCATCAGCACGGCGGTCCCAGGCCCGCGCCAGTCGAAACAGTAACGCCGTTTGACCTTCCAGTTGGAGCGCCATCCGACCTAACACTTGACGCATCATCGGCTGTTCAATCAATGGCTTGCCAAAGACCTGCCGCTGGTGCGCATGGTAAATCGCGACGGAAAAAGCACGCCGCATCATACCGTGACTACCGAGCGCACAGTCAAAACGCGTCATCCCCCCCATTTTCAGGATATGGCGTATACCTTCCCCTTCGTCACCCAATAGCCAGCCAATCGCATCGTGGAATTCAACCTCGCAGCTGGCGTTGGAGCGGTTGCCTAACTTATCTTTCAATCTCTCAAGACGGATAGCATTACGCTGCCCGTCAGGTAAAAATCGCGGCACAAAAAAGCAGGATAATCCCCCCTTAGCCTGGGCCAGCACTAAATGGGCATCGCTTTGCGGCACGGAGAAAAACCACTTATGTCCCACCAGCCGATACGAGCCGTCAGCAAGACGTTCTGCCTGAGTGGTATTGCTCAGCACATCTGAACCACCCTGCTTCTCGGTCATGCCCATGCCAATAAGCAGCCCACGCTTTTGCCCACCTGGCAGTAAATGCGAGTCATAACGGTCGCTTAGCAGCGGCGTAAGCCAGTCGTGAAAGGGGGCGGGTAACATTTGAAGTAACAGCGGCGTGGCGGCAAAAGTCATGGTCACCGGACACAACGTACCTGCTTCAACCTGCGCATGCAGCATGTAACGCGCCGCCCGGGCAACAAATGTTCCCTGCCTCGCATCTTCTTCCCAGGCCAGATTATGTACGCGGTTGGCGCACAATCCCTGCATCAGCAAATGCCAGGCAGGATGAAAACGCACATCATCCAGCCGCTGCCCCTGCGGGTCGTAGCGCAACAGTTCAGGTGGAAAAGCATTGGCCAGACGCCCCAGTTCGAGCGACTCGGCAGTCCCTAGCTGCTGACCAATACTGGCAAGAAGATCGCTGTCCCAGCCAGCGCCTTCGCGGATAACCGCTTCGCACAGCGCGCCATCGGACAAATATAAGTTACTGTTATTGAGCGGTACAGGTTGGTTAAAAACGGTATGCGTTTGCCAGTGCATTGTGTCTCCCTCCGTCAATGGCCGTCGCTTTAAGTATGGTCAGCCAGACAATAGAGTGCCTGGGATTCAGGTCACAAAAAAGCCATCCCGAGGGATGGCTTAAGAGACATAGAGAATGAATTAGCCGCGCTGGCGGACGGCTTCAAACAGGCAGATGCCCGTCGCAACTGAAACGTTCAATGACGAAACGCTCCCTGCCATCGGGATGCTGATCAGTTCGTCACAGTGTTCGCGAGTCAGACGGCGCATACCTTCACCCTCTGCGCCCATCACCAGCGCCAGACGACCGGTCATTTTGCTCTGATAGAGAGTATGGTCGGCTTCACCTGCGGTTCCGACGATCCAGATATTCTCTTCCTGCAGCATACGCATGGTGCGCGCCAGGTTGGTGACGCGGATCAGCGGTACGCTTTCTGCCGCACCACAGGCCACTTTTTTCGCCGTCGCATTCAACTGTGCGGAACGATCCTTCGGTACGATTACAGCATGTACGCCAGCGGCATCGGCGCTACGCAGGCATGCGCCCAGGTTATGCGGATCGGTGACGCCATCGAGGATCAAAAAGAACGGCTGATCGAGCGTAGCAATCAGATCCGGCAGATCGTTTTCCTGATACTGACGGCCAGGCTTCACGCGAGCAATAATCCCCTGATGTACCGCACCCTCGCTTTTCTCATCCAGAAACTGACGGTTAGCCAGTTGAATGACAACACCCTGTGCTTCCAGTGCGTGGATCAGCGGCAGCAGGCGTTTATCTTCACGACCTTTGAGAATAAAGACGTCCTGGAAGCGCTCAGGCGCACGTTCCAGCAGGGCCTGCACCGCATGGATGCCGTAAATCATTTCACTCATGAATGTACTCGTTAATAGTTTATGCGTAACGCCGGGCAACGCGAAGGTTGCCCGACTTACAGTCTATGGCTGTTATTGTGCGACTTTCTTTTTCGCCGCACGTTTAGCTTTAGTGGCGGCAGCAATTTTAAGCGTTTTTGCCGAGGGCTTTTTCGCTTTTTTATCGCCTTTCTTCTCAGCCGCATTCTTATCCGCCTGAGGTTTGGCTCTGCCTTTCTTCTCGCCGCGGAAAGCGCTGTCCGGCTCGAAATTCACCTTTTTGCCCATCTGACGACGTTTACCGGTATTTTTACCCGCATCGCCTTTTTTGGCTTTTTCGCGCGCGGTTTTACCTTCATTACGCGGCGCACGTTCGCTGGAGATCAAGCTGAAGTCGATCTTACGCTCGTCCATGTTGACTGCTTCCACGCGAACTTCCACGCGATCGCCCAGGCGATACATCTGGCCGCTGGATTCCCCCGTCAGGCGCTGCCCAACCTGGTCGAAACGATAGTAGTCGTTATCCAGAGAGGAGACATGCACCAGACCATCGATAAACAGTTCATCGAGACGGACAAAGAAACCAAATCCGGTCACGCTGGCAATCACGCCTTTGAAGACATTACCCACCTGGTCCAGCATGAAGTCGCACTTCAGCCAGTCAGAGACATCGCGCGTGGCTTCATCAGCACGGCGCTCGGCCATCGAACAGTGCTGACCCAGTTGCAGCATCTCTTCCATCGAATAATGGTAGCCACCGGTTTCCGTTGTGTTGCCCTTATGGCCCTGCTCCTGCGCCAGCAGATACTTAATCGCCCGGTGCAAGGAGAGATCCGGGTAACGACGGATCGGTGAAGTAAAGTGTGCATAAGATTGCAGCGCCAGACCAAAGTGACCACGGTTTTCCGGATCGTAAATCGCCTGCTTCATCGAACGCAGCAGCATGGTTTGCAGCATTTCTGCGTCAGGACGGTCAGCAATCGACTCCAGCAGTTCAGCGTAATCACGCGGCTCAGGTTTGTTGCCACCAGGCAGCTCCAGCCCCAGCTCTGCCAGGACGGAACGGAACGAGTTAATCGCTTCGGTCGTCGGCTTATCGTGAATACGGAACAGCGCTGGCTCTTTGGCTTTCTCAACGAATCGCGCCGCTGAGATGTTCGCCATGATCATGCACTCTTCAATCAGCTTGTGTGCGTCGTTACGCTGCGTCTGCTCGATACGCTCAATACGGCGTTCAGCATTGAAGATAAACTTCGCCTCTTCACTTTCAAACGAGATACCGCCACGCTCTTCACGGGCCTTATCCAGCACTTTGTAGAGGTTATGCAGCTCTTCAATGTGTTTAACCAACGGTGCGTACTGCTCACGCAGCTCCTGGTCGCCTTGCAGCATATGCCAGACCTTGGTGTAGGTCAGACGCGCATGGGAGCTCATGACCGCTTCGTAGAATTTAAAGCCAGTTAAGCGGCCTTTCGACGAAATGGTCATTTCACAGACCATACACAACCGGTCCACCTGCGGGTTGAGTGAACACAATCCGTTAGACAGCACTTCCGGCAGCATCGGAACTACCTGCGACGGGAAGTAAACGGATGTGCCACGGCTACGCGCTTCCTGGTCCAGCGGAGTCGGCGGGCGAACGTAATAGCTTACGTCAGCAATCGCCACCCATAAACGCCAACCACCGCCGCGTTTCTTCTCGCAGTAGACCGCATCGTCGAAGTCGCGCGCATCTTCGCCATCGATAGTCACCAGCGGCAGGGAGCGCAGATCGACACGTCCTACTTTCGCCTCTTCCGGCACTTCTTCTTTCAGCCCGGCGACCTGTTTCTCAACCGCCTGAGGCCAGATATATGGGATTTCATGAGTACGCAGGGCCATATCCACGGCCATGCTGGTTCCCATGTTATCGCCCAGCACTTCAACAATTTTGCCCACCGCTTTGGTGCGGCGAGTCGGACGCTGGGTCAGTTCAACGACGACCACAAAGCCCATACGAGCGCCCATTACCTCTTCCGGCGGGATCAGAATATCGAAGCTCAGGCGGCTGTCGTCTGGGACGACAAACCCAACACCAGCGTCGGTGAAGTAGCGACCGACAATCTGGCTGGTTTTCGGCACCAGTACGCGCACAATACGCGCTTCGCGGCGACCTTTACGGTCCGCGCCCAACGGCTGCGCCAGCACCTGATCGCCATGAATGCAGGTTTTCATTTGCTCGCTGGACAGATACAGGTCATCTTTGCGGCCTTCAACGCGCAGAAAGCCGTAGCCATCACGGTGGCCAATAACGGTACCTTTCAGCAGGTCGAGACGTTCCGGCAGCGCATAGCACTGACGACGGGTGAAGACCAGTTGTCCGTCACGCTCCATCGCGCGCAGGCGACGACGCAGCGCTTCTTGCTGCTCTTCACCTTCAATATTGAGTTCAGCGGCCAGCTCATCGCGGTTGGCCGGCTTTTCACGTTTAGTTAAATGTTCGAGGATAAATTCCCGGCTCGGGATAGGATTCGCGTATTTTTCTGCTTCGCGTTCCTGGAAAGGATCTTGTGACATGTCGGTTCCTCCGTCATCATCGCTGCTGGCGGGAGTCGTTACTCCACCAGCAATAATTTATAAAGCGGTTGATTCTTTTCAACCAAATCAGCAAGTGTGTAGTTGTCCAGTTCCGTGAGAAAACTTTGCACTGCTTTAGAAAGCGCCTGTTTGAGTCTACAGGCCGGGGTAATGTGGCAAAACTCGCTGCTACAGTTGACCAACGATAAGGGTTCCAGCTCGCGAACCACATCACCAATACCAATATCCTTAGCGGGTTTACCCAGGCGGATACCGCCATTTTTTCCTCGAATAGCAGTAACAAAGCCCGCCCGGCTAAGTTGATTGATTATTTTGACCATATGATTACGGGACACGCCGTAGACTTCTGTCACCTCAGAAATACTGGTCATACGTCCTTCGGGAAGTGACGCCATGTAGATTAGCGCACGTAATCCGTAATCGGTGAAACTTGTTAACTGCACATCAACCTCAGGAAAAGGGATAAAACGGATAAACCTGGTAGTATTAATTACATTGATGATAAACCAGCCACCAGCCAGGTCGCTAATTTATTTCAGTTCGGGAAGGAAAAAAGCGAGGAACTTACGTGATTTTAAGCCGGATTCTGATGCAAAGCACCTTATCCGGCCTAAATTAGTGCAAGCGCAGCGCCGTTTGACGCTACGCTATAACCAGAATTATGCGTCGAACGGGTCGCGCAGGATCATGGTTTCAGTACGGTCTGGGCCAGTTGAGATAATATCAATCGGCACACCGGTCAGTTCTTCAATACGCTTGATGTAGTTCAGCGCTGCCTGCGGCAGACCGCTACGTTCCTTCACGCCGAAGGTGGATTCAGACCAACCCGGCATGGTTTCGTAAATCGGCTCGATACCTTTCCAGTCGTCAGCTGCCAGCGGAGTAGTCGTTACTTCGCGGCCATCCGGCATACGGTAAGCGACACAGATTTTCACCTCTTTCAAACCGTCCAGTACGTCCAGTTTGGTCAGGCAGAAGCCAGACAGGGAGTTAATCTGTACTGCACGGCGTACAGCAACGGAGTCCAGCCAACCGGTACGACGACGACGACCGGTGGTCGCGCCATACTCGTTACCTTGTTTGCACAGGAACTCGCCAACGTCATCAAACAGCTCTGTCGGGAACGGACCCGCACCTACACGAGTAGAGTAAGCTTTGATGATACCCAGAACGTAGTCCACATAACGTGGGCCCAGGCCGGAGCCGGTTGCCACGCCACCTGCGGTGGTGTTGGAGGACGTTACGTACGGATAGGTACCGTGGTCGATATCCAGCAGCGTACCCTGCGCACCTTCAAACATGACGAAATCGCCACGCTTACGCGCCTGGTCCAGCAGATCGGAAACATCAACAACCATTGAGGTCAGGATGTCGGCGATAGCCATCACATCATCCAGCACTTTCTGGTAGTCAACTGCTTCAACTTTATAGAAATTCACCAGCTGGAAGTTGTGATATTCCATCACTTCTTTCAGTTTTTCAGCGAAAGTTGCTTTATCAAACAGATCGCCAACACGCAGACCGCGACGAGCTACTTTGTCTTCATAAGCCGGACCGATACCACGACCGGTAGTACCGATCGCTTTCTCGCCACGCGCTTTCTCACGAGCGTTATCCAACGCAACGTGATAATCAAGGATCAGCGGACAAGCTTCAGACAGCAGCAGGCGCTCGCGAACCGGGATACCACGATCTTCCAATCCTTTCATTTCTTTCATCAGCGCGGACGGAGACAGAACAACACCGTTACCGATGATGCTGATTACGTTTTCGCGAAGAATGCCTGATGGAATAAGATGGAGGACGGTTTTTTCACCGTTGATTACGAGAGTATGGCCTGCGTTGTGACCACCCTGGTAGCGCACAACATATTTAGCCCGTTCAGTCAGAAGATCGACGATCTTCCCTTTACCTTCGTCACCCCATTGGGTGCCCAGTACGACGACGTTGTTACCCATTTTTCAAAATCACCGTTTGCTTAAAAATGGATTCTACCACCGCTTTTTCAGATATACAGCACTTTTTGCATGCGAAAATCCGCAAATTAGTCTACTTATTGTTCAGCCAATCGTTTTCCTCAACATGTAGTAGACCACAACGCCCGCAACCACAAGACCCCCACCAAAACGACGCAAAATATTTTCGGGAAGTTGCGCCATTGCAGAGATCATTTTCTTCCATGCGCTGGGATAAAGCATCGGACCCAGCCCTTCCAGCACCAAAACCAGCGCGAGCGCCAGCAAAATTGTTGAATTCATCCATCGCCCTTGTATAAAAAGAAAACCACCGCATCCCTGGAGATGCCGGTGGTTTTGCTGCTTTAAAACCGCTGGAACGCGATTAGCGTGTCGCGGTATTTGGTGTCTTCATGTAGCGGAAGAAATCGCTGTCCGGGCTCATGACCATTACGTCCTGATTCCCTTCAAAGCTCTTCTCGTAAGCACGCAGGCTACGGATGAAGGCGTAGAAGTCCGGATCCTGACTGAACGCATCGGCAAACAGCTTAGCGGCTTCTGCATCGCCTTCACCGCGCATAATACGGCCCTGACGCTCAGATTCTGCCAGCGTTTTAGTGACTTCATAGTCAGCCGTTGCACGCAGTTTTTCCGCCTCTTCCTGGCCTTGTGAACGATGGCGACGCGCTACCGCTTCACGCTCAGCGCGCATACGGTTGTAGATAGCCTCGGACACTTCAGCAGGCAGGTTGATTTGCTTAATACGCACGTCAACCACTTCGATGCCCAATGCCGCCATACTGTTCGGGTTGATGACCGGTACTTTACCGTTCGTTTCAGCCTGAACACGTTCAGCCGCTTCGGCAATCGCGCTATCTGCTGCCGGAGTCGCCACTTCATCTTCCGTGCCAGCAGAACCGGAGTTCAGCGCGTCACGAACTTCCAGGGTCAGACGACCGCGGGAATCGGTAACGATGTCCTTCACGTCCAGACGACCAATTTCAGAACGCAGACGGTCAGAGAACTTACGTTTCAGCAGGACTTCCGCCTGAGAAACATCGCCACCGCCCGTTGCCAGGTAGTAACGGCTAAAGTCACTGATGCGCCACTTGATGTAGGAGTCAACGATCAGGTCTTTCTTCTCTTTGGTAACAAAGCGATCGGCCTGGTTGTCCATGGTCTGAATACGCGCATCCAGCATCTTCACAGATTCAATAAACGGAATCTTGAAGTGCAGGCCTGGTGCAACGACCAGCGGCTTGTTTTCATCGTCACGCAGAACTTTACCAAAGCGCAGAGTAATACCGCGCTCGCCTTCTTTGACCACAAAGACAGACATGAACAGAACTACCAGAACGATGATGATAATCGCAATAACTGACTTACGCATCGTTATTCCCCCTGACGCTGGTAGTCGTTACGCTGCGCATTCGCGCGGCGTTGGTCCATAATATCGCCCTGACTGGTGGACGATGTGTTGCTTGCTCCAGTGCTGGAAGTCGTTGCTGGCGGCAGACGCAGCAGGTTTGAACTGCTGTCAGTCTTTGCTGCTGGCGCACTACCACCTTTCAGCATTTGATCCAGCGGCAGAACCATCAAATTGCTGCCTTTATCGTTAACCAGGACTTTGCGGGTATTGCTCAGCACTTTTTCCATGGTTTCGATATACAGACGCTCGCGGGTAATTTGCGGTGCGGCTTTATATTCCGGCAGAATTTTTGCGAAGCGAGCCACTTCACCCTGTGCTTCCAGGATTGTCTGAGTCTTATACGCACGCGCTTCTTCCAGAATACGCTGCGCCTGACCGTTTGCACGCGGCTGAACTTCGTTGGTGTACGCTTCCGCTTCACGGATGTACTGCTGTTCGTTTTCACGTGCTGCGATAGCATCGTCAAACGCGGCTTTTACTTCTTCCGGCGGACGTGCAGCCTGGAAGTTGACGTCCAGCAGGGTGATACCCATGTTGTACGGACGGATCGTTTCTTCCAGTTCACGTTGGGTATCGCTACGAATAACGGTACGACCTTCGGTCAGGATACGGTCCATGGTGTATTTACCGATAACCCCACGCAGGGCACTGTCGGTAGCCTGACGCAGACTGTCATCCGCGCTGGTTACGCTAAACAGGTAACGCTGCGGATCGGTCACGCGGTACTGTACGTTCATTTCGACGCGCACGACGTTTTCGTCAGAGGTCAGCATGACGCCGGATGCGGCAAGTTCACGCACGGCTTCAACGTTGACCGGTGTCACTTCGTCGACAAAGGTCGGTTTCCAGTTCAGACCCGGTTCAACCAAATGGCTGAATTTACCGAAGCGTGTCACCACGCCGCGTTCCGCTTCTTTAATGGTATAGAAACCGCTGGCCGCCCAGATAATGACGATAGCGGCCGCTGCGATAGTAAAGACTCGACCGCCCAGTTGCGGACGCGGGCCTTGCGATGAACTACCGCCGCCAGAGCCAGTACCTTTACCGCCACCCAGACCACCGAGCTTTTTACTCAGTTTGCGGAAGATATCGTCCAGATCGGGAGGTCCCTGCTCGCGACCACCTTTGTTTCCATTTCCCTCAGGGTTGCCGCCAGGTTTGCTGCTTCCCCAGGGGTCGCGGTCTTGTCCGTTATTACCGGGCTGATTCCACGCCATTTTTGTGCTCCATATTTGTTATGCGATGCTATACCTGCGTCTTTTGCGCTGCCGTTGCGTTGGCTGCGTCCCTCAACGCCAGTCACATAGTTGACTATGCTCCTGGAGATTTCAGGACTTGCCGCCTTCCTGCCGCACAAAATCCACAAGGTATAGAGGCGAAAAAATCTTCAGGCCATATCCGTCAGATCAGACAACATAGTCTTCCAGTGCCGGTTCTTGTTTACAGAGGCGACGCCAGTCTACGATCGGCATTCGAACCTGCAGACCTACGCTGCCGTCCTCCTCCATCCACTCTTTTTCTATTGCCTGAAGTTGATAAAACCGGCTTCTCAAACGCCCTTCCTGCGGCGGCAAACGCAACGTATGCTGCGCCACCTCACCGGAAAGTCGCTCAGTCAAAGCCTGAAAAAGTTGTGGTATACCAATCCCCGTTTGCGCTGATACCCAAACGCGAATGGGTTTATTCTCTTCATCTCTGTCGATACGCGGCTCAAAGTCATCCAACATATCGATTTTATTCATCACCAGCAGGGTCGGGATCTCATGCGCATCGATCTCTTCGAGCACCGTATCGACGGCCTCAATGTTTTCCTGCACACGAAAATCTGCTGCATCAATAACGTGCAGCAACAATGTCGCCTGACGTGTTTCCTGCAAGGTGGCCTTAAACGCCGCCACCAGGTCGTGCGGCAAATGACGGATAAACCCAACGGTATCCGCCAGCACGGTCTCACCCACGTCCGCCACGTCTATTCTGCGTAGCGTCGGGTCCAGGGTCGCAAACAGCTGATCCGCTGCGTAGACCTGGGCTTCGGTGATCTGGTTGAACAGGGTGGATTTTCCGGCGTTGGTATATCCCACCAGTGATACGGTTGGGACATCCGCTTTCTTGCGCGACTGTCGCCCCTGCTCACGTTGCTTTTCAACTTTTTCCAGGCGCGACTGTATCTGCAAAATGCGATTACGCAGCAAACGACGGTCGGTTTCGAGCTGGGTTTCACCCGGACCGCGCAAACCAATCCCGCCCTTTTGCCGTTCAAGGTGAGTCCAGCCACGGACCAGACGCGTAGCCATATGGCGCAACTGCGCCAGCTCAACCTGCAACTTACCCTCATGGGTTCGCGCACGCTGGGCAAAAATATCTAAAATGAGACCAGTCCTGTCGATAACAAGACACTGGCACAACTGTTCCAGGTTACGTTCCTGGGCAGGGCTTAGAGCATGATCAAAAATCACCACCGCAGCGCCAGTCGCTTTTACGGCTTCGGCAATTTCGATTGCCTTACCTTCACCAACAAAATACTTCGGGTGCGGTGCTTTACGGCTCCCGGTAATCACCTGCATTGCTTCGACACCGGCGGAAGAAACCAGAGATTCAAACTCCTGGAGGTCTTCCATATCTTTGTCTTGCGAAAAATAGATGTGTACCAGTACCGCCTGCTCACCGGCATCATAACGGTCAAACAAGCGTCAACCCCTTAATATAAATCAACGGGGAACACAGGATCGCTGGCTCCCCGTATGTAAAACAGCTAATAACCTTATTCGGTTTCTTCGCTGTCCTGTTGCGCAGATGAACCTTGCGCGTTGCTACCGTGATGGTAGTTGCTGCCTGTGCCGCCGGTGGCATTATTGCTGTGATGAGAAACCGGACGAGACGGGACAACAGTAGAAATCGCGTGCTTATAAACCATCTGGCTGACCGTGTTTTTCAACAGGATCACGAACTGATCAAAAGACTCGATTTGACCTTGCAGCTTAATACCATTCACCAAATAAATAGAAACTGGAACACGTTCCCGACGCAGTGCGTTCAGGAACGGATCTTGTAAAGATTGCCCCTTAGCCATTCTCTCTTTTCCTTATATGCTTATTTGTACTTTGAACCTTTCGATTCTGAAAAATTGCGCACGATACGTTTCAATTGTACACATTCAGTTCGCGATAGCACCAACAACCTGTAATACTTCGTTTCGCGCCTGGTCAGGCTTTTCACTGTCAAGCCAGTGCACCCCTTCCCAACCACGCAACCAGGTTACCTGTCGCTTCGCCAACTGCCTCGTGGCGCAAACACCTCTATAAACCATTTCATCGTATGAAATTTCGCCTTCAATGTATGACCACATCTGGCGATACCCTACACAACGAATGGAAGGCAAATCCGTATGCAAATCTCCACGGGCAAAAAGCGCCCGGACTTCTGCTTCAAAACCTGAAGCTAACATCTGATGAAAACGCTGCTCAATTCGCTGATGGAGCAGTTCACGGCTCGCCGGGGCGATTGCAAACTGATGCACCTGATACGGCAAAGCATCTCCTGACGTTTGCGTCAGCTCCGTTAAAGTTTTACCCGAAATGAAAAAAACTTCCAGTGCCCGGGAAAGTCTTTGCGGATCATTTGGATGAATACGCGCCGCTGCCACGGGATCGATGTCCTGAAGCTGTCGGTGTAACGCGTCCCAACCCTGCTCTGCCGCCTGCTGCTCAATTCTGGCCCTGACTACCGGGTCCGCCGACGGTAACGGCGACAGTCCTTCAAGCAAGGCTTTGAAATATAACATTGTGCCGCCCACCAGCAACGGGATACGGCCCGTGGCGGTGATGTCGGCCATTTCGGCTAACGCATCGCGACGAAAATCCGCAGCGGAGTACGCCTGCGATGGATCGCGGATATCCAGCAATCGGTGCGGTGCGGCCTGTAATTCAGCTGCATCAGGCTTAGCTGTACCGATATCCATCCCCTTGTAAATAAGGGCGGAATCAACGCTTATCAACTCTATGGGCAAAACTTTACGCAATTCAATTGCTAATGCCGTTTTACCGGAGGCCGTTGGCCCCATCAAAAAAATCGCCTTTGGCAGGCTCGCCTTACGGGTATCACTCATGTTTCAGGGCATTCATTACCGAATGTAAATCAACAGGTTGTAACAGACCACCCGGCGGTGCCTTCACGAGTTGTGGGCAGAGCCGCTCAACATCCGCTAACAGCGTAATCGCCTGTGCCATGCTCCACTGTGGATGCTCGCTCATCAGGTTACGTGCGATCCACTGTGCAATATTGCCCGGCTCGAATACGGATTGCTGCGCCAGGTAGCCTATCAGTTCAGGAATCAAGATTTGTAAATTTTGTTGGCGTAAGGGTAAAGGCACCGCCCGGATGGTCACATGCTGCGCATCCAGCTGAAATTCAATGCCCAACTCAGCCAGTTGGCTCTGTCCTTTTTGCAGTGCTGCTTTTTCATCGGCGGTCACTTTTAGACGTAAAGGGATCAGTAACGGTTGAGCACAAACCGCTCCCTGACCCGGCGTTAACTGCGCCTGACGCAACCAACGCTCAGCCACCGGTAATGCCAACAACCGAATATGGCCATCACACTCGAGTAACGCGCAGTCTGCACCAACAATCGTTAGCACCCGGCCAAAGCCCTGACTGTTGCCAGTCAGAGGCGTCGATGGCGTTTCAGAGACCGGCGTTTTACGCGTTGGAGCAGGCGTCTGCATCAGTTGCTGATAAATTTCGCCCTGCTGCTTTTGGTATCCGGGTTGAGCATGAGGCCAACTGGCCCCCGCCTGACGGCCACCGCCACCACTACTGCCACCGCTACTGCCACTTCCAGTGCCAGCGGATGCTGAGTACCGCGGTGTCGCAGGTTCACGCGCGGGAGCCGGCTCGGCAAAATGGTTGCGTCCAGCAGCAACGCGGTTTTCCGGGATGTGCCTTGGGGCGGGTTCGTCGTCATCAGCCAACGGCAGCGGCGTTTCAAGCTGCTGTTGCAGGACGCTCAACACGCCCTGATAAATAAAATCGTGCACCAGGCGGGATTGATGGAAACGGACCTCATGTTTAGCTGGGTGTACGTTGACATCCACTTGATGCGGATCGATTTCCAGATACAGCACAAAAGCGGGCTGTTGATCGGCTCCCAGCTTATCTTCACAGGCCTGGCGGATAGCATGGTTGATCAGCCGGTCGCGCATCATCCGACCATTCACATAGCAGTACTGGATTTCTGCCAGTGCTGCCGTTGTGTGGTTAGGATCGGCCACCCAGCCGCGCAATGTTAAATCGCCATGCTGCCATTCGATCGCCAGCGCATGCTCCAGAAACGGCGTGCCGCAAATCGCGCCCAGTCGGCGCTCTTTCTGCCCATCCGCGGCCACTGCCCGGTACTGTCGCACCACTTTGCCGTTGTGCGACAAATTTATCGTCACATCAAAACGTGCCAGCGCAATGCGGCGAATAATCTCGTCGATATGATTAAATTCGGTTTTCTCGGTGCGCATAAATTTGCGCCGCGCCGGGGTGTTGTAGAACAGATCTAGCACCTCCAGCGTGGTTCCCACCGGATGCGCAGCGGGTTTAACTGTGACATCCATGTCACGCCCTTCGGCATACGCCTGCCAGGCTTCGGGTTGTTCTTGCGTACGCGACGTCAGGGTTAAGCGAGACACGGAGCTGATACTGGCCAACGCTTCGCCGCGAAATCCGAGGCTTACGATGGCTTCAAGATCGTCAAGCGAGGCTATTTTACTGGTGGCATGACGCGCCAACGCCAACGCCAGCTCGTCTTTTTTAATCCCGCAGCCGTTGTCACGAATACGGATAAGCTTCGCTCCGCCGCGTTCAATATCGATATCAATGCGCGTCGCACCGGCATCGATGCTGTTTTCCACCAGCTCTTTCACCACTGACGCAGGCCGTTCTACCACCTCGCCTGCGGCAATCTGGTTCGCCAGCTGTGGCGGTAGAACCTGAATCGGCATGGCTAATCCTTAATTTGTTAACGTGTTACCCGGCGATATGGCGCTGGCGGTTTGCGCCGGTGCGCCCTGCGGCCCGGTTTGCATCGGGTGCGCCTGGAAATAGTTACGCAATCCTTTGTAAATCGCCTCAGCCAGTTGCTGCTGGTAATCATCGCTCGCCAACAGACGTTCTTCGCTGTTGTTACTGATAAAGCCAGTTTCAACCAACACTGACGGGATATCAGGCGAACGCAGTACGCCAAGACTGGCGTGTTCAGGACGACGCTTATGCATCGAACCAATACGTTCTAACTGGCCGATCATGCTGGTCGCCACATCATACCCGACGCGCTGCGAATGACCGAACTGCAGATCCAGTACGGCCTGGCTGAGGTAAGGATCGGACTGGCTGTTTGCCAGCACATCGCCCGCGCCGCCCAACAACTCCGATTGCTTCTCGTGCTGTTCCAGCCAGCCGGCCATCTCACTGTTCGCCCGACGGTTTGACAGCACCCAAACGGAAGCACCTGTGGCATCACGATTTGGCGCGGCATCCGCGTGAATAGAAACCAGGAAATTGGCGTTTTGTTTACGCGCGACGTCTGAACGCCCCATCACCGAGATAAAGTAATCACCATCACGGGTGAGTACGCCTTTAAACATCGGATCATCATTGAGCAAACTGCGCAGCTTGCGCGCCACGGCAATCGTGACGTTTTTCTCACGCGTGCCGCCAGGACCAATAGCGCCAGGATCCTGTCCACCGTGTCCGGCATCAATGGCAATCACCACCTTATCGCCGTTGCTGGTGCTGGCGCGCGCCGCAGGGCGCGTGGAGGTATTGCTGTTAGTCACAGCCGTAGTGCGATCGTTTTCTGCTTTAAACGGATTGCGCGCTGGCTCGACAGGACGTGGGGCAACAATCGGCGCTTCAACACGCTTTGCAACCACGGGAGGTGGAGGCGGCGGCGGCGCATCAGCGTTGATGGTAAACACGACGGTATAATTGCCGCCGTTCTGGCGTTTTACTGCTTCGGCTTTACCGTTCTCGGTTAAATCCACCACCAGGCGCAGAGACTGCGCATCTTTTGGCGTGCCGGAACGGATAGATTTCACCAGATTATTGCCGCTAAACAGCAGCGGTAACCCCTGAATCACACCGGTTTGTTTAATATCCAGCGCGACGGTTCGTTTCCCGTCCTGCGAAACGGCATATTCAGGATCGCCAATAAAGCTCAGCGTAATCCGCGCCTGTTGATCGCCATTGGACACCTGAAGATCGGAGAGGCTGGCGGCCCCTGCCTGCGCGCACAGCAGGACCAGGGTTGCCATCAGCCAGTTTCTGATGCGATAAATCATCCCGCCACCCTTAAGGTTAATCGGCTAAACGCGCCAGCAATAAATCACCTGATGAGGAGACTGCGCTTACACGCGCCTCTCGACCTTGCGCCTGGTATTCAATGTGTATTTCGACGTCCGGGTCTGGCAGTACACCTTTACCTTGTTGCGGCCATTCCACCAGGCAGATGGCATCATTGGCAAAATAATCGCGGATCCCCATAAATTCCAGCTCCTCTGGGTCCGCAAGTCGGTATAAATCGAAGTGATATACCATCAAGTTATCGAGTGAATAGGGTTCAACCAGCGTGTAGGTGGGGCTTTTTACATTACCTTTATGACCTAACGCCTGCAGAAATCCCCGGCTGAAGGTGGTTTTACCCGCCCCCAGGTCGCCGTACAAATATATAACCGTCGCGCCGTCACAGGCTTTGGCTACCCGCAGTCCCAGGTCTAAAGTCGCCTGCTCATCAGGTAGTGGAATTACTCGATTCATCATGATAAACGTCAATCACATCAGGGTTAACAATACGCTGTAGCGTGGTAAAGAGATCTGTCGCCAGCATGCCGCGCGTACCAAAACGCGCCGCCAGCACATCCGCCGCCGCTCCGTGCGCAACACATCCCGCACATGCTGCATCATACGGGGTAAGCTTCTGTCCGAGCAATGCGCCAATAATACCGGAAAGCACATCCCCCATTCCGCCGCTGGCCATCCCGGCATTGCCGGTATCAATAATACCCAACTCCGCCTGTTCAGCAGCAATAACCGTACCCGCGCCTTTCAGCACCACCACGCCTCCGTACCGTTTTACCAGACGTTGTGCACAAAGTAAGCGATCGTCTTCAATTTCTGCAATGGAACAGCCCAGCAGTCGCGCGGCTTCTCCCGGATGCGGCGTGATCACGCGATTGTGACGTTTATCGGGGTTGATTGCCAGCAGGTTCAGCGCATCCGCATCCCAGAGCATCGGTTTGCGAAAATTCTCCACTTTTTGCAGCGCTTTTTTGCCCCACTCCTGCTGACCAAGCCCGGGGCCTATCACCACTACATCCGCCCACGCCAGGCTCTCTTCCAGCGTCTGCGGCGTCAGCGCATCGACCATCAGTTCCGGTCTGGCTGTCAAAATAGGCGCAATGTTTTCACTGCGCGTCAGCACTTTGACCAGCCCGGCACCTGCTCGCAGCGCGGCTTCCCCGGCCATGCGTATTGCGCCTGCCGTACCGTGGTCACCGCCGATAATCACCAGTCGACCGTGGGAACCCTTGTGCGAGGTGGGTCGACGCGGCGTTAGCCAGTGCGCAAGCTGTTGAACATCAAAACGTTGAATTGGCGCATTCTGTCCCGCCAGCCAGTCGTCCAGCCCAAGTGCGTTAACATGCAGACGCCCGGTGACATCGCGCGCTTTACCGGTGAGCAGGCCCGGCTTGAGTGCAATAAAGGTAATGGTATGCGCTGCGTTGATGACCGCGCCCGGCGTCGCTCCCGTCTGCGCCAGCAGGCCGGAGGGAATATCTATCGCCACGGTGGGGGCTGGGTGAGAATTGGCACGTTCAATCAATACCGAGAGAGACTCACGCGGCGCATGTTTTAAGCCAGTGCCTGACAGCGCATCAATAATGACGTCCACGTTATTTGGCCAATTGATATCCGCCGCGTGAATGACGCCACCAGCGTTAAGCCAGGCATCACGCGCCTGCTGCGCCTCCTCGGGGAGCGGTTTGTCACTTTCCTGCGCCAGCAACGTAACTTCAAGACCCAGCGCTTTGGCAAGTCTTGCCACTACGTAACCATCACCGCCGTTGTTGCCATGACCACATAGCACCAGCCAGTGCCGGGCGTTCGGATAAGCCTCACGAGTGACCTGAAACGCCGCCTCTCCCGCCCGTTGCATCAGTTCGTACAGCGTCAGCCCTGAACTGTCTGCCGCCTCTCGCTCCATCCGCCTGATGTCATCGGCGTGCCAGATGGAGTGTGGTATACTTGCGGGGTTTTTCTTCATTGTATGGTCCGTCATGTCAGAGCCCCTCGATCTCAATCAGTTAGCGCAAAATATTAAGCAGTGGGGGCTGGAGCTTGGCTTTCAGCAGGTCGGTATTGCCGATACCGACCTCAGCGAAGCGGAGCCCAAACTGCAGGCCTGGCTGGATAAACAATACCACGGCGAGATGGACTGGATGGCCCGTCACGGCATGATGCGCGCCCGACCTCACGAATTATTGCCCGGTACGCTACGTGTCATCAGCGTACGTATGAACTATCTTCCAGCCAATGCGGCCTTCGCCAGCACATTGAAGAATCCTTCTCTGGGTTACGTCAGCCGTTACGCGCTGGGGCGCGACTATCATAAGCTGCTACGTAACCGCTTAAAAAAGCTGGGAGAGATGATTCAACAGCACTGCGTTTCGCTGAATTTTAGACCTTTTGTCGATTCTGCGCCCATTCTTGAGCGTCCGTTAGCGGAAAAAGCCGGGCTTGGCTGGACAGGTAAGCACTCACTTATCCTCAATCGCGAAGCCGGTTCATTTTTCTTCCTCGGTGAATTACTGATCGATTTACCCTTGCCGATCGACCAACCAGTAGAAGAAGGATGCGGGAAATGCGTCGCCTGCATGACCATCTGTCCCACCGGGGCCATTGTTGAACCCTATACGGTGGATGCGCGCCGCTGTATCTCTTATCTCACTATCGAACTGGAAGGCGCGATCCCGGAAGAATTTCGTCCCTTGATGGGGAATCGAATTTATGGCTGCGATGATTGCCAGCTTATTTGCCCGTGGAACCGCTATTCACAGTTGACGGCAGAGGATGACTTCAACCCGCGCAAGCAGCTTCATGCTCCGGAGTTAATAGAGCTGTTTAGCTGGAGCGAAGCGTGGTTTTTAAAAGTCACGGAGGGGTCTGCCATTCGTCGTATTGGCCACCTGCGCTGGCTGCGAAATATCGCCGTTGCGTTGGGCAATGCTCCCTGGGATGAAGCCATTCTTCACGCACTGGAAAGTCGCAGAGGTGAGCACCCACTTCTCGACGAACACATAGAGTGGGCGGTTGCTCAGCAAATCGAGAAGCGAAATGCCTGCGTAGTTGAGGTGCAGCTACCGCAGAAACAACGTTTGGTCAGGGTCATTGAGAAGGGTCTGCCGCGCGACGCTTAAGTCATCCACAGCTTGTGTATAAAAATAAAAACACATTGATATTCAAGAGGGAAAAAATCGTCAAGTGATCGTATTAACAATTTGAAATGATAATTAAATTAATAATTTCAAATAGTTAAAATGATACTATTCACCCGGCGAAGTTTTTTGCATTCCAGGAATAATACCCGAACCTGTGGATAAGTCTGTTTACAAGAGTATGTCAATGACGAAACAAAACGTCCCCAACGCGATTATTCGTTGTGGATATTTTTATTGGGGTAAGAATTTGGAGCGGGAAACGAGACTCGAACTCGCGACCCCGACCTTGGCAAGGTCGTGCTCTACCAACTGAGCTATTCCCGCTTAATCTTCGTCTTTCGAACCACTACTGCGTTGGCTGCCTTCATTCGCCTGAGTCACTTACTTCAGTAAGTTCCTAAGGACTCATTCAGTTGCCGCCTTGTCGCAATTCGAAATCCTGCGATTTGGTGGTCTGTGCTTAACAAGCACTTTCAAATTTTGGAGCGGGAAACGAGACTCGAACTCGCGACCCCGACCTTGGCAAGGTCGTGCTCTACCAACTGAGCTATTCCCGCATAATCTTCGTCTTTCGAACCGCTACTGCGTTGGCTGCCTTCATTCGCCTGAGTCACTTACTTTAGTAAGCTCCTAAGGACTCATTCAGTTGCCGCCTTGTCGCAATTCGAAATCCTGCGATTGGTGGTCTGTGCTTTACAAGCATTTTCAAATTTTGGAGCGGGAAACGAGACTCGAACTCGCGACCCCGACCTTGGCAAGGTCGTGCTCTACCAACTGAGCTATTCCCGCAAATCTGTACTGCTTTTGTTGCTGTCGTAATTCGCATTTCTGCGTCGTTACGGGAGGCGCATTATACGAGAAATCCGTTTAGCTGCAACCCCCCTGAAAGCGTTTTTTTCGAAAATTCGTTCAAGTGATTAATTTACAATCAAGCTGAACAATTTAGCGTCAAAAAACCGGTGACGCAAGCCACCGGAGGACAAAATCAAAGATTAATAAAATGTTCGCGATAGTAAGCAAGCTCAGCAACAGATTCACGAATGTCGTCCATCGCCTGATGTGTTCCCTGCTTGGTGAAGCCCGCAAGGATTTCCGGCTTCCAACGACGCGCCAGTTCTTTGAGCGTGCTGACGTCCAGATAGCGATAATGGAAATACGCCTCCAGCTCCGGCATGTATTTAAACAGGAAACGACGATCCTGCCCGATGCTGTTGCCGCAGATAGGTGATTTCCCTTCCGGAACCCACTCTTTCAAAAAAGCCAGCGTGGCCAGTTCAGCGTCACGATCGCCCATGGTGCTCGCCTTCACGCGCTCCACCAGCCCGCTACCAGTATGCGTACGTACGTTCCAGTCATCCATTAATGCCAGCTGTTCGTCAGACTGGTGCACCGCAATTGTCGGTCCTTCAGCCAGAATATTCAGGTTGGCATCCGTCACCAGCGTGGCGATCTCAATAATGCGATCGCGCTCGGGATCCAGACCTGTCATCTCCAGATCGATCCAAATCAGGTTGTTTTCATTGGCACTCATGCTATTTTCCACCCTTCAGCGTCACATTCAGTGTGACTACATTGATCTAAAATTGTGTGTATCATAAATGTTTTGCCCATCATGGGCGACCAGGAGCCAGTCCGATTGAGTAAGAATAAACTCTCCAAAGGCCAACAGCGCCGTGTGAACGCCAATCACCAGCGTCGTCTTAAAACGTCCACGGAGAAGCCCGACTACGACGACAACCTGTTTGGCGAAACCGCCGAAGGCATCGTTATCAGCCGTTTTGGCATGCATGCCGACGTAGAGTCTGCTGACGGTGAAATTCACCGTTGCAACATCCGCCGTACAATTCGCTCACTGGTTACTGGCGATCGCGTAGTCTGGCGCCCGGGTAAAGCGGCAGCTGAAGGCGTGAATGTCAAAGGTATCGTTGAAGCGGTACACGATCGTACCTCGGTACTGACACGCCCCGACTTTTACGACGGGGTAAAGCCTATTGCCGCCAACATCGACCAGATCGTTATTGTCTCAGCCATCTTACCCGAGCTGTCACTCAATATTATCGACCGGTATCTGGTAGCCTGCGAAACGCTACACGTTGAACCGATTATCGTTCTGAATAAGATCGATCTGCTGGATGATGAAGGCATGGCCTTCGTTAACGAACAGATGGATATCTATCGCAACATTGGCTATCAGGTGTTGATGGTATCAAGCCGCACTAAAGACGGCCTGAAACCGCTTGAAGAAGCATTAACCGATCGCATCAGCATTTTTGCCGGTCAATCGGGCGTAGGTAAATCCAGCCTGCTCAATAATCTCCTCGGCCTGCAGGAAGAGATCCTGACCAATGATGTCTCTGACAACTCCGGCCTTGGACAGCACACCACCACGGCCTCTCGCCTGTATCACTTCCCGCACGGCGGCGACGTTATCGACTCCCCTGGCGTACGTGAGTTTGGACTGTGGCATCTGGAGCCGGAACAAATCACGCATGGCTTTGTCGAATTTCATGACTACCTGGGCCATTGCAAATACCGCGACTGCAAGCATGATACCGATCCAGGCTGCGCTATCCGTGAGGCTGTAGAAAAAGGGGCCATAGCCGAAACCCGGTTTGAAAATTATCACCGCATCCTGGAAAGCATGGCGCAGGTAAAAACGCGTAAAAACTTTTCTGATACAGACAACTGACAACTAAGCTAAGCATCGCTAGAATCGTCCCCCTTTTTTCAGGATCCGGCCCGTATGCCGGATCGGGAACAAATTATGGCCTGGAGGCTACCTTGTTAAACTCATTTAAGCTTTCGCTACAATACATTCTGCCGAAACTATGGCTCACTCGCCTGGCGGGTTGGGGTGCGAGCAAACGAGCGGGATGGCTGACCAAACTGGTTATCGATCTGTTCGTGAAATATTACAAGGTCGATATGAAAGAGGCGCAAAAGCCGGACACCGCCAGCTATCGCACCTTCAACGACTTCTTTGTTCGCCCGCTGCGCGATGATGCTCGCCCGATTAATACCGATCCAAACGTACTGGTCATGCCCGCTGACGGTGTGATTAACCAGTTAGGCAACATCGAGGAAGACAAACTGCTGCAGGCTAAAGGGCACAGCTATACCCTTGAAGCGCTGCTGGCAGGCAACTATCAGATGGCGGACAAATTCCGCAACGGTACGTTTGTAACCACTTACTTGTCTCCACGCGATTACCACCGTGTACACATGCCGTGTAACGGTATCCTGCGTGAAATGATGTATGTGCCGGGCGATCTCTTCTCTGTAAACATCCTGACTGCGCAAAACGTACCGAACCTGTTTGCCCGCAACGAACGTGTAATCTGTCTGTTTGATACCGAATTTGGCCCGATGGTGCTGATTCTGGTCGGCGCGACCATCGTCGGCAGTATTGAAACCGCATGGGCTGGCACCATTACTCCACCGCGTGAAGGCGTCATCAAGCGCTGGACCTGGCCGGAAGGCGAAAGCGAAGGGTCGGTGGCGCTGCTGAAAGGTCAGGAAATGGGCCGCTTTAAGCTCGGTTCCACCGTCATCAACCTGTTCGCACCTGGCAAAGTTAACCTGGTTGAGCAGTTGCAGGATCTGTCCGTGACCAAAATCGGCCAGCCAATGGCCATCTCGACCGAGACTTTCGTGACGCCAGAGGCAGAACCGGCCCCGCTGGCGAAAGAAGAGATCGAAGCAGAACACGATGCCAGCCCGCTGGTTGACGACAAAAAAGACGAAAGTTAAACATAGGAATCGCTGCTGTGCGCCTGATTATCACTTTTCTGATGGCCTGGTGCCTCAGCCTGGGGGCGTACGCTGCGACGGCCCCCGATGCCAAACAACTCACCCAGGAACTGGAGCAGGCAAAAGCGGCAAAACCCGCTCAGCCAGAAACCGTTGAGGCGCTCCAGTCCGCGCTGAATGCCCTTGAGGAGCGTAAAGGCTCTCTCGAGCGTGCCCAGCAATATCAGCAGGTTATTGATAACTTCCCCAAGCTGTCCGCAACGTTACGCGCGCAGCTTAGCAACCTGCGTGATGAACCGCGCAATGTGCCAACCGGACTCACTACCGATGCGTTAAACCAGGAGATCCTCCAGGTTAGCAGCCAACTGCTGGAAAAGAGTCGTCAGGCCCAACAGGAGCAGGATCGCGCCCGGGAAATCGCCGACTCGTTAAGCCAGCTTCCTCAACAGCAAACCGATGCCCGCCGCCAGCTCAATGAGCTTGAGCGACGCATTGGTACCGCCAACGGTAATTCCGCACAGAATCAGGCGATGCAGGCTGAATCCGCCAAACTTAAAGCCCAGGTCGATGAACTGGAGCTGGCGCAGCTTTCCGCCAATAACCGTCAGGAACTGGCGCGTATGCGCTCCGAACTGGCGGAAAAACAGAGTCAACAACTCGACGCTTACCTGCAGGCTTTGCGCAACCAGCTTAACAGTCAACGTCAGCGTGAAGCTGAGCGAGCGCTGGAAAGCACCGAACTGCTGGCGGAAAACAGCGCGGGACTGCCGGAGGGTATTGTCGACCAGTTCAAGGTAAACCGCGAGCTGTCTCAGGCCTTAAACCAGCAAGCACAGCGTATGGACCTGGTCGCTTCGCAGCAGCGTCAGGCCGCCAGCCAAACGCTGCAGGTGCGTCAGGCATTGAATACGCTGCGAGAGCAGTCTCAGTGGCTTGGGGTTTCAAATATGCTGGGAGAAGCGCTGCGAGCGCAGGTATCCCGTTTACCGGAAATGCCCAAGCCTCAGCAGCTGGATACCGAAATGGCGCAGCTTCGCGTACACCGCATGCGCTATGAGGATCTCCTCAACAAACAGCCGCAGCTGCGTCAGATTCATCAGGCCGATGGACAACCGCTGACCGCTGAACAGAGCAGCATCCTCAACGCCCAGCTACGCACCCAGCGTGAGCTGCTGAACTCATTGTTACAGGGTGGCGATACGCTGATCCTTGAGCTGACCAAGCTCAAAGTTTCCAACAGCCAACTGGAAGATGCGCTAAAAGAGGTCAACGAAGCGACGCACCGCTACCTGTTCTGGACGTCAGACGTTAGCCCTATCTCCCTCTCCTGGCCTGTCGACATCGTTCAGGATCTGCGGCGTCTGATCTCATTAGATACGTTTAATCAGTTGGGCAAAGCCAGCATCATGATGCTGACCAGCAAAGAAACGCTGCTACCGCTGTTCGCGGCGTTGGTGTTAGTTGGCTTTAGCCTCTCTTCGCGCAAGCACTTCACCCGTTTCCTTGAACGCTCGTCCGCGCGGGTCGGGAAAGTCACCCAGGATCACTTCTGGCTGACAATACGCACGGTATTCTGGTCAATACTCGTCGCTTCGCCGTTGCCAGTGCTGTGGGCAACGCTCGGTTACGGATTGCAGGAAGCCTGGCCTTATCCGTTGGCTGTCGCGATCGGCGATGGCGTTACCGCCACGGTGCCCATGCTGTGGGCAGTAATGATCTGCGCCACCTTTGCACGTCCCAACGGTCTGTTCATTGCCCACTTTGGCTGGCCGCGGAACCGCGTCGCGAAAGCCATGCACTATTACCTGATGAGCATCGGGCTGATTGTCCCGTTGATCATGGCGGTGATTATGTTTGATAACCTCAATGACCGGGAATTCTCCGCCTCACTGGGGCGTCTGTGCTTTATTCTGATTTGCGGTGCGCTGGCTGTCGTAACCCTGAGCCTGAAACGCGCCGGGATACCGCTGTACCTCGATAAAGAGGGCAACAGCGATAACATGGTCAACAGCATGCTGTGGAATATGCTGATGGGTGCGCCGCTGATTGCCATTCTCGCCGCGGCAGTAGGCTACCTCGCCACGTCACAAGCCCTGCTGGCACGTCTGGAAACGTCTGTAGCGATTTGGTTCTTATTACTGGTGGTGTATCACGTTATCCGCCGTTGGATGCTGATTCAGCGTCGCCGCCTGGCGTTTGACCGCGCCAAGCATCGACGCGCTGAAATGCTGGCGCAGCGCGCGCGGGGCGAAGAAGAACCACCGCATTCCACCAGCCTTGAAGGCGCGATTGACGTTGATGAAAGCGAAGTGGATCTGGATGCTATCAGCGCGCAATCGCTGCGCCTGGTGCGTTCTATCCTGATGCTTATCGCCCTGCTCTCGGTCATTGTACTGTGGTCAGAAATTCATTCCGCTTTCGGCTTCCTGGAAAACATCTCGTTGTGGGATGTCACCTCCACGGTTCAGGGCGTGGAAAGCTTAGAACCGATAACGCTGGGCGCGGTGCTTATCGCGATTCTGGTATTTATCATCACCACCCAGTTAGTGCGCAACCTACCCGCACTGCTGGAGCTGGCACTACTGCAACATCTGGATTTAACCCCCGGCACCGGTTATGCCATCACCACCATCACCAAGTATCTGCTGATGCTGATTGGCGGTCTGGTTGGCTTCTCAATGATCGGTATTGAATGGTCCAAACTGCAATGGCTGGTGGCGGCTCTCGGTGTCGGTCTGGGCTTTGGTTTGCAGGAGATCTTCGCCAACTTTATTTCCGGCCTGATTATCCTGTTTGAAAAACCAATCCGCATTGGCGACACGGTGACGATTCGCGATCTTACCGGTAGCGTGACGAAGATTAATACCCGTGCCACCACTATCAGCGACTGGGACCGCAAAGAGATCATCGTGCCCAACAAAGCCTTTATCACCGAACAGTTTATCAACTGGTCGTTATCCGATTCAGTCACCCGTGTGGTGTTAACCATCCCGGCACCGTCAGAGGCGAACAGCGAGGAGGTTACGCAGATCCTGCTGACTGCCGCGCAGCGCTGTTCGCTGGTTATCGATAATCCGGCACCTGAAGTCTTCCTGGTTGACCTGCAGCAGGGGATTCAAATCTTCGAACTGCGTATTTATGCCGCAGAGATGGGACATCGCATGCCGCTGCGCCATGAAATCCATCAACTGATTCTGGCAGGCTTCCGCGAGCACGGTATTGATATGCCGTTCCCTCCGTTCCAGATGCGTCTGGAGAGCCTCGGCGGTAAGCAAACAGGGAGAACATTAAGTTCTGCAGGAAGAGGCAGTCGCCCGGCAGGGAGTTTGTAACGCACAATGCAGGCAAGAAATGCCGGATGGCGACCCGTTGGGTCTAATCCGGCCTACGGGTCTGCAATTAACCTGTAGGCCCGATAAGCTTGCGCCATCGGGCATTTCATCGCCGATTACAGACATTTTCGAGATTAATATGCGTCCGGATCGGCAACAGGCAATAAACGCCAGATGGCCTTTATTCCACCGCCCACTCAGGCTCGTTGGTCGTGCGACGGCTGTAGTTCTGATAAATCGCCATCGCCAGCAGTGAGAAGAAGATCGGACCGCCGGTCATCCACAGTGCGCTGTTCCAGTCTCCGGCTTCAATCACCGGCTGGATGATGGTGAACACGTTGGCAAATGTCACCACCAGCACGACCACTCCCGTTGCCAGCAGCGTCGCCGCTCGGGTTTTAAAGACAACAAACGGCCTTTCCAGACCCGGACGGGATTTAAAGAACGGGAACGCCAGCGCCAGGAACAGATATGGCAGCGTCATCGAGACATTCGCCATCAGCGTCAGTTTGTTATAGAACGCTGAAGCCGTATCGCCACCAAATGAAACCAACAGGATAAACAGGCTCACCAGCAGGCACTGTAACCACATTGCCGTCGTCGGCATCCCTACGGCATTCAGTTTGGTCATCGGCGCGGGCCACAACGCCTTCGGCGTGCCCTGAATAATCGCTTTCAGCGGTGAGTAGCTGAGGGTGAAAAAAGCGCCGGTATAGGCAAGGAACATGGAAAGCCCGGTAATACGTGCAAACCATACGCCCATCACCATTGCGGCATCAGGGGAAAGATGTAGCGCGTTACCCAACGTCATTCCGAGGCTTTTCATCAGGATATAGGTAATATTCCCGAGGTTAACTGAGCTATTACTTAATACCTGCTGCCAGTTAGTGCTAACGCCCCATAAAAAGATGGCCAGTGAATAACCAACAGAAATGACAATAGCGGCAAAGACAATGCCTTTAGCAAAGTTCTTTTCTGGTTTTTCTGTTTTATCAACCAGTCCCCCTACAGCTTCAATTCCGCCGTAAGCAAAAATGGCAAACACAACAAATGACAACATTGCCAGTCCTGACTGATATCCTGGATTAGGCGAAGAGATGAAATTAATATCCTGTGCAAAGTGGCCACCAGTTAATAACAAAATAGCGACACTCACTAACAACAGAACTAAATTAAGACACATTACGGCAATTCCACCTACAGCCGTAATACGCGCAATCTTATTAATACCCCGGGATGCCACGCAGGTCACCAGGATCATCCAACCGACTGCGAGCAGTCCGACAACCTGCGTAGGCTCAAGCCCTGCGATACGCCAGTGCTGCGTCATGTCTGCGCCAAACAAGAAGGTTGAAAAAGGTACCCAGACTTTCGCCGCAGTACTAACCATCCATATCACATAAGAAGAAAACCACATAAACGTGCCGATAAACGCATAGCGTGGTCCAACGCTATTATTCATCCACGAATAGATTCCCCCCTCTTCTTTCCGATAGGCAGAACCCATTTCCGCCATCATTAAAGCAAATGGAATAAAGAATAATAATGCAGAAAATATATACCACGGTATTGCACTATACCCCATTAAATAGAACGCGGAGGGGCTATTAGCAAAACCGAAAACTGACGTAAATATCATGAGAATGAGACCTATCAGGCTCATCTTTTTTATTGTTTGGGTCATTAAACCATCCCTTACTCTGGCAAGCGTTTAACAAACGCCGCTCACCGGTTGGCACTGCTCTCTTTGCAGAGTTCAGCGATAAAAAAAACAACACAGAATTGATACCTAAACGATATCAAATATCCAGGTGTAAATTGTGGCTATTAGAGGGGAAATGAAAAAATATGCTACAAAGTGGCGATTAAGCCACCACTTTGTATTGCAGAAGAGTAAGTTATGCGCGATCGACGGTAAATGCGATTACCTCGGCCAGGCTCTCTGCGCCCAGCGCCAGCATCACCAGACGGTCAACGCCCAGCGCCACGCCTGAGCAATCCGGCATGCCGACTTTCAGCGCTTCCAGCAGGTTGGTATCGATAGGTTGCTGTGGTAAGCCTCGTGCGGCACGTTTGCGGTTATCCTGTTCAAACCGCTGCTGCTGTTCGCGCGCGTCGGTCAATTCATGGAAACCATTCGCCAGCTCAATACCTTTGTAATAAACCTCGAAACGTTCAGCCACGCGGTGATCTTCGGTACTGATTTGCGCCAGTGATGCCTGGCTGGCCGGGAAATGATACACAAACGTCGGCTTGTCTTTACCAATATGCGGTTCAACACCCATCGTAAACAGCAGTTGCAGTAAGGTATCCCGGTCTTCTTCGGTATCAGCGATATTGCTGAGATCCAATTTCGCCGCCACTTCCCGCAGTTGGGTTTTATCCGCAGACAGCGGGTCAATCTCCAGATGGCGCTGGAAGGCCTGCTGGTAAGAAAGGCTTTCCGCAGGTGAGCAGTCCAGCACCTGCTGGAGCAAATCATCCACTTCATTCATCAGGCGATACATATCGTAGTGCGGACGATACCACTCAAGCATGGTGAATTCAGGGTTATGATGGCGCCCCATCTCTTCATTACGGAAGCTGCGGCACAGTTGATACACCGGGCCGCATCCTGCCACCAGCAGGCGCTTCATATGGTATTCAGGGCTGGTCATTAAATAGAGATTCATTCCCTGGGAGTGTCCAGGGCCAACGAAACGCGTTTCGAACGGGAACAGGTGGATGTCCGTTACCGTTGCCTGACTCATACAAGGGGTCTCAACCTCAAGCACGCCACGATCGGCAAAAAAGCGGCGAATCTCCGCTATAATTGCTGCACGTTTCAACAGATTGGGGATGGACGCGCTCGGCTGCCAGGTTGCCGTTTCGCTCATGGTTGTTTCTCCGATTTATGACAAGGGCACGAAGTCTACTCGTATCGCGCTAACGAGACAAATTTCAGGCAGCACTAATCATCACTGGCAATTGGATAAAAAAAGCGACTTAGGGTGGTTTAGTAATTAAATTAATCAAATTCAATGATAATTCCCCCCTATGACACGCTAAAAAAATCGAACACGTCAAATTTCCCGCACATCCCTAAGACTATACTATTGTACCTATAAAGGAGCAGTGGAAACGCGTTCATAACCTGTTTGAAGCCGATGAAGCATCTGATTTCAGGCAGGGATGAAATAACAACAATCTGGAGGAATGTCGTGCAAACCTTTCAAGCCGATCTTGCCATTATAGGCGCCGGTGGCGCGGGATTACGTGCTGCAATTGCTGCCGCACAAGCAAATCCCAACGCTAAAATCGCACTGATCTCAAAAGTGTACCCAATGCGCAGCCATACCGTTGCTGCCGAAGGCGGCTCTGCTGCTGTCGCGCAGGATCATGACAGCTTTGACTACCATTTTCACGATACGGTAGCAGGCGGAGACTGGCTGTGTGAGCAGGATGTCGTGGATTACTTTGTCCACCACTGCCCAACTGAAATGACGCAACTGGAACAATGGGGCTGCCCATGGAGCCGTCGTGAAGACGGTAGCGTCAACGTACGTCGCTTCGGCGGTATGAAAATCGAGCGTACCTGGTTTGCCGCGGATAAGACCGGCTTCCACATGCTGCATACGCTGTTCCAAACATCTTTGCAGTTCCCGCAGATTCAGCGCTTTGACGAACACTTCGTTCTGGATATCCTGGTTGACGACGGTCATGCTCGCGGCCTGGTTGCCATGAACATGATGGAAGGCACGCTGGTGCAAATCCGTGCTAACGCTGTCGTGATGGCAACGGGCGGCGCAGGTCGTGTTTACCGTTACAACACCAACGGCGGCATCGTAACCGGCGACGGTATGGGCATGGCGCTGAGCCACGGCGTTCCGCTGCGTGATATGGAATTCGTTCAGTATCACCCAACAGGTCTGCCAGGATCCGGTATCCTGATGACTGAAGGCTGCCGTGGTGAAGGCGGTATTCTGGTCAACAAAAACGGCTACCGTTATCTGCAAGACTACGGCATGGGTCCGGAAACCCCGCTGGGCGAGCCAAAAAACAAATACATGGAACTCGGTCCGCGCGACAAAGTTTCTCAGGCGTTCTGGCACGAATGGCGCAAAGGCAACACCATTTCAACTCCGCGTGGCGATGTGGTTCACCTCGACCTGCGTCACCTCGGCGAGAAAAAACTGCTCGAACGTTTACCGTTCATCTGCGAACTGGCGAAAGCTTACGTGGGTGTCGATCCGGTTAAAGAACCGATCCCGGTACGTCCGACCGCGCACTACACCATGGGCGGTATCGAAACCGATCAGCACTGTGAAACCCGCATTAAAGGTCTGTTCGCTGTCGGCGAATGTTCCTCTGTTGGTCTGCATGGCGCTAACCGTCTGGGCTCTAACTCCCTGGCAGAACTGGTGGTCTTCGGTCGTATGGCCGGTGAGCAGGCAGCAGAACGCGCTGCAACGGCTGGCGCTGCAAACAGTGCCGCTCTTGATGCACAGGTTGCTGGCGTTGAAAAACGTCTGAAAGATCTGGTTAACCAGGAAGGTAACGAAAACTGGTCTAAGATCCGTGACGAAATGGGCCTGTCCATGGAAGAAGGTTGCGGTATCTACCGTACGCCGGAACTCATGCAGAAAACCGTTGATAAGCTGGCGGAACTGCAGGAACGCTTCAAGCGCGTACGTATCACTGATACCTCCAGCGTCTTCAACACCGACCTGCTGTATACCATCGAACTGGGTCACGGTCTGAACGTTGCTGAATGTATGGCGCACTCTGCTCTGGCGCGTAAAGAATCCCGCGGCGCGCACCAGCGTCTGGATGAAGGCTGCACCGAGCGTGACGATGTGAACTTCCTCAAACACACCCTCGCCTTCCGCGATGCTGACGGCACGACTCGCCTGGAATATAGCGACGTGAAAATCACCACTCTGCCACCGGCTAAACGTGTTTACGGTGGCGAAGCGGAAGCAGCCGATAAGAAGGAGAAGGCGAATGGCTGAGATGAAAAACCTGAAAGTTGAGGTGGTGCGCTATAACCCGGAAACCGATACCGCGCCGCACAGTGCTTTCTACGAAGTTCCTTATGATGAAACCACGTCACTGCTGGATGCGCTGGGCTACATCAAGGATAACCTGGCACCGGACCTGAGCTACCGCTGGTCCTGCCGTATGGCGATCTGCGGCTCCTGCGGCATGATGGTCAACAATGTACCGAAACTGGCATGCAAAACCTTCCTGCGTGATTACACCAACGGCATGAAGGTTGAAGCGCTGGGCAACTTCCCGATTGAGCGCGATCTGATCGTCGACATGACGCACTTTATCGAAAGCCTGGAAGCAATCAAACCGTACATTATCGGTAACCCGCGCACACCGGATCAGGGTCCAAACACCCAGACTCCGGCGCAGATGGCGAAGTATCATCAGTTCTCCGGTTGCATCAACTGTGGTCTGTGCTATGCCGCGTGTCCGCAGTTCGGCCTGAACCCTGAGTTCATTGGACCGGCTGCGATTACGCTGGCGCATCGTTACAACGAAGATAGCCGCGACCACGGTAAGAAGGAGCGTATGGCTCAGTTGAACAGCCCGAACGGCGTCTGGACCTGTACTTTCGTGGGCTACTGCTCCGAAGTCTGCCCGAAACACGTCGATCCGGCTGCGGCCATTCAGCAGGGTAAAGTTGAAAGTTCAAAAGACTTTCTTATCGCTACCCTGAAACCACGCTAAGGAGTGCACGATGACGACTAAACGTAAAGCCTATGTGCGGCCAATGACGTCCACCTGGTGGAAAAAGCTGCCATTTTATCGTTTTTACATGCTGCGTGAAGGCACGGCAGTTCCGGCAGTCTGGTTCAGCATTGAACTGATTATCGGCCTGTTTGCACTCAAGCATGGTGCAGAGTCCTGGATGGGCTTTGTCGCCTTTTTGCAAAACCCGGTGGTGGTAATCCTTAACATTATCGCCCTGGCAGCAGCGCTGCTGCATACCAAAACCTGGTTTGAGCTGGCGCCAAAAGCAGCCAACATCATCGTAAAAGACGAAAAAATGGGGCCAGAGCCGATCATCAAAGGTCTCTGGGCAGTTACTGTGGTTGCGACAGTAGTCATACTGTTTGTTGCCCTGTTCTGGTAAGGAGTCCGGAATGATTAATCCAAATCCAAAACGCTCTGACGAACCCGTATTCTGGGGCCTGTTTGGTGCAGGCGGTATGTGGAGCGCAATCATTGCGCCAGTAATGATCCTGCTGGTAGGCATTATGCTGCCGCTGGGCTTTGTTCCTGATGCTTTCAGCTATGAACGCGTACTGGCATTCGCTCAGAGCTTCATCGGACGTGCGTTTCTGTTCCTGATGATCGTTCTGCCGCTGTGGTGTGGTTTACACCGTATGCACCACGCGATGCATGACCTGAAAATCCACGTGCCTGCTGGCAAATGGGTATTCTACGGACTGGCAGCAATCCTGACCGTCGTAACGGCTATTGGCATTCTGACCATCTAAGTACATGCGTTAATTATCAGGCCCGCCATTGGCGGGCCTTTTTATTTGTGCAGCATTCCTGTCAACCAACGGGAAAATTCACGCATCGCGGGTGTCTCCGGACGCGATTGCAAACGCGTTATCCAGTAACTTCCCAAATCAATCTGCGTTAAAAACGGTTGAACGATTCGTTCCCTACTGAGTAAATGCGTGAACATTCTGACTGGTGCAATTGCCACACCGATCCCCGCCTGCGCGGCTTCCAGCATGGTGACGGACGAATCAAACACCACCACGTTGTGCGTCGGTGACGGGGGCGCCTCTCCGGCGGCCTGCATCCAAAGCGTCCATTCATCCCGCCGATACGATCGTAATAACGGAAATTTCAGGATGTCCGCAGGCGTTTGAATCTGCGAAGCCAATGTTGGCGAACACAGTGGAGACATCAACGCGCTACATAAATATTGCGCGTCGGTATCGTGCCAGGCTCCCCCTCCGTAGCGAATGGTATAATCCAGCCCTTCGGCAGCGGGATCCACGCGGTTATTATGGGTAGAAATATGCAAATCAATATGCGGGTAACTGCGCTTAAAATCGCCCAGTAGAGGAAACAGACACCCAACCGCAAAGGTCCCCACCACGCCAATTTTAAGTTTTTCCTGGGTCTGTTTGGTGGCAAAACGATCCAGCATCCCCGCCATACGATCGAAAGAGTCATTAAGTACAGGTAACAGACTTTCCCCTTCAGTCGTCAACATTAATCCACGAGAACCGCGCACAAAAAGCTGACAATTTAGCTGCTGCTCCAGCGCTTTTACATGCTGACTGATGGCAGAATGCGTCACGTTGAGCTCAATCGCGGCGCGGGTAAAACTGAGATGTCTGGCCGCGGCTTCAAAAGCCCGCAGCGAGTTAAGAGGGATATAGCTACGCGTCATCATCCGGCCTGTTAGAAAAACTTATATCTGCTGCTAAATTTAACCGTTTGTCAACACGGTGCAAATCAAACACACTGATTGCGTCTGACGGGCCCGGACACCCTTTTGCTTTTAATTACGGAACTGATTTCATGATGAAAAAATCGTTATGCTGCGCTCTGCTGCTGACAGCCTCTTTCTCCACGTTTGCCTCCGCCAAAACAGAACAACAGATTGCCGATATCGTTAATCGCACCATCACCCCGTTGATGCAGGAGCAGGCTATTCCGGGTATGGCCGTTGCCATTATCTACCAGGGAAAACCCTATTATTTCACCTGGGGTAAAGCCGATATCGCCAATAACCACCCAGTCACGCAGCAAACGCTGTTTGAGCTAGGGTCGGTCAGTAAGACGTTTAACGGCGTGTTGGGCGGCGATGCTATCGCCCGCGGCGAAATTAAGCTCAGCGATCCGGTCACGAAATACTGGCCAGAACTGACAGGCAAACAGTGGCAGGGTATCAGCCTGCTGCACTTAGCCACCTATACGGCAGGCGGCCTACCGCTGCAGATCCCCGATGACGTTACTGATAAAGCCGCATTACTGCGTTTTTATCAAAACTGGCAGCCGCAATGGGCCCCGGGCGCTAAGCGTCTTTACGCTAACTCCAGCATTGGTCTGTTTGGCGCGCTGGCGGTGAAACCCTCAGGAATGAGTTACGAAGAGGCAATGACCAGACGCGTCCTGCAACCATTAAAACTGGCGCATACCTGGATTACAGTTCCGCAGAACGAACAAAAAGATTATGCCTGGGGCTATCGCGAAGGGAAGGCTGTACACGTTTCTCCGGGACAACTTGACGCCGAAGCCTATGGCGTGAAATCCAGCGTTATTGATATGGCCCGCTGGGTTCAGGTCAACATGGACGCCAGCCGCGTTCAGGAGAAAACGCTCCAGCAGGGCATTGCGCTTGCGCAGTCTCGCTACTGGCGTATTGGCGATATGTACCAGGGATTAGGCTGGGAGATGCTGAACTGGCCGCTGAAAGCTGATTCAATCATCAACGGTAGCGACAGCAAAGTGGCATTGGCAGCGCTTCCCGCCGTTGAGGTAAACCCGCCTGCCCCCGCTGTGAAAGCCTCATGGGTGCATAAAACGGGATCCACTGGAGGATTTGGCAGCTACGTAGCCTTCGTTCCAGAAAAAAACCTTGGCATCGTGATGCTGGCAAACAAAAGCTATCCTAACCCTGTCCGTGTCGAGGCGGCCTGGCGCATTCTTGAAAAGCTGCAATAACTAACGATGAGGCCCAGGATATTGGGCCTCCTTTCTTTCTCTTTTTTTCCTGTTGTCATCTACACTTAACAAAAATACAGCAAGGAAAATCCCATGCGCATTTTGCCCGTCGTTGCTGCAGTTACGGCTGCATTCCTGGTTGTCGCGTGTAGCTCCCCGACACCGCCGAAAGGCGTTACCGTGGTAAATAACTTTGATGCCAAACGCTATCTGGGAACCTGGTATGAAATTGCGCGCTTCGACCATCGTTTCGAGCGCGGATTGGATAAAGTGACCGCAACATACAGCTTGCGCGACGACGGCGGCATCAACGTTATTAACAAGGGCTATAACCCTGACAGGGAGATGTGGCAGAAAACGGAAGGGAAAGCCTATTTCACCGGCGACCCAAGCAGAGCCGCGCTTAAGGTTTCTTTTTTCGGCCCCTTCTATGGCGGGTATAACGTAATTGCACTCGACCGGGAATATCGTCACGCGCTGGTTTGTGGCCCGGATCGCGACTACCTGTGGATCCTTTCACGGACCCCTACTATTTCAGATGAAATGAAACAGCAAATGTTAGCCATCGCGACCCGGGAAGGGTTTGAAGTGAATAAACTGATTTGGGTGAAACAGCCTGGCGCTTAGTGAGTGCTCAGCTTCAGACCAATAATACCAGCAACGATCAGCCCAAGGCTCAGCAAACGTGCCGGGCTGGCAGACTCACCCAGCAGTAAAATCCCTGTAATGGCCGCCCCAACAGCGCCAATACCGGTCCAGACCGCATAAGCTGTTCCAACAGGCAACGTGCGCATTGCCCAGGAGAGCATGGCGATGCTGACGATCATCGCCGCAATAGTGATAATGCTTGGCGTAAGACGCGTAAAACCGTGGGTGTATTTCAGGCCAATCGCCCATACGACTTCGAGCAAACCTGCAATTAATAAAACGATCCAGGACATATCAGGCTCCAGAACTATGGGGCCGTCCCCGGTGAATGAAGCGTTTGCAGGTCGTCCTGCAAAGCTGATGTGTGAAATGGCATTTTTGCCCGGAAGAAAATGAATTTCAACCTTTTTATTCACTGCCTGCTAAAAGCAAGAATTAAGCATAATTAGCGGCGTAGTTCCCGCATTTGGCACTCATCGGAGTTCTCTATGATGAAGGGCTTTCTGAAACCAGAAAGTCGATTGCCCCTCTTCTGAATGCGAAACGTTTATGCTTAAAATTTTAGTGATTGACCGGTGCCACTTTACCCGCACAGGGATAGAGGCCTTGCTTAATCATTCTGGCAGGTTCAGCTCCTCATTTCTGGTATCAGGAATCAATAATCTCCTGTTAGCAAAAGAGCATATTTTGCAATGGAAACCGCATCTGGTGATCGCGGATTTATACAGTTTTATTAGCGAGACGCACTCCAGTCCGCCAATTAAACCTTTTTTTATGAGTTGTGGCGTCATCCCACTGATTTTACTGCAATCAGCAGACAGACAGCATGCCCCCATCGTGCCCTCTCAATCCGTAGCCCATTCGGTCTTGACCAAGCACACCACGCTGAACACACTCTCCCACACAATTCAGGAAGCGCTTCAGGTTCGCCCCGCATTAGAAATAGCCAAAAACGCCACGCCTTTGCTTACGCCGCAAGAGGAGAAAGTATTATCAATGTGGATGGATGGTGTGAGTAACAATGCCATTGCCGCCGCGCTCAGCATTCATGGCAAAACGGTCTACACCTATAAGCGGAATATCCGTATGAAACTGCACCTGGGGAACCGCTTCTCGCCGTTCCTGTCACTCCCAAGGAAGGGTGATTAACGGTACGACACGACGTCGTACCGTTCTTCATTATTGCTATTGCTGAGCTTTTGTCGCTGCACCAGAGATTGCGCTACCGCCTTCAGAGATATCCTGTCCTACGCCTCGTGTGGTATTACACGCGGTTAAAACGGAAGAAAGTACCAACACAGAAAAGATCGCAGCAATTGTCTTCTTAACCATAACGTCTTCCTTTTCTAGCCAATATTGTTTGTGTATAGCTACTTAATAATAGACAAGATCCGGGAGTGTGATGGATAAACAACCGTTTTTAAGACTATATGAAAGGATTAGCTGGCGGCGTGTGAAATTGAGTTGCCAAGATGTTTGATGTCTTCACCGAAGCCGCGTGCGGTATTGCATCCTGTCAGAAGGGTGCTGGTGAAAAGGAGTAGCATTACAAGACCGAGAAGACGTTTCATCATTCCTGCCCTGGAAAAAGTATGGCGCAGCAACCTGCGCCATAAGATCAAATGGAAGACTTATTTTACGCGAGAAACGTATTCGCCGGAGCGGGTATCCACTTTGATCACTTCGCCGATCTGTACGAACAGCGGAACTTTAACGACTGCGCCGGTAGACAGGGTAGCCGGTTTGCCGCCAGTACCAGCGGTATCGCCTTTCAGACCTGGGTCGGTTTCAACAACTTCCAGCTCAACGAAGTTCGGCGGAGTTACGGAGATCGGCTGACCGTTCCACAGGGTCACGATGCATTCAGCCTGGTCCAGCAGCCATTTAGCGTTATCGCCTACCGCTTTCTCGTCTGCAGCCAGCTGTTCGAAAGTGGTGTTATTCATAAAGTGCCAGAACTCACCGTCGCTATACAGGAAGGTCAGGTTCATGTCGGCTACGTCTGCGCCTTCAGCGGAGTCAGTAGACTTGAAGGTTTTCTCTACGCGAGTACCGGTCAGCAGGCGACGCAGCTTAACGCGCGCAAACGCCTGGCCTTTACCTGGTTTAACGAATTCGCTGGCTTCAACCGCATAAGGTTCGCCGTCCAACATGATTTTAAGACCAGCACGAAAATCGTTGCTATAGTACGTTGCCATAAGGCCCTCTGAAAATTGTTAACTGGTAGCTAAGCCACAAAATGGCGCATATTGTAACCCTAAATACCCCATCCAGAGAAGATTGGTTATCGCAACTTGCCGATGTTGTGACCGATCCCGATGAACTTCTGCATCTTTTGAACATAGATGCAGATGAAAAACTGTTGGCCGGACGCGACGCGAGACGGCTTTTCGCCCTGCGCGTGCCGCGTGCGTTTATTGCCCGCATGGAGAAAGGCAACCCGGACGATCCGCTTTTACGTCAGGTACTGACTGCCCAGGAAGAGTTTGTGGCCGCGCCAGGCTACTCAACCGACCCACTGGAAGAACAGCACAGCGTGGTTCCCGGTCTGCTGCATAAATATCGCAATCGGGCACTGCTGCTGGTTAAAGGCGGTTGCGCGGTAAATTGTCGCTATTGCTTCCGCCGGCATTTCCCATACGCCGAAAATCAGGGCAATAAGCGCAACTGGCAGGTCGCCATCGACTACATTAACGCGCACCCTGAGCTGGATGAAATCATCTTCTCTGGTGGCGATCCGTTAATGGCCAAGGACCACGAACTGGACTGGTTGCTCACGCAACTGGAAGCTATCCCGCACATTAAGCGTCTGCGTATTCACAGCCGTTTGCCGATAGTGATCCCGGCGCGCATTACAGAAGGACTGGTCGAGCGCTTTGCGCACTCCTCCTTGCAGATTCTGCTGGTCAATCACATTAACCATGCCAATGAAATTGATGAGACGTTTCGCCAGGCGATGAGCAGTCTGCGCGCCGTGGGCGTTACGTTACTCAACCAAAGCGTATTGCTGCGTGGCGTGAACGATAACGCACAAACCCTGGCTAACCTTAGCAACGCACTGTTTGATGCCGGTGTGATGCCCTATTACCTGCACGTGCTGGATAAAGTGCAGGGTGCCGCACACTTTATGGTCAGCGACGATGAAGCGCGTCGCATTATGCGTGAGCTTCTGACGCTAGTTTCCGGCTATATGGTCCCCAAACTGGCACGTGAAATTGGTGGAGAGCCAAGTAAAACACCGCTGGATCTGCAGTTACGTCAACAATAGCTATTACTGAGTGTCCGATTCCGGACACTCACCACGATTACTTATTATTTAAATACCCACAAGTGGAGCCTCGCTTTTAATCTGTGCTATTTTAATTAGCGCAGTTCAATTATTCATTCGTAAATTTTATCAATAGTTTCAAATGCAGAATATTAATAAATATATGGTTAGGGAGAACCTTTTATGGCTATAAGTATTAAGGGCGTTAATACTGGCATTATTCGCCAAAAGAATGAATTTGTTGCCATGGCATTAAAAATAAAAGAACCAAGAAACAAAGAATCTCTCTTTTTTCTCTCTCCACTTGGACTTAGAGACCTGCTTATCGCGCTGGAGAGCCGGCTGTACGCTATTTCTCAGCTAAACAAAGACGAGCGTATGCAATATGAAAAGGCATGTGATAAAGCCAGCAAAAAAATGCACGAGAATATTCCGTCAATTCAGGAAGATGAACTAAAAAATGCGGATATTAACCGTCGCATAAATTCGCTGATGTTAGTGGATGACAAAGGCGAGAATTTAACATTTTCTCTGACGTTACATGACGGACAAACATGCGAATTACTGGTTAATGAATTACAGATTCAGGTGTTGGCGCATGTAATTATTCACGCAATAAATAATGCTGGCATGAGAGAACTCGCGCTACAAATAACATCGCTGCTGGATTTCCTGCCGCTGTACGATGTTGATTGTCAGCAAAACGACAATCTGGAATACGACTCTTATACACACCCCGAATGGAAACATAACCTGTTTAATCATTATCTGGCTATTATTTACCGCTATACAGATGATAAAGGAAAAGCCCAGTTCTGTGGTTCGGTAGTGAAAACTCGCGCCCTTTCCGGTAGCAAAGAAGCCGAAGCCATTACTCGCCGTCTTCTCGACTTCAGCCCGCGGCTGAAAAAACTTGCCGGTGTACCGTGCCAGGTGTTTGTCAGAACGTTGACGGGTGATAAGACGCAAAAGCTCAATCAGGATCAGTGCCTGCGCGCATTGCATCATTTACGCGTTCAGTCTGCGCATAAGACTCAGAATGCCTGATGGCGCTGCGCTTATCAGGCCTACGATCATTCGTACCGTAGGCCGGATAAGACGCTTTAGCGTCGCCATCCGGCATCAGCAGCAGTTCTCAATTAGGGCACTTATAAACCTGTCCAATCATCTCGCTGGCGGTAGGAACAAAGCTGGACAGCATTCCCTGCGATGGGCTGCTGACGCCATAAATCACGTTACCGCCCATTGCCGCAGCCTGGTTACGCAGATCGTTTGCTGCGCCACGCATTGAGCCGCCCTCTTCGCCGTGCTGGCCTGAAAGCCAGTTGCTTTGCTTACCGGTTGCGGTGCCTATCAGTTGGCACTCTGCGCCAGGCTTGTCTTCAACAAAACGTACGCTTTGCCCGGCAGAACTCAGTTCATTGCTGGAGCTACAACCCGCCATCAGTAGCGCGGCACCAACGATCCCTGCTAAATATTTCACGTGCATGTCATTCCCCATATTCAATTAGTTGGACCTTATGTCCGTAGCTGAATCATATACTAAAAAGATGACCAAAAGAAAAACCCCCAGACATTTCTGCCCGAGGGTTTCTCAATTCTGGGAGATGAGCACCCAAATCATTCTGGTTGCAGGAAGGCGGCCAGTTTGTTAATCCCCAGGAGCTTACTCAAGTAAGTGACTGGGGTTAGCAAACGCAGCCAACGCATCTGCAGCCTGAAGGATGCAGGGTGTAGGCAATTACATCATGCCGCCCATTCCACCCATACCACCCATACCGGCAGCACCTAAGTCAGGCGCATCGCTTTTCGGCAGGTCGGTAACCATGCACTCGGTGGTGATCATCAGACCCGCAACAGAAGCCGCGTACTGCAGAGCAGAACGAGTTACTTTGGTTGGATCCAGGATACCCATGTCGATCATGTTGCCGTATTCTTCAGTTGCAGCGTTGTAACCGTAGTTACCGTCACCCGCTTTCACGGTGTTAGCCACTACAGACGGCTCTTCGCCGCAGTTCAGTACGATTTGACGCAGTGGGGATTCCATTGCGCGCAGCGCAACTTTGATACCTACGTTCTGGTCTTCGTTCTGACCTTTCAGGCCGGCAATTTTAGACGCTACGCGAATCAGCGCAACACCACCACCAGCAACCACGCCTTCTTCTACCGCAGCACGGGTAGCGTGCAGGGCATCTTCAACGCGGGCTTTCTTCTCTTTCATTTCAACTTCAGTCGCAGCACCAACTTTGATAACCGCAACGCCGCCTGCCAGTTTCGCTACGCGCTCCTGCAGTTTTTCACGATCATAGTCGGAAGTTGCTTCTTCGATCTGCTGACGAATCTGAGTCACGCGACCCTGGATTGCAGCTTCGTCGCCCACGCCATCAATGATGGTGGTGGTATCTTTGTTGATAACAACGCGTTTCGCCTGACCCAGATCTTCCAGAGTTGCTTTTTCCAGCTCCATACCGATCTCTTCAGAGATAACGGTACCACCGGTCAGGGTAGCGATATCCTGCAGCATTGCTTTACGACGATCGCCGAAGCCAGGTGCTTTAACTGCAGCGACTTTCACGATACCGCGCATGGTGTTAACAACCAGAGTTGCCAGCGCTTCGCCTTCAACATCTTCAGCGATGATCAGCAGCGGTTTGCCTGCTTTCGCTACAGCTTCCAGAACCGGCAGCATTTCGCGGATGTTGGAGATTTTCTTGTCAGCCAGCAGGATGAACGGGCTTTCCAGTTCTACTGCGCCAGTTTCCGGCTTGTTGATGAAGTAAGGAGACAGGTAGCCACGGTCGAACTGCATACCTTCAACCACGTCCAGTTCGTCCTGCAGACCGGTACCGTCTTCAACGGTGATCACGCCTTCTTTACCGACTTTGTCCATCGCTTCAGCGATCAGTTTACCTACGGTTTCGTCGGAGTTAGCGGAGATGGTACCAACCTGAGCAATAGCTTTAGAGTCGGAGCACGGTACGGACAGTGCTTTCAGTTCTTCAACAGCAGCAGCGACAGCTTTGTCGATACCACGTTTCAGATCCATCGGGTTCATGCCCGCAGCAACGGCTTTCAGACCTTCAGTGATGATGGACTGAGCCAGTACGGTTGCGGTGGTGGTACCGTCACCTGCAGCGTCGTTCGCTTTAGAGGCAACTTCTTTCACCATCTGCGCACCCATGTTTTCGAACTTGTCTTCCAGTTCGATTTCACGTGCTACGGAAACACCATCTTTAGTGATGGTCGGTGCACCGAAAGATTTATCCAGAACTACGTTACGGCCTTTTGGACCGAGGGTAACTTTCACTGCATCTGCCAGTACGTTTACGCCGCGCAGCATTTTCACACGAGCGTCGTTACCGAATTTTACGTCTTTAGCTGCCATTTTCTCTTTCCCTTAAATTCGTATGTTCAGTGTCGTTCGCGGATTAGGCTTCAACAATCGCCAGGATGTCGCTTTCAGACATGATCAACACTTCTTCATTGTCGATCTTCTCAGATTTAACACCGTAGCCATCGTTGAAAATAACGATATCGCCGACTTTCACGTCCAGCGGCTGTACGGTACCGTTGTCCAGGATGCGACCCTTACCGACAGCGATGATTTCGCCACGAGTTGATTTACCTGCTGCAGAACCAGTCAGTACGATGCCGCCAGCAGATTTGGATTCAACTTCTTTACGTTTGACGATCACACGATCATGTAACGGACGAATACTCATTGATAGCTCTCCTTTGAGAAAGTCTTTATCAGTTATGGGTGACGCCGGCCCGTAAACGGTTTCCCGGCTAGTGACCAGAGAGATGGGGATGGGGTTTTGTGCCTTCAAGGGGGCAAGCGAAAAAAATTTTTTATCAGCAGAAAATCCCGTCAAAACGCCGACGCACCTCACATTTCATAACGATTTCAGTCACGTCGTCATAAGCAAATCTGATTGTGATACCATCAAAAATCTGCGCTGTAGCCCGGTCAATGGGCATAACCGGATAACAACTTATGAGCGGACTGAAACAAGAGCTGGGACTGGCTCAGGGCGTTGGCCTGTTGTCGACATCATTGTTAGGTACAGGCGTTTTTGCCGTCCCCGCGCTGGCCGCACTGGTTGCGGGCAACAACAGCCTGTGGGCATGGCCGGTGCTGATTGTTTTGGTCTTTCCCGTAGCGATTGTCTTCGCCGTACTGGGTCGTCATTTTCCCAGCGCAGGCGGTGTGGCGCATTTTGTCGGCATGGCCTTTGGTTCACGCCTGGAGCGCGTCACCGGATGGCTATTTTTGTCGGTCATTCCTGTCGGTTTGCCTGCGGCATTGCATATCGCCGCCGGATTCGGTCAGGCGATGTTTGGCTGGCATGACGAGCAGCTTTTGCTGGCTGAGCTCGGTACGCTGGCATTGGTTTGGTACATCGGCTCTCGCGGCGCAAGCTCCAGCGCGAATCTACAAACGGTCATTGCAGGACTGATTGTTGCCCTGATTGTTGCTATCTGGTGGGCGGGCGATCTGACACCTGGCGAAATCCCCTTCCCTGCGATTACCGATATTGAGCTTCCCGGCCTGTTCGCCGCGTTGTCGGTCATGTTCTGGTGCTTTGTCGGCCTTGAAGCGTTTGCTCACCTGGCGTCTGAATTCAAAAATCCGGAGCGAGACTTCCCACGCGCACTGATGATCGGCCTGCTGCTGGCAGGGTCTGTTTATTGGGCATGCACCGTTGTCGTTCTCCATTTTGGTGCCTACGGCGAGCAAATGGCGGCCGCAGCGTCGCTGCCAGAGATCGTCGTGCAACTGTTTGGCGTACAAGCTCTGTGGGTCGCCTGCATCATTGGTTATCTGGCCTGTTTTGCCAGCCTCAACATTTATATACAAAGCTTCGCCCGGCTGGTCTGGTCACAAGCGCAGTATAAGCCGGAGAGTTATCTGGCTCGTCTGTCCCCCCGACACCTTCCGCGCAATGCGCTAAACGCCGTATTGGGCTGCTGCGTAATCAGTACTCTGTGCATCTATATGCTGCAAATCAATCTCGATGCGTTAATCGTCTACGCCAACGGCATCTTTATTATGATTTATCTGCTGTGCATGCTGGCAGGTTGTCGATTACTGAAAGGGCATTATCGCGTACTGGCAGTCATTGGCGGTCTGCTGTGCCTACTGCTACTGGCGATGGTCGGCTGGAAGAGTCTGTACGCGTTGATTATGCTGGCAGGACTGTGGCTGTTTTTACCCCGCAGGCCGGATAAGGCAACGTTGACGCCATCATCCGGCCTATAAACACTTTTGCCGGATGACGCTAACGCTTATCCGGCCTACATACTGATGCTTAATCCCGACGATCGTCTTTATGTTCGATGCTGTCGCGCTTGTCATCCTTGCGCTGAAATTCACCATCAAAAGTCTCACCGCCACCCGTTCCGGCGCTAAAACCACCGCCAGGCATACGCGAAAAACGCAAATGTGGCAGCAGTTTCATCGTCAGATGTTTTTGCACCGGGGGTAATAAAAGAAGAAGACCGAGGAAATCGGTGAAAAATCCGGGCAGCACCAACAGCAGACCGGCAATAATCAGCGATACGCTTTTGATCATTTCTGCAGCCGGACTTTCACCTGCCGCCATTTTCTGTTGCATCAGTAAAAAGTTCTTAAATCCCTGATTACGAACCAGAGACATACCGATAACCGATGTAAAAATAACCAAAATCAGCGTCATCAGGACGCCCATCACATGGGCAACCTGAATAAAAATAGATATCTCTATGTAAACATAGAGAAAAATGGCAAGTAATGGTATCCAGCGCAAAGGGATCTCCTGTTAATAACAGCCGTTTTGTTCAACTTCTGTTCGAAAAATTATGTTAATCGCATCGATTTGATATTGTGGTGGTTAGCAAAATTTCAAGTGGCTTGTACACTAATATTTGGGGTTAATCACAAAGGGGTGATCCATTTCACAGAATAATAAATAAGGGGTAAATTCCACGCTTTAAGTGATCCAGATTACGGTAGAAATCCTGAACCAGCATATGATCTCGGGTATCAGACCGATGCAGGGGATAATCGTCGGTCGAGAAACAATCGAAATCACATATATCCTGTGTGTTTAGTCAAATCATTGGCAGCTTGAAAAAGAAGGTTCACATGTTAAACAACATTCGTATCGAAGAAGACTTGTTGGGTACCAGGGAAGTTCCAGCGGACGCCTACTACGGTGTCCACACTCTGAGAGCGATTGAAAACTTCTACATTAGCAACAACAAAATCAGCGATATTCCTGAATTTGTTCGCGGTATGGTAATGGTTAAAAAGGCAGCGGCTATGGCCAACAAAGAGCTGCAAACCATTCCTAAGAGTGTGGCAAATGCCATCATCGCGGCGTGTGATGAAGTCCTGAATAACGGAAAATGCATGGATCAGTTCCCGGTAGACGTTTACCAGGGTGGTGCGGGTACCTCCGTCAACATGAACACCAACGAAGTTCTGGCCAATATCGGTCTGGAACTGATGGGTCACCAGAAAGGTGAATATCAGTACCTGAACCCGAACGACCACGTTAACAAATGTCAGTCTACCAACGACGCATACCCAACTGGCTTCCGTATCGCTGTATACGCATCCATCATCAAACTGGTTGATGCACTGAACCAGCTGCGCGAAGGCTTCGAGAAAAAAGCTGTTGAATTCCAGGACATCCTGAAAATGGGTCGTACCCAGCTGCAGGATGCTGTACCGATGACCCTCGGTCAGGAATTCCATGCTTTTAGCGTACTGTTGAAAGAAGAAGTGAAAAACATTAGCCGTACCGCTGAGCTGCTGCTGGAAGTTAACCTCGGCGCGACAGCAATCGGTACTGGTCTGAACACGCCGAAAGAGTACTCTCCGCTGGCAGTACAGAAACTGGCTGAAGTCACCGGCTTCGCCTGTGTTCCTGCAGAAGACCTGATTGAAGCAACTTCTGACTGTGGCGCATACGTTATGGTGCACGGCGCACTGAAACGTCTGGCTGTGAAGATGTCCAAAATCTGTAACGACCTGCGTTTACTCTCCTCTGGTCCGCGTGCGGGTCTGAACGAGATCAACCTGCCGGAACTGCAGGCTGGTTCTTCTATCATGCCAGCTAAAGTGAACCCGGTTGTTCCGGAAGTCGTAAACCAGGTGTGCTTCAAAGTCATCGGTAACGACATCACTGTAACCATGGCATCTGAAGCTGGTCAGCTGCAGCTGAACGTAATGGAGCCGGTCATTGGTCAGGCAATGTTTGAATCCATTCACATTCTGAGCAATGCTTGCTACAACCTGCTGGAAAAATGCGTTAGTGGTATCACTGCTAACAAAGAAGTCTGTGAAGCGTTTGTATTCAACTCCATCGGCATCGTTACTTACCTCAACCCGTTCATTGGTCACCACAACGGCGACATCGTCGGTAAAATTTGTGCCGAAACTGGTAAGAGCGTACGTGAAGTTGTCCTGGAGCGCGGTCTGTTGACCGAGTCTGAACTGGACGATATCTTCTCTGCACAGAACCTGATGCACCCTGCTTATAAAGCAAAACGTTATACTGATGAAAGCGAACAGTAATCGTGTAGGGTAGTACCGGAGAAGGCACGTCATGATGACGTGCCTTTTTTCTTACTCGAAGTTACTTAAAAACAACAATTTAATATCAACTTGTTAAACAACAAGGAAGGCTAATATGATAGTTTTAGAACTTATCATCGTTTTGCTGGCAATCTTTTTAGGTGCCAGACTTGGGGGTATCGGTATTGGATTTGCAGGTGGGCTGGGTGTTCTGGTTCTCGCCGCTATCGGCGTAAAACCCGGTAATATCCCGTTCGATGTTATTTCCATCATCATGGCGGTTATCGCTGCCATTTCAGCTATGCAGATTGCAGGTGGTCTGGACTATCTGGTTCATCAAACTGAAAAACTGCTGCGTAAAAACCCGAAATACATCACGATCCTTGCACCTATCGTGACCTATTTCCTGACTATCTTCGCAGGTACCGGCAACATCTCTCTGGCAACGCTGCCAGTTATCGCTGAAGTTGCGAAAGAACAAGGGATCAAACCTTGCCGTCCGCTCTCTACTGCAGTGGTTTCTGCACAGATTGCGATTACGGCTTCTCCAATCTCCGCAGCCGTGGTTTACATGTCTTCCGTAATGGAAGGTCATGGCATCAGCTACATTCACCTGCTGTCCGTGGTCATTCCGTCCACCCTGCTGGCTGTTCTGGTCATGTCCTTCCTGGTAACTGCGCTGTTCAACTCCAAACTGTCTGACGATCCGATTTATCGTAAGCGTCTGGAAGAAGGCCTGGTTGAACTGCGTGGTGAAAGACAAGTTGAAATCAAAGCGGGCGCAAAAACTTCTGTTTGGTTGTTCCTGCTGGGCGTGGTTTGTGTCGTCGTATATGCGATCGTCAACAGCCCAAGCCTCGGTCTGGTCGCTAAACCGCTGATGAACACCACCAACGCAATCTTGATCATCATGCTGAGCATCGCGACGCTGACCACGATCATCTGCCGCGTTGAAACTGACTCCATCCTGAACTCCAGCACTTTCAAAGCCGGTATGAGCGCCTGTATTTGTATCCTGGGTGTTGCATGGCTGGGTGATACCTTCGTATCTCACAACATTGACTGGATCAAAGATACTGCAGGTAGCGTAATTCAGGGTCATCCGTGGCTGCTGGCTGTCATCTTCTTCTTTGCTTCTGCACTGCTGTACTCTCAGGCTGCAACCGCTAAAGCACTGATGCCGATGGCTCTGGCTCTGAACGTTTCCCCACTGACTGCTGTTGCGTCTTTCGCCGCGGTTTCTGGCCTGTTCATTCTGCCAACCTACCCAACTCTGGTTGCGGCAGTTCAGATGGATGACACCGGTACAACTCGCATTGGTAAATTCGTCTTTAACCATCCGTTCTTCATCCCGGGTACTCTGGGTGTGGTTCTGGCTGTCTGCTTCGGCTTCTTGCTGGGCAGCTTCATGCTGTAAGTTTTTCCTGCAGGGTGCCTGGGCGCCCTGCAGTTCCTCCTCCCCACCCCGCTTTAACTAACATCCTTCCCTCGTCCGTTGTATAGTGACCATTCTTTTGCTGGTTACTCTGTTCTTTCGAGGTGTTTATGCTTGATGTAAAGAGTCAGGATATTTCCATCCCCGATACCGTTGTGGTGCTCTGTACCGCCCCGGATGAAGCAACCGCCCAGGATCTCGCCGCCAAAGTGCTGGCGGAAAAGCTGGCTGCTTGCGTGACCCTGCTACCCGGTGCGACCTCCCTCTACTATTGGGAAGGCAAACTGGAACAGGAATATGAAGTCCAGATGATTTTAAAAACCACCGTCACACACCAGCAAGCCCTTCTCGATTGCCTGAAGTCACATCATCCGTATCAAACGCCTGAACTTCTGGTTTTACCCGTCACTCACGGAGACTTTGATTACCGCTCATGGCTCAACGCATCCTTACGCTGATCCTGCTGCTGTGCAGCACATCTACCTTTGCCGGATTATTTGACGCGCCTGGCCGCTCGCAGTTTGTTCCTGCCGATCGGGCGTTTGTTTTTGATTTTCAGCAAAACCAACACGATCTGAACCTCACATGGCAGGTTAAAGATGGCTACTATCTGTATCGCAAACAGATAAGCATTACGCCATCTCAGGCCGATATTGCTGAGGTAAAACTGCCGCCAGGCGTTTGGCATGAAGATGAGTTTTACGGCAAAAGTGAGATTTACCGTAAACAGCTGACTGTCCCGATCACAGTCAATCAGGCTAAGTCTGGCGCAACATTAACGATCACATATCAGGGCTGCGCCGACGCCGGATTTTGCTATCCGCCAGAAACAAAAACGGTGCCATTAAGTGAAGTGTCTGCTGGTTCCGCGGCCGCCTCTGCGCCAGCCTCAACCACTGCAGATCCGCAAGAGAAACCGCAGCCCGCGGCCCAACTCCCCTTCTCCGCGCTGTGGGCATTGCTGATCGGAATTGGTATCGCGTTTACGCCTTGCGTACTGCCGATGTATCCGTTGATTTCCGGTATCGTACTGGGTGGCAAGCAACGCTTATCAACCGGACGGGCACTGCTGCTGACGTTTATCTACGTTCAAGGAATGGCGCTCACCTATACCACGCTGGGTTTGGTTGTTGCAGCCGCCGGTTTGCAGTTCCAGGCTGCGCTTCAGCATCCCTACGTCCTGATTGGCCTTGCCGTCATCTTTACGCTGCTGGCTCTGTCGATGTTTGGCTTGTTCACGCTGCAACTGCCTTCATCACTGCAAACGCGCCTCACGCTAATGAGTAACCGCCAGCAAGGCGGATCTCCCGGCAGCGTCTTTGCGATGGGGGCGATTGCTGGCCTCATCTGTTCTCCTTGCACAACGGCCCCGCTAAGCGCGATTTTGCTGTATATCGCTCAGAGCGGGAACATGTGGCTGGGAGGTGGCACACTGTATCTGTATGCGTTGGGGATGGGATTACCCCTGATGCTGATTACCGTATTTGGCAACCGCTTGCTGCCTAAAAGTGGCCCATGGATGGAACATGTCAAAACCGCTTTTGGCTTTGTCATTCTGGCGCTTCCCGTCTTCTTACTCGAACGTATCGTTGGCGACGAGTGGGGCGTTCGCTTATGGTCACTGCTAAGCGTCGCGTTCTTTGGCTGGGCGTTCATCACCAGCCTACAGGCAAAGCACGCCTGGATGCGTATCGTGCAGATTGTCCTGTTAGCCGCAGCACTGGTAAGCGTGCGTCCATTGCAAGACTGGGCGTTCGGCGCGCCACATGCTCAAACCCAGGCACATCTTAACTTCACGCCGGTGGCATCGGTAGATGCGTTAAATCAAGCACTGGCGCAAGCTAAAGGCAGGCCAGTCATGCTGGATCTGTATGCCGACTGGTGTGTAGCCTGTAAGGAATTTGAAAAGTACACGTTCAGTAATCCGCAAGTTCAGCAAGCGCTAGGCAACACGGTGCTATTGCAGGCGGATGTGACAGCAAACAATACCCAGGATGTCGCTCTCCTGAAACATCTACAGGTTTTAGGTTTGCCGACTATCTTGTTCTTTGATGCCGAGGGGAAAGAGCACCCGGAAGCTCGGGTTACGGGCTTTATGGATGCCGCGACCTTCAGCGCACATTTGCGCGATCGTCAACCGTGAGCGACACTTGCAACAGGAAATACGGAGGAGAATACCGTGCAACGTGAAGATGTCCTGGGAGAAGCCCTGAAATTACTTGAGGTGCAAGGGATAGCCAATACCACGCTGGAAATGGTGGCCGAACGCATCGATTATCCTCTGGATGAACTGCAGCGCTTTTGGCCCGATAAAGAGGCCATTCTGTACGATGCGCTACGTTACCTCAGCCAGCGGGTGGATATCTGGCGGCGTCAGCTTTTACTGGATGACACGCTGAGCGCTGAGCAGAAATTACTGGCGCGCTACACTGCGCTGTCCGAATGCGTGAGCAATAATCGCTATCCCGGCTGTCTGTTCATCGCCGCCTGTACGTTTTACCCCGATCCCGGGCATCCGATCCATCAGTTAGCCGATCAGCAAAAAAAGGCGGCACATGACTTCACCCATGAGCTGCTGACGACGCTGGAAGTTGACGACCCGGCAATGGTCGCCAAACAGATGGAACTGGTGCTGGAAGGCTGCCTGAGCCGCATGCTGGTTAATCGTAGCCATGCAGATGTCGAAACGGCACACCGCCTGGCTGAAGATATCCTGCGCTTTGCCCAGTGTCGAATGGGCGGTGCGCTGACCTAAGCGAGCATTATCTGTTTTCGTCGCCTCTGTCGGAAAGATTTGTGCAAACTTCAGGCATAACCATGCAGATTGCCGCAATATTAAGCGGTTGAACAATGTTTCCAGAAATTTGATTGACTGACAGACGTGAATACGGTTTAATGCGCCCCGTTGCCCGGATAGCTCAGTCGGTAGAGCAGGGGATTGAAAATCCCCGTGTCCTTGGTTCGATTCCGAGTCCGGGCACCACTATTCAAAGCCGGTTGGTCAGATTTGCATGACGCAATCTTGACGGACAAGAAGGCGAGCCAGTAAAAACACGATGTAACGCTGTTACTTGTTGTTGAAAGAAAGGCTCTTGAGAAACAGACTTGTTCGAGCAAGTCTGTTTTTTCACGTCTGATATTTGCAAGAAATCTTTTCAATGTCAAATAATGTAAGTATTTGACGCCATTCCTGAAGCCTTCCTCACTACATCAATTCGGTTTCGAGTATATCCCGCAGGCTATCAACACTTTCATCAATGTATTCAAGCGTCGATGTAATGCTGACATGACCCAGCAGTTTCTTCACCGCGTACAAATTACGCTCAGGTGATTTCATCATGTGTGTTGCCACCGTATGTCGGAACCGATGCGGTGTGATTGTAAACTTACATTCCCGGGATAAACGCCGGAAGAACGCTCTCAGCGGGTACTCGTTCATCACCTTCGGGTACTTACTTTTTCTCATCAGGTCGAACCAACCCACATTGAACACCTGATCACCCGACTCCATCCCTGCCTCACCGGCTTTTCTCACCAGTTCCTCCAGCGAAGGATACAACGACGAAACAATCGGAACCCGATGCTCGCGATGGTTTTTCGCCCCCTCGATATTCAGATCAATCCACTTCTCCTCAAGATTGATGTCACCCAGCCGGATATGCAGAAGCTGGTTTTGCCGTATCGCGGTATAACGAAAAACATTTACCACCGTCAGCCAGAACCACGCCGGGAGTAGCGCATTTCTGCGACCATTGAACATGCTGCTGTTCCCCTTCCCTGTCTCTGCGTCCAGATGTTGTTCCATCAGTCGGTACATCGCGTCCATTTGCGTCTGTGTCAGCGTCTTCTTCTTTTTCGTGCCCGGGCGAACAACCGCGCCATTGAAGGGATTTTCAGTCTGCGGCAAAAGCCCCTGCTTGATGCCAAAATTAAACAACGCCCTCATGTGGGCAACTTTGTTATTCCACGTTCGGGTCGCGCAGTTCTGGTCATTCAGCACTGTATGACGCCATTTCAGCACCGTCAGGTGATCGATCTTAGTCGGGTTAAACGATGTAAACCCTTCAAATGAACGAACCACTTTCTGGTAGCTCCACTCCGTCGCCGGTCGTAATGATTTGCTGTAAAAATACTGTTCAGTAAGAAGCCCAAAGGTACACGAATTCATTAGAATATCCTTATATAACAATCAATAACGGGTTATCCCCTGGATTGTTATCGCTGTCATAGACCTTACTGGCAAGTACCAGGTAGCCACTCAGTTTCTGAAAGCGCCCTTCCCGTTGCTCGTTTTGGTACAGCTGGCAGGTATACATCGTGCCATTGTCCTGCCGATGATGCCCCAGTCTCTCAAATGCTTTCTGAAGCCGGGCCTTATCCTCTCCCGGCGCATTCGTCTCTGTCAGATACTGGTGAAAAATCCCCGGCGCACGCAGAAACACGTAACCGGCGACCAGATGAATCCGCCCGTCAGATTTGTTCGGAATCAGACTACCGGAACGACATCCCTTGACCAGCCATTGCCAGAATGCCTCTCCGGGTTCATTCGACTCGGCGGATGGTGTGATTTCTCCGGTTTCTGCTGCATCAGCGGTGGCGAAGCCCATCATTACCAGCAACGCATCAGTATCGTCCCGCTCCTCCTGCACATCCGGTAATACCAGGCCCGCATCCATTGCGGGAACAGGTTCCGCTGCCGGAAGGGTTTCCGCTTCGGAATACGATGCCATCAGCGCTGGCACATCATCAGCTAATCCGGACAACAACGCGTCCCCCTGCAATGGTTCCGCCTGAACCGAAACTATTGCCACCGGTGCAACCAGTGTCTCACTTTCCGGCGCTCCGGCAGTGAGGCGTATAGCCTCAGACACAATGGCATTGACTACGCCCGACTGCGCCCGAAAACCGGTCAGGTATGTTGAAAGGTTCCTGATGGCTTCCGGCCAGCTACTCAACCAGTTAATCGCTTCAGGAGGAATAATCTTCCATGCCAGCATTGCGCCAAAACTTTGCAACCGTTCCGGAGACTGTTCCGGCGCAAAACAAAAGCGATAAGGTTCTGGAGGTACATCCAGCAGAGGAAACCAGCATTTACCGTTCTCCAGCTCGACGTGGAGGTGACAAAGATATTCAAGCGAAGGCAGCATTGCCGCATAAACCACCACCGCATTCCAGACCGCGTTTTGCGCCGCCTGTTCTTCAGGCGGAGCGCCAACCGGCAACATGTAGCTTTTCGACAATCGTGCTGCATACGACACCGTTTCCAGCATATAGTCAGCCATCCCTCCGGGACGGGCATACGGCCCACTTTCCGTAAGAGGAAACTGCTGCATCAGCGTCACACAATGCTCCAGCGGAGCAAGGTAATACTGTCGATACATGTCTTTTGGCAGAGACGAATAATCCCAGAGTGATTGCAGCCATTGCTGGCGGCGGGTTGTCGCCAGCAGTTCGCTGGCTGTCATGGGGCGGAAGTATCCAGGAGGCAAAGAGGGTTTTGTCGCCTCAACGTCCGGGAGAGCATCCGGGCGTGAACGTCCCGGACGGAGAAAAGATTTCAGATTCAACATAGTGGAAACCTGTCATAAGACAAAATTGCTACGTTAAATCTCTCTGATAATCAGGCAATCAATAATTATTTATCCAGAACAATAAGTACCTCCCATGAAGAGGATGCCTATAGTGTAGGTCATCTGACATATAGTCCATATCGTTCCAGGTTCGATATGATCAGATACTCCCTGAATAAAAAATCCACTTAGAGGATGAGAATGGAAACCACCAATTTTACAGCAAGCGTCCAATATGATGACTGGAAGGGATCTGTCGCAGCCGATAACGCTGACCTGACAGACTTCCATCGTTACCTGGAAAATAGTGGTCAGCTGACACAAGACGAAATGCTTCATGCTATTGAATTCTACTCAGGCATTCATTGCGTCTTAATTCATGCCTACGTAGGCAGTAACATAAAAAATCTTAAAAAAATCGACATTGAGATGAGCAGAGACGAATTTTTCAGTACCTTCAAACGATTCAAGATTACCTTGTCACAACATGGTGAATTTGAAGGTAAAGATCTCTCTTTCGAGAGAGTCAGATCTTAAAAAACACCTGGATATTCCCACAGAAGTATCCAGGTATAAATAATTATTGTTAACTGTCCTGTAAACGGTTCTGCCAGCCATTCAGATAGTACGCTGCGGTTCTCAACGCTCGCGTATGCTGAAGCGTCAGCGAATTACCGGTTATCACTTCTGCCGGTATCCCCAGCAGAGTTAACTGGATAAAGCACATCGCAGCGGCGACAGGATCGACATCCACGCAAACCACGAAGAACTGCCGCTGAAGATGGTATCCCGCAGCAGCAAACTCTTCTGCCAGTGCAATAACCATCCCACCGGCCCCACAAGCTGGCTCACTGACCGTAATGAACGGTTTTCCCACCATCACTTTATCAATGCCGGTGAATGTCATCTTTGCCATCATCCGGGAAACGTCGTACGGCGTGAAAAACTGTCCCCGTTGCGACTCTCCCAGTTCCATCATCATAAATACCCGGCCAAGAAAATCCCCCGGGGTGATCGACAACCCAAGTACCAGTATTCCCAGTAATTGCGACAATCGCTCAACATCTTCACGCTGATAACGTTTCACAATCGACAGGTACTCATTTTCCAGTTCAGGAGAATGAACAATACCGTTGTGCAATGCACATACAGCCATTTGCACAAAATCCCGAAAGACTTCATAACGACGGTGATAACGCGCAGTCTGGTTAAACAAAGAGATAAATTCCGCAATATGCGAATTGTGGTTTTCCATAAGGATGTTTCCGTAAATAAAGGGAAACATCCCTCAGGGGAATGTTTCCCCTGAGAGGTGACGGGTTGATTAAATCAACGTTGGTAAAGCGGGTTACGCTGCCAGCGCCTGTTCACGCAACACCAAATATTCAAACGCTTCGCGGGCAAAGCGAGCGGCACGAAATACAGCGCGGTTGTCTTCCTTCAGCGTTTGCAGCCACGAGGCAATATAGCTCTCATGTTGCAGGTCGCCATGAATGCCAAGTTCAGCACACAGAAATGCCGATCCCATCTCCGCGATGAGCTCTTCAAATCCATAAATTGGATCGCCAAACTTCTGCGAGGTAGAAACAATGCCTTCACGTGCCAGCCGTGAAGTATGACCGGTGGAATGCACCAGTTCATGCAACAGCGTACTGTAGTAGTCTTCCGCCGAATCAAACTGAGCGGCTTCCGGCATCATAATGTGGTCAACACCCGGGCGGTAATACGCACGATCCTGATGGAGGTGTATCACAGACACGCCGCTACAGGCTGCGATCTGTTCTGCCCGGGCGATACGTTCCACGTCGGGCAAAACCGGTATTTCCGGGTAAAGGTTGTCGGGCAGGTTTTCACACTGCTCAACGTTGAAGAGGTGGAAGCTGGTCATAAAACAGCGATCCCGCATAACCACCTCACCATTCTCATCAAACACCGGCTGACCGCTGTCATCCGTAGCCTCTTTCTGGAACGGTTTAAACAGCGTCACCAGCGTCGATTTTTCACCTTTCCGGACATTACCACCGGCATCCAGCGCCTGTTTGAACGTCAGCCAGCGATTGGAATGAAATCTCTTATCGGCGGCATCGATCCATAACAGCATCACGTTAATACCGCTGTAGTTCCGACCAGTGATGGCATTAGCAGGCAAACCCTCTTTTCCGGTTTGCCATGCTTTACGCCAGGGTGTCGTCCCGTTCTCCAGCGCCGTAATAATCTTATCAGTAACTGTCTGGAACAAATCCTGCCGTGGGGCTGATTTGCGGTTGGTAGTTTTCTTCGTCATATGCCATTCCCGTCAATAAAAAAACGGGGATGGCTCCCGAACGGGGAACAATCCCCGTTCGGGTTAAAGTAAAAAGTCAGTCCATCGCAGCCATAGCTATCGATTCATCCAGGCCAATCTTGAAAAAATGATCCCAAGTTCCCGGACATACTGTTCTGGCAAACTCCATAACCTCATCGAAAAGAGCTTTACATGAAGGGTGCGCATAACGCGGCAAATCGCCAGCACATCCCCGTGCAAAAGTTCGGGCCAGACTGGCAATCGTCCACTGATTATCCGTGAAGTTATCCTCATCCGGTTGTGTTCCGATATCCAGACGTTCGAATGCGGCCACAACCAATAAATCACCTTCAAGTTTTGCCAGCTCGCATAAATCTTCAACAGAAAATACGCTATTTGTCTGGTCTGTCATCATGGTCAGTTCCTCAGTAATTAAAAAGGAACCGTCCTCCCCACCGGGAAACGAGTTCCCTGTAGGGGCGATATGGATTGATGTAACCAGGCAGAAAAATCCCTGCACGGGCTAAAGTAGAACATCAGTCTATCGCGGCCATAATTTCGACCGATTCAGAGTGATCCAACGCGTAATCGCGCAAAGCGTGGTAAAGCAGGATATCGCTGTCCTCTTCCGTCGTATTGGCGATCTGCCCGAGGGCAAATAAAGACAGCGTGATGCCAAAAGCCTCTGCCGTCATGGTGCCTTCATAGCCATTCCCGGCCACGCTGACGCCATAAGTCAGACGGGAGTTTGGGACAAGATAGAATCCGTTGTTTGACAACGTCCGACCTTCCCACCGGCTGGTTTCTTCATAATCATCACCCAAACGCTTAGCCCACGCTAAAAACGGAGCCACGCGACGTGGAGTATGCAGATATTTCAGAAGAACCAGACCAAAGGGAACGGGCTGCATGTCAATCATCGTTACGTTAACCATGACATACCTCCCCGGAAGCCAGCACACTGTTAACGCGTTCCTGTAAACGCTTCCTGGCAGAAAGAAAATTTCGCCGGTCACGTTCGGTTGCACGCTTGCAGTTGATATCCGCTGTGATTTCCAGTGCCATAATGGACTGACTACGCCAGGAAGCTCGTTCATCATTCCCCACGCAGGCACTGTAATGAACAATCGCCTGACGGAATAATCGCTCAGTCGTATTGCGATAATCCGCAACCGGAAGATAAGTGTATTTCGATGTCATATTGATATCCCTGTGAATAAAAGCAGGGATTGCTCCCTGACGGGAAATCAATCCCCGCAAGGGTCAAGCTAAGGTTTAAGCGAGACAGCCGTACTGGTGCCTGAAGCCATGTTCCGTCAACGTTCTTTCTAATTTCTGGACCGCATCAAGCATTTCATCGCATTCGCTGTTAGTCATGACAAAATCACGCATCGTGTTCCATGTCAGACTTTGAGCCAGATGCGACAATGCCAGCGCTTCGTCATCAGTCAGTTCAAGCTGAATTTTCATCTCTCATTCTCCCAGAGTTACAACCAGTGCATCGTCAACATATCTGGCGACAAAGTTTTGCGTCCGTTCGGCAGTTTCACCTCCCAGACGGACAAACAACGTCAGCGAAAATGTCACCTGCTGAATGTCAGGATCTGAGCGATGGTTCCAGGCATCCTGCGCAGCTTTAATCAGCGCAAATTGCCGACGTTCCCACTGGGAAAAATCAAACACTTCAATAGCGTGTTCCCAGGCCGGGAGCGTGATAGAAACAGGCGTAAATGCCAGAGATAAGCGATTCGTCATCGGTGTATTCCTTACGTAAAAAAGGGAACACCGATCCCCTGCGGGAAGCGTATTCCCTTAGGGTGAGTAACAACATTGATAGCGGAAAATCCGCTGTGGTGAGAAGTGTACCTTCATCGCGAAAGCGACCGCTGTTTTCAAAGGCTAAACAACGTTACCGCCCGAAGGCATCGCCTCTCAGGTCATGACGATTTTGGCTGGTAATCACCCGAAGGCGTCCCTCTCTGATTACCGGGACATTGGCTGTTGTCGAAGACAACGAGTTAGCGTTTAAATGCTATCGCTTATATTCCGCAGAGGCAAGCGGGTTTAATTATTCCTCGATATCTGGTTTATTATAAACACGTTCAATATAACGCCCCCGACCATCACCGTGCCCCAGATCCATAGACACCATGGCTTTCGCCTCATCGTCACTCATCCCCTTGCTTTTATGATATTCCATCGCTTCACCAGCCCAGGCATATCGCAGACTATGAGGCGCATATTTTCCTACTAATCCCGCATCTCTGACAATATTTCGATAGCGGTCAATCGCTGATTTCAGATCCGGTTTATCAACCAGCTTACCATTATTTTCAGAAGCAACTTTCAGCGCATAATTGACAGCACTTAGCATTTTATCGCGATCGATAATCGTCGTATCTCTTGGCCGTCCTCCCTTTGTGCCAAATACGATCCTGACACGATCATCACCACACGATAATGCACGTTGCCAGGTTTTTAATGATTTAACAGATTGCACTGCTTCTTCTGTCCTCAAACCAAAATAACGAGCAACCTGCATTGCAGCGGCTACGCCAACGTCTTGCCTCTCTGAATAAGCGAACGCTGCGAGATAGCGTTCGCTACTTATTGCGACTTTAGTACCGTCACGACTGGCATCGGCTAATCCGAGAGCTGAATTACTTAATTTCTCATGACCAGGATCAGCAAGTTTTGTCCGACCAGCAACAGTCAGCATATTTCTGATTGCTGCCATCTCATTCTGCATCGTTCTTTTAGATATCCCTTCGGCCTGGCGACTCCTGATATACAGCTCAATATGATTAGTTTTTATATGCTTCACATCCCGGATCTGAATATTTAATTTGGCTATTCTCTCCGATACACGGGAGGCGATCTTTGAACGATCCGCGATAGTCTTGAACCCACCACCTCCCTGCCTTGCCAACGTAACCAGCTGCTTACTTAATTTCGACATACCTGTCCTCCTTCACAAAGAAATACAGATCAAGCTCTTCTTCCGAAAATAAGAAAACAAGCGCGATCTATATTCCGAGTCTTCACACAGAACATGAGTGATACATCTGGCCCCGACGGCACGGTTAGGTTTTGCGCTTCCTGCGTCTCGACGGGTATCTGTGCATCGGGGTGACAACATGTTGAGTTTTTACGAGGTTCCCCAGCTCGCAGAGCTGTTCGCGGCGTATGCCGTCCTGACGTCAGTCAGACTACCTCCATACGTCAGCTTTCACTGACATTGCCATCGATACCGAGTCGAATTTTCTCCTGAAGTTGATACGCCTGATCTCATGGTTTCTCCGTGAATGGATACGTTCCGTGATAAGACGTTATGGTTAAAAAGTGTGCTTAAAGATGCTATTTCCCCAGTCTGAACACCGTGGCTACGTGTGCGTCAGACTGTACAGAGTGCTGAAAGACCGCATTCCGCCTGCTAAGACGGTGCCCTTTCGCGCAGCGTCACTTGGTATCGCTAACCGCTCTTACACAAGTGACGCTGCACATATCCCGCCGCCAAATGCTGCTCTTGCAGATGCCAAATGTTCCAATTGGCATAGCAACGAGCCGCAAATGTTGCCGGGATAAGCTGGACGTAAGTCCAAAGGAAAACAGCTTTAAGGATGTCGGGCAGACATTGTTGCCCTGCGTTGAAGTGTACCTTTATCGCGTTTGCGATCACCGTTCTCAAAGGTTAAACGGTGTTATCGCCCGAAGGCATCGTCTCTCAGATTGCGACGATTTTGGCTGCGGCCACCCGAAGGCATCAGTCTCAGGCCACGCTTCTTTCCCTATGATATTGGCTTGCGATCACCCGAAGGCGCTTCTCTCAAATCGCTGGCGCAGTTCCGATTGCGCTGAAGCATTGGCTGTTGTCGGAGACAACGGTGTAACATGCGCAGACTATAGCTAATGAAATGAAACATCAAGGGGAGTTAGAATTATTCCCTATTGTTTTATTCTGAACATTGAGAATGTAATGACTGTGTTAAAAAAACTACTACCATTGGATGAATTAAACAACTTGGCTTCTGGACTAAATATATTCAATGATGTAGAAACCATTCATCAGACAATAAACACCATCAGAAAAAACACAGCTATAATGATGTATGATTATACTGTAGATACTCCATTATGGAGAGCAAGGATATGCAATAATAAACACGATGGATTCAATAACATTAGTGATGTAATTTATCCTCGTGAAGAGTATGTAGTAAAAGCAGGCAGGCTGAACAATATAAATGAATCAATTTTTTATTTATCCACAGGGCATCATGCCGCTTTGTCAGAGGTTCATGCAAATGTGGGAGACTACATACAGCTTACAGGATTCAAATTTAAGGAGAATAGGTTTATAAATTGTTGCTCGATTGGTGAAATATCAAAATTTTTTAGATGGGGTGACTCAAAATTCGAAGATATAATTCGTAATGTAGTGGAGGAAACAGACCCAGCATCTTTAGATAGTTTAATTTTTTCAGATACCTTCCTGGCTTCATTACTATCCGATTCAAACGCAGTAAAAAACAATTATATTTATACAAGAACACTATCCCAGTTAATATTCAAAAACAATAACATTAATGCAATCTCTTACCCTGGAGTTGAGTCAAAAGAACAAAAAAACTTTGCAATTAAACCAACAGCGGCCGATGAAACGTTCGATATTGCTCGGACAACAGTAATTAATATCACACATAAATACCTATGTGGAATGTATAAGTTCGACATAATAAAAGAAGCAAAAACTATTGATTATAACAATG